>NZ_BMKL01000001.1:1045000-1645000 GCF_014644315.1 Tsuneonella deserti | reverse complement strand
TTAAAGAAGCCGCCTTCCTGCTTCAGCCGGGTGAAGATCGTGTGAGGATGCAGGAAGCTCCAATCGGAGAGCACGAGCACATGCTCGCGGTCGTGTGCGACAGGATCGGCATCGGCCGGATCGATGACGATCGGTCCGTAATGGCCCAGCTGCTCCTGAAGCCCGCTGTGACTGTGATACCAATAGGTGCCCGCTTGCCTGACGGGGAATTCGTAGGTGAAAGTCGAATGCGGCTTGATCCCAGGGAAGCTCACCCCCGGCACGCCGTCCATCTGGAATGGCACGATCAAGCCGTGCCAATGGATCGAAGTGTCCTCGTCTAGATGGTTGGTCACTCGAAGACGGACGTTCTGGCCTTCTTTCAGTCGAATCAAAGGGGCTGGGACCGACCCGTTGATGGTGACCGCATGACCGGTCCTTCCGTTAACGAGAAAGTCGGAAGCAGCGATCGCAAGGTCGATTTCGGGACCCGTCAGCGTGTCGAATCCCTTGGCGGCCGACCCATGGCTGGTGGTCTTCGCCCAAGCGGGAACAGCGCCCGCCAGCCCGGCAAGCGCAGCGCTACCCATAACAAACCGCCGCCGGGACAGCGGCAAAGCATTACTCATGTGCATTATCCCTGGAAGAAAGACGGGCGCCGCTCTGCGCGGCGCCCCGGAGTTTCAGGATATCAGTGCTGGTGCCCGGCAGGCGCTTCAGGCGCGCCCTCCTTGGGCTTGTCGCAGCAGTCCATCTTGGCATCGGCCTTGCTGTCTTCGCAGCACTTCTTGCAGCAATCCATCATCATGGCTGCGTGACCGGCGTGTCCACCCTGCTGCTCAGTTTGCGCGGCTTGCGCATGCTGGGCATGGCCGGCATGTGGGTCAGCCACGGGAGCGGATTGGGCGAAGACGGGGGCGGCAAACGTCAGCGCCGCAGCGCCCAGAATATATTTCAGCATGTCTGTTCTCCGAAATTGAAGTTGGCGAAAGCGAACTTCAGGCGGCCTTCGGAGGGGGCGTTGCCACGTCGTTGAGATGCCCTAGCAGGAATGGGGTAGCACCCTCGTTCAAGTCGGGAGCCAGCTGGAGAATGGCCGGCGGCAAGGGTGTCTGGGGCTGTGCAATCCCGACACAAGAAGCGCAGTGTGCGCGGTTCTCGTGCTGAGCCTTGGATGGCTCGCCGTGGCTTTCGCAGGGAACGGATGCGGCGGCAGGCGCGTGTTCGACCGCCACGGCCGGCGTTCCCAACATGCTAAGCGGCATGAGAATGAACGACGCGATCATGAGCAGTCGTATGAGCGCAGCGAACATGCCGCGCTTTTGCTTCATCCCGCGCTTGGCCGCATTGACCCGCATCAAATCGCCTCTAGTCCGCCCAGTATCGGGCAATCGGGACGGCTGTCTCCATGGCACTGCGTCGCAAGCGCGACAAGTGCCTCACGCATTTCATCGAGCTGGCGCGCCTTGCGCTCGAGTTCAGCTGCGCGAGCGAGCGCCAACGTTTTCACGTCGGCGCTTGACCGGGCCCGGTCGCGCCACAGCGCGAGCAACTGGGCAATCTCATCGGTCGGAAAACCCAAGTCACGAGCATGTCCGATGAAGCGCAGGGTGTGAACATCGTCCTCATCGTAGTCGCGATAACCGGAATCGCGCCGGATCGCCGCAGGCATCAGTCCGATCTTTTCGTAATGGCGGATCATCCTCGGGCTGATCCCGGAGGCCGATGAGGCTTCACCGATCTTCATGCCGCCAGCTCGATGGCAGCGTAGACGAGCAATCCGGCAACGATCGCCCAACAGGCCCAAAAACCGGCAGTCTCTAGCGATCCGGGGCGATAGCCATGCCGTCCGCGAACTCTCACCCCGCCTACCATTCCGTAAAGATGGACGATCACCCCGATGGCGAGAGCAGGCCATGCCACGGGTGCAAGCTCGCTAGCGAAGAGGATCCCAACGCCCACCCCCGCAACGGCCGCTCCGATCGAGGATAGCGAACCCAGCATCGTTAGCGTGCGGTCCCTCTCCATGCCAATGGCCGCCATCACAGTCGCACCTTCTTGAGCAGGAGCGAATTGCCGATGACCGCCACCGAGCTGAAGGCCATCGCTGCCCCGGCAATGATCGGGCTGAGCAGTATGCCGAACCAAGGGTAGAGAACCCCGGCTGCGATCGGCACGCCTGCGGCATTAAAGACGAACGAGAAGAAAAGGTTCTGGCGGATGTTGCGCATCGTCGCTCGGCTTAGGTGCCGCGCGCGGACGATCCCGCTTAGGTCGCCCTTCACGAGCGTCACCGCGGCGCTTTCCATAGCCACGTCGGTTCCGGTTCCCATCGCGATGCCGACGTCGGCAGCTGCAAGCGCGGGCGCATCGTTTATGCCGTCACCTGCCATGGCCACCCGGCGCCCGGCCCGGCGCAGATCCTCCACCTTCGCCTGCTTCTGGTCGGGAAGCACTTCCGACAGGACTTCGTCGATTCCCACGCGCCGCGCGACCGCTTCGGCGGTGCGGCGATTATCGCCGGTCATCATCACGACGTGGATATTTGCCCGGCGGAGCTCCGCGACTGCTTCCACGGCGCTTTCCTTGATCGGATCGGCCACCACGACGAGCCCGGCCAGTGCTCCATCGACGCCGAGAAACATCACCCCCTCGCCATCGGCCCGGTGCTCGTCGGCCTTGCCTTCCAAAGCTTGGGTCGAGATGCCGTTGTCCGCCAGCATCGCCTTGTTGCCAAGGAACACCGCGCGGCCACCGACCTTCCCGCTCACACCCTTGCCGGTGTGCGACTGGAAATCGGAAGAGACAGGTATAGCAAGGCCTCGCTCCTGCGCTCCTTCGACGATGGCCGCCGCCAGCGGATGCTCACTGCCGCGTTCGAGCGCTGCGGCAAGTTTGAGGACATCATCTTGGACGAAATCGCCAGAAGCCGTAACCCCGACAAGCTTGGGCTTGCCCAGCGTCAGCGTTCCGGTCTTGTCCACCACCAGGGTGTCGATCTTCTCCATAAGTTCGAGTGCTTCGGCGTTCTTGACGAGAACGCCGGCCATCGCGCCGCGCCCCGTGCCGACCATGATCGACATCGGGGTGGCGAGACCGAGAGCGCAAGGGCAGGCGATGATCAGGACCGCAACCCCGTTGACCAAGGCGTGCGCCACTCGCGGCTCGGGGCCGACGAAGTTCCACACCGCGAACGCAATGAGCGCGACCAGCACCACCGCAGGCACGAACCATGCAGATACCTTATCAGCCAGCGCCTGGATCGGTGCTCGCGAACGCTGCGCTTCGGCCACCATGCGCACGATCTGGGAAAGAACGGTGTCCCGCCCCACCCGGTCGGCCTTCATCACGAGGCTGCCTGTCCCGTTGACCGTCGCACCGATCACGCGGTCGCCAGCGGTCTTTTCGACCGGGACCGGTTCACCGCTGATCATAGACTCGTCGACCGAACTGCGGCCGTCGGACACCAAGCCATCGACCGGCACTTTTTCGCCCGGTCGAATGCGCAGGAGATCGCCCACCTGCACGTGATCGAGAGGAATATCCTCCTCGGACCCGTCGGGATGGACCCGGCGCGCCGTCTTCGGGGCCAGTCCGAGTAAGGAACGGATCGCTTGCCCGGTGGCCGACCGGGCTCGCAGCTCAAGCACTTGCCCGAGCAGAACCAGCGTGGTGATGACCGCCGCCGCCTCGAAATAGACGGGGACGAGCCCGCCCATCGTGCGCAGCGAGGCTGGAAAATCATCTGGCGCGAGTGTCGCGACGACGCTGTAGCCATAGGCAACCCCGATACCGAGGCCGATCAAGGTGAACATGTTGAGTTTGCGGGTCTTGAGAGAAGCCCAGAACCGCTCAAAGAATGGCCAGCCGCCCCACAGTACTACTGGCGTGGCCAGGACGAATTGAACCCACACGAACGTGCGCATGGGCAGCAGCTCGATGCCTATGAGCTCCTGCGCAACCACGAGCAGCGCCAGCGGCACGGTGAACACGGCACTGATCCAGAACCGCCTTGTCATGTCGGCGAGTTCGGGGTTGGGTCCCTCCTCGAGCGTCGGCTCAAGAGGCTCGAGCGCCATGCCGCAGATTGGGCAGCTTCCCGGCCCATCGCGCCGGATTTCCGGATGCATCGGGCAGGTCCAGATCGTGCCGGGCGCTGCAGCGATCACGGCGGGGTCCGGTCGCTCCGCGATCAGATACTTGGACGGGTCAGCCGTGAATTTCTGAAGGCATCCTGCGCTACAGAAATAGTGAACAGTGCGGCCATGCTCGTGCCGATGTTCAGCCGTGCGGGCGTCCACTTTCATCCCACAGACCGGATCCGTTACGAGCGCTCCTTCCCCGTCGCTATCGTGCCCGTGGTGCATGCCGTCAGCGCTGTGGCAACTATTAGCCATTGCCAGTCCCTTCATCGATGCGACTCGTCACAATCGACAATGGAGTCTGACACCGTGTCAGGGTCAAGCGCTATTCGGAAGGCGCCGCGAAGTTATCTTATTCCGAGCATGCTCCGACAACGCGCATGTGTCACATTCATCGGATTGAGTCCCATGCCCTTTTCTTCGGCATGATCGTGGACGTGGGCTGTGCCCATCTCCCGCTCCATCTTCTGACAGTAAGAGAGTCCAGCGGCGCTTCGGCTAGATGTCGTCGCGCATCCTGCGAGGGACATCAGCGCCAGGGAGATGAGGCAAGTTCTCATGTCGGATCCTCAAAACTTGCGGACCAGCCGCTCGCGACCATTCGCATGATAACTGGTAGCGACGCATCGCGCCAGACTAGGGGCGTCCCTTGCAATGGCAGCTTTGGAGGGGAAGGTTGCTCGCGCTCTAGACTTCCGCAATGGGGGCGCAAAGCAGTCGCTGTTCGGAGACCGGTTGCTGACTGACTGCCTTCACCGCCACAACATTGCCTGAACCTGCTTTCGTCGGAGTGCCGATTGGAGGGTAGGCGTCAACGATCCTCGCCAGACTGCGCTGATGGGCGCCGCGGTGTGCGGGAGCCATGTGAGAAGGATTGGGGCCCCCGGGATAGTCCGGGGCCCCGGTGCGTTTCCCGTCCCGATGCACCCGTCGCGCTCCCGAAACCCGCTATGAACACCGTGCGCTCCATGGATGGCCTGGAGATTCCACTCTCCACTCCGCCGATGGAGGCGCGGTTGGTGGATCATCTGCCGCAGGGCGATGACCTGCAGTACGAGCCCAAGTGGGACGGCTTCCGCTGCCTCGTCTTCCGCGATCACGCGGATGTCGCGCTTATGTCCAAGTCGGGAAAGCCGCTGCATCGCTATTTCCCTGAACTGGCGGCAGCGCTCGGCAGCGTGCGCCAGAAGCAATTCGTCGTAGACGGGGAGATCGTCCTGCCGATCAACGGGGTGCTGTCGTTCGCCGCGCTGCAGAGCCGCCTTCACCCGGCGGCCTCACGCATCGAACGCCTTTCGAGAGAAACGCCTGCGCAGCTCATGCTTTTCGACTGCCTCCAGCTTGGCTCACAAGTGCTCATCGATGAGCCGCTCGCGAACCGCCGCGCTGCATTGGAGAAGTTCGCCGCCGGCTTGCCAGAATCGATCATGCTCTCCCCGGTCACGCTGAAAGCGGACGTCGCTCGCGATTGGCTTGCCCGAAGCGGCGGAGCACTGGACGGCGTCATCGCCAAGCGCCGCGATCAGGCTTACCAGCCAGGCGAACGCGCCATGTTCAAGCACAAGGTCGAGCGCACGGCCGACTGCGTGATCGGCGGTTTCCGCTACGACGCGAAGGGAACCAAGATCGCATCGCTTCTGCTGGGTCTCCATGACGGGGAAGGGCTTCTCCACCATGTCGGTTTCACCTCGTCGTTCAACGAGGACCAGCGAGCGGAGCTCCGCGCGCTGCTGGAGCCGTTGAAAGGCGCCTCTGCCTTCACGGGCAGCGCGCCAGGCGGAGCCAGCCGATGGTCGAAGAACGGGCGAAGCAGCGAATGGATGGCGGTCGAGCCGAAGCTCGTTGCCGAAGTCCGCTACGACCAGGTGACCGGAGGCCGCTTTCGCCACGGCACGACCTTTCTTCGCTGGCGACCTGACAAGTCCCCCACCCAGTGCACCTTAGACCAGCTATCCGCCGAACTCGGACCGGCAGAGCTGGAGACCGTTCTTTCCGGAGTGCCAGGCTAGGAGCACCGTATGAAAATCCAGTCGGCAAGGGTGATCGTCACGTGTCCGGGACGCAACTTCGTCACCCTCAGGATAGAGACCGACCAAGGCATTTACGGGATCGGCGACGCGACCCTCAACGGCCGCGAACTGGCGGTGGCCGCCTTAACGGCCTGTCGCCGGCGGACTCGGCGGTCAAGGGCCACCAGGTTGCCCAGTGGACGATCATGCGGCGGGGCGCGATCCCGGATCTCGATAGCTTACTGAGCGGATTGACGACGCGCGGCGCGCCCCGCGTCAGTTGGCGGCCTGGTTGCGGGCCATCAGGTCCATCACCCGGTTTGCCAGCACGTCCATTTCGAACGGCTTTGTCAGAACGTGCATACCCGGATCGAGTTGGGTGTCCCCGATTACCGAAGTCTCCGCGTAACCGGTGATGAAAAGGACCTGGAGGCCTGGCTGGCGAACCCGCGCAGCATCCGCCAGCTGTCGCCCGTTCAATCCATTGGGCAGGCCGACGTCGGTGATCAGCAGATCGATGGGACCGCTGTCATCGAGCAGCGACAGAGCCTCGATTCCGTCGTTCGCTTCCAGCGTGGTATACCCGCGATCGCCCAGCTCCTCGCCGACGAGAGAGCGGATTACCGCTTCGTCATCAACGATCATGATCGTTCCGGCTTCGGTTCGAACAGGGAGGGATCCCGCGGCTTCATCCTTGGCCCCGGCCAGCTGTACCCTTGCTGACCGCGGGAAATAAAGGTCGACTCTTGTCCCTTCGCTCGGGATGGAGGTGATCCTAACTTCGCCTCCGGATTGGCGGACGAACCCGTACACCATCGACAGGCCAAGCCCGGTTCTTCCCCGATCGGCTTGGTTGTGAAGAAGGGATCGAATGCGCGTGCAATCGTTTCCTGGCTCATGCCTTCGCCAGAATCTGTTACCCATACCCTGACATAATCGCCCAGGTTCAGTTCCGGATCGCTTTCGTCCGCCACACCGGCCGACCAATTTTCGGCCCCGATCCGGATTACTCCGCCGTTGGGCATCGCGTCGCGCGCATTGATGCTCAGGTTAAGGAGCGCGTTCTCGAACTGGTTCTGATCGAGCAGCGTGGGCCACACCGCTTCCACTCCGCTGGCGTCGATGCGGATCGTGGGGCCGACCGATCGCTTCAGCAGGTCGAGAATGTTGCCGATGACCTGCCCAAGGTCGGTTGGCTGCGGGTCCAGCGTCTGCCGGCGGGAAAAAGCCAGCAGACGATGGGTGAGCGACGCGGCGCGCGAAACGCCTGCTTCCGCCATCTCGATATAGCGTCCAACCTCGTCGGCTCTCCCCTGCTGCAACCTGCGGGACATCAGCTCAAGAGCGCCTGACACTCCCATCAAGAGGTTGTTGAAATCGTGCGCGAGACCGCCCGTGAGCTGCCCCACCGCCTCCATCTTCTGCGCCTGGCGAAGAGCCTCCTGCGTCCTCTCCAGCTCCACTTCCCGCATCTTGCTGTCGGTCAGGTCCCGCCCGACGGCGATGAAGTTCTTGCCGTCCGGTTCGGGCGTGACAGTCCACTCGATGGGCTTGAATTCGCCACTCTTGGTCGCGATCCGGTTCTCGAAGCGGGCCGGTTGCCCCGAGCGGTCCATGTCGTCGATGGCAGCCATCGTCGCGGGCAGGTCGTCCGGATGGATCAGGCTGCGGTAGGGACGCGCGAGCAGTTCAGCTTCGCTCCATCCAAGTACTCTGCCCCATGCCGGGCTTACAGCGGACATCATCCCGCTGAAATCGGCCCGGGCCAGCATGTCCTGCGACAGGTTCCACAGCCGCTCACGCTCGGCCGAGCGCTCCGCGACCTGGTCCTCGAGATTTTCGTTGAGGAGGTGGAGGCGTGCCTCGGCGAGCTTTCGGTCGTGGATATCGACGGACGCGCCGAACCAGCGCGCGATTTTGCCGGTCACGGGATCGCGATAGGCTTCCGCTCTTACGAGGAACCAGCGGTATTCGCCCGTTCGCGAGCGAATCCGGTGTTCGACGCGGAAGGGCTCTCCGCTGACGGTGCATTGCTGGAACGCGGCGAGCGTGGCTCCTGCGTCGTCGGGGTGAATGTGGTCCGCTGCTCTCTCGACCGAAGACGGCGCCGGATCGATGCCCGTGTAATTGGCCCACTGCTTGTTGAAGAACTCGGCACGGCCCTGGGCGTCGGTGATCCACACGATCTGCGGGACCGCGTCGGCCATCAGGCGAAAACGCGCCTCGCTTTCGCGTAGCGCCGTCTCGGCCACCTTGCTCTCGGTGATGTCGATGACGATGCCCGCGGTGCGGACGGCCCATCGTTCCGCGTCCCGCTCGAACGCTCCGCGCGAAGAAATCCAGCGCACCTCGCCGTTCGGCCGGACCGCCCGGTATTCGCTGACGAGATCCCCGTGGGCCTTGAGCGCGTCCTTGTATTCCTGCCAGACCCGTTCACGATCATCCGGATGGATTGTGGCTATGCGCTGGTCGAGGGTGATGTTCTCCCCGACGTCGGAGCCGAGTATTTCCATCGTTCGGGGCGACCATGTCCCCCGGGATGTCTTGAGATCCCAGTCCCATGTACCGATCCGCGCTCCATCGATGGCAAGCCTTAAGCGCGATTCGCTATCACGAAGGTTGCGCTCGGCAACGACCGCGGTTGTGGTCTCGGCAACCGCACAGAACAGGCCGGCAATCTCGCCCTGCTCGTCGCGCACGGGAGAATAGGAGAACGTGAACCAGGTTTCCTCCTCGAACCCCTTCCGGTTCATGAGGAGCGGGAGGTTTTCCCGGTATACCGCTTCTCCTTTCAGGGTCGCATCGACCAGGGGCGAAACATCGGGCCAGATTTCCCGCCAGACATCATCGAACCGCCGGCCCAGTGCAGCGGGATGCTTCTCCTGCAGGATTTCGGAGTAGGCATCGTTGTAGAGAAACCCGAGCTTCGGCCCCCAGGCGACGAACATGGGGAACTTGGAGGAAAGCATCAGCTCCACCACCAGCTGCAGCGTGCGCGGCCAGCCGGCGGGGTTGCCAAGGGGGGAAGCGGACCAATCGTGGACCCGCATCAAATCCGCTACCGGACCCTTGCTGTTGCGAAATTCGTCCAAGGGCGGGGACCTCATCGCCGCTGCTATATCGGGTCGCCATTCCATACGCGAGCGGTTGTTGCATCGCTGCAACGTTTTCGATCCGAAGTTAAGTTTGGAACTTCATCTGCTTAACGGCGCTTGGCGTTGAAACAGGTGTATCATGCATTACCAGCCAGACTTACGCTCCAGGTCGCGTCTCGATGCGCACCTGATCATGCTCCAGAGTAGCCTGAAGCAGGTCTATTCGGTTCAACAAGACCAGTCTTTCAATGACTTGCTGCGGCGACTTGATAAATTGCCGAGCCGCTTCGGATAAAAGTGCTGGGGTTTCAGGCGCGCAAGTCGTCCGGGATTGGTGCCATGCGCGATCCACCCTCGCTGAAATCCCGAAGATCGAGAAAAGCCGAAAGGTAAGGCGTATCTGGATCGGCAATGCGCGCGGGGGTCCGGCCCGCAAACAGCCGCATCTCGCGGATCATGTGAGGTTGATCGTAGAAGTGGTCCTGAACCGCGGCAATGTCGTCGGCGGTGACGCCCGGGCGCGATAGCAGGACGGCCGCGCGCAGGGCGCGATATTTGCGCGCCAGTGTTCTCGGAGCCAACCCGAAATAGCGCTCTACCAGTCGCTGGACCTGGCGCTCGCCGTAGCGGCAGCGCGCGAACAGTTCGGCAAGCTCTGGCGACAGCGACTGCGCGAGCCATTCGGCTACAGTGCCGATCAGTTCGGCATGCCCCGGCGGCAGCCGGCGCAAGGATGGCATGAGAGCTTCGCACAGCAGGTCGGCCATCTGATGGTTTTCCAGAGAGCCGAACTCTTCACGCAAGCGTTCGCAAGCGGCCACCAGGCGCGGCGGAAGCACGTCGGCGGCCGCCATCATCCGGTTGCCGTGAACAGTCGCGGACAGGCCTGTCAACGCGGCCCATCCGGCCGGGCTCAGCATGGCGCCGAATGCGTCCCATGGCCCTGCCACCTCGAAAGTGGTCGCCGCGCTGGTCGGCGTCAGCACCATCAGAGGGTGGCTGGCCTCGACCCGTCCGTCCAGGAAGTGCATGTGGCCGCTGCCGCGGGCCATCACCGCCACCAGCCCGATGGACGAGGGCTGCACGTCGCGGATTTCAGTCTCGTCGCACTGCACGCGAAAGAAGGTGGTGACGAACGGTGAGGCAGAGGCGGGGGGAGGTATCAACTCGACCCTTACCAGCCCAGCCCGGGTGAGCTTGCGGGCCCGCAAAGCGTCGTCCGCGACCTGAGCCGAATTGTCCCCCGCCATCGCTGATGTTTGTGTCTCAACCCCGCGCGGCTGTCCAGTCGGCTCGAATCGCTTGCCAGATGCCCCGCCGGGCGGCAGGTTGACGCAAACGTAAAGCGGATGGGAGAGAGCAACGTGGCCTTCAAGACCCGGATTACCGAGATGTTCGGCATCGATACACCGATCCTGATGGGCGGGATGACCGGCGTCGGTTACGGAGAGCTGGTCGCGGCTGTGGCCGAGGCGGGAGCGCTTGGCTTCATCACGGCGCACATGTTCCCCTCGGGCGCTGCGCTGAAGGAGGAAATCGACAAGGTCCGCTCGCTCACCAGCAAGCCGTTCGGAGTGAACCTCACGCTCCTCCCCTCGATCAATCCGATCCCTTACGACGAGTACCGCGAAGCGATAATCGAGAGCGGGCTCAAGATCGTCGAGACCGCGGGCCGTGCACCGACCGACCATCTGCCCGCCTTCAAGGAAGCGGGGGTCAAGGTGATCCACAAGTGCACCAGCGTCCGCCATTCCGAGAGCGCCGTACGCAAGGGCGTGGATGTCATCAGCATCGACGGCTTCGAATGCGCAGGGCACCCGGGCGAAGACGATGTCGGCTTGGTCGTGCTTCTGCCCGCCACGGTGGACGCGCTGCCAGACGTGCCGATCGTCGCCAGCGGCGGGATGGCGGACGGGCGCAGCCTGATCGCCGCGCTCGCGTTGGGGGCGGACGCGGTCAACATGGGCACGCGCTTCTGCGCCACTCAGGAGGCGGCCATCCATCCGAACGTGAAGCAGAAGATCGTCGAGAATACCGAACTCGACACCGTCCTCGTCGGGCGTCCCTTCCGCAACACCGCGCGCGTCGCCCGCAACGCGGTTTCAGAGGAGGTCGCGACGATCCAGCGCAATCCCGACACCACGTTCGAGGAAGTGAAGCATCTTATGGCCGGGGCACGGGGGCGCGACCTCGTCTACGGCCAAGGGAACATGGACGGCGGCATCTGGAGCTCTGGGCAAAGCCAGGCGCTGGTTCACGACATCCCGACCTGCAAGCAGCTCGTCGCGAACATCATGGCGCAGGCAGAGGCGACCCGCGCCCGGATCAACCAGATCGCAGGCTAGACGCGCTCGATTCGCTACGTTGTCCGATAGCCTGGCTGGGGCGGCAGGAGCCTTAGCCAGAAATCCGCACCCCAGCAATTCCGCCATTCTTGGCCTTTCAAGCGGCGCCGCTCGAGATTTCTCTGTAGCAGTTCACTGTTGCAGTTGGTCACGGGGGGCGAAGTTCGCGGCGCTTTCCGGCTGAATCGCCGCCTCTGTACACGGCCTTTCCAATCTCTTTGTTTGCCCGCTATCCGTGCAAAACAGGGGCGATTACTGAGACATGCCTGCCGCAAGCTGGACACTTGAGGGTATCTCTCCGACGATCCACAGGCTCAAGACGTTGAGCCCGCGGTAGGCCCCGCCGGTGATGGCATTGGTCGGACAGTCCAGCGCCTTGCCGACGCGATGAAGGCATGATGGAATCGCCCGCGCCTGACTCTATCGTATCGACGATCTGGTTGGTGATGCGCTCGAAGATGCTGAGTTTCACAAGGCCGCCTCGCTTGGTGTCGCGAGGCTTAGTTCATTTTACCGAGGTTGAAGTTGCGGTGACGAGTTAGCAACGTCGGCTGCGCGGCCCCTCCCTGTCATTCGAGCGGTTTGCCCTTCGTGCCTAAAGCTGTCGTCAGTGCGCGATCGAACGGATGGCAGCTACGCGATAGTCCCCGTGCACCTAACCAATCACAAGTACTGCATTCTTTCGGCGTAGTGCATGGTGCGCTATAGCTCCAAATGTAACGAGAAAGGGCGTTTGGGTGACCCGAGCAGCGTCGAGATTCTCCACGCCAGGGATCGTCCTTTGAATTTACGTGTCGCCCTGGCCGCCCGCCTCTCAGGCCTGATCTTCCTTGTGCCTGCGCTCTGCTTCGGGACTCTGGCAAAGGGGGCCGAGCCGGTACTGGTAGTTACCGGTGAGCGGGTGCAACGCACGGCCGCTGAAACTCCTTCGAGCCTGGTCGTGATCACCGGAGAAGAACTGGAGGATGCTATCGGCAGCCCGCGGCTCGAGGACATCTTGTCGAGCCTTGCCAACGTCCGCCTCGGATCTGGAAGCGAAGGCCCGACAATCCGCGGCCAGGACGGGAACGGCCCCTTGCGCGATCTTCCGGCATTTCTCAGCGGCAACCGGCCGCGTGTAACTTTGCAGATCGACGGCCGACCGGTCACGTACAATGAGCTTGCCTACGGTGTGACCAATCTGTGGGATCTCGAACGGATCGAAGTGTACCGCAGCCCCCAAACCACCACGCAGGGTCGTAACGCGATTGCTGGTGCGATTTTCGCCTATACCCGCGCGCCGACTTTCCAGTTGGAAGCGCGCGCCCGCGGTATTGTTGGCAACTATGACACGCGCCAAGTCTCGGCCACGGTGTCAGGACCCATCATCGCCGATACCGTCGCCATGCGATTGTCTGCGGACTTTCGGACCAGCCGACCGGCCAGCGTGATCACCGCGCCCGGAACCGGGATAAGTTACAACCGCGACCGCTACGCCGTCGTTCGCCTAAAACTGCTCGCCACGCCTACCGCGTTGCCGGGCCTTCAGGTGTCGGCCACGGCCACGCACAACCGTTCGGCCGCGCCGCAGTTTGAAGGTGTGCGCGAACCCTTCAAGGAGCGGCGCGACCCGGAAGCAACATACGGCTTCTTCGATGTTCGCACCAATTCTGGCGTAATCGAAGGCGTATGGGATTTCGCGACCGGCTGGAGCGCGAAGCTGACCACCACAGGCGGCGACGCCCTGATCCGCCGCACCGCGCCGCCAGGCTTCGGCGTAACCCGCGTCACCGGTCGCGATGCAGGGACCGAGGGAGTTTTGACCTGGCGACCTGCCCCATCCCTGAGCCTGCTCGCGGGCGCGAACATCACGAGGTCGAAGCTGGAACAGCGCATCGACTTGCGCGCCGCGCAGTTGGGGCGAGGCGAGTTTTACGACCGCCAATCGTCGCTCGGGTTGTTTGGCCAAGGCGAGTGGCAACCGGTGCAACGTCTGACCCTCACCGCAGGGGTCCGTTATCAGCGCGATGGTCAGGACCGCATCGGCACGCTTGGAGCCGGCGCGGGGCTGCCGCAGTCGATCGATTACAATCAACGATTCGAACGTATGCTTCCCAAGATCAGCGCGAGTTGGGAAGTATTCGACGGGGTGAGGGGCGGCGCTCTGGTCCAACGGGCGTACAACCCGGGCGGAGTGAGCCTGGACGCGCGCCGGAGGGTGGTGCAGACCTTTGGCGCGGAGACGCTGTGGGACTACGAACTGTTCCTCCGCGCCGCGCCGCCCGGCAGGTCATTCACGGCGTCAATCAATGCCTTCTATTACGACCAGGAAAACTTGCAGCGCACGCTACAGCGTCAAATAATCACTCCGGGCGGGGTCGTAACGATAGCGGAGGTCGGCAATGCGCTCGCCGGCTATAACTACGGCGCGGAGTTGGAGGGGAGTTGGCGGGCCACGCCACGACTTACGCTTTCCAGCGGGGTCGGTATCCTGCGCACCAAGTTGACCCGTACGCTCTCGCCGACGGATCCGCTGCTCGGCAACGAATTCCAGCTTTCGCCACACCTGACCGCATCGCTTGCCGCCGATTGGCGTCCAACCAATGCGCTGCGATTTTCGCTCCGGGCGCGTCATCACAGCGGTTATTTCAGCGATGATCTGAACGATCCGGCCCGCCGTGTTGCCGGGGCGGAGGTGGTCGATGCCGGCGCCAATTGGACCCACGGACCTCTCACCGTCTCCGCATACCTGCACAATGCACTGAACGCCTTCTACCTGACCTATCACAGCGGACCGGGCTCCCGGCTGGCGACCGCCGGCGATCCACGCGAGTTCGGCTTGTCGGCGGACATGCGGTTCTGACCCCTCGCGCATCTCCGGTCCTTTCGCTAATCGTGCGGCGATGAACAACGCTGATCCTCATCTGGCGCCAGGGCGGCGGACGAGCGCCAGGCCGTTGGCGGAGCGTGAGGATTTTCACCTCGGCAATCTGGTAGTCCGGCCGTCACTGCTCACGATCGAAGGGCCTGACGGTGCGGCGAAAGGAGAGCCGCGAGTGATCCGCGTCTTGCTCGCCCTTTCGGACGCACAAGGGTCGGTGCTTTCGCGCGAAGTTCTCCTCGATCAATGCTGGGACGGTCTCATCGTCGGCGACGACGCGATCAATCGCGCGGTCGGCGAGTTACGCAGGCTGGTGGTAGTGACCGGTGGCGACATCGAGATCGAGACCGTGCCGCGTGTCGGCTACCGTTTGAAGAGTACTGATGCCACCCTACGCACGGCGCCCGTCGCAGCACACCAGGCCGCATCCCAGCCGGTGCGGCGCAGAGCCCTCCTCGCGGGCGGAGCGGCACTGACTGTCGCTGCCGTCGCCGCCGGCGCTCTTTATCGGTCATTACAGCGCGATCGCGAACTCGATGCGCTGGTCGAACGTGGCCGGATGTTGCAAGCCTCTGGAGAGCCGCAATCGCGCGAGCGCGCGACTTCGCTATTTCGCCAGGTCGTCATGGCGGATCCCGAGCGGGCGGATGCGTGGGGGTGGCTCGCTGCCGTCGAAACAAGCCAGCCTGCATCGCTCGTGGCGGCGCAACGTGCTCTCGACCTCCATCCGCGAGAGCCTAATGCGCGTGCGGTGATGGCAAGCCAGCGGCTCGATCTCGACGATTGGGTCACCTACGAAGTCACACTGCTAGACATAATCCGCGATGCTCCCGAGTGCGCGCTCGCACTAGCCCAGCTTACGCTATTCTATCAGGGCATGGGGCGCTGCCGTGAGTCGCTCCGCTTCAACGAGCGCGCCATCGCAGTTGAGCCGTTCAACCCCGCGCATCAGGCGCGACGTGCGATGAAGCACTGGATTTTCGGCGACCTCGCCAAGGCCGACCAAGTCGCCAACCGCGCGCTCCAACTCTGGCCCGGAAATCCGAGTGTATGGAACGCGCGGATGATCACGCTGGCCTTTACTGGCAGACCGGAAGCAGCTCGCTCCCTGCTCTATGATGATCAGCGAAGGCCGGGCGACCTTCATCAAGGGACAATCGCCGCCTGGCGCGCGACGATCGAGGCGATCGCTGACCACACCGCGGATGGCGCGCGCAGGGCAGAACCTGCGATGATGGCCGCTGCCACACAATCGCCCGGAATGGCCGCGAATGCGGTGATGGCGTTTTCGTACCTTGGCCTGGTCGATATGGCTTACGGCGTTGCCGACGGGTTGCTGACCCAGAAGGGTCGTTTCGTCCAAGGTGCCCGAGGTTTGCTGGTCCGGGACCTCTACTCCGGGCCGGTTTGGGGGCGGACCCAGTTCGTTTTCGTGCCGGCTTGCGCCAACTTGCGCGCCGATGCGCGGTTCACGGAGCTGTGTCGGCGCACCGGTCACCTAGCCTATTGGAAAGCTCGCGGCGTCGAACCCGATCCTTTCGTCAAAGGCTCGCTCAGCCTCTAGGCCGCCCCTGAGCGGAAAAACCCCGCGATCCCACAATCATCAGCAAAACATCGGCTGTTCGTCGGGACGCCATCATGGCCGGTGTGCGTCCGGAGCCGGTACCTGTCAGTCGACCGCATGTTTCGGAAGACCATTACAGGAGTCTTTGATGAAAAGGCCTATCCCTTCCGCCATTCTGGCGGCCACGCTTCTCGCCAGCCCGGCGGCGGCCAATCACATCTACACCCCGACCCCGTTTCCCACGCGGGGCGAATGCGAGGCGGAAAATGCGCGGCTCAGCAATGACGACGCGGAGCGACAGTTTTCCTTGCGGCCTGATCTCTTCTCGAGCCTGGGCGAAGCACGCAGCTTCATGACTCGCGCATTCACCTGCGAATACGATGAGGACGACGGCTATTGGTATCTCACCGACCACCGCCGCGAGGTGATCGCGAGCGAATGGTTCAAGCGCCGGCAATAGGGCGTGATCGAACAAACGTCCCATGGCGCGTCGGCGAGCGCGTCCAAATCGGCCCGGATCGCCGCGGTGTGCGAACGCGAGATCACGGCAATCACGGCTCGGCTCGAGACCTGCCTGGACTCGGACGACCGCACCAGATTGCTGCGCGAGCGAGCCAACATTCGGCAGTTGCTCGACTTCGCGGTACGGCAAGCGGACTGTCAGTCGTCTACGGCGCGGTCCGGCCAATGACGGCAACCGCATGACGATCAGGGTCATCGCCGCAGGGTTGGGCCGCAACGCGACGCTGTCGATGAAGTTCGCGCTCGAGGCGCTCGGGTTCGGGCCTTGCCATCACATGACCGAAGTCTTCGCGGCCGAACGGCAACAGGTGCCCCTCTGGCTCGAGGCGGTAAGGGGGCGCCCACAATGGGACGCGATATTCGACGGATTCGCCTCCACCAGCGACTACCCCTCAGCCACTTACTGGCGCGAAATTGCAGCCTTCTATCCCGATGCCAAGGTGGTGCTGACGACGCGGGAGCCAGAATCCTGGTTCGATTCGGTTTCGACGACGATCTTGTCGCCCTGGATGCAACAGGCACACGATGGCACGCCGCTTGGCGCGCTGATGCAGGCCACCGTCTACGACCCGATCGGCGGCGATGTCGCCGACAAGGAGTTCGTGACCAGTTGGTATCGGGCGCGTAACCGCGCGGTGATCGAAGGGATTGCACCGGAGCGCATCCTCCAATTCGACGTTCGCGAGGGTTGGGAGCCACTGAGCAACTTTTTGGGTGTGCCCGTCCCCAGCCGGCCTTTTCCCCACATTAACAGCCGCGCCGAGCTCGGCGCCGCAAATGGGGCGGGCACGGTTTCGCGGGATCCGCAGACGCGCGAGGTCTTCGCGCGCCTCTACATCGAGCAGATGCGCGACCGCGCGTTCGCCTCGCGAACCGGCGCGGGAGCCAATCATCGGCACAACATCGGCAACCCATCGGGTCGCCATCATTCACCTCCGCGGAGTCCTCGAACAGGGTGATCAGCAGGAGGTGACTTATGGTGCAACTGAGTCGACGCGATGCGCTCGTCGGTGTGGGAGCCGTGTTACTGACCGGATGTGGCGGAGGAGATAGTAGCTCTCCGCCACCGACCAGCTCAGGCCCAACCCCCGCGCCCACTCCGACCCCGACCCCGACCACGACCCCGACCCCGACCCCACCGCCGAATGTGGGATCGTTCGGCACTCTCGGAGCGTCGAGCTCGCAGGCTTTCGCCTCCCTCGGGTATTCTGAGCGCGGGCGCGGAAGCGGTTGGGACTTCATTCCAGAAGCCGGTTCACTAACGTCTCAGCCTGGGCACAGCATGCGGTTTGAGGCGCCCAACCGCCTTTTTCTCAAGCTTCCGACGCTCGGCGAAGGAAAACTCGTTCCGCGCACCGTAGGCGGGTCCTTCCGCGGTGAACTGGTTGACGTGACCTTCGATGTGCTGGGCGGCATATGCCAGCTGGTCCGACCAATCGTAGCGGAGAAGCTTCAGCAATATGTGATGCAAGGGTACTTTGTCAGTGCCCCCGAAGCGAACCAATCACAGTCCACTCTGCTGCTGACGTTTGCATATGGCATTCCAACCCCGCCGAGCGCACTTCCCGCAAGTGGCGCGGCCGATTACGCGATGTCGTACAACGACAAGGGCTTCGCCTTCCACGCCGATTACGCGACGAAAGCAATTACCGGCACGATCCCGTTCTTCGTGAACGGCCCGACCCTGTCCAGCCAACTGAAAGAGGTTGTGATCAGCGCGGACGGCGCGAGCTTCAGCGGCCGTCTGCTACCGCCGGATGGATCGCCTGAGGGCACAATCCAGGGCATGTTCATGGGCCCGAGCGGCGAGGAATTCATCGCGCTCACCGTTTTGAAATCTGGGCAAACAATCAGCATATTCTCCGGCACAAGGCAGCCCTGATACGGTGGCAAACGGCTGCAGGATTTTTCGGCGGGGTCCGCGCTAGATTGGTGCCGCAAGTGAAAAATCTAGCGTCCGATTCGAAGGGAACGACGGCCGCGACCAGCGTCTAGGGATTGCGCTCGGCCGCTCCGCCGCGGATCCACGTAGGTCTTCGAGTTCGCTGAGGCGAAACGTAGCCCAGCTCTGGCCAAGATCGCACAGCCCGAAGGCGCGGTCTTCATCGTCGGGGTCGATCTCGGTCAGGAGCCAGGTAGCGCCCGCGTCGGGAGTGAACTGCTTGATCACCGGACAGGGGGCGACGGTCTACCTGTCGGCGGTGCAGTGACCGCTGGGGAGGAGATGTGCGAAGGAGGCTTCGTCGATTAACGCAGGGCGCGCCGCCCGCCACGTATCAGGCCCCCTTCGGCTTAGAGCTGCGAATAACCGCCGGCTTGGCCGGTGCGGCTTGCTCGGTCTGTCACGTCTTGCTCGTGGCCTTGAGCGCCGCGCGCACGAGTTTGTCCACCCCGCCCCAGTCCAGATAACGCCCGTTGAGCGCAGCGGCGTGCTCGTGAGCGCCCGACCAGCCGAACATATCGACCAGCAGCCCGAGTTCGACGTTGATCAAGGGCACCTGTCCCGTGGTCGGCTTGGCGGGGGAGCTGGCGTAGAGTGACGCGCTGTTCTGCACGAGGTGGTTGAGGCGCGGCGCGACCAGCAAAGTAGGCCTCGGCATAGTTGCCGCAAATCATCACAGATTTGGCCAGCAGATGCTCGCGGAACAGTTGCTGCAGGGAATTTTCGAACAGTTCCTCAGTGCAGACGTAAAGAGTACGCGACAGGCGGCGAGCGGCGGCGACGTCCGCAGACTGCACGTTTAACTCGGTTGAAGAGTTCTTGAAGCACTGTGGGGACAGCACGACGGAAGTGAAAGATCCCTCGCCGTCGCACTGTATTTGGGACCGAACCCATGCGCCCACAGTAGCAGGATCCTGTAGCAAAACCCCACCGTGCTACAGGCTCCGTCAAAAAATCTATTGCTGGTAATGAGTTGCGACGAAGCTGGCTGGGGCGGCAGGATTCGAACCTGCGAATGCCGGTACCAAAAACCGGTGCCTTACCACTTGGCGACGCCCCAGCAGACCGGCGCGCTATAGCGTCACCTTTCCGGAAAGAAAGTCCGCAGGTTTTGAAATCGGAGCCGCGACAGCGGCGGAGATGGCCGCAAGGCCAATCCTGCCGCCCCGGCCTGCCTTCGCATTGCCCCTTCCACACCAAGGGACTCGGGCGTAGCGTGAGGCGATGAAGGTCGCGATCCCGCTATTGTTCGCTATCGTGCTCGGCGCCTGCCAACCCGTTCCGTCGGTGGACCCCGCGAACGGGTTGGTCAGAAGCTCCCCGGAATGGCGGGGGCAGCGGTTTGCGCAGAACCGCTGCTCCGATTGTCACTCGGTCGGTTACGGTGAAACCTCGCCGCGCCCCGATGCTCCGAGCTTTTCCGCGATCGCCGCCTCACCCGGGCTGGATGCCGCGAAGCTCGCGCAGTGGCTAAGGGATCACCGGAACTATCCGGACGAAATGTACTTCGAGATCCCGGCCGAGCATATCGACGATCTTGCCGCCTACATGCTGACTTTGCGCCGGGGCGAGCCTGACGCGGAGTAGCTGGCCGCCGGAGCGTCAACCGCTGGCGCTTTTCCATTCGACGCGTTCAAGCACGCCCTGGTCCTCCACCGCGTCGAAGTCCGCCGCGGAGTGGCGTTCGCGCATGGCGGCGGTGTTGACGATGCGGCCGCGGCGCACCGCCGGGCGATCGTCGATGGCGCGCACCCACCGTTCGACATTGGGGTATTCATGGATCGACAGGAACGTCGCCGCGTCATTGTACGCATCGCCGTGCATGATCGCCGACAGCCATCCATAGGACGCGATATCGGCGATCGAATAGTCGTTCCCCGCCAAAAATTCCGTCTCGCCCAGCCGAAGGTCGGCGACCGAGAAGATCCGCTTGGTTTCCATCGTGTAGCGGTTGATGGGATATTCGAACTTGGCCGGCGCATAGGCGTAGAAGTGCCCGAACCCGCCGCCGATGAAGGGTGCGGTGCCCATCTGCCACATCAGCCAGCTCAGCACTTCGGCCCTAGCCGGGTTCTCGCGCGGGAGAAGGAAATCGAATTTTTCGGCCAGGTGCAGCAGGATCGCGCCGCTCTCGAATACGCGGAAAGGCGCGGGGCCGGTGCGATCCTCCAGGGCCGGGATCTTGCCGTTCGGATTGAGCGCGGTGAAGCCGCTGCCGAACTGATCGCCATCGCGGATGTTGACAATCCAGGCGTCGTACTCGGCCGGATGGCCGGCGGCGAGCAGCTCCTCGAACATGATCGTCACCTTTTGCCCGTTGGGCGTGCCGAGCGAGTAGAGCTGGAAGGGATGCTCGCCGACCGGCAGATCCTTTTCGTGGCGCGCGCCCGCCGTGGGGCGGTTGATCGAGGCGAACGCCCCGCCGTTCTCGGTGTCGTTGGTCCAGACCTTGGGCGGGGTGTAGGTATCGTCGGCCACGCGGTTTCTCCGATGCATGTTTCACGTCCAGATGGTCGAGGCCCGCCGGAACCGCAAGGATGCGCGCCACGTTGCGCGGGATATGTCAGCTCCATCCAAGCTCATCTACATCGACGACGAGATGCCAGGCATCACCCGCAAGCGAAGCGGCAAGGGCTGGGCCTATTACGACCCCCACGGCGAGCTGATCACCGATCCGGACGAGCGCGACCGGCTGAATTCCGTCGCCCTGCCGCCGGCTTACGTCGATGCGTGGTTCTGCCCCGCGCCCAACGGACACATCCTCGCGACCGGGGTCGATGCCAAGGGGCGCAAGCAATACCGCTATCACCCGGATTTCCGCACCGCGCGCGAAAGCGAGAAATTCGATGGCTGCGTCTCCTTCGGCAAGCTCCTGCCGCTGGTTCGCAAGCGGGTGGAAAGCGATCTTTCCGCCAGCAAACTCACGCGGGAACGCGCTATCGCGAGCGTGGTGCGCCTGCTCGATCTCGGCGCGATCCGCATCGGGAATGACGCCTACGCCAAGGAGAACAAGAGTTTCGGCGCCACCACGCTGCGACAGAAGCACGCGAAAGTTCAGGGCAAGTCGCTCCGACTGCGCTTCAAGGGCAAGCACGGGATCGAGCACGAGGTGGTGTTGAGCGACCGCAACCTCAGCCGGGTCGTCCGGGCGATGCAGGACCTGCCGGGCCAGCGACTGTTCCAGTATCGGGATGACGGGGGCGAGCTTCATCCGGTGGGTTCGGCGGACGTCAATGAGTACCTGTGCGAGACGATGGGCGAGCATTTCACCGCCAAGAATTTCCGCACCTGGCACGCCAGCGTCCTGGCCTTCAAGCTGCTGGCGGAAGCCGACGGAGTGCTGAGCCTGAAGATGCTGCTCGACGACGTGGCGCAGCATCTCGGCAACACGCCCGCCGTGACGCGGCGCAGCTACGTTCACCCCGCGGTGATCGCGCTGGTGGATCGGCAGATCAAATGGCGCGCCGCGCTCAAGCTGCCGCGCGCTACGCGCTGGCTCACCCGCGAGGAGCGGGGGCTCATCGAACTGCTCGAAAGCGGGCCGAGCGCGGCCAAGCTGCTGGCGGCCTGACGGTCCATGAGTGACAACGAAAAGACAGCCGAGACGCTGGAACCTGCGCTGCCCGCGGCGCTCGAACAACAGGCCTGCGACCTGCTCGACCGGGCGCACGAATTCGAAATGCAGATCGCAACGGCGGAAAGCTGCACCGGCGGCCTGCTTGCCGCTCTTCTGACCGACGTGCGCGGACGCGGTCACGTGTTCGAGCGCGGGTTCGTGACCTACACCAACGAGGCGAAGAGCGAGATGCTTGGCATCCCGATGGACCTGATCGAAGAGCACGGCGCGGTCAGCCGCACGATCGCGCTGGCGATGGCCAAAGGCGCGCTTGACCGTTCGCAGGCCCACTTCGCGCTGTCGATTACCGGCTTCGCCGGGCCGGGCGGACCCGACGACGAGGAGGGGCTGGTCCACTTCGCCTGCGCCCGCCGCAACGGCGTTACCTGCCACCGCGAAGAGCGCTTCGGAGCCATCGGCAGGGGCGGGGTGCGGATCGCCGCGCTTGAAGTCGCGCTCTCGATGATGGAAGAAGCGCTCGCGCAATGACAGATAATCGCGATCACCCGTTCTATTCTCTCCATTCGCACGGGCTGGTTCGCGTCGCCGCAAGCACGCCCAAGGTGCGCACGGCGGACGTTGCTGCCAATGCCGCTGCGATCCTTGATGAAGCACGGCGCTCCCATAACGCGCAGGTGGATCTGGTGGTCTATCCCGAACTGTGCGTTTCGTCCTACGCGATTGATGACCTGCACATGCAGGCCGCGCTGCTCGATGCGGCAGAGGCGCGCGTGGGCGAGATCGTCGCCGCAAGCGCGGACCTGATCCCGCTGCTGGTGATCGGCGCGCCGCTCCGGCACAACGGGCGGATCTACAACTGCGCGCTGGCGGTGCACCGCGGGCGGCTGCTCGGCGTGGTGCCCAAGAGCTACCTGCCGAACTACCGGGAGTTCTACGAAAAACGCTGGTTCGCCAACGGGCGTCAGATCCAGGGCCTGGGGATCGTCGTTAACGGCGAGGAAGTTCCGTTCGGCACCGACCTTATATTTGCAGCCGAAAACCTGCCCGGCTTCCGGCTTGCTATCGAGATCTGCGAGGACTTCTGGGCGGCGATCCCACCTTCGACATATGCCGCGCTGGCTGGCGCGACGATACTCGCCAACCTGTCGGCTTCCAACATCGTGATCGGCAAGAGCGACGAGCGACATATGCTCTGCCGCTCGCAAAGCGCCCGCGCAGCCGCCGCCTATATCTATTCGGCAGCCGGCCACGGCGAGAGCACGACCGACATGGCGTGGGACGGCCAGGGTATGGTCTACGAACTCGGCGACCTCATGGCCGAGAGCGAGCGGTTCTCGGCCGAGCCCGAGCTGTGCGTGGTCGATATCGATTGCGACCGCATCCTCAACGACCGTCTGCGCATGGGCACGTTCAACGACTGTGCCGAGGAACAGGGGCGGCCGGAAGACTCCTTCCGGATCGTCCCGTTCGAACACCAGCCCGCGAGCGGGGACATCGGCCTCGTCCGGCCCGTCCGCCGCTTCCCGTTCGTGCCCAACCGGCCCGATCACCTTGATGCCGATTGCTTCGAGGCGTTCAACATCCAGGTCGACGGCCTGATGCGCCGGTTCGAATCCACCCGCGGGAATTCGATGATAATCGGCGTCTCGGGCGGGCTCGATTCCACCCATGCGTTGATAGTCGCTGCCAAGGTGTGCGACCGTCTTGGGCTGCCGCGCACCACGATCCGCGGCTATACGATGCCGGGTTTCGGTACTTCGGAAGGCACGAAGTCAAACGCCTGGAAGCTGATGAACGCGCTCGGCATCACGGCCGAAGAGATCGACATCAAGCCCGCGGCCGAGACGATGCTGCGCGACATCGGCCATCCTTTCGGCCGCGGCGAGCCGGTATACGACACCACGTTCGAAAACGTGCAGGCGGGCCTGCGCACCGATTACCTGTTCCGGCTCGCCGGGCAGCACAACGGGTTCGTCATCGGCACCGGCGACATGAGCGAGCTGGCGCTCGGCTGGTGTACTTACGGCGTCGGCGACCAGATGAGCCATTACGGCGTCAATGCCGGCGTGCCCAAGACGCTGATGCAGTACCTCATCCGCTGGGCCGCCAGGACCGACCAGTTCGACCGTGATACCGATGCCGTGCTGGAGGCGATCCTTGCGCAGGAAATCACCCCCGAGCTGATCCCCGTCGGCGAGGACGGCGAGGTCCAGAGCACCGAAGGCAAGGTCGGCCCTTACGAGCTCAACGACTTCTTCATGCACCACATCATTCGCTTCGGCGCGCGGCCGAGCAAGGTCGCCTTCCTGGCGTGGCACGCCTGGCGCGACGCAAGCCACGGCCTCTGGCCGGCCGGTTTCCCCGAAGCGAACAAGAACGAATACGATCTCGCCACCATCGCGCGCTGGCTCGAGAGTTTCCTGCAGCGGTTCTTCGGTTTCGCGCAGTTCAAGCGCAGCGCTCTGCCCAACGGCCCCAAGGTGAGTGGCGGTGGTGCGCTGTCGCCGCGCGGCGACTGGCGCGCGCCATCGGACGCGGTGGCCGACGTCTGGCTCGCAGAACTGCGCGCCAAGCTTCCACCGATATCGTAGCGGCGGCACAAAGCATGGCTGTCCGCGTTTGAACTGACATCTGCGACGGACACCCACGCCACATGACCACCATCACGGCAATCGCGACTGCGGTTCCCGATCTCGATTTCGAGACGGATTACCGCCGCTGGGCGCTCTCGCGTCTCGGGGAAAGCCGGGAGGCGCGCCTTTACGAGCGCATGGCCCATCGTTCGGGCATCGAGCACCGCTGGTCGGTTCTGGCCGAGGAGGATGCGCGGCTTGACGAAGGCGCCGGCTTCTATGGCGGCGACGCGCCTTCCACGGCCGCCCGCATGGCGATCTATGCCCGCGAAGCGCCCGAGCTCGCCCTGCGCGCCATCGGCAGGCTGCCCCGCCTGGGAGACCCGACCCACATCGTGGTTGCGAGCTGCACCGGCTTCGTCGCGCCCGGGATCGACCAGATCATCGCACGCCGCCTCGGTCTCGCCGACAGCGTGGAGCGCGTGCTGGTCGGCTTCATGGGCTGCTATGCCGCGGTCACCGCGCTCAGGACGGCGCGCCATATCGTCCGTTCGGAACCCGGCGCACGCGTGCTGGTCGTCACGGTCGAGCTATCCAGCCTTCATCACCAGGACGAGATGGACCTGGAGCCCTTGCTTATGGGCGCGCAGTTCGGAGACGGCGCCGCGGCGGCCATCGTCACTACGGGCGAGCCAGGGCTGGAGCTGGGCGAGGGCATCTCGGCGGCGCTGGAAGACAGCGAGGAACTGATCACCTGGCAGATCGGGAACACCGGCTTCCATATGCGCCTGTCGGGCGAGGTGCCGGGGCGGATCGCCGCCGCCCTTGCCAATCCCGAAGTAACGGCGCGCGTGACCGGGGGGCGCGATCCGGCCTCGATCGAAAGCTGGGCGGTGCACGCCGGTGGCCGCTCGATCCTCGACGCGGTCGAGAAGGGCCTGCATCTTGCCCCCCACGCGCTCGACGATTCGCGCGAAGTGCTGCGCATGTGCGGCAACATGAGCTCCTCCACCCTGATGTTCGCGCTCGAGCGGATCATGCGCCAGAAGCCCGCCAGCGGCATCGCGCTGGCGTTCGGTCCGGGCCTGGCGATGGAAGGCTTCCGCTACGGCTGGCGCGGCGCCGCCGATGCTGGCTGAACGCGCCACCGCCGACGAACTGATGGACGATCCGGCGCTCGACGCGCAGGTTTACACGCGCGTCCTGCACGATCTCGCGCGGGTCAACACGATCACGCTCGCCCGCCAGCCGACGCTGGCGTTCCTCGACCGCGCGGTGGGCGCAAGGAAGCATTTCCGGCTGCTCGACGTCGGATTCGGCGATGGCGACATGCTCCGCGGCATTGCCCGCTGGGCGGAGCAGCGAGGGCTCGCCGCCGAGCTGGTCGGCATCGACCTCAATCCCCGCAGCGTCGCTGCTGCACGCGAGGCGACGCCGCAGGCGCTCGGCATTGAATTCCGCACTGGCGATTACGCGCAACTCGCGGGAGAGGGGTGGGACTGCGTCATCTCGAGCCTCGTCGCGCATCACATGGGCCGGGAGCAACTGGTCGGCTTCCTGCGCTTCATGGAACGCGAAGCGCGCGCCGGATGGCTGGTCAACGACCTCCACCGCCACGGCTTCGCCTATGCCGGCTGGCCGGTCCTCGCACGCGTGATGCGCTGGCATCCGATCGTGCGGCACGACGGCCACCTGTCGATTGCCAGATCCTACCGCCCCCGCGAGTGGCCGCCGCTACTGGCTGACGCCGGGATCGACGGAGCACGGGTATTCCGCGCCTTCCCCTTTCGCCTCTGCGTCGAGAAGATTCGCTGATGCCGCCCATCGTCCTGGGTGCTGGCCCGGCCGGAAGCATGGCCGCGATCATGCTGGCGAGGGCGGGGGCCTCACCGGTGTTGATCGACCGCGACGATCAAGTCGGAGATGCGCTGTGCGGCGGGTTCCTGTCGTGGCGCTCGGCGGAGCGCCTTCGAGGCATCGGTGTCGATCCGGCCGCGCTCGGCGGGCATCCGGTCGGAACGCTGGCATTGATCGCCGGCACTCGCGAGGCGACCGCACCGCTGCCCGTCGAAGGCTTCGGCCTGTCGCGCCGTGCACTCGACACGGCCCTGCGCGCGCGCGCGGTGGCGGAAGGCGCGCGGCTGGAGATCGACCGCGCCCGCTCCGTAGAACCCGGCCTCGTCGAGGGTGAAACGCGCCAGTGGAAGGCCGGGGCGATCTTCCTGGCTACCGGGAAGAGTGACGTGCGCGGCCAGATCCGGCCCCGTACCGCCGCCGACCCCGCGCTTGGCCTGCGCCTTCGCCTGCCCGCCAGCGAACGGCTCCAGGCGATCCTGCGCGGCCGGATCGAGCTCCACCTTTTCGAAGGCGGTTATGCGGGGATCGTGTTGCAGGATGGCGGCACCGCGAATGTCTGCCTGGCGCTGCGCAAGTCGCTGCTGGCTGAGGCCGGCGGCGATCCGCTTGCGCTGCTGGACTGGCTGGCGTCACAGTATCCGCGCTTTGGCGAGCGCATGGAGTTCGCGCCGCGCGGCCTTGCCATCGATACCGTCGGCTCCGTCCCCTACGGCTGGATTGCGCGTTCGAGCCAGGAGGGCCTTTACCGCCTCGGGGACCAGGCGGCGGTGACTCCCTCGCTGGCGGGAGAAGGCATGGCCATCGCCATGGCCAGCGGCGAAGCGGCGGCGAGGGCATGGCTGTCCGGGATGAACGCGCCGCGCTTCCAGCAAGCATTCGCCCGCCGGGCCGGGCGCCCGGTGCGCACCGCCGGCATCATCTGGAACCTGGCCGAAAGCGATCGCGGGGGCCGGCTGCTCACTCGCCTGGCTGCCGGCGCGCCCTGGCTTGCGCGCGCGGCGATGGCGCTGACGCGGATCTAGAGGGGCATGACCCAGCCGTGGGGATCGGGCACGGTC
The DNA here is from genome assembly GCF_014644315.1 of Tsuneonella deserti. Lineage (NCBI taxonomy): Bacteria > Pseudomonadati > Pseudomonadota > Alphaproteobacteria > Sphingomonadales > Erythrobacteraceae > Tsuneonella > Tsuneonella deserti. Next base: position 1,617,477 of record NZ_BMKL01000001.1, on the reverse strand, counting down.
CCGCGCTGGATGCCGACCAGCCGCTCCCGCAGGCGCTGGGTGAGCTGGCCCGGCCCGCCCGAGCCAATGGAGAATTCGAAATCGGGGCTCGCCACCTTGCCCACCGGCGTGACCACCGCCGCGGTGCCGCAAGCCATCGTCTCGATCAGCCGGCCGGATTCGGCATCAGAGCGCCACTGATCGATGGCGTAGCGTTCCTCGCGGATCGTCAGCCCTTCGTCACGCAGGAGCTGGATCAGGCTGTCGCGCGTCACCCCGGGCAGGATCGTCCCGCCGAGCGGAGGCGTGATTACGCTGCCGTCCGCGAACACGAAGAACAGGTTCATGCCGCCCAGTTCCTCGATCCAGCGGCGCTCCACCGCATCGAGGAACACGACCTGGTCATGCCCCTTGGAGATCGCCTCCGCCTGGGGAACGAGGCTGGCGGCATAGTTGCCGCCGGTCTTGGCCGCGCCGGTTCCGCCGGGCGCCGCGCGGACATAATCCTGGCTCACCCAGATGGAGACCGCCGGCACGCCCGACTTGAAATAGTTGCCCACCGGGCTGGCGATAACGAGGAACTTGTACTCGCGTGCGGGCCGCACGCCGAGGAAGGCCTCGGAGGCGAACATGAAGGGGCGCAGGTAAAGCGAGCCGCCCTCCACGGTGGGAAACCAGTCGCGGTCCTTGATCACAAGCTGGCGGCAGGCCTCGACGAAGAGATCTTCGGGCAGGTTGGGCATCGCCAGCCGGTCGGCAGAACGATTGAGGCGCGCGGCGTTCACCAGGGGGCGGAACAGCGCGAGGCTGCCGTCGGGATGACGATAGGCCTTGAGCCCTTCGAAAATTTCCTGCGCGTAGTGCAGCACCGCGCAGGCCGGATCGAGTGTGAGCGCCTCGCGGGGGGTCACCCGCGCATCGTGCCATCCGCGGTCCGCATGAAAATCGATGACGACCATGTGATCGGTAAAGACCGATCCGAAGCCCGGATCGGCAATCGCCTCGGCACGGGTTTCACCGGGAACGGGGGCGGGGTGGGGAAGGTGCGCGAAATCCATGTCGCAGGCGGTTAAGAGCGGGCGGGCCGCTGCGCAAGCCGCACGGACATTGCGCTGCCGGTGTGCCCCGGAAATGAGAAGGGCAGCTCCTCTCCTGAGAAACTGCCCTTCGCATGGTCAGCGGCCAGTGTGGCCGCCCACGAAGCCTCTATCGGCGAATGAAGATTTACCGATAATGCTCCGCGAGGGTCGACACCGACCTCCCTGCTGAACCATGAGACATCGGATCACCTCCTTTCGCGCTTGAAAGCCAGACCCCTCGTTTCACCGGGGGCCGAAGCCGCGTGGGTCGCTGGGCTTCAGGCGGCAATGTGAGTCGAACCGGGCGGCAACACAAGACTTGTATCGAAGTTTTTCACTGTCAGGATTGTCGCTTCGCTTTCGCGGCCCCTACAATGCCTTTTAGCGGCAATCCTCGATCACCCGTGTCACTTCCGGCCAGCTCGGCAGGTAAAGCGGCGGTGCGCCAGGCGTTTCGACCGCGAACCTGCCCTTGGAGAAGGCAATCGCATCAAGCAGCGGGTCGTTTGCCGAAAGCGCGGCGCGCAGGCCATCGGCCGATGGCGCGGCGGAGACGGCGCGCGTGGCGCTTTCGCTGCGGAGCGTCATTGGGCCGCCGCTGGCGACGGGTCCGTTACGCACCAGCTGGACCGTGCGGGCGGGGAGCAGGCACGCGATGGTGAACCGGGCTTCGCTTCCCGGTTCGCCGAAGCGGGCGGCAGTCCCTCCGGCGGCCGGGCCGTAGCGCCAGTCCCCGGGAGTCTGCGGGGCGTCCATCCAGGTCGTATGCGTGGCGACAGGGGAGGGGGTGGGCGTCGGACGGGGCGCAGGCGTGCTTGTGGTCGGTGGGGCGGGAGTAGGCTCCGGCCGCGGGACGCACGCGGCGGTGCCCAGCAGAAAAGCCACTCCCAGTGATCGGCGCAGGTACATGATTTCTCCCGGTTCCCGTGTGACCAAACGCACGCTAGGCGATGCGGTGCCGATGGGAAAGAAGCGCCTGGACCAGTTGCTCGTCGATCGCGGGCTCGCCGAAAGCCGCACCCGCGCGCAGGCGCTGGTCATGGCGGGCCTCGTGTTCTCGGGGGAAACGAAGCTTGCCAAGAGCGGGCAAAGCCTGCCCGAAGACGCGCCGATCGAGGTGCGGGGGCGCGACCACCCGTGGGTTTCGCGCGGCGGAATAAAGCTGGCTCACGCGCTCGACGTCTTCGCGCTCGATCCCGCGGGGGCGGCGGCGATGGACATCGGCAGTTCGACCGGCGGCTTCACCGACGTTCTCCTGCAACGCGGGGCGTCACGTGTGTTCGCGGTCGATTCGGGCACCAACCAGCTTGCCTGGAAATTGCGCCAGGACAGCCGCGTGACGGTGCTGGAGCAGACCAGCGCCCGCGTGCTGACGCGCGAACTTATCGATGTGCCGTGCACCTGGGTGGTGTGCGATGCCTCGTTCATCGGTCTTGCCAAAGTGCTCGAACGCCCGCTCGATCTGGCCGCGCCCGATTGCCGCCTCGTCGCGCTGATCAAGCCGCAGTTCGAAGTGGGCCGTGATGAAGTCGGCAAGGGCGGGGTGGTTCGCGATCCTGCGCTCCACGCACGTGTGTGCGAAGAGGTGCGCGGCTGGCTGGAACGCAGCGGCTGGACGGTCGATGGCCTCGTCCCCAGCCCTATCACCGGGCCTGAAGGCAACGTGGAATTCCTCCTCGCTGCCCGGCGCGGCCAAGTTGCGCCGGCCGCAATGCTCCGCCAAGACGGGGCAGGGGAAGAATCGGCGGAGGCGGAATGACCGGATTGGCATCGAAGCGGCAGCTGCGCGGCAGCTTCATACGCTGGGCGCTGTTCACTGTGCCGCTCGTGCTGCTGCTGGGGTTCCTGTCGGGCCAGGTCGGCAGCAATGCGCAGAGCGCGTGGTTCCAGTCGCTGGTCAAGCCCGACATCTTCCCGCCGCCGATGTGGTTCGGGATCGTCTGGTCGATTCTCTACGTGATGATGGGGCTGGCGCTGGCGATGGTCTGCGCGGCCTGGGGCGCGCGGGGCAGGACGGCGGCGATCGCGGCGTTTGCGGTGCAGCTCGCGGTAAATCTTTCGTGGTCGCCCGTGTTCTTCGCGATGCACCAGATCAGGACCGGCCTGATCGTGATCGCCGTGCTCGACGTGCTGGTGATTGTCACCATCGTCCTGTTCTGGCGCGTCCGCCGGGTCGCCGCGCTGCTGCTGCTGCCCTACCTGGCATGGATCGCCTTCGCCACACTGCTCAACTGGGAGTTTCTCCGGGCCAATCCCGACGGGGGCAGGGAGAGCACGGCCAGCGGAGCCGTGCAGCGGTACGAATTCTAGGGCTTGCCTGCCGCGCGGCGGGCGACCACATACCTGCCATGCAGAGCGAAAACCCCCTCATCTCCGATTTCGTCAAGCTGGCCAACGCCGCCGCCGGCACTGCCGCGGGCATGGCGCGCGAGGCCCGCGAGGGCGCGCGCGAGCGCGTGCGCGGAATGGTCGGCGGGTTCGATTTCGTGAGCCGCGAGGAATTCGACGCGGTCAAGGACATGGCCGCCCGCGCCCGCGAGGAAAACGAGCGGCTGGCCGAACGGATCGCGGCGCTCGAAGCCAAGATCGCCGCGGGAGCCTAGCTTTCCCGGCGGGCGCTGCCGTCCGCGACGCGCCACACCGCCATATCCTGAAGGACCGGTTCGAATGGTGCGGTTTCGGTGCCGGTGAACCATACCTGCGTCCCGCTTTCGCGTAGCCGTTCGAACAGGGCCGCGCGCCGCAGGGGATCGAGATGGGCGGCCACTTCATCCAGCAGCAGCACGCTGGCGCGTCCGCGAGCGGCGAGGCCGGCATGGGCCAGGGTAATCGCGATCAGCATCGCCTTCTGCTCCCCGGTCGAGCTTCGTGCAGCGGGCTGGCCCTTGCCGGCCATCGTCACGCCAAGGTCGTCGCGGTGCGGGCCTTCGAGCGTGCGGCCCGCCGCACGGTCACGCGCGCGGCTCCGGCGCCAGGCGTCAGCGTCGGCAACGCCGCCCGGCCGATAATCGAGCTCGGGCAGGGCGAACGGCTCACTGGGCAACGAGTCGAGCTCCCCGGCGAGCATCTGGATCAGCCGCGCCCGGCCGTCTGAGAGCGCCGCGCCGCTGGTCGCCATCTGCGCCTCGATCCCGTCCAGCCACAGCGGATCGGGAGCCGTCTCCCCGGCCAGCAGGCGATTGCGTTCGCGCAAGGCCGCCTCGTAGCGCGCGGCGTGGCGGGCGTGGCCCGCATCGAGCGCCACCGCGAGCCGGTCGAGCCAGCGCCGCCGCGCTCCCGCGCTATCGGTGAACAACCCGTCCATGGCGGGGGTGAGCCAGGACAACGCCAGCCATTCGCCCAGCATTACCGCGCTTGCCTCCGCGCCATTTATGCGCACCATGCGCCGCGTTGGCCGCGCGCCGTCGACCGCCGTGCCGAGCCTCACTTCCTCGCCGTCGCTCATCAGCGAAGCGCCCACGATGAAGCCGTCCTGCCCCGGCGTCGCCGCCATCTCGGTGAGCGGCGCGCGGCGTAGCCCCCGGCCGGGAGCAAGCAGGGAGAGCGCCTCCAGCACGTTGGTCTTCCCCGCGCCGTTCTCTCCCACCAGGAGATTGAACCCGCGCGCGCCTTCGAGCGTGGTCTCGCGATGGTTGCGGAAACGGGAAAGCGAGATGCGGTCGAGAGCCATGAGCGGGCTTCCGGTTACCCGCCTGCGGGCGATGAAGCCAGCATCCAGAATCCCCATCCCAACTGTTGGGAAAATTTCCCGATGGTGAGCAAACTGTTCAGGAATGGGAAAGGAGCGCCAGGCGGAAAACCGCGGAATTCCGCCATTTTCGCGAATTGGCACGCTGCTTGCGAAGTGTCCGGCATCCGACGGATGGTCCGCCGGAACGCTTGGACAAGGAACCAGACAATGCAAGTACTCAACAACAAGCTCGCCGCCGCGGTCTTCAGCCTGGCATTCAGCCTCGTCATGTTCGCCGCCGCGATCACTCCCGCCAACCAGGGCATGCTGCTCCCCGGAACGCTGGCATGAACGGCCTGGAACGCCACCGGCCGGCCGTGGCCCCCGCAAGCCGCGGCTTCGCGCTCGACAAGGGCAACGCCAAGGTCTTCGGGGTCTGCGGCGGGATCGCCAACTACTTCGGGATCAACCCGATGATCGTCCGCATCGCTTTCGCGGCGGGCACTGTCCTGGGCCTGGGATCGCTGATCCTGGTCTACTTGGCGATCGCCTTGATCGCTGACTGAGGAGGGCGCGCAAGGGTTTGCGCGCCCTTTCTCTTGTCACTCACATCGCGCTGATGCCGCCGTCGAGCTTAAGCTCCGCTCCGGTCATGAAGCTGCTCTCGTCGCTGGCGAGGAACAGCACACCATCGGCGATTTCCCGCGGCTCTCCCACCCGCTTCAGGGGGATCTGCCGCGCCAGCTTGTCCATGATCACGCTCTTTTCGCGCCCGGTGCTCGCCACCATTCCATCCAGGATCGGCGTATCGACGAACGTCGGGTGCACCGAATTGCAGCGGATGTTCCAGCCCATCTTGCCGCAATAGAGCGCAACCGACTTCGACAGCATCCACACCGCCGCCTTGCTGGCGTTGTAGCCGGGCATTGTATCGCTTGCGATGAGCCCCGCGATCGAGCTGATGTTGATGATCGAACCGGGCTGGTTGTCTTTCATCAGAGGCAGCGCCTTCTGGCACCCGAGGAACACGCTTTCGACGTTGATCGCAAAGCCCTTGCGCCATTCCTCCAGGGTGCAGGTCTCGATATTCCCGCGCACGCCGACGCCGGCGTTGTTGACCAGTACCGACAGGCCGCCAAGCGCATCGCGCGCCAGCTCGATCGCCGCATCCCATTCATCGGGAGAGGTGACATCGTGTTTCATTGCGAAAGCGGTGCCCGCGCCCACTTCGGCGTTGATCGCCGCAGCGGTCGCCTGGGCGCCATCGCCGTTGATGTCGGTGCACAGGACTTTCGCCCCTTCGCGCGCCAGCGCCTGGCAATGTGCCGCGCCAAGACCCTGCGCCGCACCCGTGACCAGCGCCAGCTTGCCCGCAACCCGTCCGCTCATGCCCGTTTCCTCCCGATTATCGCTCCGCCCAGCAGGAGCATCAGCTTGGTGTCGATCCCGACACCGGCCTTGCGCCGTTCTTCGACGAACGCGGGCACTTCGTCCAGCGCCACGCGGTGTACGGTGATGTTCTCCGAAGCGGTCCCGCCGCCATCGCCGACCCGCTCCAGTTCTGTAGCACGGAACAGGTGGAAGCTTTCCGACAGCATCCCGGGCGAGGAATAGAACAGGCCGCAGTCCTCTATCGAGTGGGCGCGGTAGCCGGTTTCTTCCTCCAGCTCGCGGCGGGCGGCGGTTTCCGCCTCCTCGTCGCCATCGTCGTCGCCATCGCCAACGAGGCCGGCGGGCATTTCCAGCGAGGCGCGGCCCATCGGCACGCGGTACTGCTCGACAAGGATGACGTGGCCGCCGTCGATCGCCACGATTACCGCCGCCCGGATGCCGCGCGCGCGGCTGACGTATTCCCACCTCCCGCGTTTCTTCGCGGTCACGAAGCGGCCTTCCCAGACCACTTCCTCCGGCGCCCCCGCGTCGGGAGGAAGCGTCCCCTCCTGTGCACTCATCAGACTTCGATCAACCGGTCAGGCAGTTCGTTGCGGTCGTCCTCGGCGCGCGGGAAGTGCTGGCTGAGGACGGCGCCGACGTCGCTCACTCCGGCGACCAGGCCATCGGCAATGCGGCCCTGGCGAATGTCCTTCAGCATATCGGCCATCGCCTCGCCCCACACTTCGGCCGAGACCATCTTCGCGATCGCTTCGTCGGCGACGATCTCCGCGCGGTGCTCGCGCATCGACAGGTATATGAGAACGCCGGTGCGCCCGTGGGTGCGGCGTTCTGCACCCACCTTGAAGTGGCGGATAGCGGCGTCTCGCACGCGCATCTGCTTCACCGGCGCGGGGACGAGCAGGAACTTGAGCGGGCGCCATAGCTGGATCAGCCACATGGCCACGAACTTGGCCACCACCACGAACACCGCCAGGCTCAGCAGCTCGCGCGGGGTCCATTCGAGGATCCATCCGCCGAGCACCCGCTCGACGATGCGTAGGTAGAAGTCCGGGAACAGCGCGAACATCGTCAGTGCGAAGGTGGCGATGAGGATCGACCAGGCGAGCTGGATGTCGCTGTAGCCGTCCGACTGTTCGGCCAGAACGGTGACGATCTCGCCCGCGCTATGGCCTTCCGCTGCGGCGACCGCCGCGGAAACCTGAGCGTGCTCTGCGTCGGTCAGGAACGCCACTGCCAGCCTCCCCTTACCAGCCGCCGGAGGCGCCGCCGCCCCCGAAGCTGCCGCCGCCGCCGCCGAAGCCGCCGCCGCCGAAGCCGCCGCCCCCGCCGCCCCATCCGCCGCCGTGGCGGCCCGAGCGGGCGGCGGCGTTAAGTGCTTCCCACAGGATTATGTTGCCGACCGCGCCGCCCATTCCGCCGCGGCCACGATAATGGCGGCCGCCGCGCCGGCCGAGCATGGGCAGGATGAAGAAGAACAGCAGGAAGGCGATCCACAGTATCGCGCCTAGCGGGAAGCCGCCTTCGCTCTGCGCGGCCTGCGTTTCCGCTGCCTGCGCTACCTTGGCCGCTTCATCTGCCGGCAGTTCCAGCTGCTTGATGATCGCGTCGGTCCCGGCGACGATCCCCCCGGGCATGTCGCCCGCCTTGAACGCGGGCAGGATGGTGTTCTGGACGATCAGCGCGGAATATCCATCGGTCAGCACCGGCTCCAGCCCGTAGCCGACCTCGATCCGCACCTTGCGCTCGCTGGGCGCGACCAGCAGGATGACGCCGTCGTTGCGCTCCTTGTCGCCGATGCCCCACTTGCGCCCGAGGCGGTAGCCGTAGTCCGAAATCTCGTAGCCATCGAGGCTCGGCACCGTCGCCACCACGAACTGGCGCTGGGTCCGGGTTTCGAACGCGGTCAGCTTCGCGTCGAGTTCCGCTTCGACAGCAGGCGGAATGATGTTGGCGGCATCGACCACCCGCCCGGTGAGGGCGGGAAACTCCTGCGCCACGGCCGGCGACGCGATGAACGCCGCCAGCCAGGCGAGGACGAGCGCAAGGGCGCGCACCGGATTCGTCAGTTGTTGACGGCGGTGGCGGTGGGCTGCGGGGCGTTGTCGTTAGCCCCGGCGGGCCGCGTCGCCGATCCCGACGGGGTCATGTCGAGCGTGGGAGCGACTTCGGCGCCCGGGGTGACCGCCTCGTACGGGACCATCGGCTTCGACCCGTAAACCACGTTGGCCGCGATCGCGCTCGGGAACGTGCGGATCTCGGTGTTATAGTCGCGCACCGCTTCGTTGTAGTCGCGGATGGTGATGCGGACACGGTTTTCCTGCCCTTCGAGCTGGCTCTGGAGCATCTGGTAGTTGGCGATCGATTTCAGGTCCGGATAGGCCTCGAAGTTCGCCAGCAGGCGGCCAAGGCCGCTCGAAAGCTGGTTCTGCGCGGCCTGGTATTGCGCCATCTTGGCCGGATCGGTCAGATCATCGGCATTGATCTGGATGCTGGTCGCCTTGGCGCGGGCTTCGATCACGTCGGTCAGGATGCCGCGCTCCTGCTCGGCCGCGCCCTTGGCCACTTCGGCCAGGTTGGGGACGAGATTGGCGCGTTCCTGGAAAGCGGCCTGCACGTCGGCCCACTTGGCCTTGGCGGCCTCTTCCTTGGTCGGAATCGTGTTGATGCCGCAGGCGGACAGCCCGAGCGCGGCGAGCGCGACAACGACGGTGCGGCGGAAGGCGGTGAAGGTCATTGCGTCGGACACCCTTTCAGCATGGGCGCGAAAGGCGCGCCCGGCCTGTATTGCGAATCTAGCACACCGTCGGCGCGGCGCAAGGAGCGAACGTTGTTGCGCGCGCTGAAAACAATGGCACAAGTGCGGGATTGGGCAAGCGACAGGAGGCGGAGATGCTGCGCGAATTCAGGGCTTTCATCAATCGGGGCAACGTGCTCGACCTGGCGGTGGCGGTCATCATCGGTGCCGCCTTCGGCAAGATCGTAACTTCGCTGACCGATTCGATCATCATGCCGCTGATCGGCTGGATCTTCGGCGACGTCGATTTTTCGAACTACTTCATCCGGCTCGGGTCCATTCCGGCCGGATACAAGGGATCGCTCACCAACTACGCGGCGCTGAAAGAGGCGGGGGTGCCGATGATCGGCTACGGCGATTTCATCACCCAGGTGGTGAACTTTCTGATTATCGCCTGGGTCATCTTCCTGATCGTGAAGGCGGCCAACAAGGTGAACCACAAGGAAGAGGCGGCGGCCGGACCGACCGAGGTCGAACTGCTGGCCGAAATCCGCGACGAATTGCGCAGGCGGAACGCCACCGGCGTGCTCTGACACGGAACATTCGGTGTTCGGCGGCCCGATCGAGCGCTTCATTCGCGGTCATCTGGCGTTCGGTCACTTCACATTAAGCCGCGAACCGCTATATCGGTCGGTGCCGGGCCAAGGGAAACCAAGGGCCGGCTATGGCGATAAATTGCGGTGTGCAATAGACGCAGCGGACCCGGGGGCAGTACCCGGCGGCTCCACCACCTTCTCCGTTGTCGCGGGGAAAATGACGGGGCCGAACCAGGATCGACGTGTGTTGAAAAGCATCGTTTTTGCTCGGGCTGAGTAACCCGTTCAAGGCTCAAAACTCACAAGTGCCAACGACAACGAAGCACTTGCTCTTGCCGCGTAATTCTAGGGGCTAACGCCCTGAAGTTACAAAGCTATGAGCACGGTTCGGACCGAACCGGGTAACAGAATCGGAAACCGGGGGCCCGGGGGAGCCTAGCAACAGAATCCCCCACCTTTCCTACATCGTCGAAATGCCGGTCGGCTGGGCAATCCAGCGGCCCGAGTTGGCGTATTCCGCCTTGATTCCGCTCGACTGCGGCAGGTCCTGCGCGGTGAATGCCCGATCGCCGCCCCGCGCCTGCACGGCCGCGCTGTACACCGGTGGGGGCGGAACATACTCCGCCGCCTCCTTCTGCGCCTTGCGCCGGGCCGCTTCGTAGGCCTGGGCAAGCACGATCGGGTCGGGGGCCGATTCAGGCGTCAGGACGTCGCTGCGCGGGTGCGGAGCGGCCGCCGGCTCGCCGCCGCGATAGCGTACCGCGAAGGCGTCCCACCGGCCCGCCGCGCCGCGCCAGCGGTAGAAGGTGTGCAACCCGATGGTGCCGACGTTCTCGAGGCTGGAAGCCCAGTACGGCAGGACGTAAGTCGCGTGGTAATGCGTGGCGAGGCCGATCGGGCGGAACACGTAACCGGCCAGCGCATCGGCGGCCACCGAACGCGCCCGGTCCCAGCTCGCGCGGGCCGGCTGGCGCATCAGCGAACCATCGCAGGTAAAGCTGAACTGGCAGCCCGTGCGCCGCTCACTGCCCTGGAAGACGACGCCGCACACGCTGTTGGGATAGCTCGGGTGCGCGACGCGGTTGAGGATCACCTGCGCGACCGCTCGCTGACCGTCGGTCGGCTCGTTCGCCGCTTCGTAGTAGAGTGCCATCGTCATGCACTGCAGCGCGCGGGCCTTGTCGAGCCCGCTGCCGAGAGCGGTGAACGAACGGGCCGATGTCCCTACGGCCTGAGGCAGCGCGCCCTGTGTGTCCGAATGGGCGCCCGTCTCGATCGGCGGCGGGAGGGTGTCGCGGGGCGCCTCGGGCAGATCTTCGAGATAGAAGAACGCCGAGCCAGGGAAGCTCTGACCAGGCGTCTCGAACGGCATCGGCCCGGCCTCTGCCTGGCTGGCTGGCAAGTCGAACGAACGCCATTCGCCCGGCGCGGCCATCGCCGGAACGGCAACCGCTGCCGCAAGCGCAAGCAGCCGCCGTCCGCGGTGCGGTCCGCCCGAAGACCACAGCGCGCGCAGCCGGGCGCTCAGTCGGGGCTTGCGCGGGCGGCGGGGAATGGCGGCGACAGGGGGCAATGCGGCTCCTCGAAGAGGGGGAAGGCTTACGCGCCCGGCCTGGTTTCGACGAGCGCGGGGTTGAGCGGTGTCCCTTGGCGGAACAGGCGGGACGGAACGGTTAATCCGGATGCCTGCCCGGGGTTTAACTTGCCTGCCCCGGCGGCCCGGCGTATAGCCGCCGCGACGTCACGGGTGCCTGGGGAACCGGGCCTAAGAGGGAAGGGGGTACAAGCCCCCGCTGCCCCCGCAACTGTGACCGGGGAGCGGCCGCTCCACACGCCACTGGGTGACCGGGAAGGCGGACCGGCTGCGAAGATCCGGGAGCCAGGAGACCTGCCCGCGATGGTCGTTCCGCAAGCCGGGCGGGGTGTACCGGATTGCAGCGAGGACGCGCCGCTCAGGCGGCGTTACCCGCATGGACGGCGTGTTCGTTCATTGTGGGAGCTTTCATGTCGAAATACCTGTTTTTCCTGTCGACTCTCTTGGTATCCGCGCCTTTGGCGGCCCAGTCCGAAGAGACGGCGATCACGGTAACGGCCACCGGCACGCGCAGCGAGATCGAGGATACCGGCCAGCCGGTCACGATCATCGGGCAGGCCGAGATTGACGAGGTTCAGGGCGCTGATCCCGCCCGCGTGCTTCGCCGCGCTCCCGGGGTGGCGATCACCCGCAACGGCCCTCCCGGCGCCTTCACCGGCGTCCGCGTGCGGGGGGCGGGCGCGGAGCAGTTGCTCGTGCTCGTCGACGGCGTGCGAGTAGCAGACGCCGCGGCTCCCGGCGGCGGCTTCGATTTCGCCAACCTCGCGGCTGGCGAGATCGAGAAGCTCGATCTCCTGCGCGGCTCCAATTCGGTCATCTGGGGTTCCGACGCCATCGGCGGGGTCTTGCTGGTCACCACTCGCGCCCGCCGGGGGCTGCTAGCCAGCGCTGAATACGGGTCCGACGACAGCACATATCTCAGCGCGAGCGGAGGGACCGGAAGCGACAGCTTCTTCCTCGGCGGTTCGGCCGGTTGGCAGCGGACCGACGGGTTCTCCGCGGCCGCGTCCGGAAGCGAGCCCGACGGGTTCGAGCAATGGTCGGCCAACGGCCAGGCCCGCGCCTACCTTTCTCCCAGCCTCGAGTTGTTTGCACTCGGCCGGTACGCGAAAGGCGATCTCGACCTCGATGGTTACCCGGCGCCGGACTACGTCTTCACCGACACCGCCGAGAGCCAGCGCACCCGGCAATACACCGGCGCCACCGGCGCGATTTACGATAGCGGGCTGCTCTACCTGCGCGGCGCCTATTCGTTTTCCGACACTGAAAGAGCAACTTACGACCCGCAGTTGGGAAGCGTTCCCACCTACTCCACCGACGGCAATTCGCGCCGGGTGGATCTTCGCGGGGAGTGGCGTCCGATCGGACCGCTGATCCTCAACTTCGGGGCCGAGGGCGAGTGGACCCGCTTTGCCAGTTCGTTCGACGCCGCGCGGAAGACCCGCATCTGGGGGGCCTACGCACAGGCGGGGATCGAGCATGGCGGGCTGTCTGCCCATGCCGGACTGCGGCACGACCGCCACGCACGCTTCGGCGGGGAGACGAGCATCGGGGCGGATCTCAGCTACGCCGTCGCCAAGGACCTGCGGCTCCGCGCATCGTATGGCGAGGGGTTCAAGGCGCCAACCCTGTTCCAGCTCCTGTCCGAATACGGCAATGCCGCCCTCCGGCCCGAGCGCAGCAGCAGTTTCGACCTTGGTCTTGCCTGGCGCAAGCGGACGGAACCGACCTGGGGCGCGGTGACACTCTACCGCCGCGATTCCACCGATCTCATCGACTTCGTTTCCTGCTTCGAGAAAACCTCCGGCATCTGCGCCGGACGCCCGTTGGGCACCTATGACAATATCGGCCGTGCCCGCGCGCAGGGGTTCGAGGTCGAGTTCGGCCTGGCGCCGACCGGACGGCTGCGCACCACGCTTGCGTACAGCTATCTCGATGCCCAGGACCGGGCGACCGGTGCCGGACTCGCGCGCCGTCCCCGCCACGCGCTGACCGCCACGCTCGACTGGGCCGCGCCAATGGGCGTGATGCTGGGCAGCGACGTGCGGCTGGTTGGCGACAGCTACGACGATGCCGGCAATTTCGTCCGTCTCGACGGATACGTGCTGGCGGACCTGCGCGCGGCGGTTCCGCTGGGCGAGCAGCTAGAGCTGTTCGGCCGGATCGAGAACCTGTTCGATGCGCGCTATACCGAGGTAGCCGGTTACGGCACGCGCGGCAGGGCGGCGTTCGCCGGGGCGCGGCTCAAGTTGTGAAGGCATGGCTCGCTTCGCTGGCGCTGCTCGCCGGTTGCGTGGGGGAGCCACGGGCGGCTGCTCCGCGCCCGCAGCCCACGATCGTCAGCCTCAATCCGTGCAGCGACGCCATACTCGCCGAGGTCGCCGATCCGCCGCAGATCCTCGCCATCAGCCATTACAGTCACGATCCGCGCGGCACCTCGATGCCGCTGGACGTAGCGCGCCGTTTCCGTGCGACCGGGGGCACCGTGGAGGAAGTTCTCGCGCTCGATCCCGACGTGGTGGTGGGCAGCGCTTTCATGGACCCCGCGACGCGCGCCGCGTTCGAGAGGCTCGGTGTGCGGGTGGAGACGCTGGGCATCGCGTCCACCGTAGCGGAGAGCGAGGCCCAGGTGCGGCAGCTCGCCGTGATGTCCGGACACCCGGAAAGGGGAGCGGCTCTGATTGGCCGTATCGAGTCCGCTCTTTCTGCCGCGCAATCGGACGGGCCTCCGGTGCGTGCGGTCCTGTGGCAGCCCGATGGCATCGTGCCGGGTGAGGGCGCCCTGGTGAGCGAGCTCATGCGCAGGACTGGCTTCGCAAACCAGAGCGCCGCACGGGGAATGGGGCAGGCCGATTACCTCTCGCTCGAGCGCCTGCTGTCCGATCCGCCGCGGGTCCTGCTGGTCGCCGGCAACGAGCGCGGCCAGCGCCACCCGCTGCTGGACAGTGTCCCGGGGATGGACCGCGCGGCGTTCGATCCCGCGCTGCTTTACTGCGGCGGACCGACCATTATCCGTGCGGCCAAGCGGCTCGCGGAAATCCGGCGAAGCTTCTGACCCGCCCGGTCCCTCTTCTCCTCGCGCTTATCGCCGTCACGGTGCCGCTTTCGCTGATCGCGGGGCGCGTCTGGCTCGACCCGTCGAATACGCGCAACGCGGCGGCAATCCTCGCCGGGCTACGCCTGCCACGCGCGGTGCTGGGGTTGACCATCGGCGCGGGGTTGGGGGCGAGCGGCGCGGCGATGCAGGGATACCTGCGCAATCCCCTGGCCGACCCGGGGCTTTTCGGCATCGCTCCCGGTGCCGCTCTGGGCGCGGTGGCGAGCCTGTGGCTGGGCATGGCTTCGGCCTGGCTGTTGCCGCTGTTCGCGTTGCTCGGCGCGGCGGGGGCCATGGCACTGCTCGCGCTGATCGCCGGGCGGAGTTCGGGCATCGCGCTGTTCACGCTGGCCGGGATGATGATCGCCAGCCTCGCCGGCGCGCTCACGAGCCTCGCGATCAGCCTGGCCCCCAACGCTTTCGCGATGAGCGAGATCGTGACCTGGCTGATGGGCGCGCTGACCGACCGCTCGTGGCGCGAGGTGTGGATTGCCGTGCCGCTCACGCTCGCCGGAATCGGCTGCCTGGCGATGGCCGCGCGCGATCTCGATGCGCTGGTTCTGGGAGAGAGCGCGGCGCGTAGCCTGGGAATGCAGTCGCGGCGGCTGCAGGCCTGGCTGATCGCCGGCGTCGGGCTGACGGTGGGCAGCGGGGTGGCGGTGGCGGGCATCGTCGGCTTCGTCGGCCTGATCGTGCCGCACCTCGTCCGCCCCCTGACCGATCGCCGGCCATCCTCGCTGCTGGTGCCGAGCGCGCTGGCGGGAGCGCTGCTGGTGCTGGTGGCCGACAGCCTGTGCCGGGTCCTGCCCCTTGTCACGGAGTTGCGGCTCGGGATCGCGCTCAGCCTCGTCGGCGCGCCGTTCTTCCTGTGGCTGCTCTTGCGGATGAGGCGGGGGCTGGCATGATCCTGGAAGGAAGCGGCCTCTCCCTTGCCGGACGGCTCGCGGGCATCTCCGCCCGGCTGGAGCCCGGCCGCATCACCGCCATCTGCGGACCTAACGGAGCCGGAAAGTCCAGCCTGCTGCAGTGCCTCGCAGGCCTGCTCGTGCCCTACGAGGGCCGCGTCACTCTTGGAAGCGCGGACCTTGCCTCGCTCCACCCGCGGGAGCGGGCGAAGGCGATCGGCTATCTGCCGCAGGAGGGGGAGATCGCCTGGGACGTATCGGTAAGCAGCCTCGTCGCGCTCGGACGCCTGCCGCACCGTGACCGGGGGCAGGCCCAGGTGGGCGCGGCGCTCGTCGCGCTCGATCTGGTGCCGCTGGCAGACCGGCCGGTATCGCTTCTCTCGGGCGGAGAGAAGGCGCGTGTGCTTCTCGCGCGGGTCCTGGCAGGCGAGCCGCAATGGATCCTGGCCGACGAACCGCTGGCCGCGCTCGACCTCGCCCATCAGCTCGCGCTACTCGCGCACCTGCGGCGTGCGGCAAACGCAGGCGCGGGTGTGGTGCTGGTGCTCCATGACCTCACGCTGGCGATGAATCACGCCGACCGGGTAATCGTGCTCGATGGCGGAACGAAAGTGGCCGACGGTGCTCCCGGGGAAGCACTGTCGGCCACGGTTATCGAACGGGTCTGGCGCGTCCCCGCGCGCTGGCTGGGAGAGCCGGGCGCGCGGGCGCTGGTGGCGATTTAGTTCGTCTCGTCACCCGTGCTGGGCACGGTTCCTTCATTGCCGCCGCTCAGGCCGAGCGCCTCGAGCATGGGCTGAACGTCGGGCTCGTGACCGCTGAACTTCCGGTACATATCGAAGTAGTCCTGCGTGCCGCCCTGGCTGAGCACGGTGGCGCGGAAGTGGTCGCCGTTCTCGCGGGTCAGGCCGCCGTGGTCCATGAACCACTTGCGGCTGTCGCGGTCGAGCATCTGCGTCCACAGGTACGAATAGTAGCCCGCCGAATACCCCGCCGGATCGGAGAAGATGTGACGGAAATAGCTCGTCCGGTAGCGCGGCGGAACGAGATCGACGGCAAGGCCGAGTTCGCCCAGGGCCTTCGCCTCGAATGCGCTCACCGCTTCGGGAGTGTTGATCGCCGCGGCCTGCTGCGGCGTCAGGGCGTGCCACTTCATGTCGAGCAGGGCGGCCTCGACAGTTTCGCCGAACTGGTAGCCCTGGTCGAACTTCGAGGCGGCCTGGATCTTGTCGATCAGCGCCTGCGGGATCGGCTCCCCGGTCTTGTAGTGCCTGGCGTAGTTCGCCAGCACTTCGGGGTAGCTGGCCCACATTTCGTTCACCTGGCTCGGATACTCGACGAAGTCGCGCGCGGTCGCCGTGCCGGACAGGCTCTCGTACTTCTGGTTGGCGAAGAAGCCGTGCAGCGCGTGGCCGAATTCGTGGAACATCGTCTCCACCCAGTCGAAGCTGATCAGCTGCGGCTGGCCCTCGGGCGCCTTGGGGATGTTGTGGACGTTGTAGATCACCGGCTTGGTGCCTTCGATCTTCGACTGCTCGACGAAGTTGCTCATCCATGCCCCGCCGCGCTTGTTGTCGCGCTGGAACGGATCGAAATAGAAGATGCCCAGCTGGCTGCCGTCGCGGTCGGTGACGTCGTAGGTCCACACGTCCGGATTGTAGACCGGCAGGTCGGTGCGCTGCTTGAAGCTGAGGCCGTAGAGCTTGTTGGCGGCGAAAAAAACGCCGTCCTCCAGCACGCGCTTCATCTCGAAGTAGGGCTTCACCGCGTCCTCATCGAGGGCGAACTTCTTGGCCTTGAGCTTGTCGGCGTACATCGCCCAGTCCCACGGCTTGACCGTAAAGTTGCCGCCGCTGGCCTTGATCTCGGCGTTGAGCGCGGCGGCGTCGCGGCGCTGCGTGGCCTCGAGCGCGGGGACCATCTGCTGCATGAAGTCGAGCGCGGTCCTGGGGTTCTTCGCCATGCGATCCCACATCTGGTAGGTCGCCCAGTCCGGGTCGCCGAACAGCGCGGCCTTTTGCGCGCGGAGTTGCACGATCTCGGCCACCAGCGCGCGGGTATCGTTCGCGCCCCCCTTCTCGGCACGGTTCCAGCTTGCGTCGAACAGAGCCTCGCGCGTGGCGCGGTCCTTGAGCGTGGCGAGCGCCGGCTGCTGGGTGGTGTTCTGCAGCGCGACGACGGCTTTGCCCGGAACGCCGCGCTCGGTTGCCGCCTTCTTCGCCGCTTCGATATCGGCATCCGACAGGCCGGCGAGGCGCGCCTGATCGGCGATCACCAGCGCGGCATCCTTCGTCGCCTGGGTCAGCGTCTGGCCGAAGTTGGTGGTCGCGGTCGACAGGCGGGTGTTGATCGCCTTGACCTGCTCCTTCTGCGCCGGCGTCAGCTGGGCGCCGGCGTGGACCATTCCCTTGTAGGTTTCTTCCAGCAGCTTTGCGTCCTCGGTATCGAGGTTGAGCGAGGCGCGCTGATCATAGACCGCCTTCACGCGGGCGAAGAGTTCCGGGTTGAGGTTGATCGCATCGGAGTGGGCCGCCAGCCTGGGGCTGATCTCGGCGTCGATCGCATCGAGCGTGTCATTGGTGTTGGCCCCCGTCAGCGCCCCGAAAACGATGCCCACGCGGCTCAGCATCTTGCCCGATCGTTCGAGCGCGACGATCGTGTTCTCGAACGTCGGCGCGGCCGGGTTGCCGGCGATCGCCGCCACTTCGGCCTGCTGGATTGCCATGCCCTGCTCGAACGCGGGCTTGAAATCGGCATCCGAGATCTTGGTGAAATCGGGCGCGCGCAGCGGCAGCGTGCTGTCGGAGGCGAAGTAGCCGGTTCCTTCCGGGATCGCCGGGGTGGCCGTGGCGGGCCGGTCCATTGCTTCTGGCATCGTGGTGCATCCTGCAAGCAGCGCTCCGAGAGCGGCTGCGGCGAAAAGCCTGGTCTTGATCAAAAGAAAATCTCCCGGAGATTATGCGCGACAGCGCTGCGGAACGAGCGCTCGCATCATCGGTGGTGCGGCATCGCGCGAACTGGTTGCCTGTGCAACCGGAAGCTCGCCGTCAAGCCTGCAGACGGTAGCTTGCCACCGGATCGTACTGCGATCCGCCAGCATTGAGGGTGCTTTCGTAGAGGCGGAACTCGCCTACCTGCCATGACCCGGTCCTGAACGTCCCATGCTCCGCGAGCCAGCCATTGATCGGCCCCGCATGACGCCCCAGCCGGGCGAGCGTTACGTGCGGGGTGAACTTGCGGTGTTCAGGCTCCAGCCCGATCTGCTGGCAGACCCGCTCGACCTTGCGCTGCAGGATGTCGAGGGGCGCGCAGGGCGCGGGCCGCGCCCACAGCGCGGTGGGCCGCCCCTTGCGCTGGAAATAGCCCACCCCGGCCAGTTCCGTTTCGAAAGGCGGGGAATTTATCCCCCCGAGTGCAGCAGCAAGATCGTTGGCGAGGGGCGCATCGACCTCGCCCACGAAGCGCAGCGTCAGGTGAAGCTGGTCCTCGTCCTGCCAGCGAGCACCCTCGACCCCGTCCATGAGATCGAGCAACGCATCCCGCACCGGAGCGGGCGGCCGGAGCGCGACGAACAGGCGGTTCATGCGCGCTCCGGACGGTGGCCGGCGCCTACCAGATGTGCACCCGCTTTTCGGGCGCGATGTACATCGCGTCCTGCGGGCCGACGTTGAACGCTTCGTACCAGGCATCGACATTCCGCAACGGAGCGATCGTGCGGTAGCGCGCGGGGCTGTGCGGATCGGTGGTCACCTGGTTGCGCAGCGCGTCCTCGCGCGCCTTGTTCTTCCACACCTGGGCATAGGCGAGGAAGAAGCGCTGGTCGCCGGTCAGGCCATCGATCACCGGCGCGGGCTTGCCGCCCAGCGAGCGGTGGTAAGCGTCGAGCGCGACCATCACGCCGGCGAAGTCGGCGATGTTCTCGCCCATCGTCAGTTCAGGGTTGATGAAAGCGCCCGGCACCACTTCGAACGCCGCGTACTGCTTGCCGAATTCCTTGGCCTCCGCCTCGAAACGGGCGGCGTCCTCGGGCGTCCACCAGTCCCGCACCGCGCCGTTGGCGTCGATCTTGCGGCCCTGGTCGTCGAAACCGTGGCTGATCTCGTGTCCGATTACCACGCCGATCGCGCCATAGTTGACCGCAGGGTCGGCGTAGGCATCGAAGAACGGCGGCTGCAGGATGCCGGCGGGGAATACGATCTTGTTCTCCAGCCCGCCGTTGTAGGCGTTCACCGTCTGCGGGTTCATGCCCCACTTCTTCCGGTCGACCGGCTTGCCGACATCGGCGAGGGCGTAGTCGGCATTGAACTTCGTCGCGTTGACGGCGTTGGCGTAGAGATCGTTCGGTGAGATCGCGAGGCCCGAGAAATCGCGCCACTTCTCGGGATAGCCGACCATGACATCCATCTTCGACAGCTTCTCGAACGCGGCCTGCTTGGTCGCCTCGCCCATCCAGCTGTTGCCACGAATCCGGTCGCCCATCGCCAGCTTCAGGTTCTTCACGAGGTCTTCCATCCGGTCCTTCGCGACCTGCGGGAAGAACTCGTTGACGTAGCCCTGGCCGACATCCTCGCCCAGCGACCCGTTGACCATGTCGATCGCCCGCTTCCAGCGCGGGCGTTGCTCGGTCACGCCGGACAGCGTGCTGGTGAACGCGAAACGGCTGTCGACCATCTTCTTGTTGAGATAGGGCGAAGCCTGGTCCGCGACGTGGAATTCCTCCCACAGCTTCAGGGTTTCTAGCGGCACCGCATCGTAGAGCGCGGAAAGGCCCCTGATCGCGGTGGTCTCGTTAACGATCATCCGCTTCTGCGGCGCGACGCCGTGGCCTTCGAAGAAGGCGTTCCAGTCGATCCCCGGAGCGAACGCGGCCAACTCGGCGCTCGACATCGGGTTGTTGATCTTGGTGATGTCGCGCCGGTCGGCGGTGTCCCAGCTCAGCGATGCGATCTCGGTCTCGAACGCCATGATGCGGCTGGCGGCCTCCGAGGGGTCGGGATTGCCCACCGCCTTCATCGTGCGCTCGATATAGTCGAGATAGGCGGCGCGCTGCTTCGCGTAGTCGGGCTTGAAATAGTAATCCTTGTCCGGCAGCCCGAGGCCGCTCTGGCCGAACCAGAACGAGTTGACGGTCGGATCGGCGGTATCGGCATAGGCGCCGCCGCCGAACAGGGTGATGCCGAAGCGGCCATAGGTCGATCCCATGAAGCGCGCGAATTCGGTCTTGTCGTCGATCGCGCGGACCGTGGCGAGGTCCTGCATCAGCGGTGCCAGGCCGCGGCGCTCGAGCGTCTTCTCGTCGAGATAGCTGGCGTAGAGCGCGCCGAACTTGGCCCCGGCGGGAGCCTTGGTGACGATCTGCTGAACCTGCTGCTGGGTGTTCTCGTGCAGGTCGGTGAAGCTGCCGGTCGAGGGGCGGTCGCTTGGGATTTCCGTCTTCGCGATCCAGCTCCCGCTGGCATATTTCTCGAAGTCGTCGCCCGGCTTAACCGACAGGTCGCGGGTGGACAGGTCGACGCCGAAGTCACCGATCGCGGGCCGGCCGGTGACGACGATCTGCTGGCTGTCGTCGGCCAATGCGTTCTGCGCGAAGGTGGGAGCGGCAGTGAGCGAAAGCGCCAGTGCGGTGGCGCCGAGAAGCGCGCGGGCAGTCGTGGTCTTGATACGGTTCATCTGGCGGTAGTCCCCTGCAAAATGCATATGTCACCGCCCCTTGCCGGTCCCGGATGCCGGGTCCTGCAAGGGCGAGGTGCAAGCGCCTGTTTCTGAAAGCGGTTCCAGCCCGCGGACGACGACTGGTCGATGAACGGCGGCAAGGCATCGACGAAGCGCAGGGCCATGCTGCAGTTTCCTGCGAAACTGCCGCGTGATAATCGCGAAGGGGCAGGACGCAGAACAGGGGGGAAACCGATGCCGCCACCGGATCTTTCGCACCAGCCGAGCGCGCACGCCGAACGGCACTTCGTCACGCGCACCGGTTGGCTGCGCGCCGGAGTCTTGGGCGCCAACGACGGGCTCGTTTCGACCGCCAGCCTGATGGTGGGAATCGCCGCTGCTTCCGCATCCGCGAGCCAGCTCGTGCTGACCGGCTTTGCAGGCATTGCGGCGGGCGCCATGTCGATGGCGGCGGGGGAGTACGTCTCGGTCTCAAGCCAGGCCGATAGCGAGCGCGCGGACCTTGCCCGGGAGCGCGAGGCGCTTGAGACGACGCCGGAGGAGGAGGAGCGCGAGCTGGCCGCGATCTACCAGACGCGCGGGCTCGACGCGGAACTTGCGCAGCAGGTCGCCGCCGCGCTGACAAAGCACGATCCGCTCGATGCCCATGCGCGCGACGAGATGGGCATCTCCGCCGCGATCGCCGCGCGCCCCTTGCAGGCTGCGGGTGCGTCGGCGGCGGCCTTTGTCGCGGGCGGGATCGTGCCACTGATCGTCGCGCTGCTGCGGCCGGGGGCAGAAGTGATCTACTGGATGGTCGGCGTGACGCTGGTGGCGCTCGCGGTGCTCGGCGCGATCGGCGCGCATCTGGGCGGCGCGCCTTATACCCGCGCGGTCCTGCGGGTGGTGCTGTTCGGCGGGCTGGCGATGGCGGTGACCGCGGGGGTGGGGCGGCTGTTCGACATCGCCGTCTAAAGGCTTCTCCAGGCGGGCGCCTTCGGCTGCCGAGGCGGGTAACCGCAGCGAAAAGTTGCATTCCGGACCCCGCTCCCCACATCGCGCGTTCAGCGGGGGAGCGTCCCCGCACGCCCCTTGACACTCGCGAACGAAACCGGAACACGCTACCCTTATGTCCCTAACAAAGATCAGCGTGCGCGGTGCGCGAGAGCATAATCTCAAGGGGATCGACATCGATCTGCCGCGCGATGCGCTGATCGTGATCACCGGACTGTCAGGCTCGGGGAAGAGCAGCCTCGCCTTCGACACCATTTACGCCGAGGGGCAGCGGCGCTACGTCGAGAGCCTGAGCGCCTACGCGCGCCAGTTCCTCGAGATGATGCAGAAGCCCGATGTCGAGCATATCGACGGGCTCTCGCCCGCGATCTCGATCGAGCAGAAGACGACCTCGCGCAACCCGCGCTCGACCGTCGCCACCGTCACCGAGATCTACGATTACATGCGCCTGCTGTGGGCGAGGGTCGGCGTGCCGTACTCGCCCGCCACCGGTCTGCCGATCGAGGCGCAGACGGTGTCCAACATGGTCGACCGCGTCATGGCCCTGCCTGAAGGCACGCGCGCCTACCTGCTCGCGCCGGTCGTGCGCGGACGCAAGGGCGAATACCGCAAGGAGCTTGCCGAGTGGCAGAAGGCGGGCTTCACCCGCGTCCGGATCGACGGGGAGATGTACCCGATCGAGGAAGCGCCCGCGCTCGACAAGAAGTACAAGCACGACATCGAGGTGGTGGTCGACCGGATCGCGGTGCGTGAAGGGATTGAAACCCGGCTGGCCGACAGCTTCGAGCAGGCGCTCAAGCTCGCCGAGGGGCTGGCCTATGTCGATCTCGCCGACGGCCCGGTGCCGGGGCGCGAGGTTGAGGATGCAGGCGGCGCGATGAAGGGCGCGGGGCTGCCGGCCAACCGCATCGTGTTTTCCGAGAAGTTCGCCTGCCCGGTATCCGGCTTCACGATCGAGGAGGTCGAGCCGCGGCTGTTCTCGTTCAACGCCCCGCAGGGCGCATGCTCGGCCTGCGACGGGCTGGGCGAAAAGCTCCTGTTCGATTCGCAGCTGGTGGTGCCGAACGAACATCTCACCTTGAAGCAGGGCGCGGTGGTGCCGTGGGCCAAGTCCAATCCGCCTTCGCCCTATTACATGCAGGTGCTCTCCAGCCTCGCGAAGGAATTCGGGTTCGACCTGACGACCCCGTGGGAGAACCTCGGGCAGGAGAACCAGGACGTCATCCTGTTCGGCACGAAGGGCCGCGCGGTGCCGCTCACCTTCAAGGACGGGCGCAAGGAATACACCGTGCGCAAGGCGTTCGAGGGGGTGATCGGCAACCTCAACCGCCGCATGCTGCAGACCGAAAGCGCGTGGATGCGCGAGGAGCTGGGCAAGTACCAGACCGCGCAGCCTTGCGAGGTGTGCGGCGGCAAGCGCCTCAACGACAAGGCGCTGGCGGTGAAGGTCGGCCAAGGTTCGGGGGCAACCGACATCGCCACCCCCACGCAGATGAGCGTCACGGCCGCGAAGGACTGGTTCCTCGCGCTGCCCGACCAGCTCACCGATACGCAGAACCAGATCGCCCGCGCGATCCTGAAGGAGATCAACGAGCGGCTGGGCTTCCTCGACAACGTCGGCCTCGATTACCTCAACCTCGACCGCACCAGCGGCACCTTGTCCGGCGGCGAGAGCCAGCGCATCCGCCTCGCCAGCCAGATCGGCAGCGGGCTGTCGGGCGTGCTCTACGTGCTCGACGAGCCGAGCATCGGCCTCCACCAGCGCGACAACGACCGGCTGCTGGAAACCCTCAAGCGCCTGCGCGACCTCGGCAACACGGTAATCGTGGTCGAGCATGACGAGGACGCGATCCGCGCGGCCGATCACGTGGTCGATCTCGGCCCCGGCGCGGGCGTCCACGGGGGCGAGATCGTCGCGCAGGGGACGCTGAAGGAAGTCCTCAAGTCGAAGAAGTCGCTCACCGCCGATTACCTCACCGGCCGGCGCGAGATCGCGGTGCCCAAGACCCGGCGCAAGGGCAACGGCAAGCACGTCACCGTCCACGGCGCGCGGGCGAACAATCTGCAGAACGTCACCGCCTCTATCCCGCTCGGGACCTTCACCTGCATCACCGGCGTATCGGGCAGCGGCAAGTCGAGCTTCACGATCGACACGCTCTACGCCGTCGCCGCGCGCACATTGAACGGCGCGCGGGTGATCGCGGGCGCGCACGACAAGGTGACCGGCCTCGAATACTGCGACAAGGTGATCGAGATCGACCAGTCGCCGATCGGCCGCACCCCGCGCTCCAACCCGGCGACCTACACCGGCGCCTTTACCCAGATCCGCGACTGGTTCGCCGGCCTGCCTGAAGCCCAAGCGCGCGGGTACAAGGCGGGGCGCTTCAGCTTCAACGTCAAGGGCGGCCGGTGCGAGGCGTGCCAGGGCGACGGGCTGATCAAGATCGAGATGCACTTCCTGCCGGATGTCTACGTCACCTGCGAGGAATGCCACGGCAAGCGCTACAACCGCGAAACGCTGGAGGTGAAGTTCAAGGGCCTCAGCATCGCCGACGTGCTCGACATGACGATCGAGGACGCGGAGGAGTTCTTCAAGGCCGTCCCCCCGATCCGCGATAAAATGCACATGCTGAACGAGGTCGGTCTCGGCTACGTCAAGGTCGGCCAGCAGGCGACCACGCTCTCGGGCGGCGAGGCGCAGCGGGTGAAGCTCGCCAAGGAACTTAGCCGCCGGTCCACCGGGCAGACGCTGTACATCCTCGACGAGCCGACCACCGGCCTGCACTTCGAGGACGTGCGCAAGCTTCTCGAAGTGCTCCAGCGCCTGGTCGACCAGGGCAACTCGGTTGTCGTCATCGAGCACAACCTGGACGTCATCAAGACTGCCGATTGGATCGTGGACCTTGGCCCCGAAGGCGGAGTCAGGGGCGGGGAGATCGTGGCGGAGGGTACGCCGGAGGACGTGGCGAGGGAGCCGCGGAGTTACACGGGGCACTACCTGCGGCCGATGTTGGAGAAGGGAGTTGCCGCTGAGAGGTCACGCCAGCCAGCTCCAGCGAACTAGCGTTGCCATGAATTCTTCAACGATATTCGGCCGTAGCCCACCCGTACGCTTCCCGGTCTAGCCAAGGGCGCAAGGTGGACATACAATGCCTTCCTTCGGGAGGGATTATGCAACAATTCTATCGGCGGGCAGTAAAGAACGTCGTCCGCCATGGCGACACCGATATATTTCCCTTCCCAATTGAGAATCATGTTTTTCACGACGAGGTCGATAAAGTCGTTGCGATACTTCAGGAAGTAGACGGCGACATTCCTCGCGCACTAGCCGAGCGTCCCCCTATAAATGTGGGTGCACTTGCTCCTGTAGGCTACACGGGCTTCCGATGGGCGATGCAAATCGATCCAATCTGGAACGCACTGTACTTAAGCTGGGTACTTTCAATTGCTGACCAGATTGAGCAAGTACGATTGCCTGTCTCTCAACAGAGGGTTTTTTCATATCGCTACGAGTGGAGTGACGAAAGCGAAAGTTGCTTTAGCCGGGAGGTCACCTGGCGTAAGTTTATAGAAAAAGCGATCGAGAAGGCAGAGGCCAGCGCCTTTGTAGTGTCATGCCGATGATTCCAATGTCTCCGAGGCTGAGCGCAGGGTGTCGGACGTTGTGTTGTTGGATGAGGAGGCCAAGTCGGAAGCGTCTGAGATCGCTCGCCGAATTTGGTTGCATTTCAGTCATAATTCGAGGCCGGAGTTGACTGTAGCGCCGCGGTTTTCGGGATGTGGAATCATCAACTCTTGTGTCGGCGACATAATGAGGGTTCCAGATCACATTGTAGAGCTTAAGGATGGCGATAGACCATTTCGGTCCTATGAGTTCCGTCAGCTATCGGTTTACGCCGCTTTGCACCTGAACGAGACTGGAAGATTGGCGTCTACCATTGAGGCTTTGAATTCTAGACGCGGCGTATTCGTGAGAGTTACGCTTGAACAATTCGCCAGTGAAGTAGCCGGACAATCGTCGATAGACTACCTACGAGAGATCATCCGCGTCATAACGGACGAGAGCACCTCGAGGTAAAGTCGAGCTAACAGCTTCGATCTGGGGTCGGCTTCCAAAGAGGGTTGGCCCGGATTGCCAATCCCGCTGGCTACGCCTCCCGGTTCCCCACAAACCCCCGCATCCCCGCAAACGCCGGTAGCCAGTCCTCCCGCCGCACGGTCCAGCTTTCGTAGGTCGGGGTGAAGCGGCTCGGCTCGTCGAGGGTGCCGAGGTGGACTTCGATCTCGTCGTCCCAGCGGGCGAAGACCGATCCGCCGCAGGTGGGGCAGAAGTGGCGGTGCTTCCAGTGGCGGGTCTCGCCGGTCACGCGCACCGCGTCTTCCGCGAAGATGGCGGCCGCTAACGCAGCGCCGACAAACGATTTTCCTACACCCCGCCGCCTCGCATACATCACTCGATTCGCTTCTCCTCACCAAAGGACGCGGATCGTGAATGCTCTTGCCAATATTCCCGCCGATCTCCCCGCCATCCTCGATGCGGCCGCTGCTGACGCCGCGCTCGCCGCCGGGCCCGCGCCCGAACCCGCTCCCGAACGTTCGCCCGCGCTCGAGGAGATGACCGCCTTCACCCGCGCCGCGCAGGCCGCGTTCCTCGCCGCGCTGGCGCAGTGTGGATCGGTGCGGCGGGCGGCGCGGGCATCGGGCATCAGCCACCAGACGGCCTACCGCGCGCGCTCGGCCTGTCCGGCGTTCCGGCGCGGGTGGGATGCGGCGCTGCTTTCCGCGCGCGCGATGGCCGAGGACGTGCTCGCCACCCGCGCGCTCGACGGGGTGGAGGAGGCGGTGTTCTATCGCGGGGAGCTGATCGCCACCCGCCGCCGCTACGATTCCCGCCTGCTGCTGGCGCACCTCGCGCGGCTCGACCGGTTGGCCGAGGACGCGGCCACCGATGCATTCGCCGGGGACTTCCCCGCCGCGCTCGCCCGGTTCGAGGAGGGATCGGACACGCCCGAGGCGGCAACGCCAGGCGAGGGCGCGGACACGGCCGCTCCGGAGGCCGAAACTCCTTCCCCAGGACAGTGGTCCAAGCGGTCCACGGCTCCAACAGCCAGGTGCCCCCATTGCGGCGGCGATTGCGACGAGGACGACCGCGAAGGGCAGGTCGATTGCCCCGCGTTCCCCGAACGGCTCGATGCGATGGAGGAGGCCCGTCCGCGCGGGGCTGCCGAGCCGGACAGGCTGACCGGCGACGGGGACCGCTACCGCGAGATCGAGGCGGAACAGCTGGCCGCGTTCGAGGCGGGAGTGGAGCGCTGGTGGCTGGTGCTGCCGCCCGGACATCGCGCCGCGGCGCACCAGGACGCCGACGGGTGGTGGTACTGCGATACGAGCAGCGCAGGGGGCGGGGCGGCGCGGGCGTGAAGCCGGCTGCCGCTCTCGCCAGCGTCAATCGAGGACGGCGAGCTCCACCCGGCCGCTGCCGCGCGCGACGAGGCCGATCTGGCTGGCGGCGGACTTCGACAGGTCGATGATCCGGCCGCCGTGGAACGGTCCGCGATCGTTGATCCGCACGACCACCGACTTGCCGTTGGCGGCGTTGGTCACGCGTACTTTCGTGCCGAAGGGGAGCGTGCGGTGCGCGGCGGTGAGCGCGCCCGGATTGAACCGTTCGCCGTTGGCGGTGCGGTTGCCGGCCAGTTCGTTGCCGTAGTAGCTGGCGACGCCGCCGCCGATGATCCGCGCGTTGTCGCTATCGGCGGAGGGGAGGGCGGGCTCGTCCACCGGATCGATTTTGGTCACGTCGACCATGCCGGACGAGGGAACGAAGCTGGCCGCCGCGGCGTTGATGGGGGCGAAAGAGGCGGCGAAGTTCTCGCTGCCCGTATCGGCGAAGGCCGGGGCGCTGGCCGATGCCGGAAGCATCAGGGCGGCGGCAAAGGCCAGGCCGCGCAGGGCCGCTTGGCGGTTGCTGATCGTTGTCTGCTTCATGGGTGCCGGTTTTACGGGCCGAAAATCACGCTGTGCACCCACTCGGGCTCGTCTCGGCCCGGACTCCCAACCATTCATCGTGTGGTTAGGGAACCTTAACCATGATTCCGCGCGCATTGAGCGGAAACGATTTTCCTACAGCGCCCGGCGCGTGGCACCCGAGAGCCCGAGTCGCGGGGCGCGGAAAATGGCGCAAGGATGGGGGGCGGAAAGCAAATGGGGCCGGCCCGAAGGCCAGCCCCACTCTCACCAGCGCGTGGTCCTGCTTTCCGAAGAAAGGAGGCGCTTGGCGGCCAGTGTCTTTGCCTTCCGTGTGCGATCTTGCGATCGCGCTGGTCGGCTCTGTCACCGGCGCTCGCGCCGGCATCCGGTTCCGTCAGGCGGCGGTCGGGATCCGAGGATCCTCTCCATCCGCCCGGCGGTTCCGAACCGGTCGTTCCGTGGTCGCCCGCCGCTGGCGCCGCGAACCTGGCCGAAGCCTGGATGCATTGCCTGGCGTGCGAACCGGGTTCTTCCGGTCGATGGCGGTTAGCTGCGCGTCCTTCTCAGGCGATCAGCTTGCGTTGAACCGAGGTTCTTCGCAAAGCGATCTCGAAGACCGCGCGGACAGTTGCCGCCATCACGATCCGGTTTGAATTCTCTTGATCATTCAGCCGGTTAGGGCTGTCCGATCCGAGCTTTCCGCGCCGTTTCGATGTCCCAAGACTGCGCGCACGCCCCGAGTCGGGCAAGCTTGCAATAGGCGCGTTATCCACTGTCCACGGTTTTACCTGTGGACAGCGGTGGATAACTCCGGGCGGCGACGGTTTCAGCGGTCCCGCTGGGCCAGCAGGCGCAGCCGCAGGGCGTTGAGCTTGATGAAACCTTGCGCATCGGTCTGATCGTATGCGCCGGCGTCATCCTCGAACGTCACGTGCCGCTCGGAATAGAGGCTGTCGGGCGACTTGCGGCCAACGACCTGCGCCATGCCCTTGTACAGCTTGAGCCGGACCGTGCCGTTGACCTTGTCCTGGCTGTGATCGATCGCCGCCTGCAACATCTCTCGCTCAGGAGAGAACCAGAAGCCGTTGTAGATTAGCTCGGCATAGCGGGGCATCAGCTCGTCCTTGAGATGCGCAGCGCCCCGATCAAGGGTGATCTGCTCGATGCCGCGATGCGCCCGGGCATAGATTTCGCCGCCCGGCGTCTCGTACATGCCGCGGCTCTTCATGCCGACGAAGCGGTTCTCGACAAGGTCGAGCCGGCCAATCCCGTGCTTGCGGCCCAGTTCGTTGAGTTCGGTGAGCAAGTTCGCGGGGCTCATCGCCTGGCCGCTGAGGGCAACGCCGTCGCCCCGCTCGAAATCGATGGTGATGTATTCCGGAATGTCAGGTGCGTCTTCCGGGTTTTCCGTCCGGGAGTAAACGTAATCGGGCACTTCTTCCCATGGATCCTCGAGCACCTTTCCCTCGCTCGAGGTATGCAGGAGGTTCGCATCGGTGGAGAACGGACTTTCCCCGCGCTTGTCCTTCGGTACCGGAATCTGGTGCGCCTCGGCCCAGGCGATGAGCGCGGTGCGGCTCGTCAGATCCCACTCGCGCCAAGGCGCGATAACCTTGATCTCGGGGTCAAGCGCGTAGGCCGATAGCTCGAAACGGACCTGGTCGTTGCCTTTTCCGGTGGCACCGTGCGCTATGGCATCGGCGCCGGTTTCACGGGCGATCTCGATCAACCGCTTGGAGATGAGCGGCCGGGCGATCGATGTGCCAAGCAGATAGTCGCCTTCGTATCGCGCGTTGGCGCGCATCATGGGAAAGACGAAATCGCGCACGAATTCCTCGCGCAGGTCGTCGATGTAGATGTGCTCGGGCTTGATACCCATCAGCTGTGCCTTGGCGCGAGCGGGCTCAAGCTCCTCACCCTGACCAAGGTCGGCGGTGAAGGTAATGACTTCGCAGTTGTAGGTAACCTGAAGCCACTTGAGGATGACGCTGGTGTCGAGCCCGCCCGAATAGGCAAGGACGACGCGTTTGATGTCCGACATGGGGGCGCTCCGAAGGATGTGCGCGGGCCGGTATCAGGGTGCGGGCAGGCGAGCAACCGCGGCGCGGTCAGATGCCGGCATACCACTGGTAGCCGGCGCGGTCTTCCCAATATCCGCCCTTGCCGCCGCCTATGCCCGCGAGGCTGGCGACGGCCTCGATCCCGGTTAGAAACTTGGCATGCTTGTAGCCGAGCTGGCGTTCCACTCGCAGGCGCAAGGGAGCGCCATTGCGGACCGGCAAGGGCTCGCCGTTCAGCTTGTGTGCGATAATGGTCTGCGGGTGGAAGGCATCGATCAGATCGATGCTTTCATAATACTGTGTCCCCGCCAGCGTATCGGCGCAGCGCAGGACGATGAAACGCGCCTCGGGTTTGAGAGCAGCGCCGCGCAGGATGGTCGACAACCGCGGACCGGTCCACTCTCCGATCGCGCTCCATCCTTCGACACAATCATGACGCGTGACTTGCGTTCGCTGGGGCAGCCGGTGGATGTTGTCGAGGCTGAGCGAAAGCGGATGTTCCACCAAACCGGTTACCGCAAGGCGCCAGTCGGCAAAGCCGCTGACGGCCGACGCGGCATATTCCGGCGTGTCGACGTTACGTGACCCGTTGCCGCGAAAGTACGGGGAGACTTGCGATCGATCGAACTCCGGCGCGAGCGAATAGCGGCCGGCGAGCAGACGCTGCGCCTGCTTGTGCCAACGTTCCGCGCTGTCGAACAGGGACACGGGGGCAGCGCTATCGCCTATTTTCGAACAGCCGCCAGCGAGTAATGCGCCAAGGCTCCCGATGACGTGCCTACGCCGCATGCCGCCCACCCGTTATCATATCACGCACCTGGGTCAGCGGGCTGGAGAGAAGGACCAGTGTCACATGGACGACGAAGAAGGCAAACAGGCTCCACGCGAAGATAAAGTGCAGCGAACGCATCGACTGCCGCCCGCCGACCAGTTCTATGAGCGGTCTCGCCAACGGCTCGATGCCCGGGCTTATACCCAGGCCGGAGATGACCATCCCGGGAAGCAGAACTCCGAGAACGATCCCGTAGCTCAGCTTCTGGAGGAAGTTGAGCTTGCCGTCCGCGCTGTCGAAGTCGAGCTGAAAGTGGGCTACGATATCTGCCCGTATTGCGGAAGGACGCCACTCGCTCCGACGGGTCATCAAGTCACTTCGGAAATGTCCCGTGAGCAGCATTGTCAGCCAGATGAACGCAAGCCCGCCCGCGAATGGCCACGCCGCGAGCAAATGCCAATCACGCGCGGCGGAGAGGCTGTAGTGGCCGGGGATTGTCATCCATCCGGGGAACCGGGGAAGGGTGAGCCACGCGCGAGCACTCTCGAAACCCCATTCGCCCCAATACAATCGTGGATGGGCGTTAGATATGTTGAGTCCGCTCATGAACAGGGTGACGAGGCACGCCAGGTTGACCCAGTGCCAGAGCCGGACGGAAAGTCCGTGACGCCTCACCCTTGCTCTTCCCGGGCGAGGTAGATGACGTCGCGCGGCTGAGCCAGAAGATGCTGTCCGCTGTCCACATAGAGGGTCGACCCGCTCGCCAGTGTCCCCTCGGCAAGCCATAGGCACGCGCCGGCGATTTCTGTTGCATCTGTTCGGCGACCCAGGAGGTTGAGACGGTGGCTGACTTCGCTTTCCGCTTCGTCCTGGTCATGGCTCGGCAGGATCGCCCCGGGCGCCAGCGCATAGACCCGGTCCTGGGAAGACGCAGCCCCCATTGCCAGCATCGGCACTGCCGCTGCGATCGCATGCTTGCTCAGGGTGTAACTGAAGAAATCCGGGTTGGGATTTTCAAGTTTCTGGTCGGTCACCTGAATAACCCTGCGTCCGCCCCGGCACGTGGCGCGGGCGAGGAACGCCTGGGCCATCCGCGCGGGAGATTCGGCATTCACGCGGATCGCGCGGCGGAAGGTATCCGGGTCGAGGTGGCTGACCTCATCGTAGTCGAACACCGAGGCCGAGTTGATTAGGACGCGCCAATCGGGGAGATGCGCTGCAAGCCGTTCGACCATGTCCTCCGCCGCGTCGCCATCGGACAGATCACAGTGGATGGCGATCGCGCTGGGGAGTTCGGCTGCCAGCGCCTCGGCCTCGTCAACCGACGTCCCATAATGAATCACGACGTGCCAGCCGACCTCGCCAAACGCTCGCGCTATCTGCGCGCCTATCCGCCGCGCGCCGCCCGTGACGAGTACCGCTGGTAAGTTGCCGGGAGACGCCATGCAGCACCTTCAAGCACAGGGACCGCGCTTCCGGAAGACAAAGAAAGAGCGCGCCGCCTCCGCAGAAGCAACGCGCTTTCTCTTATTTGACAATATGGGATGGGTTTTTAGCGGCAGCGTACCGAGCCGCGCTGAACCTGGCGGCCAAGCAAAGCGCCCGCGGCCGCACCCAGGATAGTACCGGTAGCGCGCTCACCGCGCGTATCGATCGCCCTGCCGGCGAGCGCACCGGCGGCCGCGCCGATGATGAGACCGGTCGTTCCGTTGGAGCGCTTGCAGTAGTAACGTCCATCCTGACCCTGCCAATAGCGCACTCCGTTGGAGGCGGTCTGGTAGCGCGGCTGGTAAGTGTGATGGCGGCCGTGGTGCTTTGCCAGCGCGGGCGTAGCGGGCACCATCAGGCCAGTTGCGGCGATGGCGAGAACAAGCTTTTTCACGGGGTCTTCCTTTCCCTCGGTTGAGTACTTCGAACTGTCGACGCCCGAAGTGGCGAGGGGGTCCACAACCTCAGATGAACAATTCGCTTGAACACCGATATCGCGGCGAGATGCGCTGATCGAGCGATGAAGCGCTCCTCAGAAAGTTGGTTGGAGTGAAGAAAAAGACTGCTCCGCCGGGGGAGGTCATGGCCTTTGTGCAAGACATGTGAAGCCTATGGTTGCAGTGCCAGCCAACGTCCGACGGATCTGACAAGCCCAGGTTTCCGTCGGCGGCTGGCTAAGCCGCGGCTTCGCGATCTAGTTGAGCTCGACTCTTCCGTTCGGCCGCGGTCTTAAGCTGGCCGCAGGCCGCATCGATATCCCGTCCCCGAGGAGTGCGCACCGGCGCGCTGATGCCCGCTTCAAAAACGATCTCCGAAAAGCGCCGAACCCGCTCGGGGCTCGAGCATTCGTAGCCGGCACCCGGCCAGGGATTGAACGGGATGAGATTGACCTTCGCCGGCAGATTGTACCGCTTGATCAGCCGGACAAGTTCGCGCGCATCCTCGTCGCTGTCATTCTTGTCTTTCAGCATTACGTATTCGAACGTGATGCGCCGGGCATTCGAAGCGCCCGGGTAGGCTGCGCAGGCGGCCAGCAATTCCTCAATTCCATACTTGCGATTGAGCGGCACGATCTCGTCACGCACGGTCTTGTTGGTCGCATGCAGCGACACGGCGAGATTGACGCCGATTTCCTCGCCCGCCCGCGCCATCATGGGCACGACACCGCTGGTGGAAAGCGTGATCCGCCGCTTGGACAACGCCAGGCCATCGCCGTCCATGACGATCTTCAGCGCGCCTTTCACGTTGTCGAAATTATAAAGCGGCTCTCCCATTCCCATCATCACGATGTTGGTCAGCAAGCGGCCGTCTGAAGAATAGTGACCGGCATCCTCATCGTCCTCGAGCCCGGACATCGATCCCTTTGGCCATTCGCCAAGAGCGTCTCGGGCGAGCATAACCTGTCCGACGATCTCGCCAGCGGTGAGATTGCGCACGAGCTTCATCGTCCCCGTGTGGCAGAACGCGCAGTTCAGCGTGCAGCCAACCTGGCTGGACACACACAGGGTTCCCCGGTCCGCGTCCGGGATGAAAACCATCTCGAAATCGTGCCCGTCAGCGGTGCGCAACAGCCATTTGCGCGTGCCGTCGTTCGAGTGCTGGGCCTCCACAACTTCAGGACGGCCAACGACGAAGCGGTCTGCAAGCCAGGGCCGCATCGACTTGGCGATATCGGTCATCGCCGAGAAGTCGATCACTCCGCGATGGTAGATCCAGTGAAACACTTGCTTGGCGCGCAGGCGTGCCGCCTTCGGATCGAGCCCCGCATCGGCCAACAGCGCTGTGATCTGATCGCGCGGAAGGCCGACAAGATCGATCCGACCGTCCGGGCGCGTGGTGAAACCTGCGGACGAAGCTGGCCGGGCCACCGGCACGGCGTCGATTGATCCCGGGATCGGCATAAGGGCGGTGTCGGCCATGGTCGGTGCATATAGGTAGACAGCAGCGAAGTGGCAAAGCCGTTGATGGCTGCCAGGTCGGTGGGCCGGAAAATTGGGCTCGAGCCATGTTCCCCTGAGCAAGGCCCCCCGCTAGCGCCTGCCCATCCTGCCCACAGTGGCGAAAAAACCACACTTTTCTCGTTGTATGAGGTTCAGGAAACTGACGCGGCACGGCTCCGTTAAGCGGGTCCAAGGTGGCTGCATTGCCGCCGGATAATGAAGGACGGAGTACCTCTTATGAATATCAAGATCGGATCGCTTGCCGCTGCCTCGCTCATCGCGCTGGCCACGCCCGCGATGGCCCAGACCGCAGGCGAAGTGCCGTTCAGCGGCTTCCGCGTCGGTGGCGAAGTCGGCTACGATCACATCCGCTCGGGCAGCACCGAGGATGTCGACGATACCCGCGACCTCAAGCAGTCGGTCGACGGCGTCGAATACGGTGCGGTCGTGGGTTATGACTTTCCTGCCGGTGACAATCTGCGTGTCGGCGTGGAAGCGAGCTACGCCGGCAGCAGCGCTGGCCGCGACTATAACAACGACCAGCCGACGGTCTTCAATCTCGGCAACGTCAAGGCCGATCGCGACATCTACGTCGGCGGTCGTCTGGGCTTCGTGACGAGCCCGTCGACCATGGTCTACGCGAAGGCCGGCTACACCAACCAGCGGTTCTCGCTTACGGGAACGGACGGCACGGTCAACCTCGATCAGAGCCTTGACACCGATGGTTGGCGCCTCGGCGCCGGTGCCGAGTTTGCGGTGGGTCGCAACGCCTATATCGGTGCCGAATACCGTTACTCGAAGTACGGCGAAGGCGAAGTGGATTTCGAAGGCGATACGCCTGACGGCAGCCGCTTCAACCTTGACACCGACCGTCACCAGGTCGTCGCGACTGCGGGGATCCGCTTCTAAGCTGACGACGGCTTGAGAATGGACAGGGCGGGGCCGGTGGCTCCGCCCTTTTCACGTCAGCGCAAGCGCGCGCACCCGATCGTCGCTGCGTCCATCGCGGTCGCCGCTCCCTGCAACAGGTAGGTGTCCGAGAATCGCCTGCCCTTTGCGTCGCGGCTGGAAACGACCATCGTCGAAATTGAGCGCATCGCCGCGACAATCGCCGCATCCATCGCCTTATCCTGCGCCCAGGCGTCCCCGCCTCCTCCGATCAGAACGAAGCGCTTGTTGCCAACGGCGAGCGTGATCGGAGCTCTTGCCGCGAGCTTTCTGGATAGGCGAAAATGCAGTTGTCCCCTAACGCCCCGCCGCGGCCAGTTTCCCACGCTGGCAAAGGCCTGGTAATCACGTGAAAGCCGGCTCGGCTTGGCGAGCGCAATTGCGTAGCATCGAGGTATCGCCGGATCGCGAAACGCACCCCACCCATCGAAAATACCGAGGCTGTCCTTGGCCGACAATTGCATCGGCAGTAACAGGAGCGCGATCGCGACAAGGAGCTTCCTAGCCATAGGCGATCCCGATGATTTCCCATTCCTTCTCGCCAGAAGGCAGGCACACGGTTCGCAGATCGCCCAGCGATGCGCCCCGTATCGCCCGGGCCAGCGGTGAACTCCAGCCGATCCGGCCCGCCGCAGCATCCTGCTCGTCATCGCCGACGATGGTTACCATGCGTCGCCGGTCGTCCTCATCGGCGAGTGTAACGGTAGCGCCGAAGAACACGCGCGACCGATCCGGCTGGGCCGCTGGATCGATGGCTCGCGCAGACTTCAGCCGGCGAGCGAGATGGGCGAGTTCGCGATCGATCTCGCGCATTCGTTTGCGGCCGTAGATATAATCGCCGTTCTCGCTTCGGTCGCCGTTGCCAGCCGCCCAGCTGACGATTTCCACGATCGCCGGGCGCTCGTTTCCAAGCAAGTGATCGTAGCGCGCTTTGAGGGCGGCCAGGCCGTCCGGCGTGATCGGGTTGTTCGGCGGTGCGGGCATTTGCCTGCGTCTACCCGCGCGAAGGCTTCCTCATCAACCCGGCGTGCGCTTGCCGATGAACTGGCTCACCCCGCGCGGGCTGCCGTAGCGGACCCGTTCAGGATGGAGCGCCTCGTACACAACCGCGTTCTCAATCACGCGCTGGACGTAGTTCTTCGTCTCGAAAATCGGAATCTGCTCGATCCACTGAAGCCAGCCGATCGAGCCGGTGCGGGGATCGCCGTTGGCCCGCAACCACTTGTTCACGTTGCCCGCGCCTGCGTTGTACGCCGCCACCGCGAGAGGATAGCTGCCGCCGAAGTAGTCCATCATTCGCGCAAAGTACGCATCCCCGAGGCGAATGTTATATTGCGGATCGCGCGTCAGATTGGCGCTCATGTAGCTGATGCCGAGCTTGCCCGCCTGCTCGTTGGCGGTGGCCGGCATCAATTGCATCAATCCGCGCGCGCCAGCATGGCTGACCCTGTCTTCGTCGAACTCGCTTTCCTGGCGTGCGATGGCATGGACCATCGTATAGTCCGCGCCCATGGGCGTAGAAACGACGGGAAATCCGACGCCGGTAAAGCCGGTGAGATCCTTTTCAGGTGCCACACGGCCAACAACCACCGCCAGTTCGGGCAGACCGAGTTCGGTCGCAAGATTGGCGACCAGGCGCATCTGCCCTGCCGTCTGTGCCTGTTCGGCGAGCGCGGTGAAGAAATACCGCTCGGTCCGCCAGTCCGTTCCGTAGCGGGCAGTAGCGCGGATCGCCTGGACCAGCGGTTGGGCGTTGAAAGCGGCGGTCTCGGCGGAGGTCGGTTGTACCAACGCCACCTGCTGGAACTGGGGTAGCGGGCGGCCGAGCCGTTCGAGCGCCAGCTGCCCGTAGAAGTATTCCGGATACTGCGCCGCCATCTCGAAATAGCGGTTCGCTTCCGTCGGGTTGCCTGCCTGAGCAGAGGCCGCGCCGGCCCAGTAGAAGCCCTTCGAACGCGTCTGCGGGGTGCGCGCCGCGTTGCCATACCGCCAGAACAGCGGGGCAGCCAAAGTGCCGTCGCCCATCGACCACAGCGCCTTCGTGCCGCCCAGCCACATCAGCGACGTGTAATCATCGCGGAGCTTGTAAGAGAGGCCGGAAATGTCGGTCCCGGGCGCGAAAAGGTCATCGACCTTGCTGGCGATCGCGGCAGCCGTGTTGGCCGATGCTCCCTTTGCCTGGGCCAGCATCTCCGTGACCATGTCTTCGGCATCGTGCGGCGGACGCACGAACGACGCGCGGGTCGCCAGGAGCTGCTGGCCCCGATAGCCCTGTCCGCTCTTGCGATAATATCGGGCGAGATTGAACACGTAACCCGGGTCCGCGCTCGCGTTCGGCGGCTGCGGAAGTCCGATTGCGGCCGGCTCCTGACCCTGCAGGAGAGAGAGGCGGGCCATGAACAGGGGACGGTTGGCGGGGGACGACGAATTGATGATCCGCGCCGCA
Source organism: Tsuneonella deserti (assembly GCF_014644315.1). NCBI lineage: Bacteria > Pseudomonadati > Pseudomonadota > Alphaproteobacteria > Sphingomonadales > Erythrobacteraceae > Tsuneonella > Tsuneonella deserti. The sequence continues at coordinate 1,580,138 of NZ_BMKL01000001.1, read as the reverse complement.
GCCTCCGCCTCGCCTTGCCACAAGAGGGCGCGGAGGCGTTCGTCGTTGTCATCCGGGGTAAAAGAAGGCCCGTAAAGACCCAGCAGATAAGCCTCTGCCGAGCTGCTCATCTTGCCGCCCCGCCACGCGGCGCGCGCGGCTTCGCGGGCTTCCGGACGGGCGAGCGTGGACAACGCCAGCGCGTAGCGTGCACGCGCGGGATTCGACTGCGGAGGGAAACGATCGAAATAAGCCGCGACCTGCTGCGGCGAAGTGGCAAGGTCACGCTCGAGCGCGCTCTCGGCATTGCCGCGGATCACTTCCATCCGCGGGAAGTCAGGGTAGCGCAGGGCAAATCCGGCGTAGTCGGCAAACCCCATCCGGTCATTGCCGGTAAGCTGCTGCCAACGCGCAACCGCCGCGGCAGCCTGCCCGGGCTGGGTGGCTACCATCTGCGTTCGTGCCATATCGACCGCGCTGTCCGCAAAAGCTGGCGCGGCCATGCACGAAACCCCGGCCAGGGCAATCAGACGAAACGAACGGATACGATTGGCAACCATGCTGGACATTCTGGTCTTCGGCTCCTTATCAGGCGATGAATGCATCTGACCGGGCGCGCGGAATTCACCCCCGTTCCCCACTATGACCCACGCAAAGGCGCGACAGCAATGTTCTCCGGTTCGATTCCAGCCCTGGTGACTCCTTTTCGCGACGGGTCGTTCGACGAGCCGGCCTTTCGCCGCCTTGTCGACTGGCAGATCGAGAGCGGCTCAAGCGCTCTGGTTCCATGCGGCACGACCGGCGAGGCGTCCACGCTCTCCAACGCCGAGCACCATCGCGTCATCGAAGTTTGCGTCGAGCAGGCAGCAGGCCGAGTGCCGGTCATCGCCGGATGCGGTTCGAACGACACCATGAATGCCCGGCTTCATATGAACTTCAGCCGCAAGACCGGCGCGGCAGCAGCCCTGTGCGTGGCACCCTACTACAACCGGCCGAGCCAGGAGGGCTTGCTCGCCCACTTCAGCTTCCTTGCCGAAAACAGCACCTTGCCGATCGTTCTTTACAATGTCCCGGGCCGTACCGTCACCGACATCATGCCCGAGACGGTGTGCGAGCTGGCGACCCGTTTTCCCGACCGGATCGTGGCCATCAAGGATGCCAGCGGGGACCTTAGCCGGGTGACCGATCATCGCATGGGAATTGGCAAGGATTTCTGCCAGCTGTCCGGCGACGACGAGCTGTGGCTGCCGCATTCGGCCGCTGGCGGCGTCGGCTGCATTTCCGTGACCGCCAACGTCGCGCCCGCACTGTGCGCCGAGTTCCAGGCGGCCATCGCGGCCAACGACCTGGCACGCGCGCGGGATCTCAACGACAAGCTCTACCCGCTGCATTACGCGATGTTCGAGGACGCAAGCCCCGCGCCCGTCAAATATGCGCTCAGCCGGGTGCACGACTGGCTTAATCCGTCGGTGCGGTTGCCGTTGGTCGAATGTTCCGACCGGGCGCGGAAAGCTGTCGACGACGCGCTCGCGCACGCCGGTCTTGTCTAGTCGTCGCGACCGGAGCCCGATTTCTTTCCGCCGCCATCCTGCTCGTTGACCGTCGCCCAGGCGCGCCGTTCGGCCTCGTCCTTGGAGACGCCGCGGTCTTCGTAGCTTTCCTCGATGTGCTCGGCCTTGCGCTTCTGCTTGTCGGTGTACTTGTCCTTGTCGCCCTGGGGCATGGCGGCTCTCCTTCCGACAGAGAAAGGCGCGGGCGGGGACACCGGTTCCCGCTCTTGCTTGAAGAGCGAGCGTGGACCACTGAAAGGGGGCGAAATAAAAACTCTGCCCTCCCTGGTTTGCCCTCGGAAAACGCCCGTCTGCGAGCGTCGCCTTTGTCACCTTCCGCCGGGCGGGAAAACGGTGCCGCCGGTGCTTGCGGATGCAGGTCCGATCATGGAGCCGAGGGCACGTCATTGCCGCCGCGATGGCATGGGTGCTGCATTGTAGGAAAACGTTCTGCGCAGGTTCGCGGCCTTGATGCGGACGAACAGTTCGCGCTGGCCGATGAACCGGCCTTTCGCAATCCACCGGGACCGCCTACATGCCGCGGCCGATGGCCCGACCCAAACCCGAGACTTTCGACAAGAAGAAGACCGTCGCCGAGAACCGGCGCGCCCGGTACGATTACTTCATCGAGGACAAGTTCGAGGCCGGCCTGATGCTGACCGGCACGGAGGTAAAGAGCCTTCGCGCAGGTGAGGCGACCATCGCCGAAAGCTACGCCGAAGTGCGCGGAGGCGAGGTGTGGCTGGTCAACGCCAACGTGCCCGAATTCAGCCACGGCAATCGCTTCAACCATGAGCCGCGCCGCCCGCGCAAGCTGCTCCTCAACGCGCGCGAGATCGACAAGATGACCGGGGCGGTGGAGCGCAAGGGGATGACGCTTGTTCCCCTGTCGATCTATTTCAACGGGCGCGGCCGGGCGAAAGTCGAGCTCGCGCTCGCCAAGGGCAAGAACAGCGCCGACAAGCGGCAGTCGACGAAGGACCGGGACTGGCAGCGCGACAAGGCGCGGCTGATGCGCGAGCGTGGCTAAACGTCGTTCATTTCGTATGCGTGTGGACGTCGCCTATTCGGGCGGCGAGCGCGACGACTTTGCCCGGACGGCGAACTCACGATCTTTGATGGGCCAGCAGCTGGCTCGTCTCGGGTCGTGGGCGCAGCGGTCAATGCCTACGCGCGAACAGATGGAAAGGAGCCGCATCATGCGGCCCTTCGCCGCGCGCGTGCTGCGGTCGGAACTCTGGCGATTCACTCGGCGCTCGGTGCCCCGCGGAGTTGCGCTGGGAATGCTGGTCGGGATCATCGTGCCTTTCGCCCAGATCCTGTTCGCTTCGTTGATGTGCCTTCCGATACGCGCGAACGTGCCGATCGCGGCGCTGACGACTTTCGTCACCAACCCGTTCACCACCCCGCTCATCTGGGTACTGGGGTACAATATCGGTTCGTGGATGCTTCGGGTCGACGCGATGACCGTCATTGCTCCGGTAAACAAGGCGATGGAGCGCAGCGAATTCGGCGACATGCTGCAATGGCTGACCGGTGCGACGCTGGTCACTGCCTTCGGCCTGGTGGTCCTTGCCGTCGTGGCCGCGGCCATAAGCTACCTGGTGAGCGGATTCGTGTGGCGGTTCGTGGTCGCCAACAAGCGGGCTCGCAAGCTCAGGGAGCGCAGGGAACTGCGCGAGCGGGCGCTGCAGGCGAGCGGTTCATGAGCGGATCCATGTTGCGCCAATTGCCGATGCTCGGCCCACTCGCGGCGGCGGTTGCGCTCAGCGCCGTAGTGGTCTGGGTGGCGAGCGGGGACGTCGTGGCCGCCCTCTCGTTCACCGGGGCGCTCGTGGTTTTTCTGGCTGCCGGCCTGACGCTCGCGCGAATGCGTTCGCCTTCGGCGTCCGAAGGCATCGCTTCACCCGACTGGTCTGTTACCGTAGCGGCGATCGAGCGCCCCGGCGAGGCGGTCGCGATCGTCGACAGGGCCAATCGGCTCGTCTGCGCGAACACGGTCTACAGCCATTGGTTCGGAGCGAGCAGCGCCCCGCCGAACCTTCCGTTGGCGCGCGCGGGTCTCGAAGCGATTGCGCGAGCCGCGCGCGAAGCATGGCGGGACGGCAGGGGAGAGGTGGACCGCGTGGAGGCCGCCGACGGCATATCGATATGGAGCGCGCGGGCAGAGCGTGCGGGCCGGGGAGAGGATTACCTCGTCTGGCGCTTCGTCGGCCTGGCGGAGGAGGACTTCGTCGAAGACCTCGCGCGGCGGGTAACCGGTCAGTTCGGCCGCCTGCTTTCGCGCGGCGGGGTCGAGGCAGCAATCGTTGGTCCTGACGGAATGGTTCGCGCAGCCGGATCCGGCTTTGCCCAGCGCGCAACCGGCGATGCCGCCGCGACCCTGGCGGGGCAGGAATTCGCCACCCTGTTGAGAGCGGACGAGCGGGAGCGCATCTTCTTCGCCCGCGAGGGAAGGCGCGGCAACCCGCAAACCCTCATCCATGTGCCGTTGGGAGACGCGAGCGACGCACGGGAGCCCGGCGCGGACGAAGCTGCGTCGCTGATGCTGCTGATCGACAACGCAGTTGGCCTTGGGGGCCGGGCGGAGGTCGCAGGAACCGGGGCGGCACCCCAGTTGGAAGCGCTCCTCGGCGCACTGCCCCTGGGCCTGGCGATGACCGATCGTGATGGCCGCTTCCTGTTTGCCAATGCGCCTTTCAGGCGTGCCGCGGGAATCGAGAGCGATACGCTCCCGTCGTTCCCGTCCGACCTGGTTGTCGCGGAGGACAAGGGGCCGCTCGTCGACGCCGTCCGCCGGCTGGGAAAGGGCAGTGCGCGGGCAATCGATATGGCCGTGCGGCTGCGCGGGGCGGCCGACGACCCGGTTTCGCTGGGCATCGCCGGCGTGCGAGGGCTTGGAGAGGCGGCGGTGCTGTTGAGCCTCGCGGATTCGACCGAGGAGACAAAGCTCAAGCGCCAGGTCGCACAGGCGACCAAGATGCAGGCTGTCGGGCAACTTGCCGGCGGCGTGGCGCACGATTTCAACAACGTGCTTACGGCAGTCATCGGGACCTGCGATCTCATGCTGCTGCGCCACACGCCGGGTGACAGCGACTACGACGACATCCAGCAGATACGCGCCAATTCCAACCGGGCCGCTGCGCTGACACGCCAGCTTCTCGCCTTCAGCCGGCAGCAGACGCTGCGGCCCGAAGTCCTGCAGTTACCCGACGTGATCAGCGAGGTAAGCCTGCTGCTGAAGCGGCTGTTGGGCGAAAAGATCCAGCTCAGGGTCCATCACGATCGGGACCTGGGACCGGTAAGGGCAGATCCGCAGCAGCTGGAGCAGGTCATCGTCAACCTGGCGGTCAACGCCCGCGATGCAATGCTCGCCAAGGGATCCGCTGGCGGGCGGCTGTCAATCGCAACCCGGCGGATTACGGCACGGGACGTGCGCCAGATGGGCGCGGAAATCCTGCCGGAAGGCGAATACACGGCGCTCGTCGTGCAGGACACCGGTGGGGGCATTCCGCCCGATCACCTCAGCAAGATTTTCGAACCCTTCTTCACCACCAAGGAGCAGGGCCGGGGCGGGGCAATGGGCGGAACGGGTCTGGGCCTGTCCACCGTCTATGGCATCGTCAAGCAATCGGGCGGTTTCATCTTCGCCGACAACATTCCCGCGACGGCTGTCGGAGGGAGAGCGGGCGCCCGCTTCAGCGTGTATTTCCCCGTTCACCACGGGCAGGCGCCCAGCAAGCGCCGGCCTGCCGATGCGGCGCCGGCGGTGCAATGGTCAGGCGGCGGCAAAGTCCTTCTGGTCGAGGACGAGGACATGGTTCGCGCGGTGGCGGACCGGGCGCTCACCCGTGCCGGCTATCAGGTTACTGCCTGTGCGGATGGCGAAGCAGGACTTGCGGCCATCGCCAATGGAGGGACCTTCGACATCGTCGTGAGTGACGTCGTCATGCCCGGAATGGATGGTCCGTCAATGGCCCGCGCGATCCGCCGGGTGCGGCCTTCCCTGCCTATCCTGTTCATGTCCGGCTATGCCGAGGAGCAACTTCGGCGCGAGATCGATATTGTCGATATGCACTTCATCGCCAAGCCGTTCAGCGTCCAGCAGATTGCCGACAAGGTCGGCGGAGTGCTGAGCAATGCCCGAACGGCGGCACCAGCGACGGCGGGCTAGCTGGTTCCTTTTCTCACGCGCGCGGGATTGCCGCTGGCGTGGGACCCGTTCGGTACGTCGCTGGAGACCACTGCCCCCGGTTCGATCACGCAGTCATCGCCAATCGTCGCTCCCGGCATGATGACAGCACGGGCTCCAATCACGGTGCGAGCGCCGATGCGAGTGGATCGGTAAACTCCGCGCGCCATGTCGTGCGACAGGACCATCGCGAATGGGCCGATCCATACGCTATCGCCGATCTCGATACCGCCGGGGAAGGTGCGGTCTACCGAAGCTGTCGGATGGATCCAGGCAGTCCTTGCGACTTTGGAGCCCCAGAAGAACCGCCGCACGAGATGCTGGCACACCTGCCGGGCAGACCGGCGTAGCGGGCGCGGGGCGGATGGTCTCATCGACAGTGCTGTAAAATCCGCTACACCATCCGGCAAGACCACTGGAGGAGGCAAACGGATGACGGCGAGAAGATCGCTGAACGCCTTCCTCGGTGTACGGAAATTTGTCTCGCAGTTGCGCAACTGGTGGCTGCGGCGCCGCGGGATCGAAATTGCCCGATCGGCGGATATCTCGCTCAGCGCGAAGCTCCTGCCACGCTCGCGCGGAGCGATCACGATAGGCGACCGGTCAACGATCGGTCCGCTCGCCATCCTGGCGGGTTTGCGATCGGACGGGAGCGTGGCGCCTATAACGATTGGCGAGCGGTGCTTTATCGGGGGCAATGCAATCATCGGACCGGGCGTTACTGTCGGAGACGGCGTTATCATCGCGGCCGGCGCGGTCGTCCTCCAGGCTGTACCTTCCGACTGCGTGGTTGCGGGCAATCCGGCCCGGATCGTTCGCAGGGGCATAAGCGCCGGTAATTACGGCCGATTGCCGCCCAGCGATCCTGCACGCCGCAGCGAACGTCTCGAAACCGCTATTCGATCGCTCTTGCGGCGAACCGGTCGGTGATACACTATTACATACGATGACGACTCGCCGCCCAAAGCGGTCGCCGGCAATAATACAAGGGGATCACATGCCGCTGAAAAAGGGAATTGCACCCATCCTTGCGGTCGTCCTCGCCGTGCCGGTGGTGGCACAAACGGCGGAAAGTGGGCCGACTGCGCAAGGCGACCTCGCGGTGACGATCTATAACGGCGACCGGGCGCTGGTGCAGGACGTTCGCCAGATTCCCTTCCCGCGGGGGCGGACCCGCATCGAGTTTCCGGACGTCTCGGCGCGAATCCAGCCCGAAACCTTGAGCTTCAGTGCGGCCGGCGCCGGGGTTATCGAGCAAAACTTCGATTTCGATCTGCTCACCCCGACCAAGCTGATGGAAAAGGCTGTTGGTCAGACGGTCACGTTGGTGCGCACGAACCCCGCGACCGGCAATGAAGTGCGCGAGCGTGCCACCGTGCTGTCAACGGCTGGCGGCGTGGTGGTGAAGATCGGCGACCGCATCGAGGTTCTGCGTGACGACGGCCTGCCAACTCGCGTGATTTTCGACGGCGTGCCCCCCAACCTCCGCGCGAGGCCGACGCTGTCGGTCACAGTCGACAGTGACAGGGCGGGGCAGCGACCGGCCGCGCTTCGTTACCTTACCGGTGGGCTTGGCTGGTCGGCCGATTATGTCGCTCTGTATGACGAAGCGAAAGCCACGACCGACATGCAAGGCTGGGTCACGCTGACGAACCAGACCGGGACCACCTTTCACGACGCCGAGACAGTGCTGGTTGCTGGCGGGCCATCGAACGACGGATACCGTCCTGCTCCCCCTCGGCCACGCGGCTTCGTTCCGGGCACCGAAACGGCCGGGCGCGAGCGGCTCGGCGATTTTTATCTCTACCCCCTTCCCGGGCGCACGACGATCGCCAACGCGCAGACCAAGCAGGTCAGTTTCCTGGATGTTCAGGGAGTTCCCGCGCGCAAGGTCTATGCCCGGAGCGTGCAGTGGCTCGCCAACGACGATCGACCCGTCAATGCGACCACGGCAATCAGCTTCTTGACTGCCCGGGAACAGGGGCTGGGCGATGCGCTGCCCGGCGGCACGGTGCGCTTCTACCAGCGAGACCGGAAGGGCACGCCGCAATTCATCGGCGAGAGCAGCATCGGGCATACGCCGATGGGAAGCGCACTCACCCTCGTTACCGGCGATGCATTCGACATCTTCGTCCAGGCCGAGGTGGTCAGCCGGGAGAAGATAACCGCGGACGAGTGGGAGCGCAGCGGCCGCTACAGGGTCATCGCGGAAGACGGCTCCACCAGCACTGTCACGAGCGAACGCCCCGTCGAATACTGGCGCACGACGATGCGCTACACGCTGACCAATGCAAAGTCGGCGCCTGTCGAAGTCGAACTTGACCAGGCAGGACTCGACCATGGCTGGTGGGGGCGCGACTTCCGGGTGACCAGCGAGGACAGCCCCGGCGAGCAAGTCAACGCCGACCGCCGCAAATACGTCGTGACCGTGCCCGCCAACGGGAAGCGCGAGCTGCGGGTTACCTACGAAACCAGGTATTGAGGCTTAGCGCGATGCGCCTCGCCGCGCTGTGCCTGATGCTCGTCGTTGCCGCGGCTGACGCTTCGGCGCGCGAGACAGTTGATGCATCGGCGCCATCGGCAATTTCCGTCACGGTCTACCGCGATCCGGAGCGAGCGCCGGGTCAGAAGCTCGATCGCGACTGGCCTCGAGGGTTCGCGATGATCAGCGAAACCCGCAGCGTCACGCTCCCCGCCGGCGAGTCCACTGTACGCTTTGACGGAGTTGCCGAGGGGATGGTGGCGGTGAGTGCGATCGTTACCGGCCTGCCGGGAGGGGCGATCGAGAAAAACCGCAATGCCGATCTGCTGAGCCCCGGTGCGCTGGTCGACGGCACCCTTGGCAACCGCGTCACGATCTCCCGGACGAATCCCGCCACGGGCGCGGAAACCAGGGAAGAGGCTATTGTCCGATCGCGCGCTGACGGCGGCCTGGTCCTGCAAACCGCGACGGGTTTCGAAGCGGTGCGCTGCTCCGGGCTGCCGGAGAAGCTGGTGTTCCAGCGGGTGCCGGAAGGACTTTCCCCAGATCCGGTCTATTCGATCGATACCCGCTCTCCCGAAGGAGGGACTTACACCGTCACCCTCACCTATCTCGCCTGGGGATTCGATTGGCAGGCGAATCATGTCGCTACTTTGGGCGGGGATGCTTCGGGAGGCGAGGTCGACCTCCACCTGACGAGCTGGCTGACGCTGGTGAATGACAACGGACAGAGCTTTCCGGGCGCGGAGCTCATGGCGGTGGCGGGCAGGCTCAAGGTCGTCAGCGACTATCGGGCGTTGGCGGACCCGCCGGATGCCAGACCGCTTGAGCTTGTGTGCTATCCGCTTGGCAGCACCGCTGCCGGTTCGCCAGAGCCATACCCGGACAGTGCGTATCCTTTTCCAGCGCCGCCACCGCCGCCCCCGGTGGCGATGGAAGCTGCGCAGGCAATCACGGTCACCGGATCGCGTGGCAGCGCACCGGCGCTGATGGCACGGCAGGAGGATCTTGCCGATCTCAAGCTCTACCGGGTGCCGGAGCCGATTACGGTGGCGGCCAAAAGCCAGAAGCAGATAGCCTTTCTCGATCGCGAAGGCGTCAAGGGCCGCTTGCTGTACCGGGGGGAATGCACCCCGTGGTCGCATGATGACGGCAACAGTGCGCAGCCTGCAGAGGTGATGCTGGCGACCGTGAACGACGAGAGCCATGGTCTGGGCGTGGCGTTGCCGATGGGAGCCGTAGCGGTGTTCGAGGAATCCCCCCGCGGAGATGTGTTGGTGGGACAGGAAATCGTTCGCGACTACGCCGCGGGCCAGGACGTGGAGATCGCGCTGGGTCGGAGCGCTCAGGTCTTCGTGACGTGCACGACCCTCGACCCGGAGTTCTCGGAGGATCCGGGCGAACGCGTGCGGATGCGCGCCACGCTTTCGAACGCGAACGCGGCGCCTGTCACCGTGCGGCTGTCGATCGGCCCAGCAGGGGAAGGGACGATCGAAGGTATGCGCCGGGTGCGCACGAAAGACGGACAGCGCGTTATCGAGGCCATCATTCCGGCCAACAGCCGCCGTGAGATCGCCTGGAGCCACGTATTCCAGAGGGTTGCCGCATACAATTGAATCTTTTTAAAGTTCACCTCTTGTTCTCATGGAACAAAGCGAATACATCCGTCTTCGGTTGAAAGCTGGCCTCAGGGTCTAGGCAAAGCGCGAAAGGGTGTGTCATGGCGGCAGCGAACTTGAAGCTGGTGGAAGGCAAGGAATTGGACACGGACCGTCAGAAGGCACTCGACGCCGCGCTCGCGCAGATCGATCGGGCGTTCGGCAAGGGCTCGGCGATGAAGCTGGGCCAGAAGGAAACGATGCAGGTCGAAACGATTTCGACCGGCAGCCTCGGCCTCGATATCGCGCTCGGCGTGGGCGGCCTTCCTAAAGGCCGCGTGATCGAAGTCTATGGTCCTGAAAGTTCGGGCAAGACGACGCTTGCGCTGCATGTGATCGCCGAGGCGCAGAGGAACGGCGGCACGGCGGCGTTCGTCGACGCCGAACACGCGCTCGATCCGGTCTATGCCAAGAAGCTGGGCGTCAACATCGATGAATTGATCGTCTCGCAGCCCGATACCGGCGAGCAGGCGCTTGAAATTACCGACACGCTGGTCCGTTCGAACGCGATCGACGTGCTGGTGGTGGACTCGGTCGCCGCGCTGGTGCCCCGCGCCGAGATCGAAGGCGAGATGGGTGACAGCCACGTGGGCCTGCAGGCCCGTCTGATGAGCCAGTCGCTCCGCAAGCTGACGGGCTCGATCAACCGTTCGAAGTGCATGGTGATCTTCATCAACCAGCTGCGCATGAAGATCGGCGTGATGTATGGCAATCCGGAAACCACCACAGGCGGCAACGCGCTGAAGTTCTACGCTTCCGTCCGTCTCGACATCCGGCGCACGGGACAGATCAAGGATCGTGACGACATCGTCGGCAATTCGACGCGGGTGAAGGTGGTAAAGAACAAGGTGGCGCCTCCGTTCAAGCAGGTCGAATTCGACATCATGTACGGTGAAGGCATCTCGAAGATCGGCGAAATCCTCGACCTCGGCGTCAAGGCCGGGCTGGTGGAAAAGTCGGGCAGCTGGTTCAGTTACGATTCGATCCGGATCGGGCAGGGCCGGGAGAATGCCAAGCAGTTCCTCAAGGAGAACCCCGAGCTTTGCGACAAGTTGGAAGCTGCGATCCGCGGCCGGACCGACGCTGTCGCCGAGGAGATGATGACCGGACCGGACGCGGAAGACGACATCTGATACCTCAATCACGGACGCTCGCTGCGCGTCCCTGAACCGGAAAGCCGGCGTGCGCACCTGAGGGTCCACGCCGGCTTTTCCGTGCGCGGCCGTCAGCAAAAGGCGTGGTTGCAATTTATCGGCAGGCAGGCGACGCTGAATGTGCCGAAAGGAAGCGGGATACCAGGATGACCGATCGCAGCGACTGGGAGGGCCGCGTCGGCCAGAAGTGGGCGTCCGAATGGCGACGCACCGACCGCAGTTTTAGCGGGCTAACGGATCGCCTGCTTGCCCGTGCCGGTGCCCACCCGATACAACGTGCTGTGGACGTCGGGTGCGGGGCGGGTGAAGTCTCCCTGGCGCTGGCGCGTGCTCATCCCGACGCGCGGATCATCGGGCTCGACATCAGCGAGGCGCTGATCGGGGCCGCGCGCCAGCGCGGCGCTGAACTGGACAATGTCACTTTCCTGGTCGCCGATGCGGGCGACTGGCGCGGGTCGCAATTCGCTCCCGATCTCGTGGTCTCGCGGCATGGGGTGATGTTCTTTCCCGATCCCGTCGCCGCTTTCGCCAACCTTGCCCAAGGGGCGGCGGCGAACACTCGGCTCGTCTTTTCCTGCTTCCGGGACCGCACGGAAAATCCATGGGCCACCCGCGTGGCCTCCCTTCTGCCGCCGCACATGCAGCCGGAGATCGACCCGGACGCGCCCGGTCCCTTCGCGTTCGCCGATCGAGACCGGGTCGAAGGTATCCTGACCGCTGCGGGCTGGAGCGAGGTCGCCTTCGAAGCGGTGGACTTCGCCTACGTCGCAGGAGCCGGAGAAGATGCGCTGGCCGACGCGCGTTCCTTCTTTCTTTCGATCGGCCCCGCGGCGGCAGTGGCCGCCACACTGGACGATGCTGCGCGCGCTGCCTTTGTCGCTCGCCTAGACGCCTATCTTGCCGCGAGCCTTCAAGACCAACTGGTGGCCCTGTCCGGCGCGGCCTGGATCGTCTCGGCCCGGTCTCGCTGAGCGGCAGGAGGGTGACGCGCGTGGCCGGCTGATCGCGCGGACTGCACGGACCGGCGCGCTTAATCCGCTTGTCGCGGTGCGCTGCAGCAATTACCTGCCGCACCATGAGTTCGACCAACGAGATCCGCCGCAGTTTCCTGGAATTCTTCGCCGGCGAAGGTCACCGGGTCGTGCCCAGCGCGCCGCTTGTACCCTATAACGACCCGACCTTGATGTTCGTGAACGCGGGAATGGTCCCGTTCAAGAACGTCTTCACCGGATTGGAAGCCCCTGCCAGCCCCACTGCGGCAAGCAGCCAGAAATGTGTGCGCGCGGGCGGCAAACACAACGACCTGGACAATGTCGGCTACACCGCCCGGCACCACACCTTCTTCGAGATGTTGGGTAATTTCAGCTTCGGGGATTACTTCAAGGAACAGGCAATCCATCACGCCTGGACCCTGCTGACGAAGGAATGGGGCATCGATCCCCACCGGCTGACCGCAACGGTCTATCACACCGACGACGAAGCCTTCGACCTGTGGCGCAAGATCAGCGGTCTGCCTGAAGAGCGCATCATCCGCATCGCGACCAAGGACAATTTCTGGGCGATGGGCGACGAAGGACCATGCGGGCCCTGTTCGGAGATTTTCTACGACCACGGGGAGCACATTCCCGGTGGGCCTCCGGGAAGTCCGGATGAGGACGGCGACCGCTTCGTGGAGATCTGGAACCTGGTCTTCATGCAGTTCGAACAGGCCGCCGGCGAGATCGTGGCCGATCTGCCACGGCCCAGCATCGACACCGGTATGGGTCTCGAGCGCATCGCGGCGGTCATGCAGGGCGTTCACGACAACTACGAAACCGATACTTTCAAGGCACTGATCGCAGCTTCCAAGTCCCTGACGGGCAAGAGCGTCGATACGGAGGCCGAAGTCAGTCACCGCGTTATCGCGGACCATCTGCGTTCGACCAGTTTCCTTCTGGCCGACGGCGTCCTCCCCGCCAGTGAAGGGCGCGGATATGTCCTGCGCCGCATCATGCGGCGGGCCATGCGCCATGCTCACCTGCTCGGCGCGCGCGAACCCCTGATGCACCGCCTCGTCCCCGCTTTGGTCGCCGAGATGGGCCAGGCATATCCGGAGCTGGGCCGCGCGCAGCCGCTGATCGAGGAGACGCTGGAGCGCGAGGAGACCCAGTTCCGCCGCACACTCGCCAATGGCCTGCGCCTGCTCGACGAGGCAACCGCAACGCTGGATAGCGGGGCAAGCCTCGATGGGGAGACGGCGTTCAAGCTCTACGACACTTACGGCTTTCCCTACGATTTGACCGAGGACGCCCTGCGCCCTCGCGGCATCGGCGTCGACCGCGCGGGCTTCGATGAGGCGATGGCCCGGCAGAAGGCGGCCGCGCGAGCGGCCTGGAAGGGTTCCGGCCAGGCAGCCGACGGCGAATTGTGGTTCGACCTCGTCGAGCGGGAGGGCGGAAGCGAGTTCACCGGTTACTCCTCGACCGAGGGGGAAGGGCGGGTCGTCGGGCTCGTCAGGGACGGCGCCGAGGTCGAAAGCGCTTCACCGGGCGAGCACGTCATCGTGCTTACCAATCAGACGCCGTTTTATGGCGAAAGTGGTGGCCAGGCCGGCGATGCCGGCATCATCAGTACGCCCGAAGGGCTTCGGATCATCGTATCCGACACCGGCAAGCCGCTCGGGCGGCTCCATGCGCATCACGGCATCGTGGAGGCGGGCGTCATTCGCCGCGGAGATACGGTGCACCTGGCGGTCGATGCCGAGCGGCGCGACCGGATCCGCGCCAACCACTCGGCCACTCACCTGCTCCATGCCGCGCTGCGCGGCCGGCTGGGCGAGCATGTGACGCAGAAGGGTTCATTGGTCGCCGAGGATCGCCTGCGTTTCGACTTCTCTCACCCCAAGCCGCTCGACGCCGATGAACTCGCCGCGATCGAGGCCGAGGTGAACGCGGAAATCCGGGCCAACGAAACCGTCTCGACGCGTCTCATGAGTCCGGACGACGCCATATCCGCGGGTGCGATGGCCCTTTTCGGCGAGAAATACGGTGACGAAGTCCGCGTGCTCAGCATGGGGCGGCCCGGGCACGGCGGGCGCAACTATTCGGTAGAGCTATGCGGTGGCACCCACGTTCGCGCGACCGGCGACATAGGACTGTTCCGGATTGTCTCGGAAAGTGCGGTCAGCTCGGGCGTCCGGCGGATCGAGGCCCTTACCGGGGAAGCCGCGCGGCAATGGCTGGTGGGCCGCGAGGAGGCGCTGAAGGCAGCGGCGGCCACAATCCGCGCAACGCCCGAAGATGTGCCCGCGCGCCTCTCCGCATTGCTGGACGAGCGCAAGCGGCTTGAGCGGGAGTTGGCTGACGCGAAAAAGGCTCTCGCGCTCGGTGGCGGCGGCGAAAAGGCCGCGGCCGCGGACGAAGAGGTCGGCGGTGTCCGGTTCTCAGGCCAGGTTATCGCCGGGCTGGAGGCAAAGGCGCTTCGTGGCCTGCTCGACGAGGCCAAGGCGCGCATAGGCTCGGGAGTGGCCGCCATCGTCGCGGTGAATGACGGGCGCGCGGCCATCGCGGCGGCGGTGACGGACGATCTCGTCGGGCGATATGATGCTGTGAGCCTTGTCCGGGCCGGCGTCGAAGCCCTGGGTGGCAAGGGCGGCGGCGGCAGGGCCGACATGGCCCAAGGCGGCGGTCCCGATGGCAGCAAGGCGGACGAAGCAATCGCCGCGGTTCGCCGCCTTATCGAGAACGCCGCCGCTCCGGCCTGAGGCTCGGGTCCGGCGTCTCGAGGCTGCTAACCGCGCCGGCCGCTTGTTCCGCGCGTTTCGGGCTCGCTCCCGCGCGCGGTATCGACCACCTGTGTGTTCTGGTCGGTGCGCTGGGGCCGCTGGATCTTGCCGTTGTCCTCGCCCGTCTGGTTAGCGGGTTTCATGTCTTTGCCGAGGCCGGAGCCTTCGCTGCTTGCGCTCATGATTTTCTCCTTTGCTGAAGGGCAAACGAGCGAATCGCGCGATCTATCCGGCCTCGACGATGCTGGTGCGGAGCTTGGGCTTGTGATCCAGCTGGGCCTCTCGCCGTATTTGTTCGCGAAAGGTGTCCCGCTTCGCATGGATCGAGGCGATTACGGGCCCCATCGGCACGCCCAGATCGACCAGCACGGCTTCCGAAAGCTGGAGCGAGCTTTCCAGAGTCTCGGGCACCGCAAGACTGGCACCCGCGCGATAAAGTGCGGTCGCGTGGGCGAGATCGCGAGCGCGGGCGATGATCGTAAGATTGGGGTAGGACTTGCGCAGCTTGGTTGTGAGGCGTTGAACCAGTACCGGCTCATCCATCGTCAATACCACCGCAGGCGCTTTGGCAATTCCCAGGCGTTCGAGTGCCTGGCCGCGCGCTGCATCGGCGAACGTCGCGCGATAGCCGTCGCGCGTCGCGCTCGCGATCACGTCGGCGTCGCTGTCGATGGCCAGATATGCCTTGCCGTGCGTCGCCAGCATGTCGGCGACGAGGCGTCCGACGCGGCCGGCGCCGACGACCAGGACCGATGGCTCACCCTCGTCGGCAGGTTCCAACGTAGGAGCCTGTTCAACCCGTCGACCGATCGAGCGGCCGAGCATCGCCAGGAGCGGTGTGACGGTCAGGCCGATCGCGGTAACGACCTGCCAGAATCTCGCGGTCTCGGGATCGATGACTTGGGCGGCCGTCGCGGCGGTGAGCACGATGAGCGTCGTCTCGCTCGGTGACGCCATCAGGGTGCCGGTCTCGGCAGCGGTGCTCCGCCGCGCGCCCATGAGCCGCAACAACAGTCCTGTTACGATGGTCTTCAGAAGCAGGACGCCGACAACTGCCAGGGTGATCGGCCCGAGGTTCTCCGCCACCATTTCGAGATCGACGCTCATTCCGACGGTGATGAGGAAGATGCCGAGCGCGAGGCCCTTGAAGGGCTCGATGATGCCCTCGACTTCCCCATGGTATTCGGTTTCGGCGATCAGCAGTCCGGCGATCAGCGCGCCGACGATGGGCGACAGGCCCGTGGCGGACGTCGCGAGGCTGGCCACGATAACCACCAGCAGGCTGGCGGCGAGGAACAGCTCCGGGCTCTTCGTGCGCGCGGCCTGGGCGAAAAGCGGGGGCAGTGCGACCCGTCCGACAACAAGAAGCGCACCGATCACGAGAGCGCCCTGCCATAGCGTGCGCACGAGGCCGTCAAGACCATCGGCCTGGGCGTAGGGAGCCAGGGCGCCGAGCAGGAAGATGATCGGCACGATGGCGATGTCCTCGAACAGCAGCATCGAAAGCGCAGCGCGGCCGACCGGGCTCGTGGTGCCGGAGATCGGCAGGACGATGGCAGTCGACGAAAGCGCCAGGGCAAAGCCCAGTGCGAGCGCGCCGCTCCAGCCCTGGCCCAGCATCGTGAGAGCGGCGGCCAGCAATGCGCCGATGATGAGCAACTCCAGCGCGCCCAGGCCGAAGACCAGCTTGCGCATGGTCCACAGCCGGTTGAACGACAGCTCGAGCCCGATGGTGAACAGCAATAGCACGATCCCGAATTCGGCGAAGGGATCGAGCGCTTCGGGTTCGGTGATCGAGAAGTGGAACAGCCAGGGGTGGCCCGGAACCAACCGTCCGAGGCCGAAGGGCCCGACCAGGATTCCCACCAGGATGAAGCCGATGACCGGCGTGATGCGGAAGCGGTGGAAGACCGGAATGACGATCCCGGCCGCCCCCAGAATCACGAGCGCATCGGAGATGAAATTGGACGAGGTAAGTTCGGATGACATCGCCGCACGCGTATCGGCGCGGCGCGCCGTTGTCACGGCAGGCAAGCATCGGGCGGGGAATTACCCCCGCCCGCGCTTTCGATAGACTTCACTGATCGGCTGGTTCTGCCCGTTAGGCCCAGCCTGCCATCTCTTTCTCGAGGTTCTCGACGATCGCCTCGAAGAACTGCTCGGTGGTCATCCAGGCCTGCTCCGGACCGATGAGCAGGGCGAGGTCCTTGGTCATCTTGCCGCTTTCGACCGTCTCGATGCAGACCCGCTCGAGAGTCTCGGCGAACTTCTGCACTTCGGGAGTCCCGTCGAACTTGCCGCGGTAATAGAGCCCGCGGGTCCAGGCGAAGATGCTGGCGATCGGGTTCGTGCTGGTCGCCTTGCCCTGCTGGTGCTGGCGGTAGTGGCGGGTGACGGTCCCGTGGGCGGCTTCGGCCTCGACGGTCTTGCCGTCTGGCGTGAGCAGGACCGAAGTCATCAGGCCGAGCGAGCCGAAGCCCTGCGCGACCTGGTCCGACTGGACGTCGCCGTCGTAGTTCTTGCACGCCCACACGAACTTGCCCGACCACTTGAGCGCGCTGGCGACCATGTCATCGATCAGGCGGTGCTCGTAGACGATGCCTGCGGCCTTGAACTTCTCTGCGAAGCCTTCGTTGGCGAAGACTTCCGCGAACAAATCCTTGAAGCGCCCGTCATAGGCCTTGAGGATCGTGTTCTTGGTGCTGAGGTAAACCGGCCAGCCCAGGTTTAGGCCGTAGTTGAAGCTCGCACGGGCGAAATCGCGAATCGAATCGTCGAGGTTGTACATCGCCATCGCGACGCCGCTCGAGGGGAACTTGAACACCTCGAGATCGATCGATTCGCCATCGTCGCCGTCGAAGACGAGACGGAGAGTGCCGGGGCCGGGGATGAGGGTATCGGTCGCCTTGTACTGGTCGCCGAAGGCATGGCGGCCGACGACGATCGGGTCCGTCCAGCCGGGGATCAGCCGAGGTACGTTCTGGATCACGATCGGCTCGCGGAAAACGACGCCGCCCAGGATGTTGCGGATCGTGCCGTTGGGGCTCTTCCACATCTTCTTCAGGCCGAATTCTTCGACCCGCGCCTCGTCCGGGGTGATCGTGGCGCATTTCACGCCGACGCCGTACTGCTTGACCGCGTTGGCGCAGTCGATGGTGATCTGGTCTTCCGTCTCGTCCCGCTTCTCGACCGAGAGATCGTAATACTTCAGGTCAATGTCGAGATAGGGCAGGATCAGCCGGTCACGGATCCACTGCCAGATGATGCGGGTCATCTCGTCGCCGTCGATTTCGACGACCGGGTTCTTCACCTTGATCTTTGCCATGTCGGTCCTGCTGTGTGGAGTTGCCGGCGCTTTAGCAGGGCAGGGCGGGGGTGCAAGGGGAGGCCCGAAACGCGAAAGGCGCCGCTTCCGCGACGCCTCTCAGTTCCCGATGGTGGGCGTACCAAGGATTGAACTTGGGACCCCTACGATGTCAACATAGTGCTCTACCACTGAGCTATACGCCCGCACCATCGAGCATGCCGGCAGGCACTGGTCCTGTCGGCGAGGCGGCCATGTAGCGGCGGCTTCGCGCCGCCGCAAGGGGGTCAGAGGCTTGCAGCCGCATCGGGGTGAAATACCCGGTCAACTTCCATCACCAGGTCCTTGAGATGGAATGGCTTCGACAGGACCTTGGCGCGCGGCTGTTCGCGACTCGCCTTGAGGGTGACGGCGGCGAATCCGGTGATGAACATGACTTTGGTCGACGGGCTGACTTCGTTGCAGCGCTGGGCAAGCTCGATCCCGTCCATCTCCGGCATCACGATGTCGGATAGCAGCAGGTCGAAGTGCTGATCCTCAAGCAGCGGGAGTGCGTCGGTGCCCCGATCGACCGATACGACTTCGTAGCCGGCATTCTCCAGCGCCCGCGCGAGGTAGGTACGCATGGCATCTTCGTCTTCGGCAAGGAGAATGCGGATCGGGGGAAGCTCGTTCATCCCTAACGCATAGCACATCGGCATTAAGAAATCTTTCGCGGACGCGGCTGCGATCCGCTTTGACACGCAGGCCGACGCGCACCACGTTGAACAACGATGGATGAACAGCGCGACGAGCGGGGGCAGCCGGGAGGATCGATCCCGGGCACGAACTCTCCGGCTTTTACGCTGCATTTGCCGCCTGGTGCGCCGCTACCGGTATTGATTGCCGTCCCCCACGCCGGCCGGGATTACCCCGACGATCTCCTCGCGCGGATGAGGGATTCGACCGTATCCGCCTTGCGGCTGGAGGACCGGCATGCCGATGTGCTGGGCAAGGCGATCGCCCGATCGACCGGTGCGGGCCTGTTGGTCGCCCACGCGCCGCGGGCGATGCTCGATCTCAACCGCTCGGCGGACGACATGGACTGGTCGATGGTCGCCGATAGCGCCCCGCCTTCCGGCACGCGGCATTCACTGGCCAATCGGCGCGCGCGCGGGGGCCTGGGCATCGTTCCGCGAAGGCTGCCGGGGCACGGGGAAATCTGGAAGCGCCGCATGGAGCGAGGCGACCTCGAAAACCGCCTTGCCGGAATCCACCAGCCTTATCACGCTGCGCTCCGTGGCGCGCTGCACCAGCTACGCGATAGGTGGGGCGCGGCCTTGCTGGTGGACTTGCACTCGATGCCTCCGCTTCCTGCCCGAACAGGCGGACGTCCGGGGGCGGAGTTCGTCATTGGCGATCGCTTCGGGGCGAGTTGCGATCGCGCTCTCGTGGCAGCGGCATTTTCCTATCTCGAGGCGCAGGGGCGCCAGGCAGCGCATAACCGGCCCTACGCAGGCGGCTTCGTGCTCGACCACCATGCCGCGCCGGCGCGCGGCATTCACGCGCTGCAGATCGAGGTGTGCCGGTCCAGTTACCTCGACGGGCGCCTGCTGGAGCCGAGCGGAAGGGCGGCAGGGGTCGCGCGCCTGCTTTCCGGGCTCGTGCGCCTGCTTGCAAACGAGGTAGCCTCGATTGCGCGACCCGGCCGCTTTGGCCTTGCTGCGGAATAGAGCCAATAAAAAACCACCCCGTGCGATGCACGAGGTGGCCAAGGTTCAGGGAGGAAGTGCACGTCAGTGCACTGACCCGGTCCGGCCATGAGGGGATGCGCGGACCAGGCAGAACCAAGGTAGTGAATGGTCGGGCGGTTTCAAGAACCGCCCGACCGCAGGTTTGGAACGCTTCGCCCGTCAGGCCGCGGGCTGGCCCTGCTGCTCTGGAACCTTGCCCTGAGCCGCCTGGCGGCCGAAGATGTGCCGCATCATGTCCATCGAGAACAGGTGCGCGAAAATCAGCGCCATGATCCCGTTGCCGGTCCACAGCTTGGCCGTCTCCGCATCGAGTTCGCGCAGCTTCTCTTCGTTGATCATCTTGAAGCCGCGATAGATGTACGGCTTGTCCGGATCGTCGTTGCGGGTGATCGCTATCTCCCCGTCCATCAGAAGATCCTTGTTGATGAGTTCCTGGACGAAAGCCTGGGTGCGGGCACCGGCTTCCTCGAACTTCTGGCAGAACTCCAGCGCACCCTGAACCAGCGGGGCAGGCTTGCCGTCGTCCTCGAACAGCGCCTCTCCGGTGTCTGTCTCGGTGAGCAGGCCGCTGGCAGGATCGAAGCAAAGCGAAAGCTCCTGTGCGTCCGGAGCCAGGCGCGCGAGGAGGAACGGATAGCGGCGCGCATAAGCCGGGATGTACACATCCTCGATCAGCTTGCCCCCGTCGTCGATGAAGGTGTTCACCCCTTCGTTGAGACCCATGAGCGCGAGCGGGACGGATCCTTCGCCCGAGCTGAAGACAATCGGGAAATGGCGCTGGGCCTGGATGAACTCGTCCGAAGTGAGCGGTACCGCATGCTGGTTCACCAGCCACGTGAGGCCGTCGCCCGGGTTGCTGCGATACTTGGCATGATCGCGGCTGTTGAGCGGCATCAGGTCATTATAAAACAGGGGCAGGGTGGGCTGCGGCGCGGTGGCCATGATCGATCTCCCGAAAGCACGTGATTGCAACAGCGTCGGGTATTTGGCCGCGCTGCGGAAAGCGCGCGCTTTAAGGATTGTCGTGCATCGGTGCAAGCGGGACCAGTTTGCCCGGATTGAGCAGGGACTGAGGATCGAGCGCCTGCTTCACCGCGCGCAGCATGGCCAATGCAACGGGATCGCCCAATCGGGCGAACTCTTCGCGCTTGAGCTGGCCGATTCCATGCTCCGCGCTGATCGAACCGCCCCATCGGGTCACCAGTTCATAGACCTGAGCGCTGATCTTCTTGCCGTCTCCGGCCTGCCACGCGAGCGGGTCCGCGCCAGGGGGCGCGATCACGTGGAAGTGCACGTTGCCATCGCCCAGGTGGCCGAAAGCGACCGCATGGGTTCCGGGCCAGGACCGCTCCACCAGCGGCACCGCTTCCTCCACGAACGACGGCATCCGCTCGACCGCAACGGAGATGTCGTGCTGGACCGCGGGGCCGCGGGCGCGTTCGGCCGGCGCGATGGCGTCGCGCAACGCCCAGAACTGCTCGGCCTGCGTCTCGTTTGCAGCAATCGTAGCGTCTTCGAGAAGGCCGCGTTCGAGCGCGCCCGTCAGCAATGTCTCGGCCAGCTCGGGCAGCCGCTCGGCCGACGCGCGATCGGCGACCAGTTCGATCAGTGCGTGCCATGGGTGGGCATCGCCTAGCGGCGGGCGGGCCGACGGCAGGTGGCTTATGACATCGCCAAGCGTTTCCTGGGACAGCACCTCGAAACCTTCCAGCGCCTCGCCTGCCGCGTCCTCGCAATGCAGCAGCAGCGCCCGTGCTGCTTCGAGCGAGGCGATCCCCGCCCAGAGAACCGCGCGGACGGCGACGGCGGGCACCAGCCGCAGGGTGGCGGCAGTGACGATGCCCAGGGTTCCTTCGGAGCCGATCAGCAACTGCTTGAGGTCGAAGCCGCGATTGTCCTTTTTCAGCGGCGTCAGGCTGGAAAACACGCTGCCGTCCGCAAGGACTGCCTCCAGACCGAGGACCTGCGCCCGCATGGAGCCATGCCGGAGAACCTGCGTACCGCCGGCGTTGGTCGCAATCAGCCCGCCGACCGTGGCCGATCCCTTGCCGCCCAGGGTAAGCGGGAATCGAACTCCTTCCCGGGCGGCTGCATCATGCAGCGACTGCAGGATCACGCCCGCTTCGCAAACGACCTTTCTCTCCGATGCATCGAGACTGCGGATCGCATCCATCCGCCGGAGTGAAAGCAGAATCGCTTCGCCGGTGTCATCGGGGGTGGCGCCGCCGCACATTCCGCTGTTGCCGCCTTGCGGCACTATCGGCACCCGGTGCGCGGCGCAAAGTCGCACCAGTGCGGAAACCTCTTCCGTTGTGGCAGGTGAGGCGAGTGCAAGCGCACGTCCCGTGAAGCGGCCGCGCCAATCGGTTAGCCACGGCGCCATGAGTTCTGCATCGCGGGTAAATCCGCGCGGTCCCAGAATGGCGCCGGCTGCTTCGAGAAAATCGCTGCGATCGGTCATGGTCCCGTCGCTATGACACAGACCCTCACGCAAGCGCTACCACTGGCGCCAAATGTTCAAGGGGTTAAGCCGGTATTCAACCGGCTCACTTAAGGCGCTTCCTTCGGTCTCATGAACTCCATCCTTGCCCTTGCAGCTCCAGTAGCATTGGTGGTCTCCGGCGCCGGTGTTGTGGAGCATCTGCCGGTGGCCAAGCCCGAAACTGTGCGGCCGCAGGGAACCGGCGCGGCCCGAAGCGTCGAGCCGACGCGAGTGCCGATCGAGAAGCAGGTTCGAATCGAGCAGCGGGTGATCGTGCGCATTTCGCCGCCGGGCCGGATCCCTCGTCAAAGCCTGATCCCGCCGCCCGCTCCGCAGGACGCCCGCCGGCTGAAGGAGCGCAAGATCGGCAAGTGCGTGCCGTTGGCCGGGATCGCGGCGGTCCAACCCGACGCTGGCGGACGTCTCCTGCTGTTCATGCGCGATCAGCGGCTGCTTTCGGCCAGCCTGGAGAAAGCCTGCAGCGCGCGCGATTTCTATTCGGGCTTCTACATCGAGCGCAGCAACGACGGCATGCTCTGCGCCGATCGTGACAAGCTGCACTCACGGGCGGGATCCAATTGCTCGATCAGCAGGATGCGCCAGCTCGTCGACAAGGACGACTGAGGCGGCCGCGCAAACCTTGACTTTCGTCCCTCCTGCGGGCAGGGCGCGAGCGGATCGTGACGGACGGCGTACAGCCTTCGTCCAGGGTGCTTTTTTCCCAAGAAGGGCATCCTCGTCATAAGGGCGAGCGCACCGCTCGCAAACCACAGCAAATCGAGACTGCATGACTTTTGCCGACCTCGGCCTTTCGCCCGAACTGCTAAAGGCGGTCGAAGCCGCCGGTTATAGCGAGCCCACGCCCATCCAGGCGCAGGCGATACCTCCGGTCCTGATGATGAAGGATATCGTCGGGATTGCGCAGACCGGCACGGGCAAGACCGCCTCGTTCGTGCTGCCGATGATCGACATCCTCGGCCACGGCCGCCGCCGTGCGCTGATGCCGAGGTCGCTGATCCTCGAACCGACGCGGGAACTCGCGGCCCAGGTAGCCGAGAATTTCGAGAAGTACGGCGTAAATCACGACCTCAAGATGGCGCTGCTCATCGGCGGCGTTCAGATGGGCGACCAGCTCAAGGCCTTGAGCGACGGGGTGGACGTGCTGATCGCCACGCCGGGCCGCCTGATGGACCTTATCGAGCGCGGGAAGATCCTGCTCACCGGGTGCGAGCTGCTGGTGATCGACGAGGCTGACCGGATGCTCGACATGGGGTTCATCCCCGATATCGAGTTCATCTGCTCGAAGCTTCCTTCCACCCGGCAGACGATGCTGTTCAGCGCGACGATGCCGCCGCCGATTGAGAAGCTGGCAAAGAAGTTCCTGACCAATCCCAAGCGGATCGAGGTCAGCCGCCGGGCCTCCACCAACGAGGACATCGCTGCCTTCAAGGTGCCGGTGAAGGCGCGTGACAAGCGTTCCACCCTTCGATGGCTGCTGCGCAACGATCTCGTCGATACCGCGATCATCTTCGCAAACCGCAAGACGACCGTTCGCGAAATCAACAAGGACCTGCTCAGTCACGGTTTTTCAAGCGGGGAAATCCACGGTGACATGGACCAGGCCAGCCGTATGAAGGAGCTGGAACGCTTCAAGACGGGGCAGGTCAACATCCTCGTGGCCAGCGACGTGGCCGCGCGCGGGCTGGACGTGAAGGGCGTAAGCCACGTGTTCAACTTCGACACGCCATGGCACCCGGACGACTACGTTCACCGCATCGGTCGCACCGGGCGCGCGGGCGCCAAGGGCCGGGCTTTCACATTCGTTGCGGAAGATGACGCCGAAGCGATCGCCAATGTCGAAAAGCTGACCCAGGCGCCTATCCCGGTCTTCGGCAAGAAGGACCTGAGGGTCGAGCTCAAAGCTCCGGAGCCGGAGCCTGAACGGCAACCCCGACCGGAGCGGGAAGAAAGGGCCGAACGCTCCCCGACCGACCGCGATGATCGGCGGCCCCGTGAACGCGGACGGCCGCGTCGTGAGCGGGAAGAGGCTGCCCATGGATCTGGCCGCCGTGGCGGCGTGGTCCGGGAAGACCCCCCGCGGCGTGAGGAGCGTACCAGTCCTGCCGAGATTGAGCGGGAGCCGATCCTGCAGCCGGGCGAGTGGAACGGTCCTGTCCCCAGCTTCCTCGGACTCTCCGCGCTCTAAACCCCCCTAGAGGTTCTTCGCGTTGTCTCCGCCCTTGCGGCCTTCGCGGTCGCGGGCGTTGCTCTTGTCGGGATCGCGGCTTTCCATTTCCCGCCGCGCCTGATTGGCGTTTGCGCTGCCACGGTTCTCTTCGCGCGCCTGGGCGTTTCCGGTTTCGCTTGCCATGCGTGTCTCTCCTTCAGAGACAGAAACAGCAGGCATGGCCGGAGTTCCGGTTGAATGCCGTCAATCGCGACAGATGGAGCGGACTGCGGCGCGAGCCGCTTCAGGCCACCGTGACGAAGCTGTCGATGACCCGCTTGCGTCCCGCCTGTTCGAATTCGATCTCGAGCTTGTTGCCCTCCTGGTCGACCACTTCTCCATAGCCGAACTTGTCATGGAACACCCGCTGGCCGACCGCGATGTCGCTGCGCGCCTCCGCGGCGAAGCTCGCGGCGCTGCGGGTCACTTCGCGTACGCGGTGGGGTGCGGTGTCGTAGCCGGTAGTGAGCGCGCGCTGCCATCCGGGCCCTCGGGTCATCGTCCGCGCGGGCTGCGCCCGGGCGAGGTGGGCGAACGGATCCTCGTGCTCGCTCATCTGCGCGCGCCAGAGAGAAGCCCCGCCCGTCAGCGTCGTCTCCTCGGTCACGTGGTCGGCCGGAAGCTCGCCCACGAAGCGGCTCGGGATCGAGCTGGTCCACTGGCCGTAGATGCGCCGGTTGGCGGCATGGAGGATCGTGCAGCGCCGCCTGGCGCGGGTTATGGCGACATAGGCGAGGCGGCGCTCCTCTTCGAGGCTGGCAAGGCCACCTTCGTCCAGCGCCCGTTGGGAGGGAAAGACGCCTTCCTCCCAGCCGGGCAGGAACAGATGATCGAATTCAAGTCCCTTTGCCGCGTGGATGGTCATGATGGTGACTTTCTCGCCATCATCCGCACGGTCGTTGTCCATCACCAGGGCAACGTGCTCCAGGAAATCGCCGAGGGAATCATACTCCTCCATCGCGCGGGCGAGTTCCGAGAGGTTTTCCGCGCGGCCCGCACTTTCGGCGCTTTTTTCGGCCTGCAGCATTGCATCGTAACCGCTTTCCGCGAGGACCGTCCGCAGCAGCTCGGCAGGGGCGGTCGTTTCCGCCAACTCACGCCAGCGCAGGAACTGGCCCATGAGGTTCGCGATCGTCCCGCGGGCGCGGGCGGGCAACTCGTCGCTATCGGCAAGCTGGAGCGAGGCGGCGGCCAGCGGAAGGCCGGTCGCCCGCGCGTGACGGTGCATCGATTCAAGCGTCTTTGCGCCGAGGCCGCGCTTGGGCTGGTTGTAAATCCGTTCGAAGGCGAGATCGTCGGCCGGGCTGGCAATCACCCGCAGATAGGCGAGGGCATCGCGGATTTCCGCGCGCTCGTAGAACCGGAAGCCGCCGATGATGCGGTAGTTCATCCCGATCTGGATGAAGCGGTCTTCGAATTCCCGGGTCTGGTATTGTGCGCGTACGAGGATGGCGACCTGGTCCAGCCCCGCGCCTTCGCGTTCGAGCCGCTGGATTTCCTCGCCGACCCGCCGGGCCTCTTCGGGTCCGTCCCATACGCCGATGACGCGCACCTTTTCGCCCGCCGGAAGCTCGGTCCACAGCGTCTTGCCAAGCCGTTCGCTGTTCGCGTTGATCAGGCCCGATGCGGCGGCCAGGATGTGCGGAGTGGAACGATAGTTCTGTTCCAGCTTGACGATTTTCGCGCCCGGAAAGTCCTTCTCGAACTTCAGGATATTGGCGACTTCCGCGCCGCGCCAGGAATAGATCGACTGGTCATCGTCGCCCACCACGCAGATGTTCTTGCGCTCCTGCGCGAGCAAGCGGAGCCACAAGTACTGAACCTGGTTGGTATCCTGATACTCGTCCACCAGGATGTATTTGAAGCGTTGCTGGTACTGTTCGAGCACCTCGCGATGGGTTCGGAAGACGTTGAGAACGTGGAGCAACAGATCGCCAAAATCGCACGCGTTCAGCGTTTTCAGACGGTCCTGATAGAGCTGATAGAACCTCTGTCCCTTGCCATTTGCATAGGCCTCGTTCTCCACCGCATCGAGGTCATCCGGGTTTAACCCGCGGTTCTTCCAGCGGTCGATCAGGCCGGCAAGCTGACGCGCCGGCCAGCGCTTTTCGTCCAGGCCCTCTCCCGTGATCAGCGTCTTGAGCAGGCGAATCTGGTCGTCGGTGTCGATGATCGTGTAGTTCGATTGCAGTCCGGCAAGCTCCGCATGGCGGCGAAGCATCTTCGCACCGATCGAGTGGAACGTGCCGAGCCACGGCATCCCTTCCACCGCGGGCCCGATGTGCCGGCCGACCCGCTCGCGCATCTCGCGCGCGGCCTTGTTGGTGAAAGTGACGCAAAGGATCTCGCTGGGCCAGGCCCGTCGGGTTGCCACGAGATGGGCGAGACGCGCTGTCAGGGCGGCGGTCTTGCCGGTGCCGGCGCCCGCGAGCATGAGCACCGGCCCTTCGGTCGTCAGCACTGCCTCGCGCTGCGGCGCATTCAGGGTTGCCGCGTATGCCGGAACCGCGCTGTCGTCGGCGGCAAGGGCGCGGCCGGGCGCGGGCGGGGCGGGATCGGTGCTCATCGGAAGGTGAACAGCTAGGGAACACCGGGGGCGGGCGCAAGGCCTCCATCGGAACCGAGTCAAGCAGCGAGCGTAGAGGCCACGACAATTGTTAAGGAGAAGATCCATGAACAAGTTGATCATGGCCGGCGCCGCTGCGCTGGCGTTCGCCGTCCCTGCCGCCGCGCAGGACATGGCCGTCACTTCCAACGGCGACGTCTATGTCATGACGGATGCCCAGCAGAGCATGTACGATGCCTGGCCGCCCGAGCGCCAGACGATGTACACCGCTTGGCCCGATACCTACCGGACCTACTACTGGACGTTGACCCCCACCCAGCAGACCGGATGGTGGGCGTTGACCGACGCGCAGCGCCAGCAGCTCTACGCCATGACGCCCGAGCAGCGCGCGACGACCTGGACCTCGATCGAGCGCCAGCTCGCCGGTGGGCCGGCGGGTACTGCCTCTGCGACCGCTCAGACCGCCACCACGGCGTCGACTAGCGCGGGTGCCGGCAACATGCGTTTCGTGAGCAATGCCGTGGTGCAGACGACCCCTGCCGCGGATAACGCGAATACCGATTATCCGCCGTGCAAGGGGGACATGCAGGACCATTGCATCAACCCGCGCGAGGCCGGGCTGAAGTACGGCAACGTCCCGCTCAAATACTGGCCGGGCCGTCCCGCCAGCGAAATCCCCGGGAAGAAGCCGCAGCGCTGATTTTCGCGAGGATAGCGTGAAAGGAGGGGCGTCCTTTCGGCGCCCCTTTCGCTTAGGCTGGCTTAAAGGTCGAGCCGCAGCAGCCACAGCCGGGCCTTCCCGACCTTGCGCTCCGCGACGATCGAGAGAGTCTTGACCTCGAACCTCTCGTCCGCGCCGGTCTCGGCTGCGATCCAGGTGGCCGCGCCGATCCATCCCAGGCGGAGCAGGCGATCGGTCGCCACCGCCGCTGCCCCCGTGCCATAGGGGGGATCGAGCAGGATCAGATCGTGCGGCTCCTTGGCCGGACCAAGTTCCAGGACCGAACCTCGGCGTACCTCGGACCGGGTGCGCGCATCGAGCGCTGCGACGTTGGCGCGAATGGCTTCGACCGCTGCCGGATCGCTTTCCACGAACAGGCATGAACCAGCCCCCCGCGAAAGCGCCTCCAGCCCCAGGGCGCCTGACCCGGCGAACAGGTCCACCACGCTCAACCCTTCGAAGCTGCCAAGACGGCTCGCCAGCATGTTGAACAGAGTCTCGCGGGTGCGGTCGGCGGTCGGGCGCGTGGCATCGCCTTTCGGGGATACCAGCTTGCGCCCCCGCCATTCTCCCGCGATCACCCTCACAGCTTCAGGCTCTTGCGCAGCCTCTCGACCTGCACTTGCGGGACTTCCGCCACCGCGCCTCGGGGCAGGTCGCCAAGATTGAAGGGGCCGTAGCCCACCCGCAGCAGCCGGCTGACCTGCATTCCGAGGTGCTCGAGCACGCGGCGCACTTCGCGGTTCTTACCCTCGGTAAGGGTCATCACGATCCAGCGGTTTCGGCCCGACCCGCGTTCGAGGTCGGCCTCGATCTTGCCGTAGCGCACGCCATCGATCTCGATCCCTTCGATGAGGTCGTCGAGCTGGGGCTGCGTGATGTCGCCAAAGGCGCGGACGCGATACGTGCGGGGAACGTTGGAGGATGGCAGCTCCAGAGCACGTTTCAGCGCGCCGTCGTTCGTCAGGAGCAACAGTCCCTCGGTATTCATGTCGAGACGCCCGACGGGCATTACTCTCGGCGCGCCGCGCGGCAGCGCGTTGCGCAACGCGGTGTAGATCGTCGGGCGGCCCTTGGGATCTTTTTCCGCGGTGATCAGGCCGGACGGCTTGTGAAAGGCGAACACCCGCGCCGGTTCCGCCCGCTCGACCGGCTTGCCGTCGACCGTAACGCCCGCAAGGTTCGGGATGATGGTGGCCGGGGTGTCGAGCACCTTGCCGCCGATCGCGACGCGTCCCTCGGCGATCATCCGCTCGACTTCGCGCCGGCTGGCGACGCCCGCGCGCGCGAGCAACTTGGCGATGCGTTCGCCGGCGGCCTTTTCGGGAGTGGGGGAGGGCATGAGCGAGCGACTAGGCGCTCAGTTGGCGGCGCGCAACGCCTCGCTCACGGTCTCGTGGAACCGGCGGATGCCGCCTTCCAGCGTGCCAAGCGTGAGTTCGGGCACCGCGCCGGTCGACAGACCCTGCTGCCCGAGTTCGGCCGCACGGAAGTCCTCGCTGGCGAACACTCCTCCATCGAGCAGCGCCCAGCTTCGTTCCCAGTGGTCGCGGGCCTTGTCGTTGGCGGGCGGTTCCGGGATCAGCATGAAATCCTCCACCAGCGTATGGTCTTGCGCCTGGGGCCACAGCGCCATCACGTTGATGTAGTCGGGGCTCGGGATGATCACCGTGGCCGGCAGCAGCTGATAGGCGAAAGTAACCCGCCGGCGCAGGGCTGCCATGTCGGTGAGGTCGATCCCGTCCAGTTCGTCCACTCGCCCAACCGCGCTGCGGGCATGGGGTCCGATCATGTCGCCGCTGGTCACGCCATCCTTGAAGAACGGGCCGATCGTTTTCGCGTGGAGTCGGGTTACGTGGTAGCTTTCAAGGAACGCGTCCATGATCAGCTTCCAGTTGCCCGCGACGCTGTGCGTCTTGCGCCGGAACAGGAAGTGGTCGGGCGCACCGAAGGCGTCCATGTCCTCCCCCAGGCTGCGAGCGAGTGTGAAATCCGCTTCGTCTCGCGGGGAGTACCAGATCAATCCGCCTGCCTCGCAACTGGGCAACTCGACGAGATGGAAGTCGCCCTTGTCGAGGCCCGGAAAACTGTCCGGCCGGGGCAGGGCGAGCAGCGCGCCGTCGAGCCGATAGGTCCAGGCGTGATAGGGACACACCAGCCGCGCAACGCATTCCGCCTCGTTGCCTTCAACCAGCCGCGTTCCGCGGTGGCGGCACACGTTGAGGAAGACGTGCACCATGCCCTCCTTGTCTCGCGTGACGAGCAAGGGCTTCCCGGTGAGGTCGTGCGGAACTGCCATGCCTGGGTCGGGTATCAGCGCGCTCGGCATCAGGACCTGCGGCAGGCGATCGAACAGCGCCGCCTTCTCGTGCGCGAAGTGCTCGGGATCGGTATAGACCGACGCAGGGACAGTGGTGATCCCGCCGGCCGGCCTCGTTTCGCCCCGCGCCAGCGCTTCGGCGAGGGCGAGCTGTCCGGCGGTCGGTCTTTTCCCCGGCGCGGTTACGGTATCGTTCATCCCGGCGCTTCCCTAATCCTCTCCCGGCAGTAAGTGTCGCACGAAATTTCGGGAACGGGAAGGACGCTAGGGAATGGTCGAGGAAGCCGAGCTTGCCCGGGTGCAGCAGCGCAGCCTGTGGGACTCGATCAAGCCGTACCTTGAGAAGGAATCGCTCGCCGCCTTCTTCGTTGGTGTTTCGTCGGGTTTCCCGTTCGCGCTGCTTGCGGCGACCCTGACCACCCGCCTCGCGCAAAGCGGAATCGACAAGTCGACGGTCACGGCGTTCACGCTGGCGTTCTTCGTCTACAACCTGAAGCCTTTGTGGGCCTGGATCGTCGATGGGGTGCGGCTTCCGGTCCTCGGCCGCCTCGGCCAGCGCGTGTCCTGGATGCTGCTCGCGGGTGCTTTCGTGATGGCGGCAACCGTCAACCTCGCCCTGGCCGATCCGGGCGCCGACATCATCTGGACGGCGACATCGGCAGTCCTGCTCGGCATCGCGGGCGCGACCTTCGACATCGTCATCGACGCATACCGCATCGAAACCTTGAAGCCGTACCAGCTCGGCACCGGATCGGGCATGAGCCAGTACGGCTGGCGCATCGGTTCCGCCGCCGCGGGCGCGCTCGCGCTCGTCGTGGCCGCGCGTTACGGGTGGGAGGCGGCCTATATCGCCTGCGCGGCATTCGCG
The DNA here is from genome assembly GCF_014644315.1 of Tsuneonella deserti. NCBI lineage: Bacteria > Pseudomonadati > Pseudomonadota > Alphaproteobacteria > Sphingomonadales > Erythrobacteraceae > Tsuneonella > Tsuneonella deserti. The sequence continues at coordinate 1,549,139 of NZ_BMKL01000001.1, read as the reverse complement.
CTTCCGGCGATGATTACCGCGTTGGTGCTGGGCGAACCGGAACGGCGCAAAGTCGTCGCGGCCAAGCGCAGCCTAAGCGAGATCTGGCAATCCATCGCTGGCCCGTTCGTCGAGTTCTTCCAGCGCAGCGGCGCCTGGCTGGTGCTGTTGTTCATCCTGGTTCACAAGATCGGCGACACGCTCGCGAACCTGACCTTCCGGTTGTTGTTCGACGACCTCGGGTTCACCAATGACGAGATCGCGCTCTACGATATCGGGGTCGGCTTCTGGGCGCTGATCATAGGCGTGTTCGTCGGCGGGGTGCTCTACGCCAAGCTCGGCCTCAAGCGGTCGGTGCTGATCGCGCTCGTGCTGATGGCCATATCCAATCTCAGCTTCGCCGCGCTGGCTGCAGCAGGGCACAGCAATATCGGCATGGCAAGCGCGATCGGGTTCGAGAACTTCGCCAGCGGCTTCGGCGGAGTGGTCGTTGTCGCCTACTTCTCGGCCCTGTGCGACTTGCGTTTCACCGCGGCCCAGTATGCCCTGATCAGCGCGGGCGCGAGCATCGTCGGCCGCTTTCTTACCGGGACGACGGCGGGCGGACTGATCGAGAGCTACGGCTACGTGAACTTCTACCTGCTCACCACGGTTCTCGCCCTGCCAGGCATCGCGCTGTTCTGGTGGATGATGCGCGCCGGCCTGGTCGATGCTGCGATGGGCACCGCGGGCGAGGTCGGTGAAGGAGACGCGCGGGCCGATCCGCCGGTTTAGGGCATCGACCGCCGGATCAATCGGGAAGCTCGCCGTTCTTCTCGAGCACCGCTCCAGCAAGGTACAGCGATCCGGCTATAAGGATCGGCAGATCGTCGGCAGGGATCGCGGCCAGTGCTTCCTCGATTCCCGCGAAGCCGAGCGCTCCCGGTCCGAATGCTTCGGGCCGATGGCTGTCGCTGCGGGGTACGGGCACCACCGAGATAGTCTCCAGCCGTTCCGCCAGCGGCTCGACGATGGCCAGCGGGTTCTTGTTGGCCAGCATGCCGATGACGAGGTGCAGGCGACCCTCGAAATGACGAGCGATGGCAAGGCCTGCATCCGGGTTGTGCCCCCCGTCGAGCCATAGTTGCCTTCCGGGCACGATCGCGCTCAGCGCGCCGGCGCCGAGCGGCTGGAGGCGTGCGGGCCAGCGGGCAGTGCGAATCCCGGCTTCCAGCGCATCCGGCCCCACGGTCACGAAATCCTGGTGGCGCAACATGGCAACCGCCAAGGCGGCATTGTCGGCCTGGTGCGCCCCTGCAAGCGCGGGTAGCGGCAGGGCGAGGCGTCCGTGACGGTCCTCATATTCGATGCGCTCGCCCACGTTTGCATGCCAGTCGTGCCCGCGCATGTGGAGCGGGGCGCCGGCAGCCAATGCGGCGCGTTCGATCTCGAGCTCGGCCGCTTCGGGATACTCCATCGTCACCAGCGGCCGGCCCGGGCGCACGATGCCCGCCTTTTCGAATGCAATGCGGGCGAGCGGATCATCCGGCGTGCCTTCCTCCGGCGCGAGCAGGAAGGCCTCGTGATCAATCCCCAGGCTGGCGATGCCGCATGCGGCGGGGCGTTCGATAACGTTGGTGGCATCGAAACGGCCACCCAGGCCCACTTCGATCACGCAGGCGTCCGCGGCGGTCTCGGCAAAGGCCAGGAAGGTGGCCGCTGTGGTCACCTCGAAGAAGCTCGGCCCGAGATCCTCGCCGGCATCGAGGACGTCTCGCAGCAGGGCGGCGAGTTGCTCGTCGGCGATCAGCTTGCCAGCGATGCGGATGCGCTCGTTGTAGCGGACAAGGTGCGGTTTGGTCGCGGCGTGGACAGTCAGGCCACCGGCTTCGAGCATCCCCCGGAGGTAGGCGCAGGTCGATCCCTTGCCGTTGGTCCCGGCCACGTGAAACACGGGGGGAAGCCGGTCCTGCGGATTGCCCAGCCGCTCAAGCAGTGTCTTGATCGTCTCCAGCCCGAAACGGCCTTGCGGCAGCGACAGGGCCGCCAGCCGGTCAAGCTGTGCCTGGACCGCCGGATCGTCCGAACGGGCGAAGTCCTTCACGGCGGCCTCAGGCAGCCTTTCGCGGAGCGAGATAGTCGATCAGCGTCGCCAGCCGTGCCTTGAGCTCGCCGCGGGGCACGACCATGTCGACCATGCCGTGCTTGAGCAGGTACTCGGCGCGCTGGAAGCCTTCGGGAAGCTGTTCCCGGATAGTGTCCTGGATCACACGTTGGCCCGCGAAGCCGATCAGCGCGCCGGGCTCGGCGATGTGGACATCGCCCAGCATCGCATAGCTCGCGGTGACGCCGCCGGTGGTGGGATCGGTCAGCACGACGATGTAGGGGAGGCCCGCTTCCTTGAGGCGCCGCGTCATCACGGTCGCCTTGGGCATCTGCATCAGGCTGAGGATGCCTTCCTGCATCCGCGCGCCGCCAGCGGCAGTGACAACGATGTAGGGGCAATGCCGCTCGATTGCCTTCTGGGCCCCGGCAACGAAAGCCGCGCCGACGGCCATGCCCATCGACCCGCCCATGAAGCCGAAGTCCTGCACCCCGACCACGGCAGGCCGCCCGTCGATCGCACCGGACCCCACGCTGAAGGCATCGGAATGCGGGTTCTTGGCCCGGGCCTGCTTGATGCGGTCGGTGTACTTCTTGGTGTCGCGGAACTTGAGCGGATCTTCCTTGACGCTCGGTTGCGGAAGCAGCTCGAACCCTACGTCGAGCAATTGGGAAAGCCGCTTGTCGGCGCCGATGCGCCCGTGGAAGCCGCAGCGCGGGCAGACATCGAGGTTGTCCTCGTATTCCTTGACGAACAGCATTTCCTGGCAGCCCGGGCACTTGACCCACAGGTTGTCCGGCGTCTCTCGCTTGGGAAGGAACGGGAGCGAATTGCGGACGCGGTTGAGCCAGCTCATCCGGCGATCTCCTTGTTTTGCGCGTGCACGGCTTCGGCCAGCGAAGCGGTCAGCGCCCTGATGTGTTCCGGCGCGTGGACGCCGTGGTGCTCGACAAGTTCGACGAGCGCGGAGCCGACGACCACGCCGTCTGCCACTCGCGCGATGGCGCCCGCCTGCTCCGGAGTGCGGACCCCGAACCCGACCGCGATGGGAAGGTCAGTCGCCGCCTTGAGCCGGGCGACCGCGCTTTCGATCGAGGCGGTGTTCGCCTGTTGCAGACCCGTGATGCCCGCGACCGAGACGTAATAGACGAAGCCGGACGAACCTTCGAGTACCGTCGGCAAGCGCCGGGCGTCGGTGGTCGGGGTGGCAAGGCGGATGAGATCGATCCCGGCGTCGCGCAGCGCCGGTCCGAGCGCGTCGTCCTCCTCCGGCGGAATATCGACGCAGATGACCCCGTCCACCCCGCAGGCGGACGCTTCCGAAGCGAACCACTCGGGCCCGCGGCGGATCATCGGGTTGGCATAGCCCATCAGCACCAGCGGCACGTCGGGGTGCCGCTCGCGGAACTCGTTGGCGATCAGCAGCACGTCGCGATTGGTCGTTCCGGCAGCCAGGCTGCGGATGTTGGCGGCCTGGATGGCAGGGCCGTCGGCCATCGGATCGGTGAACGGCATCCCCAGCTCGATCACGTCCGCACCGCCGGCGACCAAGGCATCGAGGTTCGATGCCGTATCGCCGTCGCCGGCAGTCAGAAAGCAGACGAGCGCGGGCCGGCCCCTGGCGAATGCGGAGGCGAGACGCTGGCTCACATCTCCACTCCCAGCGCCTCGGCTACCGTGAAGATGTCCTTGTCACCGCGTCCGCACAGGTTGGCGAGAATGATGGCATCGCGGTCCATCTCCTTCGCGCGCCTTGCGACCGCGGCGATGGCGTGACTCGGCTCGAGTGCCGGTATGATACCTTCTGTTCGGCAGAGAATCTGGAACGCATCGAGCGCTTCATTGTCATCAATCGCGGTGTATTCGACGCGTCCGGTTTCCTTGAGCCAGGCGTGCTCGGGGCCGATTCCGGGGTAGTCCAGGCCCGCCGAAATCGAATGCGCCTCGGCGATCTGGCCGTCTTCGTCCTGCAGCAGGTAGGTCTTGTTGCCGTGGAGCACTCCCGGGAAACCACCCGCAAGGGAAGCAGCGTGCTGCTTGTCGAGGCCGTGCCCCGCCGCCTCGACGCCGAGCATCTTGACCTCGGCATCGTCGAGGAACGGATGGAACAACCCGATCGCGTTGCTTCCCCCTCCGATCGCTGCAACCAGCAGATCGGGCAGGCGGCCGGTCCGCTCGAGCATCTGCGCGCGCGCTTCCTTGCCGATGACCGATTGGAAATCGCGCACCATCTCGGGGTAGGGATGCGGACCGGCGGCAGTGCCGATAATGTAGAACGTGTCCTCGACGTTCGCGACCCAGTGGCGCAGCGCCTCGTTCATCGCGTCCTTGAGGGTGGCCGCTCCGCTGGTGACAGGGATCACCTCGGCCCCGAGCAGCTTCATGCGGAACACGTTCGGCTGCTGGCGACTGACGTCCGTGGCGCCCATGAAGATCGTGCAGGGAAGGCCGAACCGCGCGCAGACCGTCGCCGTTGCGACCCCGTGCTGGCCAGCGCCGGTTTCGGCGATGATCTTCTTCTTGCCCATGCGGATCGCAAGCAGGATCTGCCCGATGCAGTTGTTGATCTTGTGCGCGCCGGTGTGGTTGAGCTCGTCGCGCTTGAACCAGATTTGCGCGCCGCCGAGCGCCTCGGTCAGGCGGGGGGCGAAGTAGAGCGGGCTGGGCCGTCCGACGTAGTTCGCCATAAGATCGTCGAACTCGGCCTGAAACGAGGGGTCCGCCTGCGCCGCGCGATATGCCGCTTCCAGCTCCAGGATCAGCGGCATCAACGTCTCGGCGACATAACGGCCGCCGTAGCCGCCGAAGTGGCCGCGTTCGTCGGGTTGGTTGCGGAATGAGTTGGGGCTGTTCATCGCGCTCCCCTTGCCGCCGACAGGGTGCGAAGTCGAGATTCGTTTGCCTAGCCGCCGCGGGCCGCCTCGATGAAGGCACGGATGCGGCCCGGGTCCTTGACACCCGGCGCGCTCTCGAGGCCGCTCGACGCGTCCACCAGCGGGGCGCCGGTCACGCGGATCGCCTCGGCCACGTTGTCGGGATTGAGCCCGCCGGCAAGACCCCAGGGCAGTTCGTGGCGGAAGTTCGTCAGCAGCGACCAGTCAAGGGCAAGGCCGTTCCCGCCCGGCAGCACGCCAGGTGCGGCATCGTAGAGAATGCGGTCAGCTGCCCCGCGGTAGCGCAGCGTGTCGGTGAGTGTCGCCGCGCTGCGAACGCCGATCGCCTTCCACAGCTCGTGCGAGACTGCCCGCTTGAGAAGGCCCAGCCATTCGGGGGTTTCACCGCCATGGAACTGGACGATGTCAGGCCGAACGGCATCCACCGCCTGCGCGGTCGGCAGCGGCTGTTCGTTGACCAGCAGGAGAACGACCTTCGTGGTGGAGGGGACGCGCGCCCGCAGCGCGGCCCCTTGCTCCAACGTGACGTGACGCGGGGAGGGCGCATAGTGAACCAGCCCGATGTAATCGGCGCCCGCGTCCACCGCCGCGTCAACCGCTTCCGCGCTGTTGCAGCCGCATACCTTAACGAGCGGGCGGGACATCCTTACAGCGTCGCCTCGATATTGCGCGCGGCTTCCACGGGATCATCAGCGCGGCTGATCGGCCTGCCGACCACCAGCACGCTGGCACCATCATCGCGGGCCTGACGCGGCGTCACCACACGCTTCTGGTCGCCGACCCCATGCCCGGCAAGCCGCAAACCAGGAACCACGAAAAACCCATCCTTCCACTGGCCATGCACCGACTTCACTTCGTGTCCGGAGCACACGACGCCGTCGAGACCCGCGATATGCGCCAGTTCCGCCAGGCGAAGAACCTGGTCGTGCGCATTGCCCATCACCCCCGTGCGCGCAAGATCGCGTTCGTCGAGGCTGGTGAGCATGGTCACGGCAACGACCTTCGTGCCGTTTCCGGCGGCCGCCTTTGCATCTTCCATCATGGCCCGGCCGCCACTGGCGTGGACGGTGACGATGGCCGGCTCCAGGACGTGGATAGCCTGCATCGCGCCGGCGACGGTGTTGGGGATATCGTGGAACTTGAGATCGAGGAATATCGGCAGGCCGATCCGCGCGATTTCGTGCACCCCGTGGTGACCATGCGCGCAAAAGAATTCTAGCCCGAGCTTGATGCCGCCGACGTGAGCCTTGACCCGGTTCGCGAGCGCTTTCGCTTCGTCCAACCGCGGCAGGTCGAGCGCAAGGTAAACCGGATTGCTCATCCAAGTATTTCGCTGCGGGGCACCGGAGCGCCTTCGACCGGCGCGTCGGGGCGGGTCAGGGGTCGTTCAACTGGCGGGGCAGTGGGCGCCACGGCTTGCGCGCGCACCGCGTTCTCCAGCGTCGCGACCCGCCGCTGCAGCCGCCACTTGCTGCCACGATGGATCAGCCACATCGGCACCAGCCCCAGCAGGAAAGCGACAATCACGAGTGCGGGTATCTTGGTTTCCAGCACCAGATTGTCCCAGATCTGCACTTCGACCGGGCGCCAGTTGAAAAAGCTGAACGCCAGAAGGAGCGCTAGCAAGGCGGCCCAGACGATTGTGCGAACGATCTGCATGGGCGTTCTCCTTGAAGACGTAACCGTTGCTGGCCCGGTCTAGGCAAGATGGGGATTGAAGGGAAGGGCGTGCCCGTCAGGAGGGGAAGACGCGGGCGAAGATCGTGTCGACGTGGGCGAAATGATAATCGAGATCGAACTTGGCCTCGAGGTCCTCTGGCGAAAGCGCGGCGGTTACCTCGGGGTCTGCCTTCAGCAACTCGAGCAGCGACAGCGCCCCGTCGCTTTCCCATACTTTCATCGCGTTGCGCTGGACCAGGCGGTAGGCATCCTCACGGCTCACGCCGGCCTGGGTGAGCGCAAGCAGTACGCGCTGGGAGTGGACGAGACCACCCATCCGGTCGAGGTTCTTTCGCATTCTCTCCGGATAGACCAGGAGCTTGTCGATAACCCCCGTCAGCCGTGCGAGCGCGAAATCGAGCGTGATCGTCGCATCTGGCCCGATGAAGCGCTCGACCGACGAATGACTGATGTCCCGCTCGTGCCAAAGCGCGACGTTCTCCATCGCCGGGACGACCGCCGAACGGACGACACGGGCCAGGCCGGTGAGGTTCTCGGTCAGAACCGGATTGCGCTTGTGCGGCATCGCGGAACTGCCCTTTTGTCCAGGTGAGAAATATTCCTCCGCCTCGAGCACTTCGGTTCGCTGCAGGTGGCGCACTTCGATCGCCAGTCGCTCGACGCTGCTGGCGATAACCCCCAGCACGGCAAAGAACATCGCGTGGCGATCGCGCGGGATCACCTGGGTGCTGATAGGCTCGACCGCGAGGCCGAGCTTCTGGGCTACATGAGCTTCGACTGATGGATCGACGTTGGCGAACGTCCCGACGGCGCCGCTGATTGCGCAAGTCGCGATTTCCGAGCGAGCCGCCACCATGCGCTCGCGGCAGCGGGAGAACTCGGCATAAGCCTGCGCCAGCTTGAGGCCGAAGGTGACCGGTTCGGCATGAATGCCGTGGCTGCGGCCAATGGTCGGCGTGTACTTGTGTTCTTTGGCACGCCGCCTGATCGCAGCGAGTAGCTGGTCGAGATCTTCTATGAGGATGTCGCTGGCGCGTGCCAGCTGCACCGCCAGTGTCGTGTCGAGCACGTCCGAGCTTGTCATGCCCTGGTGCATGAAGCGCGCCTCGTCGCCCACCTGTTCGGCAACCCAGGTAAGGAAGGCGATTACGTCATGCTTTGTCACGGCCTCGATCGCGTCGATCGCCGCGACGTCGATCCGGGGATTGGTGTTCCACCAGGCCCACAATGCTTTCGCCGCGCTGGGCGGGACGACCCCCAGTTCGCCGAGCTTCTCGGTCGCGTGGGCTTCGATCTCGAACCAGATGCGGTAACGCGCTTCGGGCTCCCAGATCGCGGTCATCGCGGGGCGGGCATAGCGGGGGACCATTGATCGACTCCGGTGGACGGCTGCGAGCGAGCGGCTAGGGGGACGGGCCGCCGATGGCAACCCGCCTCCGCTTGGCGGGCAATGACGAGGCTAGATCAGCCCTTTCGCTTTCAGGCTCACATGCCCGGATCGGCCGACGATCACGTGATCGTGGACGACGATACCCAGCAGCCTTCCGGCTTCCGCGATACGGCGCGTGATGTCGATGTCGGCACGGCTGGGCTCCGGATTGCCGCTGGGATGGTTGTGGACAAGGATCATCGCCGTGGCTCCCACATCGAGTGCCTTGCGCACGACCTCGCGCGGATGGATCGCCGCCTCGTCCACCGACCCGTCGCCGACATGGTGATCGACGATCAGGCGATTGCGGGTGTCCAGATAGAGGACCCGGACGCGTTCGACTGTCAAATGGGCCATGTCGATCGTCAGATAGTCCAGCAGCGCCTGCCAGCTGCCAAGTACCGGTTTCGATTGCACCTCGCCGCGGGCCATTCTGCGCGCCGCGAGCGCCACTGCCTTGAGCGCCGCAGCGCCGGTCTCGCCCATTCCCGAGACCTGTTTCAGAGCGCCGGGTTCGGCATTGAGCACGGCATTGAGCGAGCCGAACCGGGCAAGGAGAGTTTTTGCGAGCGGCTTCGTGTCCCCGCGAGGGTTCGCGGCGAACAGGAGGAATTCGAGGACCTCGTAATCGGCCAGGGCCTCGGTCCCTCCGTCCAGCAGGCGCTGGCGCAGGCGTGCCCGATGGCCGGCCGGACCGGCAGCGGCTTCAGCTTGCGGCAACCTTTCCCCCCGCATCGCGTTACGTTCCGGCGCATTGCCTTTGGCAGACGGTGCGCGCAAGTGGGGGTCGATGGCGGAGGCCGACAGCGAGGTTGATGAGGCTGCGTTCGCCAGCGAGCCTGCGCGGCGGCGATGGTGGCTGCGCGTCCTGCTCGTAACTCTGCTCGTCCTCTTGGTGGCAGTGGCGGGAATTTGGTTCTCGCGCGAGCGGATCGCGGAAAACATCATCGAGCGCCAGCTGCGCCAGTACGACATACCGGCTACTTACAAGATCAGCCGGATCGGTCCCGACCGGCAGGTTCTTACCAATATCGTGGTGGGCGATCCCCGTGCGCCCGACCTTACGGTAGAGCGCGCCGAGGTCCCGATCGTCTATCGGCTGGGCACTCCCACGATCGGCCGTATCACGCTGATCCGCCCGCGTTTGTACGGTAGCTTCAGGTCAGGACAGCTCAGCTTCGGATCGCTGGACAAGGCGCTCTTCCGCAAGACCGGCAAACCCCCTGGCTTGCCCAGGCTCGATCTCCATCTTGTCGATGGAAGGGCACTTGTGAAGACCGATTTCGGCCCGGTCGGATTGAAGGCTGATGGTGCGGGCAAGCTCGACAGTGGCTTCTCCGGAATCCTTGCCGTCGCCTCCCCAAAGCTCGATGGCGGCGGGTGCTCCGCGCGAGCGACCACGTTGTTCGGCCGAGTATCAAGCAAGGACGGAAAGGCAACGATCAAGGGGCCGCTCCGGCTGGGTCGTTTATCGTGCGGAAACCGAGGGTTCGCGGTGGAGAAAGCAGCGCTCGCGCTCGACACCACGGTCGACGCGGATTTCAAGGGGCTGGAGGGCGGAGGGCGGCTGGAAACAGCACGGTTCGCAGCGGGCGGCATTCGTGCGAATGGCCTCGCAGGCACCCTGCGGGCGAATTGGCGCGCCGGAAAGCTCAACGGCCGCTACTCGCTGGCCGCCCGAGGCTTGTCGCATCCGCAGCTTCGCGCCGCACTCGTGACTGCCGAGGGGACCGTGCGGGCGCGCGACGGATTGGCCACGAGCGAATTGCAGGCGGAAGTTGTGGGGAACGGCCTGCGCGTGGGCGCGGGCCTCGACGCAGCTTTAGCCGATGCGGGAAGATCGGTGGAAGGGACGTTGCTGGGGCCTCTGCTGCAACAAGCCCGAGGGGCGCTTGCACGGGAAGGGCGCGCCAGCAGCCTGGCGGCGCGCTTCACCGCCCGTCGTACGCGGAGCGGCACGAGCTTGGTGGTACCCCAGGCGTCTTTGCGCGGGGGGAGCGGCGCCACCTTGCTCGCCTTGTCGCGCGGTCAATTGAGCCTGCCGAGGACAGGGGCGGTCCGCTTCTCGGGCAACTTTGCAACCGGGGGCGCGGGTCTCCCGCGGATTGTCGGCCGGATGGAGCAGGGCCCCGCAGGCAAGGCAGTGCTTCGCTTGCGGATGGCGCAATATCGCGCGGGATCGAGTTCGCTCGAAATACCGGAGCTCGTGGTCGCCCAGAACCCGAACGGAGCGCTCGGTTTTGCAGGCCGCGCACGTGCAAGCGGAGTGCTTCCGGGTGGATCGGCCCGAAATCTCGCCTTGCCCCTGGATGGCAACTGGTCGCCGGGAGGGGCTCTCGCGCTGTGGAGACGTTGCACGAAGATCGGATTCGACCGACTGGAGCTTGCGTCTCTCTCCCTGGACCGCCGGTCGCTGACCCTGTGTCCGAGTGCCGGACAGCCGATCCTGCGACGGGATGGTCGGGGGCTGAGGATCGCCGCCGGCGCACCGTCGCTTAACCTGTCTGGCCGGCTGGCCGACACGGCGATCCGGCTGAAGACGGGGCCGGTCGGTTTCGCTTACCCCGGCGCACTGAGCGCGCGCGCCGTGGACGTCTCGCTTGGTCCCGCCGCAACTGCCAGCAGCTTCCGGATCGCGAACCTTACCGCTACCTTCGGGCGGGAGATTGGCGGCCGGTTTGCGGATGCCGATGTGCGGTTGTACGGCGTGCCGCTCGACCTGCTGAACGCATCGGGCAACTGGCGTTACGCTGGCGGTGCGCTTTCCCTGGGCGATGGCGAATTCCGGCTGGTCGACCGCAACCAGGCCGCTCGCTTCAGCCCGCTCGTGTCGTCTGGCGCCACTCTCACCTTGCGCGACAATCTCATCCGCGCGCTCGCCACCCTGCGTGAACCCGGGACCGGTCGAGAGGTGGTCGAAGCGGCGATCTTGCACGATCTGGGCAGCGGCGTCGGCCACGCCGATCTCGCAGTGAAAGGGGTTCTCTTCGACCGGCGGCTCCAACCTTTTCAGCTGCTGCCTGCCGCCAAGGGCGTCGTGGCAAATGTTTCGGGGACGGTCCGCGGAACCGGCCGGATCGCCTGGAACGCGAGCGGGGTGAAAAGCACCGGCAGTTTCTCGAGCGACGCGCTCGATTTCGCCGCTTCCTTCGGTCCCGTGCGCGGAGCCAGCGGTACAGTCGAGTTCACCGACCTTCTCGGCCTGACAACTGCACCCGGCCAGCGCATTCGAGTCGGCTCGGTCAACCCCGGGATCGAGGTTACCGATGGCGAATTCGCGTTCTCGCTGCGCGACGGGCAGATTCTCGGCGTGGAGGGTGCGCGCTGGCCGTTCATGGGCGGCACCCTGACTCTCCGATCCACCACGCTCAACCTCGGGGTGAGCGAAGAGCGCCGTTACATCTTCGAGATCGAAGGTCTTCAGGCCGGCCAGTTCGTCGAGCAAATGGATCTCTCGAACATCAACGCTACCGGCACGTTCGACGGAACGCTGCCCATTGTGTTCGATTCATCTGGTAATGGCCGCATTGAGGGCGGACTGCTGATTGCCAGATCGCCGGGGGGCAATATCTCCTATCTCGGCGAGCTTACCCGCCGCGACCTTGGCACGATGGCAAACTTCGCCTTCGAGGCGCTACGGTCGCTCGACTACCAGCAGATGAGCGTAGGGATGGACGGCAGCCTGACCGGCGAAATCGTCACCAAAGTCCGGTTCGACGGAGTCAAGCAGGGAGCCCGCGCAAAGCGCAACTTCATCACCCGTCGCTTCGAAAACCTGCCCCTGCGCTTCAACATCAACATTCGCGCGCCGTTCTACCAGCTGATCACCTCCATCAAGGCAATGTATGATCCAGCATCGGTGCGCGATCCGCGGGACGTGGGCTTGCTTAACGCCGACGGCAGCGTCCTGCAGCGCGAGGTCACTGCGCCCCCGCCCGCGATCAAGCCTGAAGACATCATCCCCGACGTGCCGCCCGTTCAGACGTCCGAAAGCGAGAAAATGCCATGATCCGCCACGAATTGACCTGCGACAGAAGCCTTGCGAAACCTGCTGCCATGAACAGGGGTAATCGCATGGCCGGATTGGCGAAGGCAGTGCCGCTGGCGGTGGTAGCGACGGTTGCGCTGGGTGGGTGCGTCAATGTGACGGCTCCCGACAAACCCATCGTGATCGAGCTTAATGTCAACATCCGCCAGGAAGTGATTTATCGCCTGGCCGCTGAAGCGGACCGGACGATCGAGGAAAACAAGGACATCTTTTGATGAACACCGTCTGGAAGATCATCGCTGCGGCCGGGCTGGCCACGGGTATGTTGGCCGCATCGCCCGCCCTTGCGCAGCGCTCCCCCGAATACGCGGCGGCGCGTTCTGCCGGCCAGGTGGGCGAAAAGATGGACGGGTATCTCGGAGTGGTAGGCGCCGGCACCGCCGAGCTTCGCCGTCTCGTCAGCGACATCAACATCCAGCGGCGTGACAAGTACACCGAAGCGGCGAAGACGGCCAACCCGCCGGCCACGCTGGAAGAATTCGCTTTCGCCGCGGGCTGTGCAGCCATTGCCAAGACCGTCCCGGGGGAAAAGTACCAGGCTCCCGACGGAAGCTGGCAGACCCGGACCACTGCTCCGCCGTTGCGCGATAGCCGCTGCCCATAAATTTACCGGGATTCTGGTTCCAGGCATCCGCGTTGATTGACTCGGCCCATCCCTCTGCCTAAGGGGGCGGCGCACCGGTTCTGGCCCCCACTGCGGCCAGGGCCGGTTCTGTCTATATTCCAGCCGGATGCCCTTCGCGGGTATCCGCGAAGCGTAAAACGGACCGCTCGCCTTGGCCGATCAGGACGACCTCAACACCGGCGACGATCTCGATCGCCGTATCGCCGACGCCCAGGCGCGGCAGCATCATGGCGTGAGCAACGCCCAGGGGCGGGCTGAGACGCGCGGCTGGGCCATCGGCATCGAGTTCATCGGCGCCGTGCTCGTGTCGGGATTTATCGGCTGGGCTTTCGATCGCTGGGCCGGGCTGGACACCGCCCCCTGGGGCATGATCGTCATGCTGGTGCTCGGCTTCGCGGCCGGCGTGCGCCGCGCCATGAAGACGTCTGCCCAGTTCGACAGCAAGCCCGGCGACTGACAGGTAGGATAAGTTTCAATGGCAAGCCCAATGGAGCAGTTCGAGGTCGTCAAGCTGCACCCGCTCGAAGCGGGCGGCTACGACCTGTCGTTCACCAACAGCTCGCTGTGGATGGCGATCGCGATCGGCGTGATCGCCGTCTTCATGTTCGTCGGCACCGCCCGGCCGCAACTCGTTCCGGGGAGGTGGCAGGCCGCGGTCGAATACGTTTACGACTTCGTTCGAAAGATGCTCGACGAGAACGTCGGGCCCGAGGGTCGCCGTTATGCACCGCTGATCTTCGCCGTGTTCATGTTCGTTCTCGTCTGCAATCTGCTGGGGCTGCTTCCGTGGGTCGGTGCGTTTACGCCTACCAGCCACATCTCGGTAACGATCGGCCTTGCGTTCCTCGTCTTCATCGTGGTGTGCATCGTCGGGTTCTGGCGTCACGGCCTCCATTTCTTCAGTCTGTTCTGGCCCAAGGATGCGAACATCTTCCTGGGCGCGTTCGTGTTCGTGATCGAGGTGCTGAGCTTCCTGTCGCGCCCCTTCACGCTCGCTATCCGGCTTTTTGCCAACATGACCGCCGGTCACGTTCTCCTTAAGGTGTTCGGCACCTTCGTAGTCGCCCTCGGCTCTTTCAATGCGCTTCCTTATGTCTTCGGCGTCCTGCCGCTGGCAGTGAACGTCGCTTTGACGGCGCTCGAAGTGCTGATCGCGGTCGTCCAGGCTTACGTTTTCGCTCTTCTCGCGTCGCTCTACCTGAATGACGCGGTGAATCTCCACTAAGGGCCACGCTGGCCCCGGTTTACTGAACTACGCATAGGAAAGGTTTCGAAATGGACGTTGCATCGGCAAAGGTTATCGGCGCGGGTCTGGCTGCTATCGGCGCGGGTCTCGCCGCGATCGGCGTGGGCGCGATCTTCGGCAACTACCTCAACGGCGCGCTGCGCAACCCCAGCGCCGACGCGCAGATGGGTGGCCGCCTGATCTTCGGCTTCGCCGTGACGGAAGCGCTCGGCCTGATCGCGGCGGTGGTCGCGCTGGCTCTCGCGTTCAGCTGATCCATTCGTTTGCCGGAGCTTGCGCGCTGGTCGCGTGGGCTCCGGCGACACAATCTCGCGAATAACGGGCGGCTCCAATGCCACAGTTCGATTTCGGCAATGTGTTCATTCCGCAGCTGTTCTGGCTGGCGGTGTTTTTCGTCGTGCTCTATTTCGGCATCGTCCGCCTGACGCTGCCGCGGCTGGGCAAGGTGATGGACGAGCGCATGACGAAGATCGACAGCGATCTCGCCACGGCCAAGGCGGCGAAGGACGCCGCTGACGAGCTGGCCGAGCAGAACCGGATCGAGCGCGAAGCCAACCGTGAGACTGCCCGCGTCGCGCTGGCCCAGGCCGCCGCAACGGCGGCTGCCGCTCGTGAACAGCGCCTTGCTGCTGCAGACGAGCAGACAGGCGCCACGATCGCCGCGGCTGAGGCGCGCATCGCCGAGGCTCGCAACAGCGCTCGCGCGTCGCTGCGCGATGTCGCTGCGGACAATGCCCGGGCCATCGTAAGCAAGCTTACCGGCAGCGAGCCTACCATCGACGAGGCCGCGAGCGCGGTCGAAGTGTCGCTGGCCCGCGGCTGACAGGACGGAAAAGATGAGCGCACTTCCCTCAATCGTCGAGGAACAGCCCGCAGGGCATACCGAGGTGGCCGGTCACGAAGAGCCCACCTTGTTGGGCCTCGGTGCCGAAGGCTGGGTTTATTTCAGCGTGACCATCTTCTTTCTGCTGGCGATCTTCGTTGCGAAGGCGCCGCAGAAGATTGCCGCTGCGCTCGATTCCCAGATCGCGGAAAAGCGGCGCAATCTCGATGAGGCCGCGCGCATCCGTGCGGAAGCGCAGGCGCTCCTCGAAGACGCCAAGGCACAGCATGCCCAGAGCGTGCAGGAAGCGGCCGCCATGCTCGAGCATGCGAAGACCGAAGCAGCGCAGATCCTGGCCCAGGCGGATGCCGACACGGCGCAGCTCATCGAGCGCCGCGCGTCGGTGGCCGAGTCCAAGATCGGGGCTGCCGAGCGTGCCGCGGTTGACGATTTGCGCCGCGAGGCTGCCGGGCTCGCCACAGCTGCGGCCCGCGAGCTGATTGCCAGGCGACACGGCGCATCCGCCGACCGGCAGTTGGCCGACGACATCATCGCCCGGATCTGATCTTCGGAACATTGCCGCGGGTTCGGACGCTTCTCCGGTATTAACCGGAGGAAGACATGGCCCTGAGCGCGATCGAGATAAACTGTTCTCTCAAGAAGAGTAGCGGCGAGCCAAGCTCGACCGACGCGATGCTGGACCTTCTGAGAAGGCACTTCAGGCACAACGGCGTAAACTTCGGTGAGCGTCTGCGGATAGCCGACCACAATGTCGTTCCCGGTGTGACTTCGGACGAGGGGGAAGGGGACGACTGGCCGGCGCTCCGCGAGAAGATACTCGCTCATGACATCCTCGTGTTCGGTGGCCCCATCTGGATGGGACAGATCGGGTCGATCGCGAAGCGCGTGCTCGAGCGGATGGACGCTTTCCTGAGCGAGACCGACCAGAACGGGCGAATGCCGAGCTTCTCCAAGGTCGCAGTCGCCGCGATCGTGGGCAATGAGGACGGGGCGCACTGGTCCACCTCGCAGCTGTTTCAGGCCCTGAACGACGTCGGATGGACGATCCCGGCAAACGCTGCCTGTTACTGGGTTGGCGAGGCAATGGGCTCGACCGACTTCAGGGAACTCAAGCAGACGCCCAAGAAAGTAGAGGAAACGGCCAAGATGGTAGCTGCCAATGCCGCCCATCTCGCGCGGTTGCTGAAGAACAGCCCTTATCCAGGCGCATAGGGTTCCAGGACCACCTTTCCGACCAACCGGCCAGCCTCCATCGCGCCGAAGGCTTCGCGCCACGATGCGAGCGGGAGGGTGCGGTCGATGACCGGCTTGATCTCGCCTGCGCTCGCCAGCCGCGCGACTTCCCGGGCAATCCGCGCCCCGCGCTCCGGAAAGCGGCGAGCATATTCGCCTGCGCGCACCCCGACGACAGAGAAGCCCTTGATGAGGGGTATGTTTACCGCGATCTCCGGGATTCGCCCGGCAACGAACCCGACCACGAGCAACTTCCCGCCGAAGGCAACGCAACGCGTGCTTTCGTCGAAAACGTCTCCCCCGACCGGGTCGAACACCAGCTCACACAAATGTCCTCCCGTCAGCTCCGCGGCCTGCTCGCGGAACCGGCCTTGGTTCACGATGACCGCATCAGGCAATACCGCGTTGCGGATGCGATCCGCTTTGGTCCGGTCGTGAGTGGCCGCGATCACTCGCGCTCCCAATGCGCGGGCGAGATCGCACGCGGCGAGCCCAACCCCGCCGCTGGCGCCATGCACCAGAACCCACTGGCCGGCCTCCAAACCCCCGAGTTCGACTAGCCCGGTCCAGGCGGTCGTATACGCCGCGCCGAGAGCGGCGCCGGACGCATAGTCGAGCCCATCGGGAATGGGGCGCAAGGATCGTTCGGGAACCGCAGCGATCTCCGCGAAGGCGCCCGTCTTCGCTCCGCCCATGACGCCCGCGCCGATGCCAAACCTGCTCCCGGGGTCGGCTTCAATCACTTCCCCTGCGAGCTCCATTCCCGAAGTGAACGGCACCTCCGGTTTGAACTGGTAGCCGCCACGCGTCATCAGCAGGTCGGGGTAGTTGAGCGAGGCGGCGCGCACCCGCACCAGAACCTCGCCAGGCCCGCGTTCGGGCCGGGGCACATCCGCCAGCTCGACGCCGGAGAAATCATCGGACAGCCGCTCGACGCGCAGCGCCCGCATCGCGGTCAGAACTCGTCCTTGGCCTTGCGTAGCGCAGCGAAAGTCTCGTGGGGAGAGTTACCGCCCCATCGTTCCCGCAGATCGTCGTTGTCGGCGCGCAGGAACGGGTTGGTGACGAGTTCCCGCTCAAGCTTGGTCGGGACGGTCGGCTCATTACGTCCGCGACGCTCCTCGATCTCACGGACGTAGGCCTGAAGATCGGCGTTGTTGGGGTCGGCATGGAGCGCGAACTTCGCGTTCGACTGGGTGTACTCATGGGCGCAGTAGAGCATCGTTCGCGGCGGCAGCCCGCGCAGCCGCTCCAGGCTCGCCCAGAACTGGTCGGCGGTGCCCTCGAACATCCGGCCGCAACCCAGCGCGAACACGCTATCGCCCACGAAGGCGGTCTCGTCTTCGGGGAGGTGATACGCGATGTGCCCGTTAGTGTGTCCGCCCACGTCGATCACGCGCGCCTCGTGATCCCCGAGCATGACAGTGTCGCCATCGCTCACCACGCGGTCAATCGCCGAAATCCGCTCGACTTCGGCCGGGGCAATGATCGTGCAGCCGGTGGCCGCCTTGATCGCCGCGTTGCCGCCGGCGTGGTCCGGATGCCAGTGTGTGTTCCAGATCTGGGTGATCTGCCAGCCCTTCGCCGCGGCTTCGCGCAAATAGGCGTCCGCATCGGGCGTATCGATGCAGACGGTTTCCTGGCTCACCGGGTCGTGGACGAGGAAACCGTAGTTGTCGGACAGGCAGGGGAACTGATGGATCTCAAGCATAGGGCCTAGCTAGGCTCTCTTGCCCCAGTAGGAAAGGCCCGCCTGCTCGGGTGAGCGGGCGGGCCTTCCCTTTGCCTGTCAGTCTGGCGGAGAGACTATTCCGCCTGCTTCTTGAGCGCTTCGCCGAGGATGTCGCCCAGCGAGGCACCCGAATCGGACGAACCGTACTGCTCGACAGCCTGCTTCTCTTCCGAGATCTGGCGCGCCTTGACCGAGAAGTTCGGCTTCTTGGAACGGTCGAAGCCGATCACCATCGCATCGAGCTTGCTGCCGACCTGGAAGCGGTCGGGGCGCTGCTCGTCGCGGTCGCGGCCGAGGTCGCTGCGCTTGATGAAGCCCGTCGCGCCGTCGTCGCCGACCTGCACTTCGAGGCCGCCATCACGCACTTCGAGCACGGTCACGGTGACGATGTCGTTCTTCTTCAGGCTTCCGGCCGAGGCGGTGCCGCCGGCAGTCGGCGCGCCCTTTTCGAGCTGCTTCATGCCGAGGCTGATGCGCTCCTTCTCGACATCGACGTCGAGCACGATCGCCTTGACCTCTTCGCCCTTGCGGTGAAGCGCCAGCGCGTCCTCGCCCGAGATGCCCCAGGCGATGTCCGACATGTGGACCATGCCGTCGACGTCGCCGGGCAGGCCGATGAACAGGCCGAACTCGGTCGCGTTCTTGACTTCACCCTCGACGACCGAGCCGACGGGGTGCTTGTCCGCGAAATCGGCCCAGGGGTTGCCCTGCGCCTGCTTGAGACCAAGGCTGATACGGCGCTTGTCGCTATCGACCTCGAGCACGACCACGTCGACTTCCTGCGAAGTCGAGACGATCTTGCCGGGGTGGACGTTCTTCTTGGTCCAGCTCATTTCCGAAACGTGGACCAGGCCTTCGATGCCGGGCTCGATCTCGACGAACGCGCCGTATTCGGTGATGTTGGTCACCGTGCCCTTCATCTTCATGCCGACCGGGTACTTGGCGGCGACGCCATCCCACGGGTCGCTTTCGAGCTGCTTCATGCCGAGGCTGATGCGCTGCGTATCGGGATTGATGCGGACGATCTGCACCTTCACCGTGTCGCCGATGTTGATCACTTCGCTCGGGTGGTTGACCCGCTTGTAGCTCATGTCGGTGACGTGGAGCAGGCCGTCGATGCCGCCGAGGTCCACGAACGCACCGTAATCGGTGATGTTCTTGACCACGCCGTCCATGATCTGGCCTTCGGTCAGCTTGTCGATCAGCTCGCTGCGCTGTTCGGCGCGGGTCTCTTCGAGCACCGCGCGGCGCGACACGACGATGTTGCCGCGGCGGCGGTCCATCTTCAGGATCTGGAACGGCTGCGGCATGTCCATCAGCGGGCCGACATCGCGCACCGGGCGGATATCGACCTGGCTGCCGGGGAGGAAGGCCACGGCGCCGTCGAGGTCGACGGTGAAGCCGCCCTTGACGCGGCCGAAGATGCGGCCGTCGACGCGCTTGCCTTCGCCGAATTCGCTTTCCAGCTTGTCCCACGCGGCTTCGCGGCGGGCGCGGTCGCGGCTGAGCATCGCTTCGCCGTCGCTGTTCTCGACGCGGTCGACGAACACTTCGACTTCCGAGCCGACGGTCAGGCCGTGGTCGGCGCCTTCGCCTTCGCCGCGGGCAAATTCCTTGAGCGCAACGCGCCCTTCGCTCTTAAGGCCGACGTCGATCACGGCCATGCCGTTCTCGATCGCGGTCACGGTGCCCTTGACGACGCGGCCTTCGAAGCCTTCTTCGCCGGCGCCGCCGAGCTGTTCGTTGAGCAGCGCCTCGAAATCGGCGCGAGTGGGATTGGCAGTGGATGCCATAGGATCAGGATTCCTGTTCACATTTTGCTACCGGCCACCGGTTTTACCGGGGTCTTTCCCGCCGGCCGCGCACCATTGCGCGCCCATCCGGGGCAAGAGGGCCGTTTCCTCGTGCCGCCCCATGCGCCACGAAGGTCCTGTCGAGCAGTGCTGTTCGGCCAAAGCTGTAGGGACGGCGCGCGCATAGTCGCAACAGTCGCCGAAAGCAAGCGAAACAGCAGGCCGTGGACCGCGCACCCGGGCCGGAAAAGGAACTTGTATTCGGGCCTTTCACACTCGGCAAACGGCCCGTTTCGGGCGTCCCCTTTGTCACCTTCCGATCTGGTCCGGTGAGCGTGCGGTTGGGGGGAAGCGGCCATGTGACGCATCGGCCAGCGTATGACGCACGGACGCCTTGTAGGAAAGCTAGGATCGCTAAGTGCGGCGGGCGGCTTCGACTGCCTCTATGGCAGCGGCGGTCGCCTGCTCTCGGGTCATGGCGGAATTGTCGATCACGAACGCGCCTTCGGCCACCCGCAGGGGCGCGTCGGCGCGGTTGGAATCGCGCTCGTCGCGGCGGCGGATGTCGGCGGCGATATCGCTCAGGGCGACCTCAATGCCGGCGTCGCGCATTTCCTTCCATCGCCGCTCGGCGCGCGCTTCGACGCTGGCGGTGACGAACAGCTTCACATCAGCATCCGGCGCGATGACGGTGCCGATGTCGCGCCCGTCGAGTACCGCTCCGCCGGCTTGCGTAGCGAAGACGCGCTGGCGCTCGAAAAGCGCCTGGCGAACCGCGGGGTGGACCGAAACGCGGCTCGCGAGCCCGCCGGTTTCTTCGCTTCGAAGGTGCGGATCGTGAAGCAGCAGATCGGGAAAGCTCGTCGCGGCGAGCGCGTCGCCGCCATCGTCCGGGTCGCCCCCGTCAAGGAATACCTGGCGTCCGACAGCACGGTAAAGCAAGCCCGTATCCAGGTGCGGCAAGCCGAAATGCGCTGCAAGAGCGCGGGCGATCGTGCCTTTGCCGGACGCGGTCGGGCCGTCGACCGCGATGATCATCGCGCCGCCCCTTTCCGGCGCAATGCCTTGACCAGTCCATAGATCGCGATCGCTGCCCAGAAGCCCTCGAGAACGAGGCTCGGCAGGTTCGTGTGGACCAGCAGCGATACCGTGAGCAGCGCCGCGCCTGCCAGGTTGGTCCCGTGGAGCACGAACGGATTGGGTGCCGGACTCCAGGTCAGATATGCATAAGCCGCGATGATGCAGGCCATGCCGGCGAAGCCGACGAGGGTATGGATGTCGGTCATCGGGTGGCCTGTTCGAGTAGCGTGGTGAATGCCGGAAAGCTGGTGGCGATCGGGCGGGTGTCGTCGATTTCCACCCCCGCGCGCGAGACGAGGCCGGCGATCGCCATGCTCATCGCGATGCGGTGGTCGAGGTGGGTGCGGATGGGATTATCGGCTGTTCCGCTCAGCGGCTCGCCAGCGGTTCCGTCGATGATCAGGCCATCGGCTGTTTCCTCGACCCGCGCGCCAGCGGCGACGAGCGCCTCCGCCATGACCGAAAGCCGGTCGCTTTCCTTGACCCGCAGTTCGTCCAGCCCGCGGGTGACGGTTCGCCCGTTTGCCAGGGCAGCCGCGACGAACAGGATCGGAAACTCATCGATCATGCTCGGCGCGACGGCCGGGTCCACTTCGATGCCTTTAAGGGGAGAGTGACGCACGCGCAGATCGGCCACGGGTTCTCCGCCTACGCCGCGCAAGGCGAGTTCCTCGATATCCGCGCCCATTTCGCGAAGTACCGAAACGATGCCGGCTCGGGTGGGATTGAGGCCGACGTTCTCGATGGTAAGGTCGCTTCCTTCAACCAATGTCGCGGCGACGATGAAGAATGCGGCCGAGCTTGGATCGCCCGGCACCTCGATCGCCTGCGGGCGCAAATCCGCCTCGCCGCGCACGCGGATTACGCGCTCGTCGTCCGCCTCTTCGACCTCGAGGTCGGCGCCGAAGCCGCGCAGCATCCGCTCCGAATGATCGCGGGTGGCGACCGGTTCGATTACGGTGGTGATCCCCGCGGTATTGAGCCCGGCCAGCAGCACCGCGCTCTTCACCTGGGCGCTGGCAACCGGCAGCCGGTACTCGATCGGAACCGGCACGCTGGCGCCTGTCATCATCAGTGGCAGGCGTCCTCCGGGAGAAGGTGTGAACGAGGCTCCGATGCGGCTCAAAGGCTCGATCACCCGGCCCATCGGGCGGCGTGACAGGCTCGCGTCCCCGGTGAACGCCGCCGTGATCGCGTGGCTGGCTACCAACCCCATCAACAGACGGGTCGAGGTGCCCGAATTGCCCATCTCGAGCGCAGCAGCGGGTTGCAGAAGGCCGCCGACTCCGACGCCTTGAATGCGCCATTCCTCGCCCACTTTGTCGATACTCGCGCCCATCGCCTGCATGGCAGCGGCGGTGGCCATCACGTCCTCGCCTTCAAGCAGGCCGGTAACGCGCGTCTCGCCGACCGCGAGCGCGCCCAGCATGACCGCCCGGTGGCTGATCGACTTGTCTCCCGGCACGCGCACACGCCCGCGCAAGGGACCGGCGGGCGCGAAGCGGCGGGGGAGGGGCGATGTGGCGGGGGCGGTCATAGATGCTCTGGGCGCGCGGCTTTTGACAGCGGGGGTGGCCTATGGCAAGGCGCGCCCGCTCTTGATTCCGGTGCGCCGGTTACCCATCAAGTCTCCCATATTTTCGCCTGCCCACGACCGGGCGGGCAAGCCGAGGAATTGCAATGGTCAAGCCTGAATGGGGTGCCAAGCGCCAGTGCCCCAAGTGCGGTACGCGCTTCTACGATCTGGGCAAGGACGACCCGGTGGCCTGCATCGAATGCGGCGAGCAATGGACGCCCGAACCGGTCCTGAAGTCCAAGCAGCCGATTCCGTTCGAGGAAGAGAAGAAGAAGGACGTCGAAGCCGATTCCGACCTGGGCGGTGACGACCTGGAGGACATCGACGTCGACGACGACGAGGATTCGCCCGACAACGACGTCGATCTCGGCGGCGACGACGACCTCGGCGTGGCGACCTCAGGCGACGACGACGAAGACGATAGCTAATTGACGCTTGCCAAGCGCGGGCCGCGTCCATAAAGGGCGCGACCTGCCGCTTCGGCGGAAGATTACCGCCAGCCTCCCAGGGTTGGCATCAGCAGTGGCAAGGGGCCTTAGCTCAGCTGGGAGAGCGCCTGCATGGCATGCAGGAGGTCAGCGGTTCGATCCCGCTAGGCTCCACCATTGCACCGTCTTTTGGCCCGGGCTGGGCTGCAAATGGCGGATACGAGCGCTTCCGGTGCTCACGGACATTAAGTCCGCTGCGCGCCGGGTCACTCGCCTCCACCATTTTCGCCTGCAGCCCAAACCGAAATCCGGCGCAATGGACAACTGGATCAAAGTCGGGCCTCTCGTTGAGATCCGCACGCTGGCCGACGAGGTTTCGTCCGCCGGCGTTTTTCGCATTTGGCGGGAAACCGCCGGTCTTGAGGTAGCGCATGTTCGATAACCTGTCCGATCGCCTGGGCAACGTGTTCGACCGCCTGCGCGGTCGCGGTGCGCTGAACGAAGCGGACGTGCGCGAGGCCATGCGCGAGATCCGCGTCGCGCTGCTCGAGGCGGACGTGGCGCTGCCGGTGGCGCGCCGGTTCATCGACGCGGTTACCGAAAAGGCGATTGGGCAGGACGTGTTGCGCTCGGTCACGCCGGGCCAGCAGGTCGTCAAGATCGTCCACGACGAGCTGGTCGAGATGCTTGGCGGTGCGGCCGAAGACGGTGGCAGCGCGCAGGCCGAAGGGCTGAACCTCAACGCCAGGCCGCCGGTCGTGGTGATGATGGTCGGCCTCCAGGGCTCGGGCAAGACGACCACCACCGCCAAGCTCGCCAAGTATATCCGCGAAAAGCATGGCAAGAAGGCGCTGATGGCCTCGCTCGACGTCGCGCGGCCCGCGGCGCAGGAGCAGCTCGCGGTGCTCGGCACCCAGGTGGATGTTGCGACCCTGCCGATCCTCCAGGGCCAGCAGCCGGTCGACATAGCCCGTCGCGCCCTTGAATCGGCGCGGTTGCAGAACATCGACGTGCTGCTGCTCGACACCGCCGGCCGCCTCCACGTCGACCAGGCGCTGATGGAGGAGATGAAGGCGGTCGCCGGCGTCTCCGCGCCAACCGAAGTGCTGCTGGTGGTCGATGCGCTGACGGGCCAGGACGCGGTCAACGTGGCCCAATCGTTTTCGGGCGAGGTGCCGCTCACCGGCGTGATCCTGACCCGCATGGACGGCGACGCGCGCGGCGGTGCGGCGCTGTCGATGCGTCATGTCACCGGCAAGCCGATCAAGTTCGCCGGCACGGGCGAAAAGCTCGACGCGCTCGAGGCGTTCCACCCGGGCCGCGTGGCCGACCGCATCCTGGGCATGGGCGACGTCGTCAGCCTGGTCGAGCGGGCCGCGCAGACGATCAAGGAAGAAGACGCCGAGGCGCTCGCCAGGCGCATGGCCAAGGGCCAGTTCGACCTGAACGACCTGCGCATGCAGCTCAAGCAGATGCAGAACATGGGCGGCATCGGCATGCTGGCTGGCATGCTGCCCGGCATGAAGAAGGCCAAGGCGGCGATGGCGCAGTCCGGCGTCGACGACAAGGTGCTGGTCCACATGGACGCGGTCATTTCCTCCATGACGCCGAAGGAACGCGCCCGGCCCGAACTGATGAATGCCAGGCGCAAGAAGCGCGTGGCCGCCGGTGCCGGTCTCGACGTGCAGGACGTCAACAAGCTGCTGAAGATGCACCAGGAAATGGCCCGCGCGATGAAGCAGATCCGCAAGATGGGCGGCTTCAAGGGACTCGCCGCCGCCTTCGGGAAGGGCGGCCTCGGTGGGGCGCTTGGCGGCATGGGGGGCGGGGGGTCGGCTCCTCCGGCTCTGCCCGGACTGGGGAGCGGGGCACTGCCCGCGAACCTGCAGGATTTGATGAAAAAGAAGTAGTTAGAATAGCTTAGACTGGAAAGGTAAGACACATGGCAATTGCAATCCGGCTGTCGCGCGGTGGCGCGAAGAAGCGGCCCTACTATCGCATCGTGGTGGCCGACAGCCGCTCGGCGCGCGACGGCAAGTATCTGGAGCAGATCGGCACCTACAACCCGCTTCTGCCCAAGGACAGCGAGGAGCGCGTCAAGCTCAACGCAGACCGCGCGAAGCACTGGCTCTCGGTCGGCGCGCAGCCCTCGGACCGCGTGGCCCGCTTCCTCGACGCCGCTGGCGTTCGTGAGCGCGCCGCCCGCAACAATCCGAAAAAGGGTGAGCCCGGCGAGAACGCCAAGACTCGCGCCGAAGAGCGTGCCGAAAAGGCCCGCGAGGCCGAGGAAGCCGCTGCCGCTGCCGCCGCTGCTCCGGCTGAGGAAGCTCCCGCCGAGGAAGCTCCCGCCGAGGAAGCTCCCGCTGAAGCCCCTGTGGCCGAGGAAGCTGCCGCCGGCGATACCGCGGAAGCCTGAGGTCACGCATGGACAAGCCCGTCACCCTGGCCGCCATCAGTGGCGCGCACGGCGTGACGGGCGAAGTCCGCCTGAAGTTGTTCGGTGAAGGAATCGACGCGCTCACGCGCTACGAGAGCTTCAACGGGGGCACACTGACGCTGCGGAAAATCCGCAGCGACAACAAGGGCGGGGCGGTCGCCCGCTTCGCGGAAATCCCGGATCGAACTGCCGCCGAAAAAATGCGTGGCACTCCGCTGACGGTGCCCCGCTCGGCCATGCCCGCGCTGGCCGAGGGCGAATACTACCACGCCGACATCATCGGATTGGCGGCCGTGAGCCCGTCCGGCGAGCATCTCGGCACCGTCGTGGGAATCGAGAACTACGGCGCGGGCGACGTGCTCGAGATAGAAGGTCCGGACCGGCGCCGCGCGATGGTGCCGATGACGACGGAAGCGGTGCCCGAGTGGAACGATCAGAAGGTGGTGATCGACCCCGCCTTCCTTGCCTGATCCCCGGGCGCCGCGCCGCTGCGAGCCGTGACTGCGGTTATGCCAGTTCGCGCGACTGCTGCTGATCGACTTGCTGTTCCCAGGCGCGAAATTCGCTGCGGCTGAGCAGATAACGCCCACGCGCCTCGTCGAAAGTGATCACCTCGTCACGCACCGCGCGAACGACTTCCGCCTTGCGGGCCGGGGACCAGTGGACCTTGTGCGATTTGGGGAGCCCGGCCCGCTTGATCGCTTCGGACACGGTACTGTCATACGGGTATGCCATCGATTTCACTCCTTCGCCCCCGTCAGAACGAGAAGTGACCGGGCAGGGTTAATTCCGTCCTGCCGGACATGGCTTATTTCCGGTTAAGCATCCGGAACGTGCCGTCCTTGCGACGAACGGAAGCGCCAGTCACCCAGCACCAGCCAGGCGAGGCCAAGCGCGACTGCAGTGGCGCCCATATCGGCGAGCCAGTCGCTCCATTGCGCGTCGCGATGCAGCGAGGGAATCGACTGGAGCAACTCGATCGCCGCTCCGAACCCCGCCAGGGCGACGAACACCGGAACGGGTCGGTTTCGCCAGCCGCCTGCGGCGAGTGCGCCGAGCGTGAAGAAGGCGAGCATGTGCTGAACCTTGTCGCCCGGTTCGAGCGGAAGCGACGGCGGATGGGGCAGGAGCGCCATCACCAATGCGAACGCCGCCGCAAAGAAAAACGCGCGCCGCAGCCAGGACTGCACGCGCGCGCTTTCAAGCAGGCGGAGGATGGCCTCAGCTCTCGACGTGTTCGGCCAGCACCGTGAGACCATTCTCGCCAACTTCGGCGAAGCCGCCGCGCACTTCGATGCTCTCCGGTGCCGATCCTTGCGTGCGGTACACCTGGAGCGCGCCGTCGCGGATGGTGCTCATCACGGGCGCGTGCCCTTCGAGCACGCCGAAATCGCCCTCGGTGCCGGGGACGACCACCATGTGGACGTCTTCCGACAGCACGAGCTTGGCCGGGGTTACGAGTTCGAAGTGGAGCGCCATAGCCTTAGGCCTCGTCGGCCATCTTCTTGGCCTTCTCGACCGCCTCTTCGATCCCGCCGACCATGTAGAACGCGGCTTCGGGCAGGTGGTCGTACTCGCCGTCGACGACGGCCTTGAACGACTTCACCGTGTCTTCGAGCTGGACGAACTTGCCCGGGATGTTGGTGAACACCTCGGCCACGTGGAACGGCTGCGACAGGAAGCGCTGGATCTTGCGCGCGCGGGCGACGGTGAGCTTATCCTCTTCCGACAACTCGTCCATGCCGAGAATGGCGATGATGTCCTGCAGCGACTTGTACTTCTGCAGCACTTCCTGGACGCGGCGGGCGGTGCGGTAGTGCTCCTCGCCAACGACGCGCGGCTCCAGAACGCGAGAGGTGGAATCAAGCGGGTCCACCGCGGGGTAGATGCCCAGCTCGGAAATTGCGCGGCTGAGCGTCGTGGTCGCGTCAAGGTGCGCGAACGAGGTGGCCGGAGCCGGGTCGGTAAGGTCGTCCGCAGGCACGTAGATCGCCTGCACCGAGGTGATCGAGCCCTTGGTGGTCGAAGTGATGCGTTCCTGCAGGTTGCCCATGTCGGTCGACAGGGTCGGCTGGTAGCCCACCGCCGAAGGAATGCGGCCGAGCAGCGCCGACACTTCCGAACCCGCCTGGGTGAAGCGGAAGATGTTGTCGACGAAGAACAGCACGTCCTGGCCTTCCTCGTCGCGGAAGTATTCCGCCATCGTCAGGCCCGAGAGCGCGACGCGGGCGCGGGCGCCCGGGGGCTCGTTCATCTGGCCGAACACCAGTGCGACCTTCGAACCTTCGCTGGTCGCGTTGCCCTCGGCGTCCTTGGCGATGACGCCGGCGTCGAGGAATTCGTGGTAGAGGTCGTTTCCTTCGCGGGTGCGCTCACCCACGCCGGCGAACACCGACACGCCGCCGTGGCCCTTGGCGATGTTGTTGATCAGTTCCTGGATGAGCACGGTCTTGCCCACGCCCGCGCCGCCGAACAGGCCGATCTTGCCGCCGCGCGCATAGGGCGCCAGCAGGTCGATGACCTTGATGCCGGTGACGAGAATGCTGGCTTCGGTCGACTGGTCGATGAAGAGGGGAGCCTCGGCGTGGATCGGCGCGCGCTTCTCAGCGCCGACAGGGCCGCGTTCGTCGATCGGCTCGCCGACGACGTTGAGAATGCGGCCCAGGGTCTTCGGGCCGACGGGGACCGAAATCTGCTGGCCGGTATTGCGCACGGTCTGGCCACGGGTGAGGCCCTCGGTCGCGTCCATCGCGATCGTGCGCACGGTGTTCTCGCCGAGGTGCTGGGCGACCTCGAGCACGAGCCGGTTGCCGTTGTTGTCGGTTTCCAGCGCGGTGAGGATCGCCGGAAGCTCGCCTTCGAAGGCGACGTCGACGACGGCGCCGATCACCTGGGCGATCGTACCGGTGGTGGTCTGGTTCAGGACGGGGGCGGTGGCCATGGTCTTTTCCTTGCCTGCGATGCCTTAGAGCGCTTCCGCGCCGGCGATAATTTCAATGAGTTCGGTCGTGATCGCGGCCTGGCGGCTGCGGTTGTACTGGATGGTCAGCTTGTTGATCAGCTCGCCTGCGTTGCGCGTGGCGTTGTCCATCGCGGTCATCGAGGCGCCTTGCTCGGACGCCTGGTTTTCCAGCAACGCGCCGAAAACCTGGGTCTTGAGATAGCGCGGCAGCAGCTCGGCGAGGATTTCTTCCTCCTCCGGCTCATACTCGACCGCGGCCTTGCTGGTGGAGCCGGTCTCCGGGGCCGGGACGGGGATGATCTGCAGGCGGGTGGGCTCCTGCGTCAGCGCCGATTTGAACTTCGAAAAGAACAGGTGCGCGACGTCGAACCTGCCCGCCTCGTACATCTCGACCAGCTCGGCGACGATCCGCTCTGCCTCGGCATAGCCGGGCTCGCGCACTTCGGTGGTGTCGAACATCTGGGCGATGTTGTTGGGATGCGCGCGGCGGATGGGCGCGCGGCCCTTGCGGCCGACGAGGTAGAAATCGACGTCCTTGCCCTCGGCCCGCAGTTCGCGCGCCTTGGTCAGCGCAGCACGCACGATGTTCGAGTTGAACGCGCCCGCGAGGCCCTTGTCCGAGTTGGCGACGACCAGCAAGTGCCGCTGGTCCTTCCCAGTCCCGCGGATCAGCTTGGGCGCGCTGTCGCCGCTCACCTTGCCGGCGAGCGAGGCCATCACCGCGCCCAGCCGCTCGGCATAGGGACGCGCCGATTCGGCCGCCGCCTGCGCCTTGCGCAGCTTCGCGGCAGCGACCATCTGTTTGGCCTTGGTGATCTTCTGGGTCGACTTGACCGAGTTGATCCGACCCTTGAGTTCCTTCAGCGAGGCCATTTCGGCTCCCTAGCTCGTCTCGTCAGGTTCAGGCGTACTGCTTGCCGAAAGCGTCGAGAGCTTCGGCGGTCTTGTCGGCCACCGTGCCTTCGAACTTCTGCGAAGTGCGGATCTCGGCCAGCAGGTCCGAGTGATTGCTGCGCATGTAGCTCAGCATCTGCGCCTCGTAGTCGGTCACCTTGTCCACCGCGACGCTGTCGAGATATCCGTTGGTGCCGGCGAAGATCGACACGGTCTGCTCCTCGAACGGAAGCGGCGAGAACTGCGGCTGCTTGAGCAGCTCGGTCAGCCGCGCGCCGCGGTTCAGCAGCTTCTGCGTCGAGGCGTCGAGGTCCGAGCCGAACTGCGCGAACGCCGCCATCTCGCGGTACTGCGCCAGCTCCAGCTTGATCGAGCCCGACACCTTCTTCATCGCCTTGGTCTGCGCGGCGCCGCCGACGCGGCTGACCGACAGGCCGACGTTGATCGCCGGGCGGATGCCCTGGAAGAACAGGTTGGTCTCAAGGAAGATCTGGCCGTCGGTGATCGAGATCACGTTGGTCGGAATGTAGGCCGACACGTCGCCCGCCTGCGTCTCGATGATCGGCAGCGCGGTCAGCGATCCGCCGCCGTTTTCGTCGCTCATCTTGGCCGCGCGCTCGAGCAGGCGGCTGTGGAGGTAGAACACGTCGCCCGGGTAGGCCTCGCGCCCCGGCGGGCGGCGGAGGAGGAGCGACATCTGGCGGTAGGCGACGGCCTGCTTCGAAAGGTCGTCGTACACGATCACGGCATGCATGCCGTTGTCGCGGAAGTATTCGCCCATCGTGCAGCCGGTGTAGGGCGCAAGGTACTGCAGCGGAGCGGGCTCCGAAGCGGTCGCGGCGACGATGATGGAATATTCCATCGCGCCGTTCTCTTCCAGCGTGCGGACGAGCTGCGCGACGGTCGAGCGCTTCTGGCCGACGGCGACGTAGATGCAGTAGAGCTTCTTGCTCTCGTCGGTGCCGGCGTTCGCTTCCTTCTGGTTGATGAAGGTGTCGATCGCGACTGCCGACTTGCCGGTCTGGCGGTCCCCGATGATCAGCTCGCGCTGGCCGCGGCCGATGGGAACGAGCGCGTCGATCGCCTTGAGACCCGTCTGCACCGGCTCATTGACCGACTGCCGCGGAATGATCCCCGGCGCCTTCTTCTCGACGCGCATGCGCTGTTCGGCGACGATCGGGCCCTTGCCGTCGATCGGGTTGCCGAGCGCGTCGACCACGCGGCCCAGCAGACCCTTGCCGACGGGCACGTCGACGATGGTGCCGGTGCGCTTGACGTTGTCGCCTTCCTTGATCTCGGAGTCCGAGCCGAAGATGACGACACCGACGTTGTCGGCTTCGAGGTTGAGGGCCATGCCCTGGATGCCGTTGGCGAATTCCACCATCTCGCCGGCCTGGACCTTGTCCAGCCCGTGGATGCGGGCGATGCCGTCACCGACCGAGAGCACCGAACCGACTTCCGAGACTTCCGCCTCGGTGCCGAAGTTGGCGATCTGGTCCTTGATGACCTTGGAGATTTCTGCGGCGCGGATTTCCATGAGTGAAGCTACCTTTTGGCAGACGGGCGAAGCGCCCTTAGGCCTTCATGGCCTGTTCGAGTGAGTTGAGACGGGTGCGGATCGAGCCGTCGATCCGCTTCGAGCCGATGGTGACGACCAGCCCGCCGAGCAGGTCCGGATCCACCTTCGTGGTGAGCTTGACGGTGCGGCCTTCACGCGCGGTCAGCTTTTGGCGAAGCTGTTCGATCTGCGCATCGGTGAGGGCGTGGGCGCTGGTCGCCTCGGCAGAGACTTCGCCACGCTGCGCCGCGGCGATGGCGCGGAATGCGCGGATCACGCTGCCGAGCTGCGAGAGGCGGCGGTTTCCGGCCAGCACGCCAAGGAAGCGGCGGGTGAGTTCGCTGATGCCGAGCATATTGGCGACAGCTTCCATCGCCGCGCCCTGTGCCTTGCGGCCGATTTCGGGATTGGTGGTGAGCGCGCGCAGGTCCACCGATTCAGCCAGCGCCCGGTCGAGCATGTCGAGGTCCGATTCGACTGCCGTCACCGTGCCCGCTTCGCTGGCGAGATCGAACAGCGCCGAGGCGTAACGCCCTGCGAGGCTAGCCTGAATACCGGCGGAAATATCCACGCGCGTTGGTCCCTCTGGATCCGGAGAATAGTTCGGTTTCGAGCGCGCCACGATGTGGCGGCCGCAAGGCTGCCCGGGCAAGCTTGGCGCGCCCCTATCACCGAGATTGCCACGATGCAATCACGCTTGGGTACGAGCATTGTGCAACCGAATGGCGCCCGCTCGCGGGCCTAACCCTGGTCACTCGGGCGGCAGGAATAGACCAGCCGCTCGTTGGCCTGGGTGGGAAGCAGGGCGACGACGCCGGATTGCATCTCTCCGAGGCGGCTTGCGGCGTCCTGCGACCCGCACTCCGGCGCATGGTATCTCGAACGCGCCTGCCGCGCCCTGGCCATCGCCGATTGGCCAAGCGCGAACTTGTCCGTGCGGAAGGTGCGCGTTGCCGGGTCGAAGCTGTTGACCGACACCGCATCTTCCGAATTGGGGACGAACAGCCGGCTCCACTTGCCATCCGCGAAGCCGTACTGGGTGCGCCCGTTGACGCAGCCATTGGAATTCCAGGCGAAGTCGAGGTCTTTGGGAGGTTGGCTGACTATCCGGCTGCGGCTTGGTACGATGGTGCAGGTAAGTTCTGCCGCGCCGGACTCCGTCGCCGAGGTCGGTGTCAATTCGCCCGAGCCGCCGTCGTCGGCCAGTGCGTCGGCGGCGCGGCGGTCGATCGCATCGATGCCCGGCCGGGTGAACCACACAGCCAGAGCGCCAATCAAAGCCGCCGCTGCCACGACACCCGCAATCCGGCTGGCCTTGCCGCCATCCTCCCTCGTGCGCAGGTTCCAGGCTGCGAAACCCGCCCCCAGCGAGAGCAGCAGCAGGAGTCCGGCGATCGCCATTCCGTTCTCCCGGTCGTCGAGCACGGACAGCTCGGCTTCCATCATGGCCCGCTCTCGCCTGGCCCGGTCCGATTCGGCCCGTTCCGCAAGCCGCGCCCGAGCCGCGGCCTGCTCGTTGGCCAGCCTTTCGCGCTCCGCTTCGTCAAGCTGCGCCATCGACTGGCACGGCAGCGCGTTGACCGCGGGCGTGATCCCGGCCCCTTTCAGGAAAGGCAGGAGTTCCTTATCCGACACTGCGAAGGAGAATTCGGCGTCGGCGGCATCGTCCGAACTGGTCCCGAAACTGTTGACGCCAAGCACCCGCCCGCAGCTGTCGAGCAGCGGTCCGCCCGAATTGCCCCGGGCGATCGGGGCGGTGTGCAAAAGCGTGTCGACATCCCGGCTGGGCCGCGCGCCCGAGATGAAACCCCGGCTTTTGACCGGCGGTTGCGGGCGAAACAGGTCGGGCAAATCCAGTCCCTGAGCACGGTCGACGTTCATCGGATAGCCAACCGCGGAAACCTCCGCTCCGTCGCCGGCGGGCACTCCGGAAATGGTCAGGGGCGGGAGGCGCAGCTTGCCGGTAGTCTCGATGATGGCCAGGTCCTTTGCCTCGGACACCGCGAGCACCCGGGCGTAGTCCGCCGAATCGCCATCCGGCGGTACGATCGCAATGCGAAGGGTATCGTCCTGCAAGGCCGCGCGCACGACATGGGCGTTGGTGACGATCCGGTTGGGTGTCACCGCAAAGCCCGTGCCGTGGCTGATCGGGGTCACTGCTTCGCCATCGGACGCCATGATGACGACGCGGACGACCCCGCGCGCGGCAGCGGATATATCGGCCGGCTCGGACTGCGCGCCAGCCGGAATGGCCATCAGGAGGAGCGCGGCGAGCGCCGGGAACAAGCGTTTCATCGCGGCAGCTTGTGGCGTGCCGCGACATTGACCGCAAGCGACGGGACGCGCGCCCGGTCGCGGCGAGCTAACTGTTCAGCCGCAAGCCTTTGTGGCACCAGGAGACAAGCGCGATGGCCCAGGACCCCTCTCTTACCGACGACGATCGCTGGCGCATCGCGCTGGCGAAGGACCGCCGTTTCGATGGCCGGTTCGTCAC
This sequence comes from Tsuneonella deserti, assembly GCF_014644315.1. NCBI lineage: Bacteria > Pseudomonadati > Pseudomonadota > Alphaproteobacteria > Sphingomonadales > Erythrobacteraceae > Tsuneonella > Tsuneonella deserti. The sequence continues at coordinate 1,516,124 of NZ_BMKL01000001.1, read as the reverse complement.
CGGCGTGCATTCCACCGGGATCTATTGCCGACCAAGCTGCCCCGCGCGCGCTCCGCGCCGGGAGAACGTGCGTTTCTACGCCTCCTGCACCGAAGCCGAGGCGGCGGGATTGCGCGCCTGCCGGCGGTGCGCCCCGAATGCAGTCGCGCGCGACGAGGCGGCGGTGCTTGCGGCGATCGACGAGATCAAGGCAAGCGAAGGCACGCCGCGCCTTGGCGAACTTGCAGCGCTCGCGGGTTATTCGGCGGCGCATTTCCAGCGCGTCTTCAGCCGTGCGACCGGCCTTTCCCCGGCCGCCTATACGCGTGCGCTTCGCGAGGAGCGAGCCCGATCGGCGCTGACCAGGGAAGGACGGGTGACCGGCGCGATCTACGAGGCGGGGTACGAAAGCCCCAGCCGGTTTTACGAAGGGGCCGCGGACAAGCTGGGCATGCAGCCAAGCGCCTGGGCCCATGGCGGGCACGGGGTCACGATCCGCTGGGCGGTGGTGGAAACGACCCTGGGGGCAATGCTGGTCGCGGCGACCGACAAGGGCGTGTGCCGCCTGTCGTTCGGAGAAGGACCGGCGGACCTGGCGCGGCGCTTTCCCAATGCCGAGCTGGTCGAGGGCGGTGGGCCCTTTGCGGGTCTACTGGCGGAAGTGATCGCTGCGGTCGAGACACCGGGGCAGGGCGCACACATTCCGCTCGACGTGAAGGGAACCGCTTTCCAGGAAGCGTGCTGGCGGGCGCTCCGCGCAGTTCCCGCCGGCGAAACCCGCACTTATGCGCAGATCGCTGCCGCTGCGGGCAATCCCAAGGCGGTCCGCGCGGCCGGCAGCGCCAATGCGCGCAACAATGTCGCCGTGCTGATCCCGTGTCACCGGGTGGTCCGGACGGGAGGTGACATCGGCGGGTACGCCTATGGTCTCGAAATCAAGCGCGAGCTTCTGAAACGCGAAGGGGCGGAATGACAGAACAGGTATCCGGCAAGCCGTTGTGGCGGCGTGTCCTCGATTTTCCGCTGGTCGCGCTGGTCATCGCCCTTGTCGCGCTGATCGGCGGCATCGCGCTGGTCACGCCCGTCCTTCGGCTGTTGCCGCTGGAGGCGCTGCCGGCCTGGGTCGACAAGCCGCCGCTCATCTCGCTATGCGTCATTGCCGTCTCGGTGGTCGTGTACAAGCTGGTGGTCACTCGCCTGGGCGACCGCCGGCGCGATGACTTGATGTTCGACCGCACTGCGCGCGACAGCATCCGCGGCACGGCCATCGCCGCGGTGTTGATGACTGCCATAGTCGGGGCGGCTTTCCTGGCTGGCGCTTACCGCATCGATGGCTGGGGCGGCAGTACGAGCTGGCCTCTGCTGTTGTTCGGCGCGGGCCTGCAGGCGGCGTTGTTCGAGGAAATTCTCGCGCGCGGGGTGCTGTTCCACTTTCTCGAGGAATTCGGCGGCAGCTGGTTCGCGCTGGCGCTCAGCTCGGGGCTGTTCGGGCTGGCGCATATCTTCAACGCGAATGCGACCCTGTTCTCGTCGCTAGCCATCGCAATTGAAGCCGGGCTGATGCTCGGCGGAGCATACATGCTGACCCGCAATCTGTGGCTGCCCATCGGACTGCATTTCGGGTGGAACGTCACTCAAGGCTACGTGTGGGACGTGCCTGTCTCGGGATTTCAGGTGGATGGCCTGGTGGAGGCGCACAGCGCGGGGCCGGTCATCCTGTCGGGCGGACAGTTCGGCCTTGAAGCCTCTGTCCTGGCGCTCGCGCTGGCGACCCCGCTCGGCGCGTGGTTCGTCGTGCAGGCAGCCCGGCGCGGAAACATCGTGCGCCCGTGGTGGGTGCGGCGGCGGCTGGCGCGAAGCCGCGGTCAGTCCAGCTTAGGCTCCATCCCCGGCTCGCACTTCTCCATTGCGCGGCGATAGGCCGGCCGTTCGCCGATCCGCTTCAGGTAGGCGGCGATGTGCGGGTAGGGCGCCAGGTCCGCCCCGCCGAACATGCGCGAGGTGGTGAGATTGAACCCCATCATGATGTCGGCAGTCGTCAAATTCTGCCCGCCGAAGAACGGAGTCTCCGCCAGCCGCGCATCGGCCAGCTGCCAGCCCTTCGCCATCCGGTCCGCCACGAAGCCGGGCATCTCGTCGCCGCCAAGCTGGCGCGCGACCAGCGCCATCATGCCGTTGGTCATGAAGGTGGCGTTGGAGAAATGGAACCAGAACAGGTGGCCGGCAAAGTCCGGGCTTTCCGGTCCGGGTGAGAGCCTCGCGTTGCCGTACTTGCGATCGATGTACTCGCAGATCGCGCCGCTTTCACCGAGCACGAGATCGCTGTCGGTGATGACCGGCGCGATGCCCATCGGGTGGAGAGCCTTGTATTCGTCGGGCGCGAGGTTGTTGTCGCTGCGGCGAGTATAGAGCTTCAGCTCGTAATCGAGGCCCAGCTCCTCGCACAGCCAGACGATCCGTTCCGATTGCGAGATGCGCAGGTGGTGGACGGTGAGCATGGCAGGTCCTCTCGCTAGACGAAGCTGTAGGGGTCGATGTCGATCGACACTCGCACGCCCTGGGGAAAGCGCAAGGGGGCGAGCCATTGGCGGATCACGTCCTGCACCTGCGCGCTGCGGCGGGCGTTGATCAGCAGGCGATAGCGATAGCGGCCTCGCAGAAGGCTGAGCGGCGCGGGCGCGGGGCCGAGGATCATTACGTCGGGAACGTTCGGCTGGGTTCCGCCGATCAGGCGGGCGGCCTCCTTGGCCTCCGCCTCGTCCTCGCTCGACACAATGATCGCGGCCCAGCGGCCGAAGGGCGGGGCCCCCGCGTGGCGGCGCGCCTCGGTTTCGGCTTCGTAGAATGCGTCGCGATCCCCGGCCGCCAGTGCTGCGATTACCGGGGCGTCGGGGTGACGGGTCTGGATAAGAACCTCGCCGGGCTTGGCGCCGCGCCCGGCGCGCCCGGCGACCTGCGCGACCTGCTGGTAGGTGCGCTCGGCTGCGCGCAAGTCGCCGCCTTCGAGACCGAGATCGGCATCGACGACACCAACGAGCGTCAGTTCGGGGAAATGGAAGCCCTTCGTTACCAGCTGAGTGCCGACGATCACGTCGATCGCGCCCGCTTCCGCCTCGGCCACGAAGGCGGCGGCTTTCTCGGGAGAGTTCAGCGTATCCGACGTCGCAACCGCCACGCGCGCCTCGGGCATGATTTCGGCCACCTCGTCGGCGATGCGTTCGACGCCCGGCCCGCAGGCGACGAGGCAGTCGAGTTCGCCACATTCGGGGCAGGCGGGCGGCGGCTGGGTCTCGTGACCACAGTGGTGGCAGGACAGGCGACGCGAGAGGCGGTGCTCGACCAGCCAGGCGCTGCAATTGGGGCACTGGAAGCGAAAGCCGCAGTTGCGGCACAGCGTGAGCGGGGCATAGCCGCGCCGGTTGAGGAATAGCAGCGTCTGCTCGCGCCTCTCGAACCGTTCCTTCATCGCTTCCACCAGCCGCGGAGCGAGCCAGCGCCCTCGTTCAGGCTTCTCCACCGTCAGGTCGAGCGTGTCGATCTCGGGCAGCCGCGCGCCGCCGTAGCGATCGTCGAGAACCAGCCGCTCGTAAACGCCGCTCTCGGCCATCTGCAGGCTTTCGAGCGCGGGCGTCGCGCTGGCGAGGATGACCGGCAGCTTTTCGAAATGTGCCCGCATAACAGCGACATCGCGGGCGTTGTAGCGCACGCCTTCGTCCTGCTTGAAGCTCACCTCGTGCGCTTCATCGACCACGATCATGCCGAGGTTCGCGTAGGGCAGGAAGAGGGCCGAGCGGGCGCCGACGACCACCTGCGCGGTGCCCGCCGCGATGGCGCGCCAGGCGCGGCGGCGTTCGGTGGACTTGAGGCTGGAGTGCCAGACCACCGGGGGGGTGCCGAAGCGGTCTTCGAATCGACGCAGGAACGCCTCCGTCAGCGCAATTTCAGGAAGCAGGACGAGGATCTGCTGACCGGCATCGAGAGCGGCGGCAACGGCTTCCAGATAGCATTCCGTCTTGCCCGAGCCGGTCACGCCATCAAGCAGGAAGGGGGCGAACTCGCGCGCGCGAACAGCGTCAATGAAGCGCTCACTTACCGCACTTTGAGCGTCCGATAGCACCGGAACAGCGTAGTCTGCTCGGGCGCGAGGGTAAGGCCGGTCGCAATCGACCTGCACCGGTTCCAGAACGCCCTGGTTGACGAGCCCGCGCAGCACCCCGTCGCTGACCCCCGCGATACCGGCGAGTTCGCGGATGGTCGCCTGCTCGCCCTCCAGCGCTTCGATCGCAGCCTGCCGCTGCGGGGTCATCCGTTCGGGCAGCCCGCCCGACAGGCGGTATTCGGTGATCGTGGCCGGACCGCGCAGCGCGCCGCCGCTCGCGAGCACCATCCGCGCAACCGAGGCGAGCGAGGCGCAGTAATAATCGGCGGTCCATTCGATCAGTCGCCGCAGTTCGGCTTTGAGCGGCGGGACGGGGACGACGGCAAGCAATGGCCGCAGCTTCGCGTCCGGAACCGGGTCGGTGGGGAGCCGTTCCTCCTCCCAGACGATCCCGATGATCTGGCGGGGGCCAAGCGGCGCGACGACGACCGACCCGGGCTCGACGTGCATCCCTTCCGGTACACGGTAGTCGAGCGGGCCGAGCGCGGCGTTGAAGATCAGCAGTCGGGCGCGGTTCATGGTTCAATGCCCATATGGGCGTCGCCGGGGTGGAGCGGCAAGCCAAGGACAAGAGCAATGACCGAATTGATTTCGCCCCCGAGCCTGTTTCACCGCCGCAAGTTTCTCGCCGGTCTAGGCGTGGCGAGCGGCGCGCTGGTGCTGCCCGCCTGCGCCGGACCGTTCGGGGGCTTCAGCTATACCGATGCCATCGCCCGCCTGCTGTTCCTTTCAACCGGCCGCGCGTTCGATCGGATGACCGCGCCGGGCGGGTTCTGGGACCAGCAGGTCGCTCAACTTGGCCTCGACCAGTTCCTCGGCGCTCGTGGGGGAACGCTCAACCGTATCCTTACTTCCGCCCTGTTCAAGGACCGGCTTGCCCATGCGCTGGCCCCGGTTGCGTTCGACGCCGCCGAGCGCGCCGCGCCAGTGGTGGCCGATACAGTCCGCACGATCGGCTTTGCCAACGCGGTCGAACTGATCCGCGGAGGCCCGACCGCGGCGAGCAGCTACCTGCGCCAGGAGATGGGCACCCGCCTGATCGACGCGATGCTGCCCGGAGTGGGCCAGGGCCTGCGGCTTGCCAGCGATCCCATCGTGGGTGAGGCGATCGCCGCGCTGTCCGGCGTCGACGTGCCGCAGATTGCACGCAACTTCACCGGCCGGGTGGACGATGTGATCTGGAACGAGATCGGGATGGAGGAAGCGAACATTCGCGCCAATCCGCAGGCGACTCGCGATCCTCTGCTGATAGGTGTTTTCGGAGCGGCGAGCGCGCTCTAGCCGCATCGCCATGCGCGGGCTAAGGCATCCGGGAATCGCGCATTCCCGGAGCCTTTGCCTGCCATGAAATTCTTCGCCGACACCGCCGAGATCGCCGACATCCGCGAACTGAACGACGCGGGCCTGCTCGACGGCGTCACCACCAATCCTTCGCTGATCCACAAGTCGGGCCGCGACTTCATGGAAGTGACGAAGGAAATCTGCGGCATCGTCGACGGGCCGGTTTCGGCCGAAGTCGTGGCACTCGACCACGAGACGATGATGCGCGAGGCGGAAGTCCTGCGGAAGATCGCCGACAACGTCTGCATCAAGGTGCCGCTGACGATCGATGGCCTCAAGACCTGCCGTGCGCTGACCAGGGACGGCACGATGGTCAATGTCACGCTGTGCTTCTCCGCCAACCAGGCACTGCTCGCCGCGAAGGCTGGCGCGACGTTCATCTCGCCCTTCGTCGGCCGGCACGACGATAACGGGTTCGACGGGATGGACCTCATCCGCGATATCCGCCTGATCTACGACAATTACGGCTTCGGCACCGAAATCCTCGTCGCCAGCGTGCGCCACGTGATCCACGTGCTCGAAGCCGCGCGCATCGGCGCCGACGTCATGACCGCGCCGCCCGCCGTTATCCGCAACCTCGCGAAGCACGTACTGACCGACAAGGGCATCGAAGGCTTCCTTGCCGACTGGGCGAAGACCGGCCAGACCATCCTGAGGTAACCTTGGCCGACGAAACGCCCCTTGACCGCTTCAAGCACGCGCTGACCGGCGCCAGCCGCGCGCTGGCGCATGAGCCGGAAGTAGAGGTGGCGTGGAGCGCCGATGCGCCCACGGCGAGGGGCAAGCATTTCCGGGTCCCGCTTCCTGGCCGTTCCATCCCCGCCGACCAGGCGCGTGAGGCGCGCGGGTTTGCCGACAGCTTCTCGCTCAAGCTACGCCACCATGACGAAGCGATGCACGCCCGCGCGATGCCGCCCGAACCGACGGCGCGCGAATGCTTCGATACGGTGGAGCGCATCCGTTACGAGGCGCTGGGCGCGAACAATTTCGAAGGCATCCGCGAAAACCTCGATGCAGCGACCGAGGTGCGCACCAATTCCGATCCGATCGCCCGCGCGATCCGGCCCGAGGATGTGCCGGTGGCGAGCGCGCTCGGCCTTATCCTGAGGGAGAAGCTGACCGGTGAACCGATTCCCGCGCGCGCCGCGCCGGGCGTGGAGATGGTCCGCGACTGGATCGAGGAGCGCGCCGGGGCGGACTTCGAGGCACTGGCGCTGTCGCTAGACGACCAGAAGGCGTTCCAGGGGCTCGCGCTCGACTTGCTGCGCCATCTCGACCTGACGCTGCCCGAGGACATGGACCAGCCGTCCGACGACAGCGACGAGGGCGAGGAGCCGGAAGGCGAGGATCAGGACGAGGGCGAGGACGACAACCAGGGCGAGGGCAGCCCCCAGTCGACCGAAATGGCCGGCGAGATGTCGGAAGGCGACGACGAGGGCGAATCCGACACCGAGATGAGCTCGGAAGAGGATACGACCGAAGGGGAACCGGGCGACGAGGGCGAGGAGGGCATGATGCCCGTGCGCCCCAATCGCCCGTGGACCGACATTCCAGAAGGCTTCGACTACAAGGCCTATACCACCCGCTTCGACGAGGTGATCGAGGCGACCGAGCTGTGCGATGCGGACGAGCTCGACCGCCTGCGCCAGTATCTCGACAGCCAGCTTACGGGCTTGCAGGGCGTGGTGACGCGGCTCGCCAACAGGCTCCAGCGGCGACTGATGGCGCAGCAGAACCGCAGCTGGGACTTCGACCAGGAGGAAGGGCTGCTCGATGCCGCGCGGCTCGCTCGCGTGGTCATCAGCCCGGGGCATTCACTCAGCTACAAGGTGGAGCGCGAGCAGGAGTTCAAGGATACCTGCGTCACCCTGCTGATCGACAATTCCGGGTCGATGCGCGGACGGCCCATTAGCATTGCCGCGATCAGCGCCGACATTCTCGGCCGTACCCTGGAGCGCGTCGGCGTGAAGACCGAGGTGCTCGGCTTCACAACTCGCGCGTGGAAGGGCGGGCAGAGCCGCGAGGCCTGGCTGGCGGACGGCAAGCCCGCGCAACCCGGCCGCCTCAACGACTTGCGCCACATCGTTTACAAGAAGGCCGACGAGCCGTGGCGCCGCGCGCGCCGCAATCTCGGCCTGATGATGCGCGAAGGGCTGCTCAAGGAGAACATCGACGGCGAAGCGCTGCTGTGGGCGCACGAGCGCCTGCTCCGCCGCCCCGAGGACCGTCGCATCCTGATGGTCATCTCCGACGGCGCGCCGGTCGACGACAGCACCCTAAGCGTGAACAGCGCCGGCTACCTCGAACAGCACTTGCGCAAGGTGATCGACTGGATCGAAAACCAGTCCCCGGTTCAATTGGTGGCGATCGGCATCGGGCACGATGTGACCCGCTACTATCGCCGCGCCGTGACAATCATGGACGTCGAGCAGTTGGGCGGAACGATCACGGAGCAGCTTGCCGAACTGTTCGAGGTGGATTGATGGATATTTCCGAGGCTGTTGCCAGCCGCCGCTCGATCCGCGCGTTTCTCGACAAGCCAGTAGATCGCGCCGTTCTGACGCGCGTGCTGAAAAAGGCGCAGCGCGCTCCTTCCGGCGGCAATACCCAGCCCTGGCATGGCGTGGTGCTGACCGGCGAACCGCTCTCGCGACTGATCGCCCGCATTGCCGAAGACTTGCCAAAGGGGCGCGCCGCGCACGGGCCGGAGTATCACATCTATCCGCCGGAACTGGACGGCGCCTACGAGACACGCCGCCGCGGGGTGGGTGAAGACATGTATGGCGCGCTGGAAATCCCGCGCGAGGACAAGCTGGCTCGTCTCAGCTGGTTCGCGCGCAACTTCCAGGCATTCGGCGCGCCGGTGCTGATGCTGGTGCACACGCCCAAATACATGGGACCGCCACAATGGTCCGACATCGGCATGTGGCTGCAGACCGTGATGCTTCTGCTGCGCGAGGAAGGGCTGGACTCCTGCCCCCAGGAAGCGTGGGCGGTCTATTCGAAGCAGATCCGCGAGGTGGTCGCGATTCCAGAGGACCACACGTTCTTCTGCGGCCTCGCCATCGGCTGGGGCGATCGCGGCGCGGCGGTAAACCGCTTCCCGGTCGCCCGCGCGCCGCTCGAAGAAGCGGTGCGGTGGGAGGGATGGGATTGACCGCGCGTCGCGTGTCGCTAACCGCCACGCGATGACCGACCTCAAGCTGTTCAACTCGCTGACCCGCTCGCTGGAGACCTTCCAGCCGATCCATCCGGGTGAGGCACGCGTCTATTCCTGCGGACCGACGGTCTACAACTACCAGCACGTCGGCAACATGCGCGCCTATGTGTTCGCCGACACGCTGGGCCGGGTGTTGAGCTTCAAGGGGTACAGGCTCACCCACGTGATCAACATTACCGATGTGGGCCACCTCACCAGCGACGCCGACGCGGGCGACGACAAGATGGAGAAGGCGGCAGCTTCGCAGGGCAAGTCTGCCTGGGACATCGCACGCCATTACCAGCAGGTTTTTGAAGCCGACCTCGCGCGGCTCAACATCCGTGAAACCGCGCACCCGCGCGCGACCGAGTATGTCGAAAGCATGATCGAGTGGGGCAAGGAGATCGAGGCGAAGCACTGCTACCGTCTCGACAGCGGGCTCTACTTCGATGTTACGACGGTGCCCGACTATGGCCGCCTCGCGCGCGCCTCCACCGACGAGGGCGAGAGCCGCATCGACAGCGTCGAAGGCAAGCGCCACGCGGCCGACTTTGCTATATGGCGCACCACGCCGCCGGGCGAGAACCGGCAGATGGAGTGGGATTCCCCCTGGGGCCGAGGCGCGCCCGGCTGGCATATCGAATGCTCGGTGATGAGCGCGCAGCTGCTCGGCCACCCGTTCGACATCCACACGGGCGGGATCGATCACCGCGAAATCCATCATCCCAACGAAATCGCGCAAAACCAGGCGCATTCGTGCGGCCCCGACACCGGCGCGCGGATCTGGATGCACAACAACTTCCTCGTCGACCGGCGGGGGAAGATGAGCAAGTCGACGGGCGATTTCCTCACCCTGCAGGCGCTGGTCGATCGTGGCTATCACCCGTTCGCCTATCGCCTGCTATGCCTGCAGGCCCATTACCGAAGTGAGCTGGAATTCACCTGGGAAGGGCTGGGTGCGGCGCTCACGCGGCTCAAGCGGATGGTCATGGCGATTGAAAAGCTCAAGGCCGACCTCGCCGCGAGCAAGCAGCCCGAAGGCAGCTTCCCCCTGAGCGATCAGGAGCGCTCCGTGTTCGACGAGGCGATTTCAAACGACCTCAACACGCCCGAAGTGTTGACTGCGGTCGAAGGAGTCCTCGGCGCGAAGAAGACGCCCGCGGCAAAGCGCATCCAGTTGGTCCGCATGGCCGACGAACTGCTCGGGCTCAACCTGCTGGGACTCACGCGCGCGGAATTGCGGCTTCGGCCGGCGGACGCCGCCATCGATGTGGCCGAGATCGAGCAGCTCATCGAGCAGCGCAAGGAAGCCCGGGCGGCGAAGGATTTCACCACGTCGGACGCCATCCGCGACTCGCTTGCCGCACGCGGGGTCGAACTGATGGACGGCGACGCGTTGGGATGGGAGTGGAAGCTCTGACCACAACGTCACCCCGGACTTGATCCGGGGTGGTGCTTTACTTCGACAGCTGCGCCAGAAAGAAGCACTGGCCCGGATCAAGTCCGGGCCGACGATTCAGGGGTAGGATTGGGTATATGACCGTTGCCGTGCTCTCGGGCCTCGTTCGCCCGCTCGTTGAGCCCCACTTGCCCGAGGGTATCGAGACGCGCTGGTACACTTCGGTGGAAGAAATGCTCGCGCTTGCGCCCGAGGCAGAGATCGGCTGGTTCGATCTCGACAAGAAGGAACCCATGGTCGAGGCGGTTCGCGCGGCGGGCAAGCTCAAATGGCTGAATTCGATCTACGCCGGGCTCGATTTTCTGCCGCTCGACCTGCTGGCGGAGCGCAAGGTGACGATCACCAACGGCGCCGGGATCAATGCGATCACGATCGCTGAGTATGTCGTCATGCTGATGCTGAGCCACGCCAAGGGCTACCGCGAGGTCGTTCGCGCGCAGGACCGGCACGAGTGGTTGATGGATTCGCCGGGCAAGATGGAGCTTGCCGGAAGCCGTGCGCTGCTACTTGGGCTCGGCGCGATCGGCGCCCTTATCAAGACGCGGCTCGAGGCGTTCGATGTCGAAGTGGTCCCGGTCCGCCGCTCGGCGAGTGAAGGTGCGCTGCGGCCCGACGAGTGGCGCGCCCGGCTCGGAGAATTCGACTGGGTCATTCTCGCTGTCCCGGCAACACCGGAAACCGACGCGATGATCGGCGCCTCCGAGCTCGCTGCAATGAAGGACAGCGCGGTGCTCGTGAACATCGCGCGCGGCGCGGTGGTCGACCAGGCGGCGCTGGTCGAGGCGCTCAAGGCCAGGTCCATCGGCGGCGCGCTTCTCGACGTGACTACGCCCGAGCCGCTGCCAGCCGACGACCAGCTGTGGAGCCTCGATAACGCGCAGATCACCATGCACCTTTCGGGTCGCGCGCAATCGAAGATGTTCGTGCGTTCCGCCGAGCGTTTCATTGCCAACTGCCGGCGCTATGTCGCCGATGAGCCGCTGGCGCCGATCTTCGATCCCGCGCGCGGCTATTGAGGCGAGACTCGCGCTCCCCCGTTTGATAAACCCCTGCCGATAAAGGCGGATAACCGCCCTTTCGGTCGCGGATATTCGGTGCGCTGCGGCGCAAACGGGGGGAGTGCGGCATGGCGACAGAGGGCAAACGCAAGGCTTCGGATCTGTTCGTCGAGTGTCTCGAGGCCGAAGGCTGCGAGTACATCTTCGGCGTCCCTGGCGAGGAAAATCTCGATTTTCTCGATTCCCTGAGCCGGTCGGAAAGCATCCGCCTCGTCCTCACCCGCCACGAGCAGGCCGCCGGGTTCATGGCTGCGACTTATGGCCGCCACACCGGCAAGACCGGCGTCTGCCTCGCGACCCTCGGTCCGGGCGCCACCAATTTCGTGACCGCCGCCGCCTATGCGACGCTGGGCGGGATGCCGATGATGATGATCACCGGGCAGAAGCCGATCAAGAAATCGAAGCAGGGCCGGTTCCAGATTCTCGACGTGGTGTCCATGATGGAGCCGATCACCAAGTACACCCACCAGCTTGCAGCAGGCGACAACATCCCCAGCCGCGTGCGCGAGGCTTACCGGCTTGCGGAGGAGGAAAAGCCCGGCGCGGTCCACCTCGAGCTGCCGGAGGACATCGCTGACGAGCAGACCGATGCGCAGCCGATTCCGCGCTCGGTCGCACGCCGCCCCTCGGCAGAGCCCAAAGCGGTCCGCCAGGCAGTAGAGGCGATCGAGCAAGCGCGAGCGCCCGTGCTGGTTATCGGCGCGGGGGCGAACCGCAAGATGACCGGCCGCATGCTCGAACAGTTCGTCGAGAAGACCGGCATCCCGTTTCTCACGACCCAGATGGGCAAGGGGGTGATCGACGAGCGGCATCCTAAGTTCCTCGGCTGCGCGGCGCTTTCGGCAGGCGATTTCGTGCACCGGGCGGTCGAGGATGCCGACCTCATCATCAATGTCGGGCACGACGTGATCGAGAAACCGCCCTTCTTCATGAAGCGGGGCGGCGCGCGGGTAATTCACGTCTCGACGCGCACGGCGGAGGTCGACCCGGTCTATTTTCCGCAAGTCGAGGTGATCGGCGATATCGCCAACGCGATCTGGCAGATGAAGGAGGACATCTCGCCCAACCGTTCGTGGAACTTCGACCGTATGCTTGGCTACCGCAAGGCGGAGCTTGAGCACACGAACCGGCTGGCAGAGGACGCGCGGTTTCCGATCTTTCCGCCACACCTCGTGGCGCAAGTGCGGGAGGCTATGCCGCGCGACGGGATCATCTGCCTCGACAACGGGGTGTACAAGATCTGGTTCGCGCGCGGGTATTGCGCGTTCCTTCCCAACACCGTCCTGCTCGACAACGCGCTGGCGACGATGGGTGCGGGGCTACCGAGCGCGATGATGAGTGCGATGCTCTATCCCGACCGCAAGGTGATGGCGATCTGCGGGGACGGTGGCTTCATGATGAACGACCAGGAAATGGAGACCGCCGTTCGCCTGAAGCTCAACCTTACCGTACTGATCCTGCGCGACGACAGCTACGGCATGATCCGCTGGAAGCAGGCGAACATGGGCTTCGAGGACTGGGGCCTGACCTACGGCAATCCGGATTTCGTGAAGTTCGCCGAAAGCTTCGGGGCCAGCGGCCACCGGGTGGCGTCGAGCGCGCACCTCGGGGAGTTGCTCTCGCACTGCAATTCCACGCCCGGCGTCCACCTGATTGACTGTCCGGTGGACTATTCGGAAAACGACCAGATCCTGAACAAGGACATTAGGGAGCTATCGAAGGCGCTCTAGCGTTGGCGGGGGGTGGAGGAGAGGTCGCTTGAACGAACACACGCTTCCCGAAACACTCGGCCCGGCCTCGGTCGTGGTCGAACCGATTATTGCCGAAGCGGAACCGGAAGCTCACGGGCGCCTCGACAGGGGCGGTATTTCATGGGCCGTGTTCGAGGGCGGGCGCGACCCGTACGTCATCCTCATCACGATCTACATTTTCATGCCCTACGTCTCGGCGTCGATGGTGGGCGATCCGGTGCGCGGGCAGGAATTGATCGCGCGCTATGCCCAGTACGCCGGCTGGATCGTCATGCTGACCGGGCCGCTGCTCGGCGCGGCGCTCGACAAGCTCGGTCCGCGCAAGCCGGGACTGGGCCTGATCGTCGCGGCGATGGTGCCGCTCATCGCACTGCTGTGGTGGGCCAAGCCTGACGGGACGGGTTTGACCATCGCGATGACGATGACGGTAACGCTGGTCATCGGCGTGCTCTTCGCGTGGTCGGAGGTCTTCCATAACGCGATGCTGGTGCGGGCCGTTGGCTTGAGGAACGTGCACGCCGCGTCCGGCCTTGCGCTGTCGCTGGGGAATGCGGCCTCGGTCCTCGCCCTCGGCTTTACCGCCTGGGCCTTCGCGCTGCCGGGGAAGGTGGACTGGGGCTGGGTTCCCGCGCAGCCGTTGTTCGGCTTCGATCCGGCGCTGCACGAACCGGAACGGGTCGTCGCCTTGCTCGCCGCTGGCCTGCTGGCGCTCGGCGCGGCGCCGCTGTTCCTGTTCACGCCCGACACGCCCCGAACCGGCGTGCCGGTGCTGCGCGCGGTTCGCGAAGGATTCGGTGACATCGTGCGGATGATCGCCACGGTGCGCCGCAACCGCGATGCGGTCGTATATCTCGTTTCGCGCATGTTCTTCTACGACGGGATGAACGGCGTTCTTTTCTTCTTCGGGGTGCTGGCCGCCGGGGTGATGGGGTGGGGGGCACTCGACCTGCTGATCACCGGCATCGTCCTCAGCGTGGTGGCGGTGCTCGGCGGACAGGTCGGCCGCTGGCTCGACCATGCGGTCGGCCCGCGGAACGCCCTGATGATCGAGATCGGCATGACGATGATCAGCCTGGTCGCGCTGCTCGGCATGAAGCCCGACACGATCCTCTATTTCTGGTCGTGGGACAGCGCCGCGCACCCGCCGCTGTGGGACGGGCCGGTGTACCGGACATTGCCGGACCTTCTCTACCTTCTGATCGGGTTCAACAATGCCATCTTCATCACGGCCCAGTATGCCTCGTCGCGCACCGCGCTGACTCGGCTTACCCCGCCAGAGCAGACCGGCGCGTTCTTCGGCGTCTATGCCTTGTCCGGCGTCGCAACCGCCTGGCTCGCCCCCGGGTTGGTCAGTCTCGTCACACGCCTGACCCAGAGCCAGCAGTGGGGCTTCGCCTCGATCGTGTTCCTGCTGGCAGTGGGGCTGGCCGGCCTGGCTTTCGTGCGCGGCGGGCGAACCGTCCAGCTTTCCAGTTAACCGAGGGCCATGATGACCAAACTCAAGGACACCTATCCGCTCTACCTCAACAACAAGGCAGTGCAGCCGAACACCGATCTGGCGGTAACCGACAAGTTCACCGGCGAAGTCGCCTTCCGCACCGCGCTGGCGACCCCTGACGTCATCGAGGAGGCAATCGCCGGCGCGGTCCGCGCGGCCGAGCCGATGGCCCGGCTGGCGAGCTACGAGAAGCAGGGCGTGCTCGACCATTGCGTGGCCCGCTTTCGCGAGCGTTTCGATGAGCTGGCGTATGCCCTGTGCGTCGAGGCAGGCAAGCCGATCCGCGATGCGGAGGGCGAGGTGACCCGCCTGATCGACACCTTCCGCATCGCGAGCGAGGAGGCGACCCGAAACTACGGCGAGATCCAGCCGCTGGACATTTCTCCCCGTGCCAAGGGCTACATGGGTATGTGGAAGCGCGTGCCGATCGGGCCGTGCAGCTTCATTTCGCCGTTCAACTTTCCGCTCAATCTCGCTGCGCACAAGATCGCCCCAGCGATCGCCATGGGCTGTCCGTTCGTGATGAAGCCGGCCTCGCTTACGCCACTCGGAGCGATCATCATGGGCGAAGTGCTGGCCGAGTGCGACGTCTTACCCGAAGGGGCGTTCTCGATACTGCCCGCCCACCGGGACGGGGCCGACATGTTCACGACCGACGAGCGATTGAAGCTGCTCTCCTTCACCGGCTCGCCGGGGGTGGGTTGGGACCTCAAGGCGCGGGCGGGCAAGAAGAAGGTCGTGCTTGAACTCGGGGGCAATGCGGCGGTGATCGTCGACAGGGATGCGGACCTCGACCACGCGCTGGAGCGGATCGTGTTCGGCGCGTTCTACCAGTCGGGCCAGAGCTGCATCGGGGTGCAGCGCATCCTGATCCACGACAGCGTGTACGACCGTTTCAAGGAGATGCTGGTCGCCAGAGCGAAAACGCTGGTGGCCGGCAATCCCCACGACCGCGACACTTTCATCGGACCGATGATCTCTGAAAAGGAGGCCACCCGCCTCAAGACGTGGATCGATGATGCGATCGAAGCGGGGGCGACACTCCTGTGCGGCGGAAAGCGCAACGGCGCGATGCTGGAGGCGACGCTGCTCGAAGGCGTGCCAATGGATTCCAAGGCAAACCGCGAAGAAGCGTTCGGCCCGCTTGCCAACCTCTCGCGCTTTTCGGACTGGGACGAGGCGCTGGCGCAGGTCAACGACAGCCGCTTCGGACTACAGGCGGGCATCTTCACCCGCGATATCCACCAGGTGCTCGACGCGTGGGACACGCTCGACGTCGGCGGGATCGTCGTGAACGACGTGCCGAGCTACCGGGTGGACAACATGCCGTACGGCGGGGTGAAGGATTCAGGCCTCGGCCGCGAAGGCATCCGCTTCGCGATGGAGGACATGAGCGAGATCAGGAACCTGGTCATCCGGCGTCTGTGACCATCCGTGGACCGCATGGGCCACTGTCTTGATTGAAACTGGATCGAAGGGTTCAGGCGTCCTCCAGCAGTAGCAGATCGCAGGTTACCCGCAGGGAAGGCGGGTCGAGCCGATGAACGGCCTCGACCACGGCCGCCTCCGCTACCAGTCGGCCTGGAATGCCGAACTCGTGATCGGGCAGGGTGACAATGAACTGCTCGCCTGCGTGCACCGCTTCTCTGCCTTCGAACCCAAGTTCAATGCTGTGGCGGGAGCCGGCAAAGGTGATGCTCGCCCAGCTCTTTTCGCGGTGCGCCAGAATGATGGCCTTGGAGCCGGCGATTTCCAGCAGTGCATCGCGAAGGCGTTCGCCCGTCGTGCGGCGGTTGCGCAAGCTTGGCGGCGCGGGCGGCTGGCGGTCAAACATGAATGGTCTCCCGGTATTTGTTCATGAAATGTTCCACACGAGAACGCATGGCGGAGCGCGGCTCTCGGCCCATTCTCAGGTCGAGCACCAGGCGCGGATCGTTGGCGGCCAGCCGGCCGAACTTGGTGGCGGGCATTTGATGCTCGCGGAGGAACTTCTCGATGGTGCGAATTAACATGCGACTCCCCGATGCGCTGCGACTCGTTTTGCGATCGAGGCCCCTAGCTTGCGGCTCAAATCCTACTTGTCTAGGAAAAATCCTACGCGTAGGAAGGAAAGATGGAAATGCCCTTATCAGTCGATCCTCGCCGCACGCTTCACGATCTCGCACGCGCGAGAAACGTAAGCCTGGCGAGTTTGTCGGAGATGATCGGACGTAATTCCAGTTACTTGCAGCAGTTTATTCGCAAGGGCAGCCCACGTAAGCTGGAAGAGGCGGATCGCCGCGCATTGGCACAATTCTTCGCAGTGCCCGAATCGGAGCTGGGGGCAGGCGAGGAAAATTCCTACGCGCCTTCGTCTCGCAGCGAATGGATCGAAGTCCCTCGCCTGCCACTCGGCGCGGCGGCGGGTCCAGGAGCCTTGACCGGCGACGAGGCGCCGTTCGACAGCTTTCGGTTCTCCAGGCGCTGGCTACGCGACCAGGGTCTTGCCAACGCGCGGCTTTCCGCAATCCGCGTACAGGGTGATTCAATGGAGCCCGTGCTTCACGATGGCGATGAGATTCTCGTCGACCGGGCGCAACGTGCGTTGCGGGACGGCATCCACGTGGTCCGCATCGGCGATGCGCTGCTCGTGAAGCGCTTGGCGACGGCCGGACCCGGCCGGGCAACCCTCCTCAGCCAGAATTATGCCTACCCGCCGATCGAGGTGGCTCTGGAAGAAGTCGAGATTGTCGGCCGAGTCGTCTGGAAAAGCGGTCGGCTGTGATCCGGCTCAGTTCTGAAACTTGTAAATCTTGCCCAGTGGCCATCCCTACAGAGAGTGACGAAATGTCCGTCAATGCAAGAAACACGAAATTATTATGTCCAGAGACGTAGTCACATAGAACGAAATTTGCTCTCCATTCGAGTCGCGGAGTTGCGATTCCGCCTCGGCATAGGGGAAAAGGTTGTTGGACCAACGGTTCTCATAAGGGTCGCACGAGTCGCTCGACCCGCTGGTCAGCGCCATTTTTTGGCCGAGCAAAGGGAACTGCAACCATGAACAAGTTCGTCTTAGCCGCGGCGGCGGCGTGCATCGCCGCGTCCGCGCCCGCCAGACAACCCGAGATGACGGTAACGGCAAACCCGTCCTTCACCTCCTGGGTCCAGAACGCCTCACGCAGCCTCGACAGGGCAATGGGGCGGGTGGATCTATCGCGCAGCGAGACGGGCATCACCTACGTCCGCTTCAACTGCGACGAAAACGGCAAGCCCCAGAACATCAAGACAGTCGCTTCGAGTGAGCGCAAGCCGAACCTCGATCGCGTGGGGCGCCAGACTGTCGGGAAGATCCGCACGCTGTATCCCCTGTTCAACGGGGCCAGGCCGAACCAGCTGATCGAGGCCGCCGTGATCGTGGCCGACAACCAGTACGACCTCGAAAAAATGCTAGCGGAGGCGAGGGAGCGGGCGGCCCAGCGCAACAGCCGCTGGGCCCAGAGCGGGCTACCCAGCCCGGTCGTATCGCTCGCAGTCGCCGGCGGCTTCTAAGCAGGCGGGGGTGGGGGAGGACAGTTCTCCGCCACCTTTGCTATTCCGCCGAAAGCGCGTCGCCAGCTCCTTGCCTGGGTTGCCAATGCGACCCTTGTGCCGCGTCTCTTCGGGCCAGCAGGACCTGCGGGGGCGCGCCGCGCTTACTTGCATTCGCGGCCCGGCACGGCCACTTCTTCGCTCCATGAACGACACTCAGCAACCGCCGATGCGCGCCGCGATCATCCCGGTGACACCGCTGCAACAGAACTGCTCGCTGATCTGGTGTACCCGGACGATGAAGGGGGCGCTGGTCGATCCCGGTGGCGACCTGGATCGGCTCAAGGCGGCCGTGGCCAAGGCCGGTGTGACGCTGGAAAAGCTGCTCGTCACCCATGGCCATCTCGATCACTGCGGGCAGGCGGGAATGCTGGCCAGGGAACTTGGCCTGCCGATCGAGGGTCCCCACGAAGCCGACCGGTTCTGGATCAGCCGGCTGGGTGAGGACGGCGGCAAGTACGGGATGCAGGCCGAAGTGTTCGAGCCTGATCGCTGGCTGCTCGATGGCGACACCGTGACTGTCGGCGACCTGACGCTGGAGGTAATCCACTGCCCGGGCCACACTCCCGGGCACGTGGTGTTCTTCCACCGCCCGTCGAACTTCGCGATCGTCGGGGACGTTCTGTTCCAGGGATCGATCGGCCGGACCGATTTCCCGATGGGCAATCACCAGGATCTTATCGACGCCATTACCCGGAAGCTATGGCCGCTGGGCAACGACGTGACCTTCATCCCTGGTCATGGCCCGACCAGCACTTTCGGCCGCGAACGGCAGACGAACGCCTTCGTCAGCGACTACGCTCTAAGCTAGAACTGCCCGAGCGCGATCAGCACCGCCACTACCGCTAGTCCCAGTTGGGTCAGCATGGTGATCGCCGTGCCGATCGAGCGCCCCTTGCCGAGCGCTCCGCCGTCCATGCCCAGACCGTGCGCCACGCGCCCGAGCATGTAGATCGCGGCAACCCAGGATAGCCACAGGCCCCCTTTGCCCGACAGCTCGATCGCTGCGATGAGCACCAGCACGAAGGCGGTATTCTCCACGAAATTGAGCTGCGCGCGCATTCGCGCGGTGAGCGGACCGCCGGCGTCGTCGCCGATGGAAATCTTGTGCGCCATGCGCAGGCGGCCGATCCGCATCGAGAGCCAGATGTTGATGACGGCAGCCGCGGCAGCGGCGGTTAGCGTAACCGGAAGGATCATCAGCCCCATAACTCCCCGAAGAATATCGATGCGATCCGGCAGGTCAGCTAGCACAGTGGCGCGCGCTTGCAACGCGCGCGAATTTCGCTATAGGCCGCGCCTTCCCGCGAAGGCTGGGTTCCGTGAAGCGTGCCCGCCCGCATGGGTTGTGCGCTGCGGGGCGTTGGCCTAGAGCGCCCGTCAATCGAACGATATCACTGGAACAGGTGCCGCAATGGCTGTCCCCAAAAGAAAGACTTCGCCCTCTCGCCGGGGCATGCGCCGGTCGCACGACGCTCTCAAGGTCGAAGCGCATCACGAGTGCAGCAACTGTGGCGAGCTGAAGCGTCCGCACAACCTGTGCGGCCACTGCGGTCACTACAACGGCCGCGAAGTCATCGCCGTCGGCCTCTGACGGCCGGTAGACGGGTCGCGCTGTCATGACACTGCCCCGTATCGCCGTCGATGCGATGGGCGGCGATGAGGGCGTGCAGACGATGATTTCTGGCGCCGCCCTCGCGCGGCGCCGGCACGACAAGTTCAAGTTCCTGCTGGTGGGCGACGAGCCGCGGATCAAGGCCGCGCTCGATGCGCATCCGCAGATGCGTGGCGCTTCCGAGATACTTCACTGCGACGATGTGGTTTCCGGAGACGAGAAGCCGACCGCCGCACTGCGCCGCGCCAAGACCACCAGCATGGGTCTCGCAGTCAATGCGGTTAAACAGGGCCATGCGGGCGCCGCGGTCAGCGCGGGCAACACCGGCGCGCTGATGGCGATGAGCAAGCTCTCGCTGCGCACCATCAAGGGCATTGACCGGCCTGCGCTGGCGGCGTTGATGCCCAGCCTGGGCGAAAACGACGTCATCATGCTCGATCTCGGCGCCAATACCGAGTGCGATGCGCGCAACCTCGTCCAGTTCGCCATCATGGGCGCGGCCTATTCCCGCATCGTCACCGGGCGCGAGGCGCCGCGCGTCCGTCTTCTGAATATCGGCACCGAGGAAACCAAGGGCACCGAGCAGCTGCAGGAAGCCACCCAGCGCCTGCGCGCCGCCACCGGTCTCGCGCTGAGCTTCGACGGTTTCATCGAGGCGGACAAGATCAATCGCGGGTTCTGTGACGTGGTCGTGACCGACGGCTTTTCCGGCAACATCGCGCTGAAGGCGATCGAGGGTGCCGCGCGCTTCGTGACGGACTTGTTGCGCAACGCGTTCACCAGCTCGCTGCGATCCAAGATCGGATTTCTCGTCTCTCGACCCGCCACCGAGTTGCTCAAGCATCACCTCGATCCGAACAATCACAACGGGGCGGTATTCCTTGGCCTCAACGGCGTGGTGGTAAAAAGCCACGGCAGCGCCAACGCGACCGGAGTGGCCAACGC
The DNA here is from genome assembly GCF_014644315.1 of Tsuneonella deserti. Lineage (NCBI taxonomy): Bacteria > Pseudomonadati > Pseudomonadota > Alphaproteobacteria > Sphingomonadales > Erythrobacteraceae > Tsuneonella > Tsuneonella deserti. The sequence continues at coordinate 1,495,553 of NZ_BMKL01000001.1, read as the reverse complement.
CGTGACGGTCGCCGCCCGCTTGCTGGAGGAAGACCTGACGCACCGCATCTCCGCCGACCTCGCCGAGCTCGGCGAAACGCGGTTGCGCAGCAGCGCCCGCGCGAACGCCGCCGGGAAGGTCGACCGCGAGGCCGAAGCCGAAGCTGACACGAGCGAAGGGCAAGGCGCGTGATCCGCTCGGTCATCGTAGGATCGGGCTCGGCGCTGCCGAAGCGCGCGGTGTCCAACGCCGAAATGGCGCAGATGGTCGATACCAGCGATGAATGGATCGTCGAGCGAACCGGCATCCGCAATCGCTACATCGCGGGCGAGGGGGAGACGACTGCGACCCTCGCCGCCGAAGCCGCGCGGGCAGCTCTCGAAGCCGCATCGCTTGGCCCGGGCGACGTCGGCCTGATCGTCCTCGCCACTGCCACCCCGGACCAGACGTTTCCCGCGACCGCTACCAAGGTGCAGGACCTGCTGGGTTGCCACGGAGGGGTAGCGTTCGATGTCGCCGCGGTATGTTCGGGCTTTCTCTACGCGCTGGCGACCGCCGACTCGATGCTCAGAACCGGTCTTTCCAAACGCGCGCTGGTAATCGGCGCGGAGACCTTCAGCCGCATCCTTGACTGGGAGGACCGCACTACCTGCGTCCTGTTCGGCGACGGTGCCGGCGCGATGATTCTCGAAGCCCGCGACGTCGGCGAAGACGGGCCCGGTGTCATCTACAGCAAGCTGCATGCCGATGGCGCGCATAATGAGCTTCTCTATGTCGATGGCGGGCCGTCCACGACGGGTACGGTCGGCAAGGTCCGGATGAAAGGGCGCGAGGTCTTTCGTCACGCGGTGACCAATCTCGCCTCGGTCCTTGAAACCGTGCTCGCCGAAACCGGTTTTGCCGCGACCGACATAGATTGGGTCGTGCCACACCAGGCAAACGCGCGGATTCTCGACGCCACCGCCCGCAAGCTCGGGCTCCCGCCCGAGAAAGTCGTGGTCACCGTCGATCGTCACGCCAACACCTCGGCCGCATCCGTGCCGCTCGCCTTCGACGCCGCGGTGCGCGATGGCCGCATCAAGCCGGGCGATCTGGTCATGCTTGAGGCGATGGGCGGCGGGTTTACCTGGGGCGCCAGCCTCGTTCGCATATAGCGGATTGGGAAATCCTGCGCATAAAGCATTGCGCTAAGCGGAAAATTCGCTAGCATAGCGGCAATCACCGGGTCGCTCCGTTATGCAGGAGAACAGCCGCCATGACGCGCTCGGTAAGCACTCTGACCCGCGCAGACCTCGCGGACATGATCAACCGCAAGCTGGGCTTTTCGCGCGCGGAAGCGCTCGACCTGGTCGAGGCGGTCCTTCGTCATATGTGCGAGGCGATGTCGCGGGGCGAGAACGTGAAGATTTCGGGTTTCGGCACTTTCGTGCTGCGCGAAAAGCGCGAGCGGATCGGCCGTAATCCCAAGACGGGCGTGGAAGTGCCCATCACTCCCCGGCGTGTGATGACTTTCCGCGCCAGCCAGCTGCTCAAGGAGCGAGTGGCGAAGGGCTGAGGGCCGGGAGCAGGATTAGCGGATGGCGGGCTTCGACGACGGCAAGGACGAGGGTGCGCTGCGCACGATCGGTGAACTGGGCGAGGCGCTCGGCATCAAGGCCCACGTCCTTCGGTATTGGGAAGAGCAGTTTCCAAATCTCCGGCCGCTCAAGCGCAGCGGCGGGCGCCGCTACTATCGTCCTGAGGACGTGGCTCTGGTGCGCGAGATCGACCGCCTCGTGAACCGCGAGGGATATACACTGCGCGGTGCGCGGACTGCGCTGAAGGATTTTCGCACGTCCCCGGGCGCGAGCCCATCGGGAGAAGCCCGAGAACAGCGAACCGCTCCCGAGGCCGCCACGGCCCACGACGCGGTGCCGCCCGAATTGGTCGAGAGGCTGCGCGCCATCCGCACTACTCTGGCGGACGCGCTCGAATTCTGACCACCTCGTGTGCCGAAACGACTCTGGGCCGGCGCTGTCATGTGCGCGATCCCATGCCGCTTCCGTCCCCCAGGTCTGAGACCCCGCCGGTCCACCATCGAGAAGGGTTTCGGACGGACGCGGCGCGTTGATCGGGACGCGCTGTGTCGCTGACCTCATTCCGCGGCGAGCAGTTCCTCTGCCGCGCCAAGGTCGACGCTGACCAGCCGGCTGACCCCTCGCTCGACCATCGTTACCCCGAAAAGGCGGTGCATCCGGCTCATCGTCACCGCGTTGTGAGTGACGATGAGATAGCGGGTGTCCGTTTCCGCGACCATGGAATCCAGCAGGTCGCAGAAACGGTCGATGTTGGCATCGTCGAGCGGCGCGTCGACCTCGTCGAGCACGCAAATAGGCGCGGGGTTGGTAAGGAACAGTGCGAAAATCAGCGCGATCGCGGTGAGTGCCTGCTCCCCGCCAGACAGCAAAGTTAGCGACTGCAAACGCTTGCCCGGCGGCTGAGCGAAGATCTCGAGACCCGCATCGAGCGGATCGTCGCTGTCCACCAGCGCTAGGTGCGCCTGGCCGCCCTCGAACAAGCGGGTGAACAACCGGCGGAAATGCTGGTCGACCTGTTCGAACGCAGCGCGGAGTCGTTCGCGACCCTCACGGTTCAGGTTGCCGATCGACCCGCGCAGGCGGTTGACCGCTTCGACTAACTCCGCCTGCTCCTCCGCGCTCGTGCCGTGCTCCTGCTCGATTCGCGCCAGTTCCTCGGCGGCGACGAGATTCACTGGGCCGATCCGCTCGCGCGAGGCGACCAGCCGGTCCATTTCCTCCGATTCAAGGCCAGCATTGCGCACATCCTCGGCGGCGAAGCCGAACCGGCTCACCAGCAGGGGCGGGGGGCACTGGAAGCGCTCGCCCGAAATGCGGTTCATCTCGTCGCGGCGCTGCTCCTCGCTTTCGGCCCGTGCCGAGAGACCCGCACGGCTCTCCCGGGCCGCGGCAAGCGCCTCCGTCGATTCGGCGAGGACCCGGTCGGCGGCTTGTGCGCTGGCCTGAGCTTCGGCTACCGCGCCTTCCGCTTCTGCGAGTTCGTGCGAGATCCGCGCGCGGACGCTCTCGCCTTGCTCGATCTCGAGCATGAGCGATGCGGGCTTTGCGGCCACCACCGCGCGTTCTTCTTCGATTTCCTCGAACCGCCGCGCCATGTCTCCGAGACGCCGCGCCGCCTCGCTCGAGCGCGCCTGCCAGCTTGCCATTTCCGCGCGCTGCGCCGCCGTTCGCTCGCGCGCGATGGCGATTGCCTGATCGTGCGCGGCAATATCCGCGGACGCTGACTGGAAGGTCCTTCGCGCCGCGTCGTGCCGATCCCGCGCGGCGTCCAGCGACCTGCGCCCGGCGTCGGTCGGGGGGAGAGCGGCGCGCCTCGCTTCCGTGGCTCCCAAGTCCACCTTGGCCGCCGCCTGCTGCTTGCCCAGGTCCGTCCTGATCGTTTCCAGCTCGGCCAGTCTCGCAGCGTGGCGCTCACGCTCCGCTTCGGCCTGATCGAGCCTGCGAAGAGCGGCGCGCTCTCGCTCCACCGCACCTTGGAGATCGCGATCGTCGGCAACCAGCTCCTGCTGGAGCCGCGAAAGCTCCTCCTGAGCGCGAGCCTGGTTTTCTTGCGCTTCGGCAAGCGCGGCCTTGAGCGGGGGAAGCAGCCCCTCCAGTTCGGTCAGGCGATTTTCGGCTTCAAGGCGCGCTGCCTCGGCCGCGCCTTCTCCCCGCGCGACGAATCCATCCCATCGCCGCAAGGCGCCCGCGATCGTGACCAACCATTCGCCCGGGCGGAGCAGGCGCCCGTCGTCATTCGGCACCACGTGAACCAGCGCGAGCCGCGCCGCGAGTTCCGCAGGGCACTTCAGTACGTGGCGCGCGAGCGTGTCGGGCACCGGCTCGGGCGTTTTGGAGCCCGTCCAGAACCGTCCTTCTATCTCGCTTCCGGGCGAACCCAGCGGGGCCTTGGCATCGCGGCCCAGCACTGCGGCGAGTGCCCGTTCGTAGCCCGGTGCGGCGCGCACACGGTCCAGCGCGGGCGGCAGGCCGTGGCGATTGGCAGCCTGCTTGGCGCGAGCCTGGCGATCACGATCGAGGGCGGAGAACTCGCGCTCCACGCCGGTGAACTCGGCACGGGCGGCGGACAGCGCGCTCGCGGCTTCGTCCCGCGCGGACCGCAAGCCGTCGGCGCCGGCCCGCTTCGTTTCGAGCGCCATGCCGCGGCGGGCGACTTCATCGGTCGCTTGTTCGGCATTTGCCCGGGCCTCGTTGACCGCGATGACAGGATCGCCGGCACGATCGAGAGCGGCGCGCCCTTCCTCGACGCGCCGGATTTCTGTTTCCACCCGCGCAAGACGGGCGGCGGCTTGCGTGACTTCGGCCTCCGCGACGCGCCATTCGGCTTCGAGGCCGGCGTGATCCGCGGTCGCCTTGGCGAGCGCGAGCTCTGCGGTGCGCGCGGCGCGATCGGCGTCTTCCAGCTTCGCGACGAGGCCCGGGCGGCGCGCTTCGTCAGCGGCGAGGGCTGCCGCGCTTGCGGCCGCTTCCCGGTCCAGTCGGGCGAGCGCGTCCGCAGCATCCCGCGTCAGGCGGTCGGCGTCGCCGCGATCCTGCTCCAGCCGTCTCCGCTGGCGTTCCAGGTCGCTTAGCCGTTGCTCCGCAGCTTCAAGCTGGCTGGACAACGCCGCCATGCGATGCCCGTGGGCATTGGCATCGTCCCGCCTGTCGGCGAGGACGTCGCGCGCCTGGGCGAGGGTTTGCGCGGCGCTGGCCTGGGCCCTCTGCGCGGCACCGGCCGCGTCCTGCGCACCGGACACACGCTGTTCGGCTGCCTTGGCCTCAGCCCGCGCAGCCTCGGCTGCCGCGGCAGCGTCACGCCAGCGCGCGAACAGCAGGCGGGCCTCGGCCAGCCTGATTTCTTCCGACAGCGCCTTGTAGCGTTCGGCCTGGCGCGCCTGGCGGCGCAGGCTGGCGATCTGGCTGTCGAGACCCGCCATCAGGTCTTCGAGACGCGCGAGGTTCGCCTCGGTCTGGCGAAGCTTTCCCTCGGCATCGCGCCGGCGCACATGCAGGCCTGCGATCCCGGCGGCCTCTTCGAGCATCATTCGCCGTTCGGCAGGCTTGGCGGCGATGACCTGCGCAATCTTGCCCTGGCTCACAAGGGCGGGCGAATGCGCGCCGGTCGCGGCGTCGGCAAAGGTCAGCGCGACGTCCTTGGCTCGCACGTCGCGTCCGTTGACGCGGTAAGCGCTGCCGGCCCCGCGCTCGATCCGGCGCACGACTTCGAGTTCCTCGCCATCCCCGCTGTTTCCCTGCAGCACGACCTCGGCGAAGTCGCGCGGCGGACGGCTGGCGGTGCCGGCGAAGATGACATCGTCCATCCCGCCCGAGCGCATCGACTTGGGCGAGTTCTCGCCCATCACCCAGCGGATCGCTTCAAGCAGGTTGGACTTCCCGCAGCCGTTAGGCCCGACTACCCCGGTCAGGCCCGGCTCGATGCGCAGTTCCGACGGCTCGACGAAGCTCTTGAAACCGCTGAGCTTCAGTCGACGGATGCGCATGGCCGGGTTTTCGTCCCCGCCGGTTCGTTACCGGGCGCCGGCGCGCTGGATCATGGGTTCGAGCGTCTGCCAGGTCTGAGTGCCGACGCTGGCGCCATTGATGAAGAACCACGGGGTGCCCGTCACGTCGAGCTCGGACGATTGCTTGTCCGAATCTGCGGCGATCTTTGTCGCGGTGTCGGTCTTGGCGAGGCAGGCCTTGGCCTGATCGCGCGAGATGCCGCGCTGGGCGAAGAAATCGTAGAGGCCGGCGCCTTGGGCGATGCCGTCAAAGCGGGCAGGGCCCTGCGCCTTCATGGCGGCCTCCATCGCGCCGCTGTTTGCGTTGACCGCATCGAACATCGGCTTGAGATTGCCCCAACCCTGTTCCGCCAGGGCATGGAACGCCTCCGGCCCCGCGCAACGCGCCAGGACGGCAAAGGTCAGGTCGATCGGATCGTGGATCTGGTTGCGGATTTCGTAGCTCACCCGACCGCTGTCGACGTACTTGGTGCGCAGCGCCTCGCTCGCGTTTTCCGAGAACTCGGCACAGTGGCTGCAGGTATGGCTGGCGTATTCCACCAGCTTTATCGGCGCGTTGGGGTTACCTTCGACCACGCCGCCTTCGGGGGTGAAGGAAGCGACATCGGACCATGCCTGTCCTTCCGGAGCGGGGATCGCCGCGATCGGCTTGCCTTCCGCGACTTCGCCTTCCTTCGGCGTATCCTTCGAATTGCACCCTGCAAGAGCAAGGGTGGCGACGATGGCGAACGAGGCGAGGCGGAAGCGTTTCATGCAGGATCTCTTCTGATGACTTGCGGGAAAGGTAGACTCTTGCAGGGCTGCGGTGAAGCGCGCCCGGTTTGTTTCCACAGGCGCGCTAGGTCGCGCTCAGCCGCGCGTCGAGGAATGGCCGCAGCAGCCCCCAGGTATAGACTCCGGTAAGCAGCGCCCCGTCGATCGCGAAGCTGGGGGTGGACTGGATGTTCCACTTCTTGTCATCGGCCACCGACTGCTCGCCGAGCGCCTTGGCGCGCGCATCGTCTGAAAGGCACTTGTCCAGCGTGACCCGATCGTAACCCCGCGGGACCATGATATCGTAGAGGTGAAGGTCGCTGGCGATCGCCCGGCGCCGCGCGGACATGGCCCCTCCATACCAACGCGCCTTCTGGCCCTCGGTCGCCTTTTCGGCGAGCGGCAACCATTTGGGCTGGGCGAGGATCAGCGCAGTGTGGTTGCGGGGAAATTTCGCGGCCGGCCCGCAATTGGCGAGCATGGCCACCGTCAGGTCGACGGGGTCGCGGACGACGTGGCGGACGTCGACCTGCACCTTGCCGCTTGCGGTATAAACTTCGATCGCACTCGAGGCTTCCTGCGCGAAATGCCCGCAATGGGGACAAGTGTAGCTGACGAATTCGGTCAGCTTCACCTTTGCGGCGGGATTGCCGATCTTGTGTCCACCGCCGGCCGTATCGACCACCGTCAGCCAGTTAGGCTCGGCCGTCGCGGAAGTGGCGGTCAGCGCGGCCACCGCGGCCAGCGCCAGACGAGCGATCTTCATCAACTGTTCTCCTGTCCCCCAAGCGAGCGAGCCAGCGATTCGAGCACTGCGCGCAGCTCGGGATCGCCGATGTCGCGCAGGCTATCCCCCAGCTCGATCGGGATGGGCTTGAGCGAGGGCGGTCCTGCAGCGGGCGCTTCACCACGCGGGGGATTAACCGACCCTTGCCGCAGCTTGACCCTGGCGACTGCCTTGTATCCGAAGAAGCGGTTCACACGCTCCATGATCTCGGGGATGACATGCTGGATCAGCGGCGCGTGGGCCGGCAGCACCACGAGCTGCAGGATGCCTTCGGATTTCTCCCCCGGTGCGAACCGGATCGATTCCGGCGCGCACACCTTGGCATGATGTTCACCCACGATCTCGGGCCAGCGCGTTACGACGCTGGACTGCACGAAGCCGAACCGGCGGAAAGCCGATCGTCCGACCTGCGGGGTCAACTCGGAGATCGGGCGCGCAGGTCCCCCGCGCGGCCTTTCGTAGCGGCGCGGTTCGGCCTTCAGGCCCTTGCCGGATTTGGCATATGCGTCCCGTTCCATCGTCGACGAGGCCATGCCATAGGCGCGCGGTGAGCGCCAGTTCCACCACCATCATCCATGGGACTATCGCGAGCGATCTGCTTGCCTGGTACGATGCACACGCTCGGGTGCTGCCTTGGCGCTCCCCGCCTGGAGCCCCGCCGCCCGAGCCTTACCGCGTGTGGCTGTCCGAAGTCATGCTCCAGCAGACAACCACCGCTGCCGCCGCGCCCTATTATGCAAAGTTCATCGACAGGTGGCCGACAGTGCAAGCGCTGGCAGCGGCAGACGAGGCGGAGGTGATGGCCGCATGGGCCGGGCTGGGTTACTATTCCCGCGCGCGCAACCTGGTCGCCGCCGCGCGCGTAGTGGCGGAGCGAGGCGGCTTTCCGGAGACCGAAGCGGGATTGCGCGAACTTCCGGGCGTCGGGGCCTATATCGCAGCCGCGGTGGCCGCGATTGCCTTCGGACGCCGCGCGGTGGTCGTGGACGCCAATGTCGAGCGTGTCGTGGCCCGGCTGTTCGCGATCGGCGAGCCGATTCCGGGCGCACGCCGGGCAATCCGGTCGAGCACCGATGATGTCACCCCGAGTGGCCGTGCGGGCGATTTCGCGCAGGCGATGATGGACCTCGGCGCGACGATCTGCACCCCGCGCGCACCCCGGTGCCTGCTCTGCCCATTGGCGGGAAGCTGCCGCGCCCGGCAGGCCGGGATGCCGGACAATTACCCGCTCAAGCTGCCTAAAAAGGCCAAGCCGTCGCGCGCCGGCACCGCGTTCTGGATCGAACGCGAGGGGGCCGTCTGGCTGGTGAGAAGGACAAGGGCGGGAATGCTCGGCGGAATGCGCGCGTTGCCGGACGATGGCTGGTCCGCCCGGCAGGACGGATCGGGTAAGCCGCCCTTTGCGGGCAGGTGGCGCAATGCGGGCGCGGTGCGCCATGTCTTCACCCATTGCGCATTGACGCTGTCGGTGCGCTCGATCCGAGCCACGCGAGATCCAGCAGGAGAGGGAGAATGGTGGCCGGTGGCGAACCTCGAAGGAGCCGGATTGCCGACCTTGTACGCCAAGGCGGCGGCACGGGCGCTAGATGATGCCGCCACCCAGGCTGAGACGGATCGCGGCGATGACCAGCACCACGAGGCACAGGTTTCGCCCGCTGTTTGACCGCGACAGCGCGCCGATGCCGGCGCCCAGTACCGCGAGCGGCAGGACTACCCAGTTGCCCCACCCGAGCAGCGGTATGGCAGAGGGGATTGCCAGGATTAGCGCGAAAAGCCCGATCAGCACGGAAACGATGTTCAGCATGTGTCTTATATGGATAGGACACTGCGCTCTTGCAAGGCCGATTGACCGGGCCACCGCCTTGCCCCAAATCCGGATGAAACTGGTCACAGGGTAGACAGATGGCATTGAGGGACCTGGATGGGCCGCAGATCTCGCGGCGCTCCCTGCTTCGTTCGGGGTTCGTGCTGGGGGCGGGCGCCGCGCTGGGTGGCTTTCCCTTGGGCCGGGCGGTTTTTGCTCAAGACGCGGGGCGTTGGCCGAGCGTGGCCAGGCTGTCCGAAAGGTACGTCTCGGCACGCAAGGTCGCCAACGTGGTGTCCGCGATCGGCTTCGGGCAGGCTGCGCCCGACGTCGTCGCGGTCGGGAACCTTGCTCTCGGGCAGGAGGGGCCAGCCGGGTTCGACAGCCTCTACCGCATCTACTCGATGACCAAACCGGTCACCGGCATGGCGGCGATGATCCTGATCGACGAGGGTCTGCTCGGCCTCGACCAGCCGGTCGCGGAAATCCTGCCGGCTTTCGCGGAAATGCAGGTGCAGAAAACCTACGACGGGTCGATCACCGATCTCGAGCCGGCGAAACGGCCGATCACGATCCGCAACCTGCTCACGCACACCGCGGGGCTGGGTTACTCGATCATCCAGAAGGGGGCGATCAAGACCGCTTATGAAAAGGCCGGGCTGATCCCGGGACAAGTGACGAAGCTGCCGATCGCGGCCGCTTTTGGCCGCGGAAAGGCTGTCGGCAGCCTTGCCGCGTTCGCAGACGGCCTCGCCAGCCTTCCGCTCGTGGCGCAGCCCGGGACACGCTGGTCCTATTCCGTCGCGCTCGACCTTATGGGTCGCGTCATCGAGGTCGCGTCCGGCCAGCCTTTCGATGCGTTTCTGAAGCAGCGCATCTTCGAACCGACCGGGATGGGCAGCACGTTCTTCCAGGTGCCCGCGAGTGAGCTGGGGCGGCTGACGACCAACTACGGCGTGCTCGAAGGGCAACTCGTGCCCATCGACCCGCCGACGCAGTCGATCTACGCCGATCCCCCGCCATTCCCGATGGGCGGGGCCGGGCTCGTGTCGAGCGCGCGCGACTACGACCGGTTCCTTCGCATGCTCGCCGGATACGGCAAGATCGATGGAAAGCGGGTGATGAGCGAGCTGGCAGTGCGCGTGGGCACGTCCAATCTTCTCCCCGATGGGGTCGATACCACCGGCACTTTCGCGGACGGCGCCGGCTTCGGGGCCGGCGGCCGCGTCGGGCTTGGCGACCAGGCGGGAACCTATGGTTGGGGGGGGGCTGCGGGGACTGCGGCGTTCGTCGATTTCCGGCACGGCCTGCGGGCGACGATGATGACGCAGTACATGGCCATGCCCGGTTATCCGCTGACGGACGAATTCACGCAGGCCGTGCGGGTGGACGCCGCCGCGCTGACCGGCGGAAAGTAGGCGCGTGGCGCTCGCCTTCACCGGGTCGCCGCTCGACCGTGCGGACCATGTGCGCGCCGATCCTGATGCCCTCGCTGGCCACATGAACTGGCGCGCGCGATTGCTTCTCCTCGACGGGTTGATGCCCGGGGTGGATGAATTGGGAGGCCTCGCCTGGGGGAGCCTCGCCGATGCACCCGAAGATTGCGAGCTGGTGTTCCTGGGGCTTGAAGCCGGAGAGTCGGGAAGCGCGCGGGCCTGCTTTGCCGCTGTCCCCCAGTCCGGCGACTCTTCGCCGCGCCTGGCAAATCCTGCGCTGTGGCAGCTCATGGCGACGCTCCCGCCAGGTGATCTCGCGTTGTATGGAGGAGCCCGCAGCATCTGCGACTGGCACGCCAGGCACCGGTTCTGCTCGTCCTGCGGAGGCAACACCACTATCGCCAAGGGCGGGTGGCAGCGTGGCTGCGGCACGTGCGGAGCTCAGCACTTTCCGCGGGTGGATCCGGTCACCATCATGCTGGTGGAAAACGACGGCCGTCTGATGCTCGGCCGCGGCCTCGGCTGGCCGGAGGGCCGCTTCTCGACCCTCGCCGGGTTCGTCGAACCGGGCGAGAGCATCGAGGAAGCGGTCGCGCGCGAAGTGCTCGAGGAATCTGGCCTGCGGGTGCGCGACGTCCAGTATGTAGCCAGCCAGCCGTGGCCTTTCCCCAGCCAGCTCATGCTGGGCTGCTACGCGATGACGGACGACGACGAAGTGGTGATCGACACGACCGAGCTTGCCGAAGGGCGTTGGTTCACGCGTGACGAAGTCGCCGCAGCGCTGGCTGACGATCCCGATGCACCGTTCGGCGCTCCCCCTCGCCATGCGATTGCGAACCACCTGATGCAATGGTGGCTCGACCGATGAGCGCGATGGTCACGATAGACATCTGGTCCGACGTGATGTGCCCGTGGTGCGTCATCGGCTACAAGAACCTCGAACGGGCGCTGGCGACGTTCGAGGGCGAGATCGAGGCGGAAATCCGCTGGCTGCCGTTCGAACTCAATCCTGACATGCCGCCGGAGGGCGAGGAGAGCCGCGCGCACATCGCCCGCAAGTATGGCCGAACGCCCGAGCAGGCTTCGGCAGGAGCGGCGATGATGGCCGAGCGGGCACGGGTGGCGGGATTTCCGTTCGACTACACCGGTCCGGGTGAAGCGCCGCCCGCGATGCTGTGGAACACCTTCGACGCTCACAAGCTGCTCCGCTGGGCGCTCCAAAGCGCCGGCGCGGAAGCCCAGACGCGGCTCAAGCTGGCACTGTTCGCGGCCCACTTCCAACAGCGGCGTAACATGGCCGACCGCGAAGTGCTGCTGAACGTCGCCCAAGCGAGCGGTTTCGATCGTCAGCAGGCGAAAGCGGGTCTGGACGATTCCGGCATCGCCCAGGAGGTCAGGGCCGAGGAACAGCGCGCGTTCGACCATTCTGTAAGCGGTGTGCCGGCGATGGTGATCGACGGGCAATTCCTGGTTCCCGGCGCCCAGGAGCCGGAAACCTACGTCAATGTCTTGCGAAAGGTCGTCGCCCGGAGCGGATAGTTCAATCGCCTGAAGTCGGCATCGAGGCTATCGTCTTTTCGCCCTTGAGCTCGTCCCGGGCAGGATTGTCCGAACCTTTCACCCGGTCGACCTCTTCGCCGACCAGGTTGCCCTCCAGCGATCGTTCTTCCGAGCGCGTGCCGACATCGCGGGCAAGGTTGCCGCCCCAACGGTCGTTCTGGGCAGTCGAGCCGCCGCTTCCCTGCTCCAGGGAATCGATCAACTCGTTATCGGGATGGGGTTTGCGTTCGGTCATCGTTCGTCTCCTTGGATAGGAAACGGCGCCCGACGCGCGAATGTTCCGCGTTACTGGATCAGCAACCGGACCCCCGAGACCGCGAGAATGGCGGCCAGTGCCCATTGCACGAACCGGTCCGGCGAGCGAGAAGACAGCAGGCTGCCGGCGACCACTCCGGGAATCGATCCGACGAGCAGTGCAAGCAGAAGGCGTCCATCGACGCTGCCGATCAACCAGTGACCGGCTCCGGCCAGCAGCGCGAGCGGAACGGCGTGGGCGATGTCGGTGCCCACTATGCGCGACACCGGTACCCGTCGGTAGATCATCAGCAGGATCGTTGCACCGATCGCTCCTGCACCCACGGACGTGATGGTGACCAGCACACCGAGCACCGCGCCGAGCGCTACGGTCGGCAAGAGAGTGCGGCTCGAGTGAACGATGGTGTGAGTGGCGCCGTAGGCCATCAGCCGCCGTTGGAAGAGGAGCCCGATGGACGTCACCACCAGCAATGCACCGAGCGCGATCAGGATGACGTGGCTGGTGTTGGTCCCGATGTGAATAAATGTGTTGAGAGCCGATATTGTTAGCACGGCGGCGGGCATGCTCCCGATGGCAAGACGCCGTACGATACGCCAGTCAACGGTGCTGTGCCCGTGATGTATTCCCACGCCGACGATCTTGGTGATCGCCGCGAATAGAAGGTCGGTGCCCACGGCGGTCTGCGGAGCTACGCCGAACATGAGCACCAGCAGCGGCGTCATGAGCGAGCCACCGCCGACCCCGGTCAGCCCGACGAGAAAACCCACGAGGAGACCCGCGAGCGCGTGCGGCAGATCGATCGAAGCGAACAGGTCCATCGCATGCCCCCGCGGTTCGGCGTGATACTGGCCCGCTCGCGCCTGCTGCGCAATCGCAGTTATTTCCTCGTCAAATCAGGCCGAGCTTGGTCAGACGGCCGGCAAGGCGCCCCGGGATCGCGTCGCCGGGCACCTCTCCGTCTTCGAGGTCACGCGGGGCATCGCGATCCTGAAGGTAGCGCCAGCCTTGGTGGGCGCGCTTGTGTTTGGGCTCGACGAGGATCAGCCGCGGCTGAAGCCGAATGGTCCAGTGTCCGTCCGGCCGTTGGGCGAAGCCGAGGATTTCGCAGCGGGCGACGACGGCATGGTCCATGATCCAGTATAACGAGCCGCCGATCATCTCCGCATGACGCTTGGGCAGGTATCGGGTGCGCATATGCGCCTCGTCCTCCGCCTCCACCCACTCGCGCAGCGCCTCGATCGATTTCGAGCTGTAGGCGATTTTTGTCATGTGGAGCGGCATGATCGTCGAAATAGTCGGGCTGACAGTGGCCTCAAGCCCTATCCAACGAGGCCGCTGGCGACTGCCAGGCCGAGGAACACGAGGAAGCCCATCGAATCGGTCGTCATCGTCACGAAAATGGAGGATGAGATTGCCGGGTCCGCTCCCAGCCGTTCGAGCGTCAGCGGGACCAGGACCCCGGCGATCCCGGCAATGACAATATTCGTCAGCATGGCCATGCCGATGACCGCACCGAGCATCGGGTGGCCGAAGATCAGGCCGACGGCGAGCCCGATCACCAGCGCCACCGTGGCGCCGTTCAGCAGCGCGATGGACAGTTCGCGGCGGACCGCGCGCCATACGTTGCTGGCCGTGAGCTGGTTCGTCGCCAACGCGCGAACGGTCACCGCCAGCGTCTGGGTCCCCGCATTGCCGCCGATCCCCGCGACGATCGGCATCAGCACGGCAAGGGCCACCATCTGCGCGATGACGCTTTCGAACCGCGAGATGACGAAGGATGCGACCGATGCGGTGGCGAGGTTCGCCACGAGCCAGCGCACCCGCGCGGTATAGGCGTCGCGGATGGGTTCGTTGATGTCGCCGTCACCCGCGCCGGACAGCAGCAAGACGTCCTCACCCGCTTCCTCGGAAATGATGTGTACGACGTCGTCGGCCGTCATCTGCCCGACCAGCCGCCCGCTCTCGTCCACCACGGCCGCCGAGATCAGCGCGTACTTCTGGAACATGTTGCCGACCTCTTCCTGGTCGGCAGTAACGGGGATCAGCGTCTGGTCGCGCTTCATGACATCAGCAAGGGCGATGTGGCGCGGGGTGCGCAGGATCCACGACAGCTGGCAGGTGCCGACCGGCTTGTGCGCCGGGTCGACTACGAAGACCTCCCAGAAATCGGTCGGCAAGTCTCCCCGGTCGGTATCGCGCAGATAATCGATCAGGTCACCGACCGTCATGTGTTCGGGCACCGCTACGAACGCCCGGCTCATCAAGCGACCGGCGGTCTCCTCCGGGTAGGCGAGCGCGCTCTCGATCGCGGCCCGATCCGCAGGCTCCATTTCGGCCAGCACGGCCGCCTGGTCGGCCGCATCGAGGTCTTCGATCAGCTGGACCGCGTCGTCCGTCTCGAGCTGTTCGGCTATCCCTGCCACCGTCTCGGGCGGCAGGGCCTCGATCATGCCATCGCGCACGAAGTCGTTCAGCTCTGCGATGACTTCGCCGCTAAGCAGGTCGGTGATCGCGGAGGCCAGGCGCGGACGATCGTCCGCGTCGACCAGTTCGAACAGGTCGGCCACGTCGGCAGGGTGAAGCGGCTCGACCAAATCGTAGACGCGGCCCTTGTCGCCGGCATCCAGCGCCTCGACGACGCTGCGGACGTAGCTGGTCTTCAGCCGGTTTTCTTCGTCATGGCGTTCGTCATCGATGCGATCGTCGGGACGTCCGGCTTCCTCGCCAGGGCGCAGTTCATCCGGGAGGGTATGCTCGTCCGCCATCGGCTTCGGGCTCTACGAGGCCGACCCGCGACTGGCAACGGAAACGCAAGCGACGGGTGACAACGTGCGCCGCTACTCTATATCGGCCCGCAGATATCGAAGGAGATGCCCGATGGCTGACGAAAAGCTGACTTTCACCCTCGACACCGGCAACGGGGAGGGCGGCGACGTCGTCATCCGCCTGCGGCCCGATCTGGCTCCCGACCATGTCGCGCGCATCACCGAGCTCGCCCGGGAAGGGTTCTACGACGGCGTTGTATTTCACCGCGTGATTCCCGGCTTCATGGCGCAAGGCGGCGATCCGACCGGAACCGGCATGAGCGGCAGCAGCAAGCCCGACCTCAAGCAGGAATTCAGCGCCGAACCGCACGTCCGCGGCACCTGCTCCATGGCGCGGACCAACGATCCCAACAGCGCCAACAGCCAGTTCTTCATCTGCTTCGACGACGCGCGCTTCCTCGACAAGCAGTACACCGTGTGGGGCAATGTCGAGAGCGGCATGGAGCACGTCGACGCGCTGCCCAAGGGCGAGCCGCCGCGCCAGCCGGGCAAGATCGTCAAGGCCACCGTCGGCTAGACGACTGACGGTCGCGCATGACATCATCGGGTGAACCGCCGGGAGCCGGCGAACCGGCACTGCCGGGCGACGCCCGGATGCGCTATTGGCGTCCTGCGCCTGCGCTCGCCCACCTGGTGAGTGGGTATCATCTCTATGCGCTCGATCCCCCGGCGGGCGAGCGCCAGCGCGACGTGTTCCAGCCCGCCTGGCCCAGCGTTCGGTTTACTTTCGGCGACGGGGACTGGTGCGTACGCCAGCCAGGCGAGCGTTGGCAGCCGGTTGGAAAGCGATCGCTGTTCGGTCCCAGCAGCCGGGTGACGTGGTCCGAATCCGCCAAAGGGATGACCATCGGCATCGGCCTGAGGCCCCGTGGCTGGGCTCGCTTTTCGTGCGAAGCTGCGGCCATCTGGGCGGACCGCGTCGACAATCCGGGCAGGGCCTTGGCGTTCGACCCGGCGGAGCTCGAACAGCTGCTGATCGCTGTCACGGACGATGCGGAGATACCTGAGCTGTTCGACCGCTTTCTGCTCACCCATGCGGGCGCCGATGACGAGCGCGATGCGATCGTCGGAGCAGTCGAGGCAGCGCTGCTCCATCCCGAGCTTGCCAGCGTGACGGCGCTCGCGGACCAAGTCGGCATTTCGGCCCGTTCGCTGGAACGGCTCAGCTTGCGGGCATTCGGATTTACCCCCAAGCTCCTGATGCGTAGGGCGCGTTTCCTGCGCTCACTCCATGCCATCGCCGACGCCGCGGTTTCCGCTCGTGCGACTGCGATCGATCCGGGCTATACCGACTACTCGCATTTCGTTCGGGACGCGCAGCACTTCCTTGGCATGAGTCCGCAAGCGTTTCTAAAGCTCGATACGCCGCTGCTGCGGCAGTCGCTCGCGTTGCGGCGCGCGGTTCTGGGAGCGCCGGCGCAGGCACTAGCTGATCCAGCCTCGACGGGCGAGCCGCCTCGTATCGGTCCGGTATCTGACTGACCGGATGGGACAGCGGCGTTCCCGTAGTCCGTCGAAGGCGCCGGACGTGCCGGCCGCACCTGCTATCCGTGACTTTCCTTGCGCGCTGGCTACCGAGCCACGCCTTGTGATGTGGCCGCCGCAGGATGACCTCGCGCCTTTTGTCAGCGGCTATCACCTCTACGTCGTGGACAACAACGACGGAGAGCCGCAGCGCGGGGCATTCGAGCCCGCACTGGCGAGCCTTCGCATTGCAGTCACCGGCGGGGCAAAGTGGCAACTCCGCAAGGCGCGCGGGGATTGGTTCACGCCGCCGCAGGTATCGCTGTTCGGTCCGACCAGCGAGGTCGTCTGGTCTCAGTCAGGAGCTGGGTTCCTGGTGGGCGCGGGAATTCGCCCACGATGCTGGCCACGCCTTTTTTCGGCTCCCGCCGGTCACTGGGCTGACCGTATCAGCCAGCCGCCATTCGCTCGCGCGGAAGCGCTTCAGCTCATCGAAACCCACTTCAGCACGCTTCAGTCGGACGACGACGTGCCGAGGGCATTCGACGCCGTGATCCGTGCCTTGCTCCATCCGCCGGGTGCCGACGACACTGCTATCGGGCGGATCGAGGCGGCCCTGGTCGATCCCGCGATCACTTCCGTCGAGGAGCTGACGCGGGTGACTGGCCTGTCCCTGAGGCAATTGCAGCGCCTCGCGCGGCGAGCATTCGGGTTCCGGCCGAAAGTCCTCCTCCGGAGGGCGCGGTTCCTTCGCTCCCTTCATGCGCTGCGCGCCGCCGGCCGACGGGAGGGCGCCACCATCATCGATCCAAGCTATACCGACTACTCGCACTTCATTCGCGATTCGCACTTCTTTCTCGGCATGTCCCCCCAGGCATTCCTCGAGCGCGACATGCCTCTGTTGAAGCGGTCGCTCGAGTTGCGGGCAAAGGTGCTGGGCACGCCGGCCCAGGTGCTCGACCCCGTGCCGCCCGCGAGGTCAACCTCCCCAGGCCGCACGGATCTGGCTTAGAGGCCCGCGCCTACCAGCCAGTCGTGAAACAGCCGCACCGGGCGTTGGTCCAGAGCGCGGGGACGGCACACGAACCAGTATGAATAGGGACTCGCCACATCGATATCGAACAAACGCGCGAGACGCTTGTCGCCCGCGCGCTTGAAATGGTCGTCGTGCATGATTGCGATGCCGAGCCCTTGCGCCGCGGCCTCGAGGATCAGTTGGCCCGAATCATAATGATCGACGGCCGCCGGCTCGAACGGCTGCAGCCCGAGCGCTTCTCGCCATGCAATGAAGCTGTCCGGCAGTTCATTGTGGACGAGGAACGTCTGCTTGGCGAGCTGCGAAGCATCGGGTGCGGAACCGAGCTCGGCAGCCAATTCGCGCGATGCGATGGCGAACACACTGTTGTGATCGAGCCGGACCGAGTGGAACGTTGGATCGGGATCGGTCATCAGTACGATTGCCGCATCAAGCGTGTCTCCTACGCGGTCGAGCAAGTGCGGCCCCGTATCGATATCGATATGCAGGCGAGGGTGCAGTTTGCGCAGCTCCGGCAGCCGCGGGAACAGCCGCTGTCCGCCGAACAGGGGCAATACGCCAAGGTGCAGACGCATGACGCCCAGGTTGTCCGACTGGGCCTCGACCGCGCCGGCGAGCGCTTCGATGTGCGGGGCGACTGCATCGTAGAAGGCGCGCCCGTCGTCAGTCAGCTGCATCGTCTGGTGCGCGCGGGTGAACAGCTTCCGGCCGACGAATTCCTCAAGCGTCAGGATGCGGCGCGAAAGCGCCGAAGGGCTGAGGCCGAGTTCGGCCGCCGCGGCGCGGGCGGATCCCAGGCGGACAACGCGCAGGAACGCTTCGAGAGCGCGGAGGGGCGGCAGGCGGCGGGTCATCGAACGAAAGTGGTTGGACCGGGGCAGCTTGTCGAGCAGCTTTTTCGCAAGTGCGAAGGTTGGCCCGCTATTCCTCCGGATCCTCCCGATTTTCAGGGGGATGGAGACGGAGCCGCTTCACGTGCGTCTCGTCAGCGTCGGTGACCTCCATTCGCCAGCCGCTGGGGTGAGTGACCACCGTGCCTATGGCAGGCACCGATTCGGCAAGCACGAAGGCGAGGCCGCCCAGCGTGTCGACTGCTTCTTCGACTTCGGCCAGCCGCGGGTCGATCCGTTCGGCCACGTCTTCGAGCTCTGCGCGCGCATCGCACTCCCACGTTCCGCCAGGCAAGGCGATGATCCACTCCTCCGCCGCTTCGTCGTGCTCATCCTCGATGTTGCCCACGATCTCCTCGACCAGGTCCTCGATCGTGATAAGGCCGTCGGTCCCGGAGTATTCGTCGACCACGACCGCGAGGTGAACGCGCTGCTGGCGCATGTCGGCCAGGACGTCGAGGGCATTGCGCGCCTGGGGAACAAACAGCGGCTGGCGCATGAGTGTCGTCCAGTCGGCCGGCGGGCGCGCGGAGGTTGCTATGATCGGGAAGACATCCTTGATGTGCATCATGCCGATGACCTCATCGAGCGTGTCGCGATAGACCAGCAGGCGCGAGTGCCCGTGCTCGGCAAACGCGGCGACGACTTCCTCCCACGTTGCCGCCGCGTTGAGGGCGATGATCTCGCCGCGCGGAATCGCCACATCGTCGGCGTCATGCTCGCTGAAGTGCAACAGGTTCTTGAGCATCTGCCGTTCGACCGGCGAAAGGTCGCCATCTGCCGTCGGGTTCGCATCGTCGCCCGCCCGGGCTGCGGCATGCTCATCGATAGCGTCCTCCAGCTGAGCGCGCAGGCTTCGCTCCCCGTCGGCGGTATCGAAGAAGCGGCGGATCGCGAGCCACAGCCCGCGGTTACTGTCGGCTTCTCCCGCTGGAGCTTCGCTATCGGACATTGCGGTCGTAATTCCCTGTTGCCTCAGCCGTTCCCGTAGGGGTCCGCGACATTCATAATGCGGAGCGCGTCGATTTCGAGCGCCTCCATTGCTTCTGCCTCGCCATCGGCCTGATGATCGAATCCTGCAAGATGCAGCAGGCCATGGATGATGAGATGGGCGGCGTGATCCTCGATGCGGACACCCTTTTCCGCGGCTTCGCGCGCGCAGGTCTCATAGGCGAGGGCAATATCCCCCAGCATCTCCGGTCCGCCGTCCGCGGCAAGCGAAAGAAGGTCCGCACGTTCCATCATGGGAAAGGACAGCACGTTCGTCGGCGCATCCTTCATCCGCCATTCGCGGTTAAGCGCCTGCACTTCCTCATCGACCGTGAACAGGACATCGGCAGAAAGCCGCTGGTTGGCCAATTCGGGCGCCACCTGCTCGGTCGCCTCGAGCGCGCGTTCGGCAAGGTCCGCCCAATCGAAAGGGCCAGGCCAGCCGTCGATTTCGATGCCCAGCATCATGTCAGGCGCCGGGTCCTTCGTAGGCCTCGACGATGCGCCCGACGATCGGATGCCGCACCACGTCCGCTGCGGTGAATCGGCTCACCGCCACGCCTTCGATGCCTTCAAGCTTCTCCACCGCGTCGGCGAGGCCGCTCGTGCGGTCGCCGCCCGGGATATCCACCTGCCGCGGATCGCCACACACCACCATGCGGCTGTTCTGGCCGAAGCGGGTGAGGAACATCTTCATCTGCTCGCGCGTGGTGTTCTGGGCCTCGTCGAGGATCACGAAGGCGTCCGCCAGGGTGCGGCCGCGCATGAATGCGATCGGCGCGACTTCAATGACTCCGCTGGCGATATGGCGCTCGACCTGTTCGGGCGGCATGCAGTCATACAGGGCGTCGTACAGCGGACGCAGGTAGGGATCGACCTTGTCCTTCATGTCGCCGGGGAGAAAGCCCAGCTTCTCCCCCGCTTCGACCGCCGGGCGCGAGAGGATCAGACGTTGCACGCTGCCTGTGATCAGCTGGCTGACCGCCTGCGCGACTGCGAGATATGTCTTGCCGGTGCCAGCGGGGCCGAGCGCGAAGATGATGTCCTCGCTCGCCAGCTGCTGCATGTAGGGTATCTGGCCCGCGCTTCGAGGCACGATGGTCTTGCGGCGGGTGCGGATCATTACCGGTGGGGCATCCGAGCTGCCGCGAACGATACCCTCGAGCGTGGGTTCCACCGACATCGCGATCAACGCTTCGATCGCGCCTGCGTCGAGCTCCTGTCCCATCGCCAACCGGTCGTACATGGCCTGCAGGGTATCGCGAGCGCGGGCGACCGCATCTTCGCTCCCTTCGATCTGCACACGGTCCCCCCGGGCGGAGATAAATACGCCGAGCCGGTTTTCCACCTGAACGAGATTGGCATCGAACTGACCGAACAGCGGCCCCAGGAGCGATTGGTCTTCAAAGGCGATCTCGCTGCGCGCGCGGCGCGGATCCCTCAACGGGGTCGGGGAAGGCGAGGGCGCCATTCCGGCGCGGGCGGGTTTGCGAGCCATGCGCTCCTTTCGTGTGAAAGGGAAACTTAGGACGCTGTTTCGCCAACACAAGCAGGGCAATCGAGCCAGGCGGTGGATAAGCCTGCCGAAAGCGGGGATGAATGTTCGTTTCTGTCGCCCCGGGCCAGAGAGCGGTGCCCGGTGAACGATGGGTCAGGCAGCCGCGGCAGCCGGCCGGAGAACCCGTCCGGCCAATGAATTCGGCCCCGCCTCGACGAGCTCCACTTCGACGAGATCGCCAATTGCATGGTCGCCCGTAAACCACACCGACTGGAGCCACGGCGACTTACCGAGCCATTGCCCAGGCAATTTCCCGCGGCGCTCAACCAGGACCGCGCACTTCTTGCCGACGGTGGACTGGTTGAACGCAAGCTGGTCGCGATTGAGCGCCGCCTGCAATTTCTGCAGCCGCTCTTCCATCACTGGCTGGGGAATGTGACCGCTCATCGTGGCCGCGGGGGTGCCGGGGCGCGATGAATACTTGAAGCTGAAGGCCTGGGCATAGCCGACCGCATCGATCAGGCGCAGCGTCTCGGCGAATTCCGCGTCAGTCTCCCCAGGGAACCCGACGATGAAATCGCCCGATACGGCGAGGTCTGGACGGGCCGCGCGAAAACGCTCGATCAGCCGCAAATAACTTTCGGCAGTATGGCTCCGGTTCATGCCCTTGAGCACCCGGTCCGATCCGCTCTGGACCGGAAGGTGGAGGAACGGCATCAGCTTGTCGATCTCGCCATGAGCGGCGACCAGGCCGTCGGTTACGTCCGCAGGGTGGCTCGTCGTGTAACGGATGCGGCGGAGATCCGGCAGCGCGGCGATCGCGCGGATCAGCCCGTCGAGGCCGAGAGGTCGGCCTTTCTCGTCTTCCCCGCTCCAGGCGTTGACGTTCTGCCCCAGCAGCGTGATCTCGCACGCGCCGGCTTCGACTAGCCTCTCCGCTTCGGCGAGCAGGTCCTTGAACGGTCGAGATATCTCCGCACCGCGGGTATAGGGAACGACGCAGTAGGTGCAGAACTTGTCGCATCCCTCCTGCACCGTCAGGAACGCGCTCGGACCGCTCCGCCGGCGACCCGGTAGTGCATCGAACTTCGCGATTGGCGGCATTTCAGTATCGCTGGACCGTTCGCCTCGGGAGGCCTGCTCGATCATCTCCGGCAGGCGATGGTAGGCCTGCGGTCCCACCACCATGCTCACGGCCGGGGCGCGGACCATGATCTCTTCGCCTTCTGCCTGGGCAACGCACCCGGCGACCGCGATCAGCGGGCGTTTTCCCGCGGCGTCTCCGTTCTTCACAAGGCGGCCGATGTCGGAGTAAACCTTTTCCGCTGCCCGTTCGCGGATGTGGCAGGTATTGAGAACCACCAGATCGGCATCATCGCCCTCAGCAGCGGGGACGATGCCCTGCGCCTCGAGAAGATCGGTCATCCGTTCGCCATCATAGGCGTTCATCTGACAGCCGAAGCTCTTGACCCTGAAGGTCTTCGGAGGCGGGGCGGAAGGCATGGCGGCGCAGTTAGCCGAAATGGGCCGGGGAGGCTAGCGGCTCATCTCCGCAGCGATCCTGGCGCGGGCGGCAGCCGAGACGGATTTGCGATCGGCAAGATCGGCTCCCTGCAACGGATCGAGGAAGTGCAGCGTCAGCCGCAACGGACGCAGCCGGCCAAGGATGCGCTTGAAGTTATCCAGCCCGTGCTCGTCTCCGACCCAGGCAATTCCGGGTGCCTCCTCGTAGTCGAGCAACACCGGCTGGACGACTGCCCCTGGCGGAAGTGGGTGCAGCGCCGACAGAAGCGCGGACTTGAACGGCAGCAGTCCGGTACCGTCACTCGTGGTGCCCTCGGGAAAGAGGGTCAGGCTGCCGCGCTGGTCCATCGCTGTTCGCACCTGCTGGACCTGCGCTGCGATGCTTTTGCGGTCATGCCGGGCGATAAAGACGGTCTCGTTCATCTCGCATAGCCATTTCAGCAACGGGAATGCGGCTAGGCCGTCGTGGGCGACGAAGGCGCTTCCGGTTACCTGCGACAGCGCGGGAATATCGAGCCAGCTCACGTGGTTGGCGAGCAGCAGCGCGCCTTTTGCAGGCGTGCCTTTCACCCGCAGATGCAACCCG
Source organism: Tsuneonella deserti (assembly GCF_014644315.1). Classification (NCBI taxonomy): domain Bacteria; kingdom Pseudomonadati; phylum Pseudomonadota; class Alphaproteobacteria; order Sphingomonadales; family Erythrobacteraceae; genus Tsuneonella; species Tsuneonella deserti. The sequence goes on along the minus strand of NZ_BMKL01000001.1, from coordinate 1,472,583 downwards.
GCCACGAGGCCGATCGAGGACAGAAACACGCGGGGCCACCAGCGGCCGAGGCCCAGGGCGCGCCACAAAAAGTGGAGCGGCGTGCACACGGCGAGCATGATGGCCATGAGAAGCAGGCGAAAGCCTATCAGAGGCCAGGCGAGCGCGTTGGGCCGCGCCGCGGGCAGGACGTGCGTCATCAATCCTTGCGGTCGTTGCGGACGCCGTAGAGTTCCATCCGGTGATCTACCAGGCGAAAGCCGAGCTTCGCGGCGATCTGCCGCTGCAGAGCCTCCAGCTCGGGGTCGACGAATTCGATGACCTTGCCTGTTTCGACATCGATGAGGTGATCGTGGTGCGCCTCGGGTGCCGCCTCGTACCGTGCACGACCGTCGCCGAAATCATGGCGGTCGAGGATACCTGCCTCTTCGAAGAGGCGCACTGTCCGGTAGACCGTGGCTATTGAAATTTTCGAGTCGATGGCTGCCGCACGCCGGTGAAGTTGCTCGACATCGGGATGATCGTCGCTTTCCGAAAGGACGCGCGCGATGACCCTGCGCTGTTCAGTGATCCGCAGCCCTCGTTCGGCGCACAGTTGCTCAAGATCGATCGGGTGGTGCAAGCGGCGCTCCGGCAAGGACAATCGTCCCGGAACTTAGAGCCCCGGGACGTTGTTCTCAAGCCTCAGGCAGCCTTCTTCTTCCGCCCGCGTTTTTGTCCAGGCTTGCGACCCAGGCCGATCTTCACGGCCAGATCCCGCCGGGTTTCCGCATAGTCGGGAGCAACCATCGGATAATCCGCGGCCAGACCCCAACGCTGGCGATATTCGTCGGGAGTCATCCCGTGTTCGGTCATCAAGTGACGCTTGAGCATCTTCATCTTCTTTCCGTCTTCAAGACAGACAAGATGGTCGCGCTTCACCGATGCCCGAATAGTGACCGCCGGATCGGGGCGGGCTTCCTCTACCACCGGAGGTTCACCCAGATTGGCGAGTGCACCGTAGACGGTGGAGATAAGGCTCGCCACCTCGTCGACGGAAATAGTGTTGTTGCTCACGTGAGCTGCGACTATATCGGAAGTTAGGGTTATCAGCATCTCCGACATGTCGGTTTCTATTGTGTCCATGTTGAAACCTTCTTTGCGATCGATATTTATTGGTGGGGTAGCCGTCACCGCTCCCGCACGCCTTATCCTGCTTGATTTGTTTTGAAAAAACAAGCGAAGCAACTGGCCTCGCGAGGAAAGAGCCTAGGTGGAACTGCCTTTTATTAAGCAAACGAATGTAATTGCATCCAATCTTTTTCCACTTGGAAGGCGATAATAATCCTTTCGCCGTCCGATCGGCTCAAACCCCGCGGCCCGGTAGAGTCTCTCGGCCGGATTGTTCGACCGCATCTCAAGGAACACGCGCTCCGCACCCCTTTGCCGTGCGTCTGCAATAACCTGATCGAGAAGGCGCCTGCCGAGACCCCTGCCCCGGTGGGAGGGATGCACCGCGATGAGCAACAACTCTTCTTCCCCGGGTGCGGCGCGTACAAGGGTAAAACCCGCAGCGGGCTGCTCCGGAAGTGCCACCTGCCCGTCCTCTCCGAACAGCCTGCTATGAGTGTGTGGGAAGACCAGCGACTCGCTCACTTGCCGCCTGGTCCACGCTTCGCCCCATTGTGGCTCGAACGCCGCTTCCATGACTTCCATCAGGCGATCGAGATCGTCAGTCATCCAGGCAGCCGCGCGTCGGGTCCGCGACCATAGATTGGCGAAATGGTCTCACTGAGGATGCCGGTCGGCAGGAGGCCGGCTTGCGCCGCGTCCGGCAAGGTAATCCCGGCCCAGGAATGGTCGCCGCGGCGTTCGGCAAGGGCGGTCGCCTGGGAACCCGCCAAGGGCAGCCGCCCGTTGCGACCGGCCGCGGCCTCGGGAACAAGCGACTGTACAGGCCCAAGCAGCACTGGTCCGGGTCCGAAATCCTGCACGAACCACTCGCCATGTCCGCCCGTCATGCATACCGTAACCCCAGACAGATCCCGGCCTGCGAGCGCCATGGCGGCCACCAGAGCAAGCGTGGGATAGCCCAGGACCGGCGCCTGCCATGCGAGACCCAGAGCACGCGCGGTGGCGATCCCGATGCGCACCCCCGTGAAGCTGCCCGGACCGAGTGAAACCAGGATCCGGTCAGCACGACCTTTGCCGGGCAGACCGGCTATCATCGGGACGAGCTGTTCGGCGTGGCCGCGTCCGAGTACGCGATGTGAAGAAGCGACGACTTCAGCGCCTTCGAGCAAGGCAACCGAGCAGGCCTCCGTAGCGCATTCGATTGCCAGTGTTCGCTTCGCCGCTTCGCCGCTCATTGCACCCGCCGATGGCACGGCGGGGCGCAATTAGGCAAGCGGTCAGGCTATGCGATTGAAGGTATCGAAGTCGGGTCGCGGGCTGCGCTCGAAGATTGTCGCGGGATCGCCGTACCCGACCGAACAGATGAAGTTGGATCGGACGCGGGGCTGATCCGCGAAGAACGCGGCGTCGACTTTCGCGTTATCAAAACCCGACATGGGTCCCGTGTCGAGACCAAGAGCCCGGGCCGCAATGATGAAGTAGGCGCCTTGCAAGGAGGAGTTGCGAATGGCGGCGAGTTCGCGCCCCTGCTCGTCTCCTTCGAACCAGCTTCGCGCATCGGTGTGCGGAAAGAGCCACGGCAGTTGGTCGTGAAAGTCGATATCGTAACCGATGATGGCGGTTACCGGCGCCTGAAGGATTTTGGCCGGATTGGTTCCACCGGCAAGCTCGGCCAGGCGCTGTTTGGCGTCTGCCGACTTTGCCCAGACGATCCGCGCCGGCAACATGTTGGCCGAAGTGGGGCCCATACGTGCCAGGTTCCAGATCGCGCGTAGCTGTTCGTCGGTGACCGGGCGGTCGAGCCAACCGTTGTATGTGCGGGCTTCAAGGAAGATCTGTTCGAGCGCATCGTCCGGCAGCGGACGATGGTGGAATTGTTTGTTCAAAACGGGTCCTTCAGGCGGCGCGCACTTCGGTGACTTCTGGGATGTAGTGCTTCAAAAGCCCTTCGATCCCGTGCTTGAGCGTAGCGGTCGACGAAGGGCAGCCCGAGCAGGCGCCTTGCATCTGAAGGTGAACCACGCCGTCCCGGTAGCCGCGATAGATGATGTCGCCGCCATCGTTGGCCACCGCGGGCCGGATACGCGTTTCGAGAAGCTCGTTGATCTGGGCGACGATATCGGCATCGGCGGGGTCTTCCTCGACGATCCGGTCGGCCTCTGCCGGCACGCTGATCCCGCCAGCGTCCCCGCCGGCAAAAAGGGGCGCACCGGAGACGAAATGATCGAGCAGTACGGCCACGACCTGCGGCTTGAGCTGGCTCCAGTCAGCGCCGGGAGCAGCCGTCACCGACACGAAATCCGCGCCGAAGAAGACGCCGGTAACCTCACCGGTGTCGAACAGCGCTTCGGCCAACGGGCTCGATGCGGCCGCTTCGGGGCTCGCGAATTCGCGGGTTCCTGCAGGCATCACCTGACGGCCGGGCAGGAATTTGAGCGTCGCCGGATTGGGCGTTGTTTCTGTCTCGATGAACATGAGCGCCATGTAGGAAGTGCACCGGGAAGGGGCAAGTTCGGCAGCCGGTGCCGTTTCTTGCCGGGCATTCACTATCCCTTCATTCCCTCACTCCCTATAGACGGGGGATGACATCGCTCCCGCGTGCCGTCCGGCACCTCGCGCCCCTGCTTCCGCTCATGCTGCTTGCGTCGCCGCTTCCGGCGCAGGACGAACAGGCCGCTACCGCGCCGAAGTTCGTTCAGACAGGCAATGTCACCCCGTGGATCTATCGCGGCAGCGACGTTCCTCGCGACAAGGAATGGCTGTTTGGCGAGATGCCCAACGGGCTGCGCTACGCCGTACGCAAGAACGGGGTTCCTCCGCAGCAGGTGTCCATCCGCGTGCGTATCGACGCTGGCTCGATTCACGAGACCGATGCCGAGCAGGGTTTCGCCCACCTGATCGAGCACATGACATTCCGTGAGAGCAAATACCTAGCAGACGGCGCGGCAATCCCGACTTTCCAGCGGCTAGGCGCGACTTTCGGCAGCGACACCAATGCCGAAACCTCGCCGACACAGACGGTCTATAAGCTGGACGTTCCCGAAGCTACGCCGGCAAAGCTGGAGGAAGTGTTCAAGCTCTTGTCGGGCATGATCCAGGCGCCGACTCTGTCGGCCAAGGGCTTGGCCGAAGACCGGCCCATCGTGCTTGCGGAAAAGCGCGAGCGCGGCGCCGCGGCGCAGCGTGTGGCCGAAGAGAGCCGCAAGACGATCTTCGCCGGCCAGCGCCTTGCCAACCGGCTGCCGATCGGCACCGAGGAAACGCTTAACGCTGCCACCGCTGAATCGGTGCGAGCCTTTCACCGCCGCTGGTATCGACCGGAGAACACAGTCGTCGTGGTCGCAGGGGACGCCGACCCACGGGTGCTTGCAGGCTTGGTGGAAAGATATTTCGGCGGCTGGAAGGGCGTGGGACCGCACGTCAAGGCGCCCGATTTCGGCGATCCGAAGGCCCCGGCGGGGGCGAGCCGCGAAAACCCCGTGGGCGAAACGCAAGTGCTGGTCGAGCCGGACCTCCCGCGCAGCCTGACTTACGCGGTCATGCGGCCCTGGCGGCCGGTCAACGATACGATCGTTTATAACGAGGGACTGCTGCTCGACTCGCTTGCCCAGGCGATCATCAACCGGCGCCTGGAATCGCGTGCCCGGGCGGGCGGCTCTTACCTCTACGCGCAGGTCAACCAGGAAGACGTGAGCCGCACGGCGGACGCAACCTTCGTGACATTCGCGCCGCTGACCAACGACTGGAAGTCTGCGCTCACCGATGTTCGCGCCGTGATCGCGGATGCCCTGGCAGAGCCGCCGACGCAGGAAGAGATCGAGCGGGAAATGGCCGAGTTCGACGTCGCCTTCGCCAGTTCGGTTGAACAGCGGGCGGTCATGGCAGGTTCGAAGCTGGCCGACGATGTCGTCCAGGCGATCGACATCCGCGAGACGGTCGCTGCGCCAGAGACGGTGCTGACGGTGTTCCGCGGCATGAAGGACCAATTCACTCCGGCGAACGTGCTGGCGCATACGCGCTCGCTGTTCGACGGCGACGTGATCCGCTCGGTCTACGTCACTCCCGATGGTTCCGAGGCGGATCCCCAAGCTCTGCGCAGCGCGCTCCTCGCCCCGGTCAAGGCAGATGGAAGCGCGCGGTTGACGGCCAAATCCATTTCCTTCGGCGATTTGCCCGCAATCGGAACGCCACAGCAACCCTCGGCCAACGGGCCTCTCGGTCTGCTCGACATCCAGCGCGTGGCCTTCCCCAACGGGACGACAGCGCTGTTGTGGTCCAACAACGCCGAGCCGGGCCGGGTGACGGTCAAGGTCCGCTTCGGATCGGGTTGGCGCGCCTTTGCGCCGCAGGACGCGGTTTACGCCAAGCTGGGCGAAAGCGCGCTGGTCGGCTCGGGTGTCGGAGAGCTCGGGCAAGACGAACTCGACCGGATCAGCAATGGCCGCAAGATGGGCTTCGATTTCGCCATCGACGACGGAGTGTTCACCTTCACCGCGCAGACTCGCGCCGCCGACCTTGCCGACCAGCTCTATCTGTTCGCCGCCAAGCTGGCGACACCGCGCTGGGATGCCAATCCGGTGCTGCGCGCCAAGGCCGCTTCGAAACTGGCTTACGAAAGCTATGCCACCAGCCCGAACGGCGTTCTCGAGCGGGACCTGCAATACCAGCTCTATGCTCGCGATCCGCGCTTCGCGACGCCTGACGCGGCACAACTGGATACCGCCACGCCCGAAGGCTTCCGCAAGGTGTGGGAGCCTCTGCTCAAGCAAGGGCCGGTGGAAGTGCTCATCTTCGGTGACTTCAAGACCGACGAGGCAATTGCGGCACTTGGCCGGACCTTCGGCGCCCTGCCACAGCGCGCGCCGATCCCGGCAATGGCGCTGGCAAGGGGGGTGAAAGTGGCCTCGGCGGGCCCGCCGACGGTCCTTCACCACCGCGGCGACTCCAACCAGGCAGCCGCAGTGATCGCTTGGCCGAGCGGCGCAGGTGTCGCCGGGTTGCCGGAATCGCGCCAGCTTCAGATTCTTACCGACCTGTTCAACAATCGCCTTCTCGATGAAATGCGGGAGCGGACAGGAGCGAGCTATTCTCCGCAGGTCAGCAGCGACTGGCCCGAGGACATCGGGTCGGGCGGTTCGATTTCGGCAGTTGCGATGGTGCGGCCCGAGGACGTCCCGGCGTTTTTTGCCGCTACCGACGAGATCGCGAGGGATCTGGCCGCCAATCCGCCGACCGCGGACGAACTGGCCCGTGTTACGGAGCCGCTCAAGCAGTCGATCAGCCGTGCATCGACTGGGAACACGTTCTGGCTGTGGCAGCTCGAAGGTGCGAGCACCGATCCGCAACGGGTTCGCCTGCTCCGGTCGCTGCTGAACGACTACACGCAGACCACGCCGCAGAAGATGCAGGCGCTGGCGGCGAAGTACCTTGCAAAGCAGCCGTTCCGCCTCGCAGTCATCCCCGAGGGGCAGCAATTGGCAACCAAGGTGCAGAGAGCGGCCGCAGGAGCGCGCTAAGCAGGCTTGAGCGCGCCCAAGTTTATCGCGCTTTGCTCCCCGGCAGGTTAGCGCCTACTTCGCCGGGGAACCGAAGGATCATGCGTGGCACATCAGTGGAAACCGGATAGCTGGAAGTCTTGCGAAGCGCGGCACCTGCCGGATTACCTCGATCAAGCGGCCCTGGCCGAGGCGGAAGCAACTCTTTCCCATTTTCCCCCGCTGGTGTTCGCGGGCGAAGCGCGGGCGCTGAAGGCGGATCTCGCCGAAGTAGCGGGCGGACGCGGTTTCCTGCTCCAGGGCGGGGATTGCGCGGAAAGCTTCGCCGAGTTCCATCCCAATAACATCCGCGACACATTCCGCGTGCTGCTGCAGATGGCGGTGGTGTTGACTTTCGCCAGCAAGCGGCCGGTGGTGAAAGTCGGGCGGATGGCCGGCCAGTTCGCCAAGCCGCGCAGCGCGCCGACCGAGACGCAGGGGAACGTGACTTTGCCGAGCTATCTCGGCGATAACATCAACGGCATCGACTTTACTCCTGAGAGCCGGGCGAACGATCCCCGGAGGATGGTCCGCGCCTATTCGCAGGCTGCGGCCACCCTCAACCTGCTGCGCGCGTTCGCGGGCGGCGGCTATGCCAATCTGCGGCAGGTTCACCGCTGGACCCTGGATTTCATGGGACGGAGCCCGTGGGCGGACAAGTTCCAGGACGTCGCGGACCGGATCGGGGAATCGCTCGACTTCATGGAGGCGTGCGGGATCAATCCCGAGACGCTTCCCCAGCTTGAGCGCACCAGTTTCTACACCAGCCACGAGGCGCTGCTTCTGCCATACGAGCAGGCGCTCACCCGCCAGGACAGCCTCACCGGCGACTGGTACGATTGCTCGGCGCACATGCTGTGGATCGGCGACCGCACCCGGTTTCCCGGCAGCGCGCACGTCGAGTTCTGCCGCGGGATTGGCAACCCGATCGGCATGAAGTGCGGACCGAGCCTCGCGCCCGACGATCTGCTGCGCCTGCTCGATACGCTCAATCCCGGACGCGAACCGGGCCGAATGACGCTGATAAGCCGTTTCGGCGACGACAAGGTGGAAGCGGGGCTGCCGCCGCTCGTCCGCGCGGTTCAGCGCGAGGGGCACCCCGTCGTGTGGAGCTGCGATCCGATGCATGGCAATGTCATAAAGTCGAACAGCGGCTTCAAGACCCGGCCGTTCGATCGCATCTTGCGCGAGGTGAAGGGCTTCTTCGCGGTCCATCGCGCCGAAGGTACGCACGCTGGCGGCATTCATATCGAAATGACCGGGCAGGACGTCACCGAATGCGTAGGCGGAGCGGTTGCCATCAGCCACGAAGCACTGGGGGACCGCTATCACACCCATTGCGATCCGCGTCTCAACGCCGCGCAATCGCTGGAGCTGGCTTTCCTGCTGGCGGAAATGCTTAACCTGGAGGCAGGGACGCGCCAGGCGGACGCAGCCTAGCCGGCTTCGGATGGTCTTCAGGCGATCGGGGAAGGCGCGGCAGATAACCGCTGCAGCGTCAGACTGAACGGCTGCCGAACGTTAGGATGGAAACAAGGCGAGCCCAATTGAGTCTTTGACTCGGGGCCTTGGCAGGTCATCATGCCCAGCAGCGGCGAAGGAGACCTGCAATACCTCAATTTGCCCCCCAACGGGCTCTCGACGCCAGCGAGGACCTGGCAGCGCGCTTCATCGCCGCGCGGACGTTGAGTGAAGCACTTGCGGCACCGCTCAGCGACGCTGACGCCACCATCCAGTCAATGGACGATGCCAGCCCTACCAAATGGCATCTGGCGCACACGACATGGTTCTGGGAAACATTCCTCCTTCGCGATCACCTGACTGGTTACCGGTTGTGGCGCGAGGATTGGCCCTACCTGTTCAATTCCTATTATGAAGCCGAGGGAGAGCGGCATGCGCGCAGCAGGCGAGGGATGCTCGCGAGGCCATCGCTTGCCGACATCCTCACTTGGCGCGAGCATGTCACGCAGGCGATGGCACCCCTTTTCGGACGCGAGGAACTGGGCGACCTGATCGAATTGGGCATCGCGCACGAACAGCAGCACCAGGAGTTGCTGCTGACGGACATAAAGCACGCGCTGTTCCAGAATCCGCTTGGGCCTTCGATGTGGACAGAGCATCCGGAGATACCGCACCGGAGTGCCGGAAAGGGGAACTGGTCTGAACATCCCGGTGGCATCACACCTATCGGTCATCGCGGCCCGGGCTTTGCCTTCGACAACGAATGTCCGCGCCATCGCGTGCTTCTCGAGCCGTTCGCACTGGCAGACGATCTGGTCACCAATGGTGAGTGGCGGGCATTCATCGACGACGGTGGATATCGCGCGCCGTCGCTTTGGCTGTCCGACGGGTGGGCATGGGTTCAACGAGAAGGCATCGCCGGGCCGCTTTACTGGCGCGGCGATGAGGCGTTCACCCATTGCGGATGGCAGAAGCGGGACGAGCAAGCTCCTGTGACGCATATCTCGTATTACGAGGCCGACGCGTTCGCATGCTGGGCCGGTGCCCGCCTGCCGACCGAATTCGAATGGGAGGCCGCAGCCGCGACGCGCGACGCGCTGGCCGGCAATCAACTCGACCGGGCAGGGCCGCCGCTCCCGCAAGGAACAGGAGAATTGTTCGGCGACTGCTGGCAGTTCACACGCTCGGCTTACCTGCCGTATCCACGCTTCCGCGCCGCGGAAGGTGCAGTGGGCGAATACAACGGCAAGTTCATGTCGGGGCAGTTCGTGCTGAAAGGCGCCAGTTGCGCGACACCGCGGGGTCATTCGCGCTCCACCTACCGCAACTTCTTCTATCCCCACCACCGCTGGCAATTCACCGGCCTGCGCCTGGCAAAGGACGCCTGATGCCCGCACGAAAAGGTCTCACCCTCGTAAACCTGGATTCGGACGGAGTGGATACGGCGTTTCGCGCCGACGTGTTGCAGGGGTTGTCCGAGCCTCAGAAGGCTATTCCCGCGCGCTGGTTCTATGACGATATCGGTTCCGATCTGTTCGAGCAGATTACCGGGCTGCCGGAATACTACCCCACTCGCGCAGAAACCGAGATCCTGACGGAGCGGTGCGACGAGTTTGGCGGGTTGATCGGGCCTGGGACCGCGGTCGTGGAGTTCGGTTCGGGCAGCTCGGTCAAGACCCCGCTCCTGCTGGGCTGCATCGATCCGGCGGCATACGTGCCCCTCGACATCGCCGGCGATTTCCTAAGGGCTTCGGCCGACGCGCTCGCGGCCCAGTTTCCGAATCTTCCGGTTTTCCCGGTGGAAGCGGATTTTATGAGGCAGGTGCAATTGCCCGCCGATGTTACCGCGATGCCCAAGCTCGGGTTCTTCCCAGGCTCGACTATCGGCAACATGGTCGCCCGCACCGCCGTCGACCTGCTGCGCACCATGCGCGCCACGCTTGGAGAGGGAAGCCAGCTCCTGATCGGGATGGACCTGATCAAGGATCCCAAGGTGCTGACGGCTGCATATGACGATTCGCAAGGGGTGACGGCTCGCTTCAACCTGAACCTTGCCGCCCGCATCAATCGGGAACTGGGCGGTACCATCCCGATCGAGGACTTGCGCCACGTAGCCCGCTGGAACGACGAATTCGCCCGCATTGAGATGCATCTCGAGGCAACTCGCACAATCGAATTCGTGGTATCGGCCCGCCGGTTCGCGATGACGGAAGGCGAGACCATCCATACCGAAAACAGTCATAAATTTTCCCGCCGCAGCAGCAACACGCTCCTGCTCGCCGGCGGCTGGACCCCGCGCCATTGGTGGCTCGATCGGCAAGAGCGGTTCTCGCTGGTGCTGGCGGATGCCACGGTCCCGCGGAGCGCGCCCTAGTCATGACGGGGAAAGCGACCATATGTTAGCCTGACCATATGGACGTGCAGACAACCTGGCAGGCGGCGAGCGAAATCATCCGCGAGATTCCGCGCTCGGGTTTGCTGGTCGCGACCGTACTCGCGGTTCTCGGCAGCATGCTCGGGACGGTCGTCGCCCGCCGCTACTCGCGGGTGGGTCGGACGCTTGCCACCACTTGCACGGTCGCGCTTGCGGCGATCCTGGTCGTCGTGATGCTTCAGGTCTCGCGGTTCGATCCTCGGCTCGACATCGCAGTCCCGGAGCTCGGCCTTCCGCAACAGACCGTGTCCGGCGGCGAGACGCGCGTGCCCCTGGCACCCGACGGCCATTTCTGGATCCAGGCCACCGTCAACGGCACGGCCGCAGCGTTTCTCGTTGACACCGGTGCGACCCTGACGGCGGTGTCGGTTCCGCTTGCCGATGAAGCTGGTCTGGAACCACGGACAGGTGGGGTTCCGGTGCGCATATCGACAGCCAATGGGGTGGTTTCGGCGGACCTTACCACCATTGACGCATTGCGCTTCGGCAATGTGAAGGCCGGCGGTCTCGATGCGGTAATCGCCCCCAACATAGGCAGGACGAATGTGATCGGCATGAACCTGCTATCGCGGCTGGCGTCATGGCGCGTGGAAGGAAACACGCTGATCCTGGTGCCGCACAACCCGCAACCGGCCGCCTGAGCTTGCTCCACGGCGTCCGCGCTGGCAGGGCCGGGGCATGACATCGCAGGCTCCGCTCCAGTTCGAAGGCATCCACAACTTCCGTGACTATGGCGGCTATCGTGCCGACGGGGGTTCGGTTCGCCGCGGGTTGCTCTATCGCTCAGGCCAGCACGTCGCCGCAACCGATGCGGACCTTGCTGTTCTGTCGCGACTGGACATTCGTACGGTGATCGACCTGCGCGGAATTACCGAGCGCGAAATGAACCCCTGCCGTCGCCATGACGGGTGGCAGGGCGAGGTTATCGCGCACGAAGGCGAGACGACTTCCAGCCCGCCGCACATGGACATCGGTCCGGATGTCACCACCGCACAATACGCGCGCGACCGCATGCTGGCGGTATACACCCGGATGCCGGACAACCCCGCGATGCACGCGATGTTCGGCCGCTATCTGCAGGCGCTGGCCGACCGCGAGGGCGCGAGCCTGGTGCATTGCTTTGCGGGCAAGGATCGGACCGGCATCGCCGCCACGCTGCTGCTGCACATTCTCGGCGTTTCCGAGGAGGACCAGCTGGAGGAATTCCTCCTGACCAACAAATCGCCGACGCTGCACGTCCTGCGCGCGCAATCGGTGCCCGGTATGGAAGCGCGGCTGGGGCGGAAGATGGACGATGAGTCGGTGCGTGCGCTGCTCGAGGTGCACGAGGATTACCTCGCCCGGTTCCACGAAACGGCCACTGAGATAGCGGGCTCGCTGGACGCCTGGTTGGCTAGCAAGGTGGGTGTGGGCGACGATCTGCGCGACCGGCTGCGGGCGAAGTTCATCGCCTGACGGGGATAGTGGGATGGACCGACTCGATTTCGCCGGCCAGCCCTCCTATCTCGCGCGCTGACGGAGGAACCATGGCTACCCACAAGACACGCATGCTCATAATCGGCTCGGGCCCTGCCGGGCTCTCGGCGGCGATCTACGGTGCGCGCGCGATGATGGAGCCGATCGTGGTGCAGGGCCTCCAGCCCGGTGGCCAGCTCACCATCACGACCGATGTCGAGAACTATCCCGGTTTTCGCGACGTGGTGCAGGGCCCGTGGCTGATGCAGGAAATGCAGGCCCAGGCCGAGCATGTCGGCACGCGCATGATGTGGGATACGATCGTCTCGGTCGACCTCGAGAACGGCTCGCCTTTCCGCGCCGTCGGCGACAGCGGCGACGTCTATGAAGGTGAGACGCTCGTGATCGCCACCGGCGCGCAGGCGCGCTGGCTCGGTGTTCCTGGCGAGATGGAACTCGGCGGCAAGGGCGTTTCGGCCTGCGCCACCTGCGATGGGTTCTTCTATCGGGGCAAGAAGGTCGCGGTAATCGGCGGCGGCAACACCGCGGTTGAGGAAGCGCTCTATCTCACCAACCACTCCGACGACGTCACTCTCATCCATCGCCGCGATTCACTGCGCGCCGAACGCATCCTGCAGGAACGGCTGTTCAGGCATCCGAAGATCAAGGTCCTGTGGAACAAGGTCGTGGAAAGCTTCGAGGGCGACCCGCTTGCGGGCGGTCTGACCCATCTCTCGCTCAAGGACACGGTTTCGGGCGATATGAGCGCCTTCCACTGCGATGGCGCGTTCGTCGCCATTGGCCACGCGCCGTCCACCGAGCTCTTCAAGAAAAAGCTGGCGATGGACGACGGAGGCTATCTGCTCGTGGAGCCCGGCACGCCGAAGACGGCAATCCCTGGCGTGTTCGCCTGCGGCGACGTGATGGACCACACTTACCGCCAGGCGGTGACCGCTGCGGGCACCGGGTGCATGGCAGCATTAGATGCCGAACGGTTTCTCGCCACGAGCAAGTTCGAAAAGGAACAGGTGCCCGAAAGCACCTGGTAGGTCAGAACACCGCCAGTGCAGCGTGGACGATGAGAATCAGGAGCGCGAGGCTCGACAGGGCGAACAAAAGGAACCGCACAGCGACCTTGTTCACCGTCGCCTGCCAGATCGAGTGTACCACTCGCAGGCCGACATAGACCCATGCCAAGGTTGCATTGAGGCCATCTCCCTGGCCGATGACGGCCAGCACCAGCGCCACCGCATAGAACAGTGTGGGCGCTTCGTGCAGGTGGTTGTAGTTGTGCGCTTTCCACTGAACGCTCGGCGGCAAGAGCCCTTCGAGCTTCGCGCCCGTCCAGCCGACGTCCGCATCGGGACCACCATCCTTGGGCAGCTTGCCGATAGCGGGGATGCGGGTTGCGTACATCCACACCCACATGATCATCGTCCACGCAAGCAGCGCGACGACGGGTTTGAGGATTTCCATGCCGATCATTGGAGCACCATCGGGTCAGCGAAAAGGGTCAGCGAAAGGGCGCGGATCGCCAGCACGATCAGCGCTATCGTGGAGATCAGGAAGAGAATGAAGCGCACGGAGACGACGTTCACCAGAGCCTGCCACAGCGAGTGGACTATGCGGACTGCCACGTAGATCCAGGCAATCAGGACGCTGGTCGGATCGGGACCGAGCAGGGCGATGATCAGCGACACCGCGTAGAACAGCGTCGGCTGTTCGACGAGGTGCGAATAATTGTGCGATTTCCAATTGATCCGGTCTTCGAGAACGCCCTCTAGATCCTGCCCGCGTCCGCCGGGCTTGGCGTTCTTGAGCCCGCCCATCTTCGCGAGTGCCGGCAGGCGCGTGCCCGCGGCCCACATGAGCATGATCAGCGTCCAAGCGACCAGCACTGCCGCCGGTGCGAGCATTTGTGCCAGCATCGATTAATCCCCCATTGGGCCCCGCGCCAACCTGCGGGCGTCGATGTCGCTTGTCAAACCTTGAGGTCAGTCCGAGCCGCTGAGCATCTCGGCGAACGATGCGGCATCAGTGTTACCTCCCGTGAGCATGATCACCGTGTTCTCGTCGAGCGTAACCTTCCCGGCGATTGCGGCGGCGAGGGCGGCAGCTCCCCCTGGCTCGACGACGAGCTTCAGTTTCGAGAAAGCGAAACGCTGAGCCCGCCGCACCTCGGCGTCCGTCACGGTAACCCCCGGTTCCGAGCGGTCGGCGAGCACATCGAGGTTCATCTGCCTCGTCGCCAAGGGCTGGAGCGAATCGCAGATGGTAAGAGGAGCATCACTGCCGATGGCGCGCACCTCACCGGCTGCCAGGGACTGACCGACGGAGTCCCATCCCTCCGGCTCGACGGGGATGACCCGGCTCTCCGGGCAGGCCAGCGCGAGGCCCGCAGCCAGCCCCCCACCGCCACAGGGCGCAACGATGCGAGTCGGCTGGCGTCCAAGCTGGGCGGCTATCTCGATGCCCGCGCTTCCCTGCCCTTCGATCACCCAGGGATCGCCGAAGGCGTGGGCGAGCACGGCGCCGCGTTCCTCGACGATCTTCGCGGCGACGGCGTCGCGATCCTCGCGCGGTCGCTTGTAAAGGACAACTTCCGCCCCCATTGCGCGAGTGGCGTCCAGTTTCACCCGCGGGGCATTATGCGGCATCACGATCGTCGCCCGGATGCCGAGCTCGCGCGCAGCCCAGGCGATGCCCTGCGCATGGTTGCCACTCGAGACCGCGACCACGCCGCGCTCGCGTTCTTCGGGAGTCATGTCGCTCAGCCTGTGCCACCCGCCGCGGATCTTGAAGGCGCCGATAGGCTGCAGATTTTCTGCTTTCGCCCACAGGCGGACGCCGTGGATTTCAAGCGGTAGCAATGGAGTAGGCGGAAGGATGACCGCGATCTTCTCGGCGGCGCGAAGTACGCCCGCGCGGGTCGGCCGGCGCTGGGGAGATTCATTCATGTTCAGGTCCCCCGAGCTGAAGCGTGGACCACTTGGACCACAGTCCTGGAGTCGGGAAGCGGCGCGTGCAACGGGCTTCTCAGATGCGATAGACGCGGGCGAAAAGTATGAACAAGCGGCATGCCTGAAAGCTTGCCCGAACAACCGCGGGGTAGGAAAGGCAAAAAGCCGGACCGCCTTGCCCGTCTGGCGCATTGTCCTATGGGGGCACCGTCAATCTTCCGCCGGAAGGCGGAGCGAGTTCAAGCGGAGTAGAAATGTCGACAGTCCTGGTAATCGGTGCGGGCGGAGTCAGCTCGGTCTGCGTGCACAAAATGGCGATGAATGCGGAGATTTTCACCGACATACACCTCGCCAGCCGGACTAAGTCGAAGTGCGATGCCATCGCCGCTTCGGTGAAGGAGCGCACCGGCCGGGACGTGCAGACCTATTCCATCGACGCTGAAGAAGTGCCGGCGATGGTCAACCTCATCCGCAAGGTGAACCCCAGTCTCGTGGTCAACCTGGCGCTGCCGTACCAGGATCTGCCGATCATGGACGCCTGCCTGGAAGCCGGCGTGAACTATCTCGACACCGCCAACTACGAGCCCAAGGACGAGGCGAAGTTCGAATACAAGTGGCAGTGGGCCTACCACGACCGGTTCAAGGAAGCGGGGCTAATGGCGCTGCTCGGCTCCGGCTTCGATCCGGGCGTGACGAGCGTGTTCACGATGTGGCTCAAGAAGCACAAGCTGAAGACCATTCGCCAGCTCGACATTCTCGACTGCAACGGCGGCGATCATGGCCAGCATTTCGCGACCAACTTCAATCCGGAAATCAACATCCGCGAGGTGACTGCGCCCGCCCGTCACTGGGAGAACGGCGAGTGGGTCGAGACTCCTGCAATGTCGAACAAGGTCAACTTCGACTTCGAAGCGGTCGGCCCGAAGAACATGTATCTCATGTATCACGAAGAGCTGGAAAGCCTCGCCCGGTTTGTTCCTGAGCTCGAACGGGCACGCTTCTGGATGACATTCGGCGATGCCTACATCACGCACCTCACCGTGCTCCAGAACGTCGGCATGACCTCGATCGAGCCGATCCGCTATCAGGGGAAGGATATCATTCCGCTCCAGTTCCTCGCCGCCGTGCTGCCCAAGCCGGAAACCTTGGGCGAGACGACCAAGGGGAACACCAACATCGGCGTGATCGCTACCGGCGAGGCGCTGGACGGGTCGGGCGAGAAGACATTCTACATCAAGAATATCTGCAGCCACGAAGCGGCCTACGAGGAAACCGGAAATCAGGCGGTAAGCTATACCACGGGCGTGCCCGCGATGATCGGCAGCGCGATGATGGTGACCGGCAAATGGTCAGGCGAGGGCGTCTTCAACATGGAGGAAATGGACCCCGATCCGTTCATGGACATGCTCAATTCGGATGGCCTGCCCTGGACCGTCGAAGAACTCGCGGCCCCTGTGGAATTCTGATCCGTGAACTGGACGATGCTCGCGCCGGTTGGCTTGCTGGCCCTGTCGAACGTCGTCATGAATGTCGCCTGGTACGGCCACCTGAAGATGCCCCACATGGCGGTCTGGCTGGCCATCCTGATGGCGTGGGTTATCGCCCTGTTCGAATACGGCCTTGCCGTTCCAGCCAATCGGATCGGGGCGGCAAGCTATTCTTTGGCCGAACTGAAGACGATCCAGGAAGTCCTTTCGCTTAGCGCGTTCGTGCTGATTGCCTGGATCCTGTTCGACCAGCGCCCCGGTCCCAGCCAGATCGCCGGCTTCGCGTTTATAGCGGGCGGGGCGTGGCTCGTGTTCAAGGCGCCCTTCGGCTGACAAGGAACTGACATGGAAACCAGAGCCGGCGATCCCGGAGCATTCGCGCACTTCGACCTGAGCCGGGTGGACTCTCCGGCCTTCGTGGTGGATGCGGCGAAACTGCGCGCCAACCTGCAGATCCTGTCCGACATCCGCGACGAGGCCGACATCAAGGTCCTGGCCGCCCTCAAGGCGTTCAGCATGTGGTCGGTCGCCCCGATCATCGGCGAATACCTCGACGGCGTGTGCACCAGCGGCCTTTACGAAGCGCGCCTTGCGAGCGAGTTCTACGATGGCGAGATCGCGACTTACTGTGCCGCTTACAAGCCAGCCGAGCTGGCCGAAGTCTGCCGGTTGTCGGACCATGTCATCTTCAATTCTCCAGGCCAGATGGAGCGCTACGCGCCTATCCTGGAAGAAGCGCGCGCCGCCGGACAGCGGTTTGACATTGGCCTGCGGATCAACCCGCTATGCCCCCAAGGGGAGGTGCCGCGTTACGATCCCTCCTCGCCCGGCAGCCGCCTGGGCTTTCCAATCGACCAGCTGACGCCCGAGATCATGGGCCAGATCGACGGCATCCACTTCCACAACCTGTGCGAGCAGGATTTCGAACCGCTCCGCCGCACGTGGGACACCGTGTTCGATGCGATCGAGCCGTGGTTCGGCCAGCTCAAGTGGATCAACATGGGCGGCGGCCACCACATCACCAGGGCGGACTACCAACGCGAGGAACTGGTCGAATTCCTGCGCGACGCGAAGGAGGACACCGGCGCGGAGATTTATCTGGAACCTGGTGAAGCCGTTGCGCTCGATGCGGGCATCCTCGTCGGGACGATTCTTGATTCGCATTGGAACGGCCAATCCGTGGCCATCGTGGACATCTCGGCGACGTGTCATATGCCGGACGTCATCGAAGCGCCCTATCGGCCGGCGATGCTGCACGAGGGCCGGGGGCCGGCAAGCGAGAGCGGCCTAGGAGATCCGGGTGACTGGCTCGGAACCGGGGAAGGGCAGGGCGAACTGGTCCGGCTCGGCGGCCCGTCGTGCCTCGCCGGCGACGTCATCGGCGACTACCGCCTGCCGGTGCCTAACGAGCCTGGCGAGCGGATCGCGTTTCTCGACCAGGCGCACTATTCGATGGTCAAGACCAACACCTTCAATGGCGTCCCGCTGCCAAGCATCTGGCTGTGGGACAGCGAAAGCGATTCGCTCGAGCAGGTGAAGAGCTTCGGATACGAGGACTTCCGCGACCGCCTCAGCTGAACGGACGTGGGCCACGGTCCCTCGCGTGCGGGGGTTGTGGGCAAAAGTCCCGATTTTCACTTGCGGTTCACGCAGCGCCTTATATAGGCGCACCCCGCAGCCCCAAGGGGACTTCCATAACCGCAAGGCTGCCTCGTTCAAACTTACCGTTTGGGGGTCCCTTGAGTTGCACCATCATCCTGACGCACGGTCTGTAGTTCGCGCCCTCGCGCCGGACGAACCGGTAATCCTCAACCGCCCGCACGCTGCTGCGCGCGCTGCCCGCTTCTTCGTCGAGAAGTTTCCGGGCAAGTCGCTCTATGCCGTGAAGGCGAATCCCTCGCCCGATCTCCTGCGGGTCTTGTGGGACAACGGGGTGACCCACTTCGATGTAGCCTCCATCGCCGAGGTCCGCCTGGTGCGCGAAGCGCTGCCGGCCGCCGAGCTGTGCTTCATGCACCCGGTCAAGACCGCGCGGGCGATCCGCGAAGCCTACTTCCAGCATGGCGTGAAGACCTTCAGCCTCGACACGATCGAGGAGCTCGAGAAGGTCGTCGAGGCGACCACCTCGGAGCAAGGCGTCGCCGCTGGCGACCTGCGCCTGCTCGTTCGCCTGCGCGTATCTTCGGAATACTCCGAGCTCAGCCTGGCCGCCAAGTTCGGGTGCGATCTCGCGGATGCGGCGGAGCTGCTACAGGCGACCCGCCAGCACTGCGACTGGCTGGGCGTGTGCTTCCACGTTGGCAGCCAGGCTATGACGCCGTTTGCCTACGTCCAGGCGCTGGAGCGCGTGCGCGCCGCGGTCGCCGAGGCGTCGGTGGTCATCGACGTGGTCGATGTCGGCGGGGGCTTCCCCAGCGATTATCCGGGGATGGAGCCGCCGCCGCTCGAAGATTACTTCGCGATCATCCACCGCCACTTCGAAGCTTTGCCGATCGCCTACAACGCCGAGCTGTGGTGCGAGCCCGGGCGCGCGCTTTGCGCCGAGTATTCCTCGCTGATTGTGCGGGTAGAGAAGCGCCGGGGCGAGGAGTTGTACATCAACGACGGCGCATACGGCGCGCTGTTCGATGCCGCGCATATCGAATGGCGTTTCCCGGTCGTCGCGCTCGAAGATGACCTCACTCAACCTCTCGCGGAGTTCGCGTTCTACGGACCGACTTGTGATGACGCCGATTACATGAAGGGACCCTTCATGCTGCCGGCCGATATCCAGGCAGGTGATTATATCGAAATCGGGATGCTCGGCGCCTATGGAGCGGCGATGAAGACCGGCTTCAACGGCTTCGGCAAGGCCGAACAGATCATCGTCGAGGACGAGCCGATGGCAAGCCTCTATCGCGGCGACCGCGTCGATCCGCGCGCGAGCGACAACGTGGTGTCGCTTCGCTGACTCAAACGAAGTCCCGCGGCGAAGATCGCCGCGGGACGATTATCGCGCATTTATGGCGCGGTCTGTTTACTTGGGCTTCTTGGGGGTAGAGGGGTGAACGTGGGCGCTTGCGTCCGCCTTCACATGACCGGTCGTCGTGGTCGTTTTGCCCAGAGCATCGATTGCGCGGTTCACCGTGTTGGTGATGCCGCTCGGGGTGGTGACCGACTGCTGCGTGGAAGCGGTCGTCGAAACGCTTCCGGCGTCATCGGTTGTAGTGGTGGTTTCCGTCGTTCGCGAGACTTCCGCCCCGTTTCCGTTGGCGGTCGGCACCGTTGTCGTCGTGGTAGTCTCGGTAGTCGCGCCTGCGGTCGGCACATCCTGCGCGAAGACGGCTGTTCCCGTGGCGAGAAGCAGAGCGGTGAGTGCTGCGATCTTCATTGTCTTTCTCTCCGGCTGCGCGACACGTTGCTGGCGTGCCGCGATGGGGAGCGAGCGGGTCGGCTCGCTCGCCTGTCGCGGAGATTAACGGTTCTACAGACCGTCGTTCTTCAGAAACGGCTCGCGGATGAGACGTTTGGAACGCGGCTCGATGCGTTGATCGAATTCGACCGGAGTCAGTCGCCGAAGCCGACGAATCGCGCAGCTTCCTGGACCGGCTTTCGCTCGCTGACCACCGCGTTGGCGGGAAAGGTGTCGTCCGGCCAGCCGAGCGCTACCGCCTTCATGATGACCTGATCGTCGGGAATTCCCGCGTGCTGACGGACGATCGGGCTCTGCATGATCCCTTGCGAGTTGATTACGCAGCCCAACCCGCGTGACCACGCCGCGTTCACCAGCGCTGTAGTAACCGCGCCGCAATCGAACTTGCTGTCGTCTCCATCGTCGAGAACGCGGTCGTAGGTAATGATAACGCAGACTGGCGCGTCGAACTGGCGGAAGCCGCGCAGCACCCAGTCCTGGCGCTTGTCCTTGTCGTCACGCGCGATCCCCATTGCTTCGAACAGCTGCTTGGCGACGCCGATTTGCCGCTCGCGGTGGACGCCGGCAAAAGCGCTCCCCCGCCGGAACTCGCGGCTGTCCGGAACGCCGGCGAGGATATTCTCGGTATTGCCCCGGCGAATGCGGTCGAGCGGCTCTCCGGTGATCACATGGAAATGCCACGGCTGGGTATTCATCGACGAGGGCGACCGCATCGCGAGGGCAAGGACGTCCTCGATCAATTCACGCGGCACCGGTTTGTCGAGATACCCGCGGATAGACCGGCGCCCGAGGACGACCTCGTCGTAACTGGGTGGAGATGCATTGCTCATGGCAACCGATTTAGCCGCTCGCCGGCGCGAGTAAAGCCTCAGCCGCCGCTGCCGACCTGCACCTGCATGAACATCGGTGGGCTGGCCGGATTTGCTGCGAGGCCGACTGGCGATGCGCCCTGCGGCAAACTGGCGAGCGGCATACTTGCGGCGGCCAGCGCATAGGGGCTCACCCGGTGACGGGTGCACAGGCCGCCGGCGCCGTCGCTGACCAACGAAGTCTCGAACTCAACGGCGAACTGCGCTCCTTCCGACCGGGTGACCCGCGAAACAACCAGCTGTCCCTGACCGAGGTCGAGCACCATCGCCGTCCCGTCGGGAACGCCGACGAGACCCTCGATGAACGCACCGGTCTTGCTGAGATCGCGGATGACGGCGTCGTAGCGGTGGTCGCCGTGAATGATGCCGATCCTGCGGAACATCGAACGGCGGTCGGGCCGGTGCTTCTCGGGTCCACTGGGCTCGATCCTGAAAACCCCGGATTCGATGTGCTGCAGGATGGCGCTCTGCGGCATCGCCTTGGCGTAGATCCAGCCCTGAACGAGTTCCGCTCCGCGGGCCTTGACCACCTCGAGCTGGTCGAACGCCTCGACGCCTTCCACGGTGGTTTCCATCCCCAACGCTTTCGACAGGCCGATGATTGCGGTGATGATCTTCGCGCTGTTCTGGTCTGCCTGGGTGCACGAATCGACGAAGCTCTTGTCCACCTTGAGCTTGTCGAAGGGCGCGGACCTCAGATAGCTGAGAGAGGAATAGCCGGTGCCGAAGTCATCGAGCGCCAGGCGCACGCCGATTTTCTTGAGCGCCCGAAAGGTCTCGTCGGTCGCCTCGCTATCGCCCATGAACACGCTTTCCGTCAGCTCGAGCTCGAGCCGGTCCGGGTCCAGCCCGCTGGCCTGCAGGGCATCGGAGACGATGTCGACGAATCCATTGGCGGTGAACTGGCGGGCGGACACGTTGACCGCGACCCGCACCGTGTCGGGCCACTCCATCGCGTCCCGACAGGCGCGGTGTAGCGCCCAGTCGCCCAGTGGCCCGATTAGGCTGGAGTCCTCTGCGACCGGAATGAACAGTCCGGGACTGACCCAGCCGCGCTCCGCATGCTCCCAGCGCATCAGCGCTTCCATGCCGACCACCAGGTTGTCCTTTATGCGCACGACAGGCTGATAGTGCAGCTCGAGCTGTTCGGCGGCCAACGCTTCGCGCAGGTCATCAAGCAGAAGCTGTCGCTCCTGCTCCTCGTCCTTGAGGTCGGCCGAATAGAAACGGAACTGGCCCCGGCCGCCGTTCTTGGCCGAATAAAGTGCAAGGTCGGACGCGCGGACCAGTTCTTCGGTTTCGAGCCCGTCATAGGGGGCGATGGCGATGCCGACCGACGTGCCGATGATCGCGCGCTTGTCCTCGATCGGATAAGGCTGGGAGATGATCTGGATGACTTTTTCGGCCAGCTCGCCGAGCTTTCCGCGGTCGTCCACATCGGGAATGATGACCTGGAACTCGTCCCCGCCCAGACGACCGATTTCGCCGCGGTCCCCGATGATGCTTTTCAGCCGCTCCGCCACCTGTTGAAGAAGGTTGTCGCCGGCCTGGTGACCCATGGTGTCGTTGACCTGCTTGAACCGGTCGAGGTCGAGCATCATCAGGGCGCAAGTGCGCTTCGCGGCCTTGAATGCGGCCAGCATGCCGTCGAGCCGGCGGCTCATGCGATCACGGTTGTAAAGGCCGGTGAGAGAATCGAACTCTGCCATCCGCGAATCCGCGATCTTGCGCTGGTATTCGACCGAGATGTCGGTAGCCCATCCGCGGTAGCCATGAAACTTCCCGCGGGAGTCCGTTTTCGGCTGCCCCGACAGCGATAGCCATACCGGTCGTCCTGTATGCGCTTCCGGCAGCGCGCAACGGACGGTCACGTCCGAGACCCGGTTGTGCGCCTTGAGCTGGAACCCCAATGGCCTTGCCGATCGGTCATCCGGACCATCGGGATCTGTCTCGAATAGCTCGGCAACGGGCTTGCCCAACAGCGAGGCGAGTGGAACCCCGATCGCCTCCGCTGCGCCGCGGGATAGATAATTCAGGCAGCCACTGGCATCCGAGGCCCAAATCCACGCAAGCCCGGTCTGTTCGAAATCGTCGAGAATGGCATGACGCAGCCCATCGCTGGTGAGATCGTCACCCGCCCCGGCCGCGCTTTTCCAGAAATTTCGAACTGCCATTCTCGTCCACTGCGTCCGCGCTTCGCGGTTGGTCAACCGGCATGATTTCTACGCTTCGAATGGTTTACGGCAGCCTAAGACTGGCCCGCGGCTCATTATCCGCCGCTACCCGCGTGAAGCGCCTGATCCAACTTGGCGGCGATCTTGCGGCTGTGGCCAGGATGCGGATCTTCCGGGGCTTGAACGACCCCAGGTCCTAACTCACTTTCGAGGCCTCCCGGGCGATCAGGGCCAGCGACGTGCGGTTTTCGACGTCCATCTTCTGGTAGATCCCGTGGAGATAAACTTTAACCGTCCCCTCCGTCATACCGAGACGTTCGGCGATGTCGCGGTTGCGCAGCCCTTGGGCAACCAACTCGGCGATTTGCCGCTCGCGGGGGGCCAGCACGGCCAGAGGTTCGCGAGTACCTCCGCTCATCGCCAGGTCGAGCGCGCGCGTCAGCAGTTCCGCCGGGATCGCCCTGCCGCCACTCACTACTTCGTCCAGGCATTCGATCAGTGAATCCTCCGCGCCGTTCTTCAGCACGATGCCGTTAACTCCGGCTTTTACGGCCGTATAGAGCGCGCGGTCGGTCAATTCGGCTGTCAGGATTACGACGGGACGCTCGTCACCGCGTGAGCGCATCGCTTCCAGAACACCCACGCCATCGAGCTTGGGCATGCGGATGTCGAAGATGCAGATGTCCGGATCGCGACGCGCGACCGCCTCAAGCGCGGCTTCCCCGTCGCTCACCGTTTCGACGATGTCGTACCGCGAACCGCGAAGCACCGCCTCGACTCCGGCCCGCATGAAGGGGTGGTCGTCCGCAAGAAGTACCGAGATCACGCTTCGTCTCCCATCGGCAGCTGGATTTCCAGCTTTGTGCCTGCGCGTTCAGTATCCAGAGCAAGGAACCCGCCCTGACGCGAGACGCGCTCCCGGATCGATCGCGGCGCATCTCGTCCGGCCCCTGAGGGGAATCCTGTGCCATCATCGCTGATCGTCAGCCGGAGTTTATTATCCGCGCGCCGAAATGCGACTGTCATTTTTCGCGCTTCGCCGTGACGCACGGCGTTGGCGACCGCTTCGCGCAGGATGCTGGCGATCTCGTGGCGCAGCTCCGCCGGCCCAGCTAGAGGGTGCGGGCAGTCGAGCGCGATGGCCACGTTCCAGGCTCGCGACAGCTCATTCACTAATGGTAAGACGCTCGCGCTCAATTCCGCCGTATCGAGTTCGGGTTCACCGTAACGAAGCCGGTCGATCAACTCGCGCACCTGCTTTTGCTCTGCCCGGAGCGCCGCTTTGAGTTCAACGATTTCCGCGTCCGGATCGTTGCCGGCTCGGATCGAGGTTCGTAATCCTTCAAGCCGCAGTGCCGCACCGGCGAGCGATTGCGCGACGTTGTCGTGAAGGTCCCGAGCAAGGGCATAGCGGGTGCGGGCAAGGGCGCTTTCGTGGGAAAGAACGAGAGTCGCGTGGCGGTCGAGTGCCGCGCGAACCTCGCGCGCGACAAGCTGCCCGATCACTACATGATCGGCACCAACGCCATTGATCCCCACGAGCAGTATCTCGCCACGTCCGGCGCCGCCGCTGAAGGGAACTGCCAAGGCCTCGCCGACTCCAAGCAGATCGGCGAGGGGTTCGCTGACTCGCTTCCCGCTGGCCTCTGGCCGGCTGCCCGAGCTCGCTTTCAGGCTTCGCTGCCGGTCGGCGGAGAACAGCCTTACTTTCGCGCCGAACGCGCGGTCCTCCGATAGGTCGCCCGGAGCCAGGCGGCGGGCTGATGAGTGCAGTCCCGCGGTTCGAAGCTCTATCGAGGGCTCTTCGCCATTGCTCCATGCGATCGCGCCTGCCCGCGCCCCGGTCTGCTCGATTGCGTAATGAAGCGCGCCCTCGAGTGGTACCGGCAGGCTTTCGGCTGGCGCGGACGTCTCCGAAAACGCGCCGATTTGTTGCTCGCGCCGCTGCAATCCGAACCAGATAAGCAGTAGCGACAGCACGAACATATAGGCGACGCGCCGTCCGAAGCGCAGCAGATTGATGTCCAATTCGTTTGCTGTCAGGCCAAGCCCGACGACGAAGTAGAGCACAGTCACCACGACGCCAGTCGCCGCCGTCATTCGCCAGTCCCAGCGGATTGTTACCGCCAGCATCAAGAACGTGAAAAAGGCGAGGAATGGGCTGGTGAAATCGTCGTTCAGGCTTTCGGTGAAGAAGACGGCCCACAGGAAGGCGACGACGTCGATTCCCAGCACCGGCCAGGCGAGGCGATGGTCCCACCACCAGCTCCTCAGTGCGACGGCCAACAGTACCAGCGCCAGGGCCAGATAGCCGCCCAGCAGCCCGTATCCCAGAGCGCTCGCACGAGCCGGTTGAGCGGGATCAAACCAGAGGGCCGCGAAGAACAGGACGGCCATCAGCACTCGCCCGAGTGCTATCACCCTTCCGGAGCGGTTCTGGAGAAACTCGCCGATCACGGCGCGATTATGCCGAGATCATGCCTTCCGGGCAGTGTAATCAGGCAGCTTCTGCGAGTTGCAAGTCGAGGCGGTCCCAGATTTCCACCAACGCGTCTGTCAGCGTGCGCATCATCGTTTCGTCATGCGAAGGCCCCGGGGTGAAGCGAAGGCGCTCGGTCCCGCGCGGCACAGTCGGAAAATTGATTGGCTGAACGTAGATTCCGTATTCGGCGAGCAGGATGTCACTGATCTTCTTGGCGCGCACGGGGTCGCCGATCATCACTGGCACGATGTGGGTGACCGTATCCATGACCGGAATTCCCGCTTCGCTCAGCATCGTTTTCAAGCGCGCTGCAGCGGCCTGCTGCCCCTCACGCTCGACACTCGATTCCTTGAGGTGGCGCACAGCTGCGAGAACCCCGGCGGCCAGGACAGGCGAGAGCGAGGTGGTGAAGATAAAACCTGGAGCATACGAGCGGATGCAGTCCACGATCTTGCGATCCGCCGAGATGTAGCCGCCCATCACGCCGAAAGCCTTGCCAAGCGTTCCTTCGATGATGTCGATGCGGTGAGCCGCCGCGTCGCGCTCCGAAATACCGCCGCCCCGCTTCCCGTACATGCCAACCGCATGGACCTCGTCGATATAGGTCAGAGCGTTGTACTTTTCGGCGAGGTCGCAGATGGCATGGATCGGCGCGATGTCGCCGTCCATCGAATACACGCTTTCGAACGCGATCAGCTTGGGTACGTCGGGATGTTCGGCGGCCAGCAGTTCCTCGAGATGCTCGAGGTCATTGTGCCGGAACACGCGCTTCTCACACCCCGAGTTGCGGATGCCCGCGATCATGCTGGCGTGATTGAGTTCGTCCGAGAAGATCACGCAGCCAGGCAATAGTTTCGCCAGCGTCGACAATGTCGCGTCGTTCGAAACATAGCCGCTGGTGAACAGGAGCGCCGCTTCCTTCCCGTGCAGGTCGGCCAGCTCGGCTTCCAGTTCGATGTGGTAATGCGAATTGCCGCCGATATTGCGCGTGCCGCCCGAACCGGCGCCCACGTCATGCAACGCTTCTTCCATCGCGGCGATCACCTTGGGGTGCTGACCCATCGCGAGATAATCGTTCGAGCACCACACGGTAATGGGCTTGGGGCCGTTGTGCCCGGCAAAACAACGGGCGTTGGGAAAGGCGCCCTTGTTCCGCAGGATGTCGATGAAAACGCGGTAGCGGCCCTCTTCGTGGAGCCGGTCTATCGCCTGGTCGAAA
The DNA here is from genome assembly GCF_014644315.1 of Tsuneonella deserti. Lineage (NCBI taxonomy): Bacteria > Pseudomonadati > Pseudomonadota > Alphaproteobacteria > Sphingomonadales > Erythrobacteraceae > Tsuneonella > Tsuneonella deserti. The sequence continues at coordinate 1,446,004 of NZ_BMKL01000001.1, read as the reverse complement.
ATCTGGTCGTAGTTCACGCAGGCACTCGCGGTCGCGCCGGGTCCGTCCGGCAATCGCCCGTCACCTACTCTTCCGGTCCACAAAATGCCACTGTGTTCTTTCCGGAGTTGCCCTCCGCAAGAGCCGGATCACTCTGGGCAAATCAGTGGCTGTGCGTCGATGGTGTGCAGGAACTCGGAGCGCAGGCTATCGATGAAAAAGGCGATTTCGGCCCGGATCGCCTGCCACATCGCATGTTGCTCGGCCTTGTCTTCCGAAGCCTCGAGCAGGATGTCGATCACCGCGTCGATGAGCCCCATGTACCGACGCGGGCCGATATCGAGAGTATCGTTGTGATGCACGATCGTGGTCGCCTGGTCGATCCTGGCTGCCGAGGGCTCCTCCACCCAGCGGAGCAAGAGATAGATCGATTCTGAAACCATTCGCGCTTCGAGCCCGGCGACATCGCCGAGGCCGTGTCGCGCGAACGAGGCACGCGCATCGGGCTGCGCGGCATAATAGCGATCGAGAACTTCGGCGGTGATATCGCCGCGCTCCTGGGCCAACTCTTCGAGGCTTTCCCGCACCACCGCGACACGGTCACCCGCCGCTGGCATCAGATCTTCTCCACCCGTTCCAGCCCGAACGTCTTTAAGGCGGGCGCAAGTTCCGTAAACTCCCCGACCGGTCCCGTGGTCACCGCGAAATCTTCCCGGGTCCTCGTGAAAGCCTGGTCTTGCGTGAGATGGACGATGCGCCGGGCGATGCCCCCGGCTCCGTCAACGAAGCGTGTCCCTGGGCCCAGCGCCTCTGCCAGTTCGGCGATGAGCAGAGGAAAGTGCGTGCAGGCGAGGACCACGACATCGATGCTCTCACCGCCTGGCATCGCGCGCAATCCTTTCACCGTGTCAGCGATCGCGGTCTGGTCGACAGGCTGTCCTCGTAGCTTGGCCTCTGCCGCAGCCACGAGACCTGGTGCGGCAAACCTCAGGATGCGCTTGTCGCTGGCGAACTCTGCTTCGAGCCTGTCCACATACGCCTGGCGGATGGTCGCTTCGGTACCGAGCAAGCCGATGACGCCGGTCTTCGTGACCAGCGAGGCCGGCTTGATGGCGGGTACCGTACCGACGATAGGGATGTGGAGCACGTCGCGCACCATGCCGAGCGCGATAGTGCTGGCCGTGTTGCAGGCGATGGTCGCAAGGCGTGGCCGGTACCGCTCGGTCAACACGCCCAGCAAGCCAGCCACGCGCGCCGCAATTTCCGCTTCCGTCTTGCTGCCATAGGGAAGGCCCGCGCTGTCAGCAGCGTAGATGACGGGCGCTTCGGGCAAAGCCTTGCGCAGCTCGGCCAGCACGGTCAGGCCGCCGACGCCGGAATCGAACAGCAGGATCGGCGCCTCGGCCTTCGGCAAATCAGTCAGAACGCCCCCTAGTGCGCTTGTCGAAGCACCATGCTTTCATCTAGCGACGCGCTTAGAGCGTTGGCGGTCGGTTCGACAAGCGCGGCGCGAGGAGAGGGCGAAATGGACTGGCTGCTCGCAGCGATCACCGGATACCTGCTGGGCTCGATACCCTTTGGGCTGCTTCTCACCCGCGCCGCGGGCCTGGGAGACGTTCGCGAGATCGGGAGCGGAGCGACGGGTGCGACCAACGTGTTGCGCACCGGGAAAAAGGGCTTGGCAGCCGCGACACTGTTGCTTGATCTTGCCAAGGGCCTTGGCGCGGTGATCCTAGCCAAGTTTCTCTGGCCGCATGCCGAGGCGCTGGCGGCCGTCGCCGTCGTCATCGGGCACTGTTTTCCGGTCTGGATCGGGTTCAAGGGCGGCAAGGGAGTTGCGACCAATGCGGGCGTCGCATTTGGCCTCGCATGGCCGATCGGCCTTGCCTATGCGCTCGTCTGGCTCGGGGTGCTCGCTTTAGTGCGGATCAGCTCGGTCGCGGGAATGACAGCAGTGATCGCTGCGGTCATTGCCGCCGCTGCACTGGGATACGGCGAGTACCTTCCGCCTCTGGTCGCGATCGCAGCAATCGTGATCTGGCTGCACCGTTCCAATATCTCCCGCCTGATGCGCGGTGAGGAGCCCCGGGTCGGCAGTCCTAAATGAGCCTTTCGCAGGAGGAAGCTTTCGCGCGCATCCGGCTTCTGCGCTCGCCCAACATCGGCCCGGTCAGCTACCGGCAGTTGCTGCGGCGGTTCGGCACCGCCGAAGCTGCCATCAAGGCGTTGCCCGATCTCGCGCAGCGGGGCGGGGCACCGTATCGTGCCGCATCTCCCGAGGGGATTGCAGAGGAAATCTCGCAGGTGCGCCGGGCGAAGGCCAGATACCTGTTCCACGACCAGCCGGATTACCCCGCCTTGCTGGCGGAGCTGGACAGTGCGCCGCCGATACTCACGTGGCGCGGTGATCTCTCGCTCGCCAGCCGGCCCTGCGTCGCGATGGTTGGCGCTCGAAATGCCTCGGCCGCGGCAATCAAGCTTGCGAGAGACTTCGCTTCCGCGCTGTCGCAGGCGGGATTCACCGTCGTCTCCGGCCTTGCCCGCGGGATCGACGGCGCCGCCCATCGCGGCGCTCTGCCGGCGACCATCGGTGTAATCGCCAGCGGTATCGACGTGACTTACCCGCCCGAACACGCGGAGCTGCAGGAGGAAGTCGCCAGCCGCGGGCTGCTGATCGCCGAACAGATGCCGGGCACCGAGCCGCGTGGACGTCATTTTCCCAGCCGCAATCGCATCATCGCGGGGCCGGCGAGCGGCACACTTGTTGTCGAGGCGGCGCCAAAGTCGGGCTCGCTGATCACCGCTCGCCTCGCTGCCGAGGCAGGGCGGGAGGTCATGGCCATTCCCGGAAGCCCGCTCGACGGGCGCGCGACGGGGTGCAACCAGCTCATCCGCGACGGCGCGGTCCTCGTCCAGGCGCCGGAAGACGTGATCGAACTGCTGAGCGGATTCGACGGTACGCCGCGATCCACGTTCCGGGAAGCGGCGCCTGCCTACATTTTCGGTGATGACGAGCTTGCCGATGCCGAGCCTGCAGACGTCTCCGCACTCCTTACCACCGCTCCGGTCGCGGTGGACGAATTGATCCGCCAGTCCGGAGAGGCCGCCGCGGCCGTCCAGCTCGCCCTGCTGGAGCTGGAGATTGCCGGGCGTCTCGTTCGCCACGCCGGGGGACGGGTGAGCCTTGCCGCCTGACCTTCGTTTCGCCAATCGCGTGTATCGCCTCGCCGCGGTCTACGGCGTGGCCGTGCTGGTGCCCGCCTATCTCATTCCGCTGCCCGATCCTCACAAGCTGACCCAAATCGGCTTCGTTGGCCTGGCACTGGTGTTCCAGGGGCTGTTCTGGATCATCGCCGGAGATCCCATGCGCTATCAACGGCTCGTTCCCCTGACCATCTTCGAAAAGCTCTGCTTCGGGATTCCCGCGGTCGCGTTCTGGGCGCGCGGGCAGACCGATGCGATCACCGCGGCATTTGGCAGCATCGATCTTCTGCTGGCGGCGATGTTCGCGCTGGTCATGGTTCGCCTGCGTCGCATGCCCGCTTGACGCACGGAGGGACCAGGCACCACCCTCGCGCGTACGTATACGCGTAGGGACACACACCACTTTCATGCAACTCGTCATCGTAGAATCGCCGGCCAAGGCGAAAACCATCGAGAAATACCTCGGCAAGGACTACAAGGTCCTCGCCTCATATGGCCACGTGCGGGACCTGCCGCCGAAGGACGGCAGCGTCCGTCCGGACGAGGACTTCGCGATGGACTGGGAAGTCTATCGCGACAAGACGGGGCGGGTGAAGGACATCGCGGACCTCGCGAAAAAGGCCGATCGTCTGATCCTTGCGACCGACCCCGACCGGGAAGGGGAGGCGATCTCCTGGCACGTGCGGGACCTGCTTGCGAAGAAAAAGGCCCTGCCCAAGGACGTGGAGCGGGTCACGTTCAATGCGATCACCAAGACCGCGGTGACAGATGCGATGGCGAGGCCGCGCGAGCTGGACCAGGACCTGATCGACGCTTACCTGGCCCGCCGCGCGCTCGACTATCTATATGGTTTCACCCTCTCGCCAGTGCTTTGGCGGCGGTTGCCGGGCGCCAAGAGCGCGGGCCGGGTGCAATCGGTAGCGCTGCGGCTGATCGTCGAGCGCGAGCGGGAAATAGAGGCATTCGTCGCGCAGGAATACTGGTCGGTCGTCGCGCACCTGCTGCACGACGGCACCGCTTTCGAGGCGCGGCTGGTCACTTATGAAGGCAATAAGCTCGAGCGCCTTTCCATTGGAGACGAGGGGACCGCGGTGGCCGCGAAGAAGGCGGTCGAGGATGCGCGCTTTACGGTTGAGGGAGTGGATACCAGGCCGCTCAAGCGCAACCCTGCGCCCCCGTTCACCACTTCGACGCTCCAGCAGGAAGCCGCGCGCAAGCTCGGCTATTCGGCGAGCCATACGATGCGGTTGGCCCAGAACCTCTACGAAGCCGGCGCCATCACCTACATGCGGACCGACGGAGTCCAGATGGACGGCAGCGCCATCAGTGCCGCGCGCAAGGCCATCAGCGACCGCTTCTCCGGCCAATACCTTCCCGAAAAACCGCGCATCTACCAGACCAAGGCCAAGAACGCGCAGGAAGCGCACGAGGCGATCCGGCCGACCGATTTTACTCGCGACCGTGCCGGCCAGGGCGACGAGGCGCGTCTCTATGACCTCATTTTCAAGCGCGCGATGGCAAGCCAGATGGCGGCGGCCAGCCTCGAACGCACTACCGTCACTCTGCGCGATCCAACCGGGCGGCATGAGCTACGGGCCACCGGTCAGGTGGTGAAGTTCCCGGGCTTTCTGGCCGTGTACGAGGAAGGACGAGACCAAAAGGGAGAGGACGACGAGGAGGGGCTGCTGCCGCTGCTGCGCGACGGCGACACCCCTGCGAAGACAGGTGTCGAGGCCAACCAGCACTTCACCCAGCCGCCCCCGCGGTTTTCCGAAGCGAGCCTTGTCAAGCGACTGGAAGAGCTCGGGATCGGACGTCCATCCACCTACGCCTCGACCATTCAGACCATTCGCGATCGCCAGTACGTGCGGATGGAAAAGAACCGCTTCTTTGCCGAGGAGTCGGGCCGGCTGCTCACCGCTTTCCTCGAGCGCTTCTTCGAACGATATGTCGCATACGACTTCACTGCCGGGATGGAGGATGAACTCGACGAGGTGTCCGCCGGAAACGAGGAGTGGAAGAAGCTGCTTCGCCAATTCTGGATCGACTTCAAACCGAAGACCGACGAGGTGATGGAGAAGAAGCCCTCGGAAGTGACCGAAGTGCTCGACGAATACCTCTCCGACTACCTGTTCCCTCCCCGTGCCGACGGCCACGATCCGCGCGAATGCCAGGTATGCGTCGCCGAGGGACGGAGCGGTGGGCGTCTCGCCCTGCGCGGCGGCAAGTTCGGCGCGTTCATCGCCTGCTCGAACTATCCCGAGTGCAAGTACACCCGCCAGTTCGCGAGCACGGGCGGGGGAGCCGAGGGTGGAGAGGACGCTTCGATGGGCAAGGACCCGGAGACCGGCCTTGAAGTCGAACGCAAAAGCGGCCGGTTCGGTCCCTATGTCCAACTGGGCGAGGGGAAGGATGCGAAGCGCGCGTCGATTCCCAAGGATTTGCCTGATTTCGACCTCGAGTGGGCCCTGAAGCTCCTGAGCCTCCCCCGAGTCATCGGAAATCATCCGGAAACCGGCCTCGAAATCGAAGCGAATATCGGACGTTACGGACCCTACCTCCGGCACGATGGGAAATATGGAAAGCTCTCGAACACGCGGGAAGTGTTCGAGGTCGGGATGAACCGGGCAGTCGATATCCTCGCTCAAGCCGGCCAGCGTGGCGGCGCGGGGGGGGCGAAGGCAGAGCCGATCAAGACCTTCGCCGCGCATCCCACCAGCGGCGGGGAGATGAAGGTCATGGCCGGGCGCTATGGCCCTTATGTCACCGACGGGACGACCAACGCGACTCTTCCCCGGGACATGAGGCCGGAAGACTTGTCCGAAGCGCAGGCGATCGAACTCATCGACGCTCGCGCTGCCAAGGGGCCGCCAAAGAAGAAGGGCAGGAAGGCACCCGCCAGGAAAGCCGCTCCGAAGAAGGCAGCAGCGAAGAAGACGCCCGCCAAGAAGACGACCGTGAAGAAGGCTGCCGCGAAAGCGGAGGCCGACTGATGGCGAAGGAGCACTTCGAGCGGCATAAGCAACCGTGGAAGGCCGAGGAAGCCGGCATGCTCCGGACGCTGGCGGGCAAGGGCAAGGGTCTCAAGGAAATAGCCAAGGCCATCAACCGCAGCGAGGAATCCACCAAGGATTTCGCCAAGAAGAACGGCATCGAAATCGCCAAGAAGCGCTAGTGACCAGGGGCGCCGTTTCCCGGGCAGGGACGCGGCGCCTGAATACCGGGGCGCGCCTTGGATTGCGCACTAGCGCAAGTCCGCCGAAACCAGAACGCGCACTTGGCAGAACTGGTCAGCGCCCGAAGTCGAGCCCTATTTCCTCGTAAATTTCGCGGTTTTCGGCCCAGTTCTCCTCCACTTTTACGTGGAGGAAAAGATGGACCTTGCGCCCAAGCAGTTCAGACAGTTCCGCGCGAGCGGCTTCACCAATCGCCTTGATCTTGCTTCCGCCCTTTCCGAGAACGATCGGGCGCTGCGTTTCGCGCCCCACCACGATCTGCTGGTGGATCTCGACACTGCCGTCCTTGCGCTCCACGTATTTCTCGGGCCGCACGGCGCTATCGTAGGGCAGTTCCTCATGAAGCTGGCGATAGAGTTGCTCGCGGGTGATTTCCGCGGCCAGCAGGCGTTCGCTGGCGTCCGAGACCTGATCCTCGGGATAGACCCACTCCCCCTGCGGCATCATTCCGGCGAGCGAGGTCTTCAACTCGCGAATTCCATCCCCGGTCAGCGCCGACACGAAGAAGATCTCGGCGAAGTCTGCCTTCTCCCCAAATTCCTGGGCGAGCGCGAGCAGTGGCTCTTTCTTCGCGACGTCGACCTTGTTGAGCACAAGGATCTTGCGCTCCGGCCGCTTGTCGAGCGCTTCGATGAGAGGCTCGAGCTCGTGCCGCCGCTGCTTGACGGGATCGACAACAAGAAGGATCGCATCGGCGGCTTCGGCACCCTCCCACGCAGCGCTCACCATGGCCCGGTCCAGCTTGCGCTTCGGGGTGAAAATGCCGGGAGTGTCGACCAACACCATCTGCGCGGGGCCCTCAAGCGCAATTCCCAGCAGGCGCGCGCGGGTGGTCTGCGCCTTGGCGGAAACGATGGCCACCTTTTGCCCGACGAGCGCGTTGACCAGGGTGGACTTACCCGCATTAGGGGCGCCGATGACCGCGACGAAGCCGCAGCGTGTTTCCGCTTCCTCGGTCATCCGAACTTCTCCATGAATAGCTTGGCAGCGGCGGTTTCCGCCTGTTGCTTGCTGGCTGCGGTCGCCTCGACCTCGCCCACGTTATGCACCATGACCCGGACAGTGAACCGAGCGGCATGGTCCGGGCCGGACCGTTCCACGATCGAATATTCGGGAGGCTTGCGGCGACTCCCGGCAGCCCACTCCTGCAAGGCCGACTTGGGGTGCTTGGAGCGCCCTCGGCGACCTTCCATCGCTTCGCGCCAGAGCAGTCGGATCAGATCCCGCGTGGGATCGAACCCTGCGTCGAGAAAGTTTGCGCCCAGCAAAGCTTCCATGACGTCGCCCAGCACATTGTCGCTGTCGTGGGCCCCGTCATCTCGGGCCTGTTTGCCGAGGCGGGCGTGCTCCGGCACCCCGATGTCGCGCGCAATGCACGCACAAGCATCGCGGCTCACGAGGGCGTTGAGCCGCTGGGCGAGCTGACCTTCGGCGGCGTCGGAGCGCTCGAACAACCAGTGCGATATGGCAAGGCCTAGAACGCGATCGCCAAGCCATTCCAGCCGCTCGTAGTTTTCTGTTTCCCCGGTGCTGCCATGGGTCAGCGCGGCGCGCCACCTCGCCTCGTTGCGAACCGTGAAGCCGGTTCGCGCCAGCCATTCCCGGGTTTTTCCGTCCAGTTCACTCATATGCCGTGTCCAAACCGGCTCCACCGCGCGGAAGAAAACCAAGTCCACGGCTTGATCCAATCTGCCGATCCGTCGGTCGACCACACGATGACGCTTGCCCGCGCTACCAGTAAGTCGGCCGGCACCGCTCCGACCCCGCCGCCCGCGCTTGCCGGGAAGCGGCTATCGAGGGAGTTGTCCCGGTTGTCGCCCATCACGAAGACACTGCCGTCCGGTACCAGAAAGGGGCCGAAATTGTCCTGCGGGGTCGGACCGAAATCGAGCGTGTCGAACGATATTCCGGCCGGAAGCGTTTCGCGATAGCGCATGTAATCGCAAGCATGGGCGCCAGCGGCGAGTACCGGGCGTCCGCCGGTCACGCAGGCGGTGTTTGCGGAAGTCGGCAACAGGAATTCGCTGATGCGTTCGCGTTTCACCGGAACACCGTTGAGGATCACCTGCCCACCTTTGACCTCGACCGTATCGCCGGGCAGGCCGATGACCCGTTTTATGTAGTCGACGTGATCGACCGGATGTTTGAACACCACGACGTCGCCGCGTTCCGGCAGGGCACCCAGGACCTGGCCGGGGATGAGCGGCAGATTGAACGGAAGCGACCAGCGCGAATAACCATACGGCCACTTGGCCGCGATGAAGTAGTCGCCGTTCCACAAGCGAGGCAGCATCGACTCGCTAGGGATCGAATAGAAGGAGAAGACGAAGGCGCGGAACAGGAACACCGCAAGCGCGAGCTTGACGACAAACCACGTGAAGGACCCGAGCGTTTCCTTCGGCTCTTCGTTTTCGCCAGCTCCAGGTGACGCGGGCGTGCTGCTCACGGTGTCACCGGGTAATCGCCGCTGGAGGGGGCCGGGTCAACGTAGGTTGGAAACGGGCCGCGGGCGCTTGCAAACATTGCGGCAGTCCCTAGTCGGGTGTCTGCCCCATGGGAAAGGATTTTATGCGTGAGTGAAGCAGCGGGAGCGGCGTGGCAAAAAATCGAGGGATGCCCGCGGCAGACCCTGGGCGCGCTGTTCGATGCCGATCCAGCACGGGTCGAGAAGTTCTCGGGACGCCTCGAATGGGAAGGCGGCGGGGCACTGTTCGACTGGTCGAAGACGCATCTCGACGATGCGCTTCTTTCGGCCTTCGAAGCTCTCGCGGAGGCGAGCGAATTTACCCGCAAGCGAGATGCGTTGTTTGCCGGAGAGCGCGTCAACGTGACCGAAGACCGGGCGGCCGATCATGCTGCCCAGCGCGGAACGGGGTCCGAGGCGGCGGTCGAGGAAGCGGAAGCGCTTCACCAGCGGATGCACATCCTGGTGGATGCCATCCATCGCGGCGCGCTCGGCGAAGTCCGCCATCTCATCCACATCGGCATCGGCGGATCCGCGCTGGGCCCGAAGCTTGCCATCGATGCGCTGGCCCGGGAAGACGCGCTGGTCGACGTCCATGTCGTCTCCAACATCGACGGCCTCGCGCTCGAAGCGGCTTTTGCAAAATGCGATCCGGCGACCACCTTGATCGCGGTGGCCTCAAAGACCTTCACAACCATCGAGACGATGACGAACGCCCGGAGCGCGCTCGAATGGCTGGAGCGCAGCGGGATCGCCGATCCTTATGGCAAGGTGGTGGCGCTCACCGCCGCTCCGCAAAAAGCAGTCGATTGGGGCATCGACGAGACGCGGGTATTACCCTTTCCCGAGACAGTCGGCGGACGGTACTCCCTCTGGTCCAGCATCGGCTTTCCGATTGCACTTGCCGTCGGGTGGTCGGAATTTGACGCGGTGCTCGCGGGGGCTCGCGCGATCGACGAGCACTTCCGGCAAACGGAGGGGAGGGCGAACCTGCCGCTGCGGGCCGCGTTTGCGGACCGCTATTACGCGGCGGTCCGGAACTGCCAGACCCGCGCAGTCTTCGCTTATGACGAACGGCTCGCGTTGTTTCCGGCGTATCTCCAGCAACTCGAAATGGAATCCAACGGCAAGCGCGTGACCACTGACGGGGTCCCGGTCCAGCGTATCACCGCGCCGATTACCTGGGGGGGAGTGGGCACCGACGCGCAGCACGCGGTATTCCAGTTGCTTCACCAGGGTACCATCGAGGTGCCGGTCGATTTCATCGCCAGCATCGCCCCCGGGGATGTACTCGACCCCGCGCACCATCGAATATTGCTGATGAATTGCTTCGCTCAGGGTGCGGCGCTGATGGCGGGCCAGAAGGGGGAAGAGCCAGCGCGCGATTATCCTGGCGATCGTCCCAGTGCCACCATCCTCGTTGACGATGTGGACCCGGCCACGGTCGGGGCTCTCATCGCGTTCCACGAGCATCGTACTTTTGCAAATGCGGTGTTGATGGGAATCAATCCCTTCGACCAGTTCGGCGTGGAGTTAGGCAAGGCGATCGCCAACCGGATCGATTCCGGAAGCGGAAAATTCGATGCCAGCACTTGCTCGCTTATCGAGGCGGCCGAGTTGTCCTGACACACGATTTCGTTCGCGCAATCTTTCCGGAACAATCGACTAAATGAACCGTTTGAGCGCCGATTAGCCATAGGGGGGGCTATCGCGCTGAGCGGATGGCGGAATTGAATTTGACCAATAATCGAGCCGATCTGCTTCTTCAGAGCGTCAGCGATTTTGCGATCTACATGCTCGATCAGCAAGGGATCGTCAGCAGCTGGAATACGGGTGCTGAGCGGCTTAAGGGCTATCGTGCCGACGAGATCATCGGCCAGCACTTCTCCGTCTTCTACAGCGATGAAGATCGTGTCGCAGGGTTGCCCGAGCGGGCGCTTGGACGGGCGCTTGCCGAGGGCATTTCCGAGGCCGAGGGCTGGCGCGTGCGCAAGGATGGCACTCGCTTCTGGGCCAACGTCGTCGTGGAGCCCATCCGGGACGAATCAGGACACCACCTGGGCTTCGCCAAGATTACCCGAGACCTGTCGCAGCGACGGGAAGCGGAACAAGCGCTCCGTGAAAGCGAGGAACGGTTCCGGCTGCTCGTGCAGCAGGTGACCGACTACGCCATCTACATGCTCGATCCGAGCGGCAACGTGTCGAGCTGGAACGCAGGCGCCGAGCGATTCAAGGGCTACTCGGCCCAAGAAATCATCGGGCAGCATTTCTCGCGCTTTTATCCGGAAGAAGATCAAGAGGCGGGCGTCCCCCAGCGAGCCCTGGAAACCGCGCGAACGGAAGGCCGGTTTGAAGCCGAAGATTGGCGGGTCCGCAAGGACGGACGGCGGTTCTGGGCGCACGTGGTCATCGATCCGATCCGTGACGAAGCGGGCGCGCTGATCGGCTTCACGAAGATCACGCGTGACCTGACCGATCGGAAGAATGCCCAGGAAGCTCTTGTCAGATCGCAGGAACAATTCTTTCAGTCCCAGAAGATGGAGGCGATCGGCCAGCTCACAGGTGGCGTGGCGCACGATTTCAATAACATTCTGGCGGCCGTTTGCGGCAGCATCGAGATTGCGCTCCGCAGGCTTCGAAAGGGCGATGACGCGGTGCCGTTCCTGAACAACGCGATGCAAGGCGCGCGGAGGGGGGCGACGCTTACCAGTCGACTCCTGTCGTTTGCGCGGAAGCAGGAGCTCGAGATAGCGCCGGTCGACCTGCCGGGCAGCGTGCGCGAGACGGTCGAGCTGCTCAGTTCGACCATTGGTCCCAATATCGCCCTGGAAATGTGCTTCGCGCGGCGGGTCCCGCCAGTCATGGCCGATCGCGCGCAGTTCGAGCTCGCGCTCACGAATCTCATCGTCAATGCCCGCGATGCGATGCCGGCGGGGGGCAGCATCCAGCTGGAGATCGGTTGCCCGGAGATGGAAGACGACGGGCAACAATATGTCCGGGTCCAGGTCATCGATCACGGGGAGGGCATGGACGCCGATACGATTGCCCGTGCGACAGAACCATTCTTCACCACCAAGGGTGTTGGGAAGGGAACGGGCCTTGGCCTTTCGATGGTCCAGGGAATGGCGGAGCAGTGCGGTGGACGGCTGGTCATCGAGAGCACGCCCGGTGAGGGCACGACCGCATCGATCTGGCTCCTCACGGCGCAGTCGCCCGCGTTGGCCCAGCCCGAGGAGGACACACCAGAAACCGAAGGCGCTTCTCCGCTGCGGGTACTGGCCGTGGACGACGATGCGATCGTGCTTCTCAATACCGTCACCATGCTCGAGGACATGGGGCACGAGGTGACGGAGAGGTATTCCGGCGCCGACGCACTCGCTGCATTGCGCGAGCGGCAGTTTGATCTCTTGCTCTCCGACTTCGCGATGCCCGGGATGAACGGCGCCGACCTCATCCGCGAAGCGAAGATAGTCCAGCCTGCGATCCGCTCCGCGATAATCACCGGATACGCGGATCTGCCGGAGGGTACTGCGCTGGAGGTGCCGCGGCTCGCAAAGCCGTTCTCCGAGCGCGAGTTGGGCGACCTCATCGGACGGATGGTGGCGAGTGGCTGACGCGATTTCGCGGGCCGGAGCTTGACTTTTCGCGGCTGACAGACCATTTGCCGGCGCATCGAAGCGCCTTGCAGCGTGAACAGGCGGGCTGGGCTGCCATCGAAGTGTCACTTCGATCGTGCTCAAACTGCCCCGGCCGCGCTTCGGTTCATTATCCAGACTTCCCAATTCACGCGGGTCGTTAACGGGGTCCGTTCCGGGCTCCACCACCCGCTGCACGCGCGGAATCCGCTCCCGGATTCCCACGGCGCGCTGCCGCTTACGCGAAGAAGAATACGAACATGTCATTCGAAAATCTCGGGCTGTCGCAGCCCGTCCTCCAGGCGCTGGAGCAGAAGAACTACACCGTCGCCACGCCGATCCAGACCCAGGCGATCCCGCTCGTGCTGGAAGGGCGCGACTTGCTCGGTATCGCCCAGACCGGAACCGGGAAGACCGCAGCGTTCATGCTGCCCAGCATCGATCGCCTGCGCGAGGCCAGACGGCAAACCCCGTTCAAGTCGGCGCGCATGCTCGTGCTCGCTCCTACGCGTGAACTGGCCGGCCAGATCGCCAAGAGTGCCGAGGACTACGGTGGCTTCACCGGCCTAAAGGTCGACGTGATCGTCGGTGGCACATCCGTGGGCAAGGATCGCAACAAGCTTCATCGGGGCACCGATATCCTGGTCGCCACCCCCGGACGGCTGCTCGATCTGGTCGACCAGAAGGCGGTTCGTCTCGACGGCGTGGAGATTCTCGTCCTCGACGAGGCCGACCAGATGCTTGATCTCGGATTCATTCACGCGCTGCGCAAGCTTGTCGCGTTGATGCCGAAAGAGCGCCAGACATTGCTGTTCAGCGCCACGATGCCGGGTTCGATCAAGGACTTGTCGAAGCAGTACCTCAGCAATCCGGCGCACGTCTCGGTTGCGCCTGCGGCGACCACGGCGGAGCGCGTCGATCAGTACGTCACCCTTGTCAGCCAGAGCGAAAAGCAGGCGCTTCTCGAGTTGATGCTGCAGAAACGATATCCCAAGACCGAAGATATGGACCGGGTGCTGGTGTTCACCCGCACGAAGCACGGTGCCGATCGTGTGGTGAAAAAGCTGGCGCAGGCCGGCATCCAGGCCGACGCAATTCATGGCAACAAGAGCCAGCCGCAGCGCGAGCGCGCATTGGCGAACTTCAAGTCCGGCCGGGTCAAGGTGCTGGTGGCGACCGACATCGCCGCGCGCGGGATCGACGTTTCGGGTGTGAGCCACGTGATCAACTACGAGCTGCCCAATGTGCCCGAGCAGTACGTCCACCGGATCGGCCGTACCGCCCGCGCCGGTGCCGACGGCATTGCGCTGACGTTATGTGCCGAGGATGAGCGGGCCTACCTGCGCGACATCCAGAAGCTGACGGGCGTCACTTGCGAACGCCTGCCGCTGCCCGACAACTTCCGCGCCTTCATCGAGGACGCGCCGATCGTGCGTCCCAAGGGCAATCCCGGCCAGCAGCAGCGCAGCGCACCGAAGAAGGTCTACGCCAAGCCGCTCGGCGATCGCCGCAACGATCGCGGTCCGCGGCAGGGACAGCACGGCGGCGAACGTCAGGGGGAGAAGGCAGGACAGTCCGGCGGGACCAACCGCCAGAGGCGCTTCCGTGGCAAGGGCCAGAGTGGCGGTGGCCGGATCGGAGGCGGTCGCAACAGTGGCGGTGGGCAGGGCGGCAGCGGACCGCGCCACGCCCGCGGCTAATCGCGCGGTTCGTTATCCAGCATCTTCGAATCCGGAGGGGCGCGACAGGTCTTGTTCAGGTAACTTTGTGTTTTCCTGACCATTACGGGTCGCGCCGCTCTGTTCTTCGGGGCTAGTCAAGATTTCTGCGATGCCGCGTGCTCTCCACGTTCTTTCTTTCATTGCCGTCGGCGCATGCGCTCCGGCGCAAATGAGGCTTCCCGCGTCGCTCGCAGAAGCGTCAGCTCGCACCGAGATAGCGGGGATCGGCGGTATGCCGGGCGGGCACTTCACCGCCGGCGAGTACAGAGGCACATTCGATCGCTCGCTCGACCGATGGTCGTTCGGGGGAGCCATCGCGCGTCGCGGCCACAGCGATTTCACTATCGCGGGGCCCCAGATCAGCTCCACCATCGAAGCGCGCTGCGCCATGCGCGAACATGCGCTCGATCTCGGGCTGGCCGAGGTGACCATGCAGCCGATGGCGTATCGCTGCGATTTCACGGCAGAGGGCCGCCCGATCCCGGCACGGTTTGAATTGCAGGAGGTCGTCGGCGGAGGCTCGGCGATCACGCGCTACGAACGACGCGGCGAAATTGCACTGGGCGGGGAGATGGTGCGATTCCGCTCGGTCGACCATATTGCCGGAACCTCGATGCCGAGTCTGACGCCGGTAGGATATGTTTTTGAGCAGAATGGGCGTGAGATCGGTGCGCTCGAACTCACGGGCCGACCTGCGCTGATGCTTTCGGCGCCCGTGGATCCGGGCGTTGCCCGCACGGTCACCATCGCGGCGGTCTCCCTCGCGACTTTCTGGGATCCTGCGATCCACGACCTCGACATGTGATCCAAACTCGCAGGAGTTGGCATCCCCGGCCACCCCGGCCATATGCGCCTACTGACAGGAGATGCGCATGGCCAGTGAGCCCACTTACGACTACGACTTGTTTGTCATCGGTGCCGGCTCTGGCGGCGTCCGGGCAAGCCGGGTGGCGGCAAGCCATGGCGCGAAGGTGGCGGTAGCCGAAGAGCATCGCGTCGGCGGAACCTGCGTCATTCGCGGATGCGTGCCCAAGAAGATGCTCGTCTATGGCGCGCACTTCGCCGAAGACCTGGTGGACGCAACCAACTTCGGGTGGACCATAGAAAACCCGAAGTTCGACTGGTCCGTCCTGCGCGACAACGTTCTGCGCGACGTGAACCGGCTCAACGGCCTCTATACGAACACGCTTGAAAACCACGATGTCGATATCATTCTCGACCGCGCCACACTGATCGGAGCGCACGAGGTGAGGCTCGGCGGCGGTCGCACGGTGACGGCCAGGTATATCCTCGTGGCGACTGGAGCGAGACCCCACGTCCCGGACTGCCCGGGCCATGAGCTGGGCGTAACCAGCAACGACGCGTTCCACCTCGATGCCCTGCCGCCGCGCATCCTGATCGCTGGCGGCGGCTACATTGCGAACGAGTTCGCCGGCATCTTCAACGAGTTCGGCAGCAAGGTCACGATCATGAACCGGTCGGATCAATTGCTGCGCGGCTACGACGAATCCCTGCGCGACCGGCTGCTGCAGATCAGCCTGGCGAAGGGCATCGACTTCCGGTTCAACGCCTCTTTTCGCGGTATCGCGCAGAACCCGGACGGCAGCCTCAGCGTATCGATGACCAATCACGAGGATCTCGAGGTGGACTGCGTCCTCTTCGCCACCGGGCGTGTGCCGAACACCGACGGGCTGGGCCTGGAGAACGCCGGGGTCGAGCTTGGCGAGCGAGGCGCGGTCAAGGTCAATGAATTCAGCCGCACGAATGTCCCGCATATCTATGCCGTGGGCGATGTAACCGATCGCGTGCAGCTTACCCCCGTAGCCATCCGCGAAGGCCAGGCGTTTGCCGACACCGTCTTCGGCAACAATCCCCGCACCGTCGATTACGAAGCCATTCCGAGCGCGGTGTTCAGCCATCCGCCGCTCGCAGCGGTGGGGATGACGGAGGGAGAGGCGCGCAACAAGTACGGTGTCGTCAAGGTATACGAGAGCGACTTCCGGCCGATGAAGAACGTGCTCGCCGGTCGCAACGAGCGCTCGCTCTACAAGATGATCTGCGCCGAGGGGACGGGCAAGATCCTCGGCCTCCACATGATCGGGCCCGAAGCGCCCGAGATCATGCAGGCCGCCGCGGTGGCGGTGAAGGCCGGACTGACCAAGGAGCAATTCGACGACACCGTGGCTATCCATCCCACCATGGCCGAAGAGCTGGTGCTGCTGAGGTAAATTTCTCCCCCCGGACAAGCGGGATGGGCTATGTCTTTCGCGAAGGGGAGACAAGCAAATGGCGGGCACGGTTCTGGTCACCGGGGGTACCGGCTACATCGCGGGCGAAGTGATCGACCAGTTGCTGGACAAGGGCTGGTGCGTGCGCACTACCGTCCGCAGCAAGGCCAGGAGCGAGGCGCGGCTGCGTGGCCGCTGGCCCGGCGCGGGCGATCGGCTTTACGTGTTCGAGGCGGACCTGATGGACGATGCCGGGTGGGATCTTGCCAACGAAGGCTGCACTCATGTGTGCCACGTCGCCTCGCCGTTCCCGGTAGGAGTGCCCAAGGATGAGAACGAGCTGATCGTTCCTGCGCGCGAGGGCACGCTAAGGGCACTCCGCTTCGCACACGCGGCGGGCGTAGAGCATTTCGTACAGACAAGCAGCTCGGCCGCGATTGCCTACGGACATCCCGCGTCGAAAACGACCTTCGACGAACGCGACTGGACCAATCCCGATGCGCCCGGCGTGCAGCCTTACGTGAAGTCCAAGACCATCGCGGAGCGCGCTGCGCGCGACTGGGTGTCCGGGAACGCCGCCGGCATGGCGTTCTGCAGCGTGAACCCGGTGGCCGTGCTGGGGCCTGTGGTGAACGACGATCTTTCCGCATCGATAGAGTTCGTCCGGCGCTTCCTGACCGGCGAGATACCCGCCATCCCCCGCATAGGGTTCACGATCGTCGATGTGCGGGACGTTGCGAGCTTGCACGTTCTCGCACTCGAAGCCTCGCCCGAGACCATTCGTGGCGAGCGTTTCGCCTGTGCGGCGGACTTCATGTGGATGGGGGACATGGCCCGCGTCCTGCGGGATCACATGGGAGCGGATGCGCGCAAGGTGCCGACGCGACGGATGCCTACGCCGATCCTCAAGCTCATGGCTTTATTCAACAGCGAAATCCGCCAGATCGCGGGCGAGGTCGGCAAGAAGAAGGTCGTGTCCGGGCAGCATGCCAGGGACAAGCTGGGCTGGACCACGATGCCAGCGGACCAGACCGTGCTCGATACCGGCCGCAGCCTGGTGGCACAGGGCATCGTCCGGCTTTAGCGGCAGCCAGCCAGGATGTGTTGACCGCCGCGCTGTCCCGCGACTAACCGCTTGGGCAAATTTTCCCGGGAGAGCGCATGTCCGCCAATATCGCCGAACTCGAACGCCGCCGCAGCGCCGCGCGCATGGGCGGGGGCGAGAAGCGCATTGCCGCGCAGCACGCCAAGGGCAAGCTGACCGCGCGCGAGCGGCTCGACGTCCTGCTCGATGAAGGCAGCTTCGAGGAGCTCGACATGTATGTCGAGCACGATTGCATGGACTTCGGGATGGAGAGCCAGCGCATCCCGGGCGATGGCGTCGTCACGGGCTCTGGCACGATCAACGGGCGGCTGGTGTTCGTGTTCAGCCAGGACTTCACCGTGTTCGGCGGCTCATTGAGTAAGCGCCACGCGGAGAAGATCTGCAAGGTGATGGACATGGCGCTGAAGGTCGGCGCGCCGGTCATCGGCCTCAACGACAGCGGCGGCGCGCGCATCCAGGAGGGCGTTGCCAGTCTCGGCGGCTATGCCGAGGTGTTCCAGCGCAACGTGCTCGCGAGCGGCGTGGTGCCGCAGATCAGCTTGATCATGGGCCCGTGCGCGGGCGGGGCGGTCTATTCGCCGGCGATGACCGACTTCATCTTCATGGTGAAGGATTCGAGCTACATGTTCGTCACCGGGCCGGACGTGGTGAAGACGGTGACCAACGAGGTCGTGACGCAGGAAGAGCTCGGCGGGGCGATCACCCACACCACCAAGACCAGCGTGGCTGACGTTGCGTTCGAGAACGACATCGAGGCGCTGATGGCGACGCGCGCGTTCTTCGACTACCTGCCGCTGTCGAACCGCGAACCGGTGCCCGAGCGCCCGACGAGCGATCCGTGGGACCGCGCCGAGGACAGCCTCGACACGCTGATCCCGGCCAACGCCAACCAGCCTTACGACATGCACGAAGTGATCCGCAAAGTTCTCGACGAGGGGGACTTCTTCGAGGTCCAGCCGGCGCACGCGGGCAACATCATCTGCGGCTTCGGCCGGGTCGAGGGGCGCACGGTGGGCGTAGTCGCCAACCAGCCGATGGTGCTGGCTGGCGTGCTCGACATCAATTCGAGCAAGAAGGCCGCGCGCTTCGTGCGCTTCTGCGATGCGTTCGAGATCCCGATCCTGACTTTCGTCGACGTGCCCGGCTTCCTCCCCGGCACCGCGCAGGAGCACAACGGCATCATCAAGCACGGCGCGAAGCTGCTGTTCGCCTATGCCGAGGCTACCGTGCCCAAGATCACCGTGATCACCCGCAAGGCCTACGGCGGGGCGTATGACGTCATGTCCTCCAAGCACCTGCGCGGCGACCTCAACTACGCCTGGCCCACCGCCGAGATCGCCGTGATGGGCGCCAAGGGCGCGGTGGAGATCATCTTCCGCGGGCTGGGGCCGGAGGAGATCGCCGAGAAGACCAAGGAATACGAGGACCGCTTCGCCAACCCGTTCGTGGCGGCAAGCCGCGGCTACATCGACGAGGTGATTTACCCGCACTCGACCCGGCGGCGGATCGCGCTGGGGCTGAGGAAGCTACGCGGGAAGGTGCTTGAGAACCCGTGGAAGAAGCATGACAATATTCCGCTTTAGCCATGGCGCGTAGGCCTACATCAACTACGGGCGCCGCTGGCGAGCACTTCGTCATGTATCAGCTGCTGCGCCAGAATTTCCTTGCTGCCCTCGTCTCGAAAAATGTGCCGAATATCGACATTCTGGTCTCCGACTTAGCAGGGAAGCCGCTTGGATCCTTGCAGGTAAAGACCATGCGAGAGCCGGGCAAAAAGTGGCAACTTAAGAGCAGTGCGGAAACCGCCGTAGAGGGGCTGTTTTATTGCTTCGTCCGGCCTTCGGAGCCGCAGATCAGAAAACCTGATTGCTGGATTATTCCTAGTTCAATTGTAGCTGAGCATGTGAAACTCAGTCATCAGTCTTGGCTCGCAGGAGCCGAAGCCGCTGGTCGCAACCGAAACGACGGTGACAAGCGATCGATGCATTTCGAGTGCGAGCCACTCGACCTATACCCCAACGGGTGGATGGATCAGTACTTCGAGGCGTGGAATCTATTGCGATGATGAAACTCGGCCGTCTCAATCACATCGGCGTCGCGACGCCCTCGATCGCGGACAGCGTGGGCTATTACCGCGAGGTGATGGGCGCGACGCAGATCACCGAACCGTTCGACATGCCCGAGCAGGGGGTGAAGGTGTGCTTCGTCGATACTCCCACGGATTCCGGCATGAACGGCACGCAGATCGAGCTGATCGAGCCGCTGGGCGAGGGCTCGACCATCCGCGGGTTCCTCGAGAAGAACCCGCTCGGGGGGCAGCATCACCTTTGCTACGAGGTGCCCGATATCGACGAGGCCCGCGCGTGGTTCGAAGGGCTGGGCAAGCGCATCCTCGGCCCCACCCGCATCGGCGCGCACGGGACGCCGATCTTCTTCCTGCACCCCAAGGACATGATGGGTCAGCTGACCGAGATCATGGAGACGCCGCGGGGCTCGGACTCTCACTAACCTCTCGTCGGCCCGGGAAGCGAAGCTGTCCGAAGGACACTCGATCCGGGCCAGTGCTTTTCTTCGGGGCGCGGAGCTGAAAAGAGGCACCACCCCAGATCAAGTCCGGGGTGACCGGGTAGGCCTATCCCTTATTCGTCATCCCCGGGAAGGCGGGGATCCAGTTGCCAGCGTCCCACATGGATTCCCACCTTCGCGGGAATGACGCGGTTCGGGATTAGGTGGATATTTCCACCGTTGCCAAGCCATCATCACCGCGCCACACCCGTTGCGAAGCGAAACGCAAACGGGAGAGCGCGTGTGGCCGATTACGAAACCATCCTGACCGAGCGCAAGGGTGACGTCCTCAAGATCACGCTCAACCGGCCCGAGCGGCTCAATGCCGCTTCGCTGGAGATGGCGGACGATCTCAGCGCGGCGTTCTACGATCTGGGCGACGCGCGCTGCGTGCTGATCACCGGGGCGGGCAAGGGCTTCTGCTCGGGCGCGGACCTCGCCGCGCGTGGCGAGGGCGACGAGCGGCGCGCGAAGGGCGGCAGCCACCTCGCGCTGCAGAACCACTACAACCCGCTGCTCAGCCAGATCATCCGCTGTCCGGTGCCGGTGGTGACCGCGGTCAACGGCGCGGCGGCAGGCGTCGGTTGCTCGATCGCGCTCGCTGGCGATTTCGTGCTCGCCGGGCGCAACGCCTATTTCCTCCAGGCCTTCGTCAACATCGGACTGGTCCCCGATGGCGGATCAACCTGGCTGCTCACCCGCGCGATCGGGCGGGCACGCGCCACGCGGATGATGATGCTGGGCGAGAAGATCGGCGCCGAACGGGCCGAAGAATGGGGCCTGATCTACCGCTGCGTGGATGACGAGGCTTTGATGGGCGAAGCGACCACGCTGGCCGAAAAACTCGCCGCCGGGCCGACGCTCTCCTATGCCACCATGAAGCGCAATATCGCGATCGCGCTCGACGGCGGGTTGCCCGACGTCCTCCTCGCCGAAGCGGAAGGGCAGCGCATCGCTGGCGCCAGCGAGGATGCGATGGAAGGCGGCATGGCGTTCCTGCAGAAGCGGAAAGCCGCCTTCAAGGGCCGCTAAGGCGTGCTGTTCTACGACAGCCCGAACCCGGCGCCCAACCCGCGCCGGGTGCGCATCTTCGCCGCTGAAAAAGGCATCGCGCTTCCTTCCCGAGAAGTGTCTATCCCCGCGCGCCAGCAGAAATCGCCCGAGTTTCTCGCGATCAATCCGCGCGGCCAGACCCCCGCGCTCGAGCTCGACGACGGCACCGTGATTGCCGAGAGCGTGGCGATCTGCCGCTTCCTCGAGGCGTTGCATCCGGACCCGCCGCTTTTCGGCTGTACGCCGACCGAGATCGGCGTGATCGAGATGTGGAATCGCCGCGTCGAGATGATCGCGATGAGCCCGATCGGGCAGGTTTGGGTGCATACGCACCGCTTCACCGCCGCGCTTCCGGGACGCAACGCCGAGTGGGGCGAGGCGAACCGGCCGCGCGTAGCGGAGGCGTTCGCCTTCTTCGACCGCAGCCTCGAAAGCGGCGAGTTCCTCGCGGGGGACCGGTTCTCGATGGCCGATATCCTGCTGCTCACCACGGTCGACTTTGCGAAGTTCGTCGGCTGCGGTCCGGCTGAAGATTTGCTGTCGTTGACCCGGTGGCATGAAAGCGTCAGTGCGAGGCCGAGCGCTACCGCCTGAGGACTCGAATGACCGATACCCCCGCTTCCGGCCCGACCAAGACCGACTGGCAGTCACTCGCCGACAAGGAGGTGAAGGGCAAGGACCTCGCGTGGCAGACGCCCGAAGGCTTTGCAATCCAGCCACTCTACACGGCCGAAGACGCGCCCGGCGATCCGGGCCTGCCCGGTTTCGCACCGTTCACCCGCGGGGTGAAGGCCAGCATGTATGCCGGCCGCCCTTGGACCATCAGGCAGTATGCCGGCTTCTCGACCGCCGAGGAATCAAACGCCTTTTACCGCCGCAACCTCGCGATGGGTCAGAAGGGACTATCGGTCGCCTTCGATCTCGCCACCCACCGGGGCTATGACAGCGATCACCCGCGCGTGGTGGGCGATGTCGGCAAGGCGGGCGTGGCGATCGACACCGTGCGCGACATGGAGATCCTGTTCGACGGCATCCCGCTCGACCAGATGAGCGTGTCGATGACCATGAACGGCGCGGTGATCCCGGTGCTCGCGTTCTTCATCGTCGCGGCCGAGCGCCAGGGGGTGAGCCAGGAGAAGCTCGACGGGACCATCCAGAACGACATCCTCAAGGAGTTCATGGTCCGCAACACGTACATCTACCCGCCCGAGCCGAGCATGCGGATCGTCTCCGACATCATCGCATATACCTCGGCCAACATGCCGAAATTCAACAGCATTTCGATTTCCGGCTACCACATGCACGAGGCCGGGGCGACGGCGGTGCAGGAACTCGCCTTCACCATCGCCGACGGCAAGGAATACGTGCAGCGCGCCTGTGCCACGGGGCTCGACATCGATGCCTTCGCGGGGCGATTGAGCTTCTTCTTCGGCATTGGGATGAACTTCTTCATGGAAGTCGCCAAGCTGCGCGCCGCGCGCACGCTGTGGTGGCGCACGATGGACAGCTTGGGCGCGAAGAGCGAACGCTCGAAAATGCTGCGGACCCACTGTCAGACCAGCGGCGTCTCGTTGCAGGAACAGGACCCCTACAACAACGTGATCCGCACGACGATCGAGGCGCTGGCATCGGTGCTTGGTGGAACCCAGAGCCTTCACACCAACGCGCTCGACGAAGCGATCGCACTGCCCACCGATTTCTCGGCTCGGATCGCGCGCAACACCCAGCTCGTGCTGCAGGAAGAAACCGGCATCACCAACGTCGTCGATCCACTGGGCGGCTCATATTACGTCGAAGCTTTGACCGCCAAGTTGGTGGAAGAAGCGGAGAAATTGATCTCGGACGTCGATGCGGCAGGCGGGATGACCGCCTACGTCGCGACCGGCAAGCCGAAAGCCGCGATCGAGGAAGCCGCCGCCGCCAAGCAGGCGAGCGTGGACCGCGGCGAGACGGTGATCGTCGGCGTCAACAAGTACCGCAAGGCGGAAGAAGAACACCTCGAAACGCTCGAGGTCGATAACCACGCCGTGCGCGAGGGACAGATCGCCCGGCTGAAGGCGGTGCGCGCGGCGCGCGACGAGAGCGCCTGCCAGGCTGCGCTTGCGGCCCTGACCGAAGGCGCGAAGGGTGGCGGCAATCTCCTCGCCCTCGCAGTGGAGGCGGCGCGCCACGACGCCACCCTGGGCGAGATTTCCGCCGCGATGGAGCAGGCGTTCGGCCGCTACGACACGGTGCCGACCCCGGTGAAGGGCATCTACTCGAAAGCCTACGCGGGCGATGCGCGGTACGAGCAGGTGGTCGAAGGCGTGGAGGCGGTCGCCCGCCGCCTCGGCCGCAGCCCGCGCGTGATGGTCGCAAAGATGGGCCAGGACGGGCACGATCGCGGCGCGAACGTGATCGCCAGCGCCTTCGCCGACATGGGGTTCGAGGTGATCAGCGGCCCGCTGTTCCAGACCCCTTCGGAGACCCGCGACATGGCGCTCGCAAACGATGTCGACGCGATCGGCGCGAGCAGCCTTGCCGCGGGCCACAAGACGCTGATCCCCGAACTGATCCAGCTCCTCAAGGAAGCGGGCAGGGCGGACATCAAGGTCGTCGCGGGCGGGGTGATCCCGCCGCAGGATTACGACTTCCTGCGCGAGGCGGGAGTGCAGGGCATTTACGGCCCCGGCTCCAACGTGGTGGAATGCGCGGCCGACCTGCTGCGGCTGCTCGGCCACAACATGCCGCCGGTCGGAAGTGAACTGGAGGCCGACGAGTGAACGGCGCGCAATCGAACGCCTTCCTGCCCATCGCCGCGATGATGTTCATGGCGGGAATCGGCATCCCCGTGTTCGCGGCGTTCAACTCGGCGCTCAGCAAGCAACTCGGTGGGCCCATCGCGGCGACCGCGGTGACGTTCGCCGTGGGACTCGTGATCGCGTTGGTGGCGGTTGCCATCACCGGGTTTCCCGCGCGCTCCGCGTTCACCTTCGAGACGCCGCACATCTGGTTCGGCGCGATTTTCATGCTTTTCTATGCCACCTCGGTCGCGTTCGCGGCTCCGCGGATCGGCCTCGGGAACGCGATCTTTTTCGTGCTGCTGGGGCAGATCGTCGCGGCCGCGGCGATCGACCACTTCGGGTGGCTCGGCGCAATCCAAAGCGCGCTGACGCCCAAGCGGCTGCTCGGCATCGCCGTCATGGCGCTCGGCCTCTATCTTGCCCGGAAGCCGGCGTGATCTGGAGGTTACTCGCCTTTGCCTGCGCGGCGCTTGCCTCGGCTTCCGTCGCCGAGATACCTGCGGCAAGCCCGGCGCCGATTACACTGGGTGAAAGCTACACAGTGCGCTCGCAAGTCATGAACGGCGAGCGCACGATCAACGTCTATCTCCCCGCCGGTTACGCCAAGAACGATAAACGCTACCCCGTGCTGTACCTGATCGACGGCGGAGTGGACCAGGACTTCGTACACATCGTAGGCGCGAGCGTCATCGGGGCGGCGTGGGGCCGCCAGCAGGATGCGATCGTCGTCGGCATCGCCACGCAGGACCGGCGCGAGGAACTGACGGGGCCGACGAGCGATCCGGCGCTGCTCGCCAAGTATCCGACCGCGGGCCATTCGGAGCGTTTTCGCCGCTTCATTCGAAACGAGGTGAAGCCGCTGATCGAAGCACGTTATCGAACGAACGGGACTGACGGAGTGATCGGCGAATCGCTCGCCGGGCTGTTCATCGCGGAAACCTGGCTGCGCGAGCCCGATCTGTTCGGCAGTTACGCCGCGATCAGCCCGAGCTTGTGGTGGGACAACGCCAAGCTGACCGCCGCCGCTGCTGCGCTGATGAGCAAGCAGCAGGCAGGACACCGGCTGTTGCTCGCTACCGCCGACGAAGGCGCGGACCAGGCGGCTATCGCAGAAGACTTCCTCGCGGCAGTTGGCACGCGGGGCAAGGTATGCGCGGTGCCGCATCCCGAGTACACGCACGCGACGATCTATCACGCGGTCGTGCCAGCGGCGCTCCAGTTCCTTTTCCCGACTGCCGAGAAACTCGACCCGCAGTACGGCTTCACTACCGGCTGCCCGGAGACAACTGAATGACCGAAGTCCGCACCGACTGGACGCGCGAAGAGATCGCCGCGCTGTTCGACCTGCCGTTCACCGAGCTGCTGTTCCACGCAGCGAGCGTGCACCGGGAGAACCATCCGCCCGCCGAGGTCCAGCTCTGCACTCTGCTCAGCATCAAGACCGGCGGCTGCCCGGAAGATTGCGGTTACTGCTCGCAGTCGGTCCATGCCGACAGCGGCGTCCAGGCGTCGAAACTGATGGACGTGCAGGCAGTGCTGCAATCCGCCGCGCAGGCGAAGGACCACGGCAGCCAGCGGTTCTGCATGGGCGCCGCGTGGCGCAATCCCAAGGACCGCGACATGCCCGCGATCGTCGAGATCGTGAAGGGCGTGCGGGCGATGGGGCTGGAGACCTGCATGACGCTCGGCATGCTGACGCCCAGCCAGGCCGACATGCTCGCAGAGGCTGGGCTCGATTACTACAACCACAACATCGACAGCAGCCCCGAGTACTACGAGCGGGTCATCACCACCCGCACGATGGGCGAGCGGCTCGATACGCTCGCCAACGTCCGCGCGGCGGGCATCAACGTATGCTCGGGCGGCATCGTCGGCATGGGCGAGACGCGCGAGGACCGCGTCGGCTTCATCCACACACTCGCCACCCTGCCGCAGCATCCCGAGAGCGTGCCGGTCAACGCGTTGGTGCCGGTCAAGGGCACGGTGCTGGGCGACATGCTGGCGGACACCCCGCTCGCCAGGATCGACGACATCGAGTTCGTCCGCACCGTTGCGGTCGCGCGGATCACGATGCCGCTCTCGATGGTGCGTCTCTCCGCCGGCCGCGAGTCCATGAGCGAGGCGACCCAGGCGCTGTGCTTCCTCGCCGGCGCGAACTCGATCTTCACTGGCGACAAGCTGCTCACCGCGCCGAATGCGGGCGACGACAGCGACGCCGCGCTGTTCGCCAAGCTGGGGCTGACGGCGCTCCAAGCCGAGGAGCCGCTGCGGGCGTGCCGGGTGGCGGAGGCAGCGGAGTGAACAAGCTCGGCTGTTTCATCAGCGGAGTGGTCTGGGTCATCGTATTCGGATTCACCGCGCTGGCAGCCGTGATGGGTGACTGCCCGGAGTCTTTCGATGAGTGCCAAAACCGCAGCAACACCTTCAGCATTGTCTGGTGGGTTCTCGCTCTATCGACATTGGCGCTGATGATTTGGTTTTTCCTCTTGAGAACGCGGAAAGAGCGCGACGACTGATGTTCAAAAAAATCCTCATCGCCAACCGGGGCGAGATCGCGTGCCGGGTCATCAAGACCGCGCGGCGCATGGGTATCGCGACGGTCGCGGTCTATTCGGACGCCGATGCGCGCGCGCCGTTCGTGCGGATGGCGGACGAGGCGGTGCATATCGGCCCGGCGCCGGCGGCGGAGAGCTATCTCGTCGCCGACAAGATCATTGCCGCGTGCAAACAGACCGGCGCCGAGGCGGCCCATCCGGGCTACGGCTTCCTGTCCGAACGCACCAGCTTCGCCGAGGCGCTGGCGAAGGAGAACATCGCCTTCATCGGCCCACCGGTGAACGCGATCGCGGCGATGGGGGACAAGATCGAGTCCAAGAAGCTCGCCAAGGAAGCCGGCGTCAACGTCGTCCCCGGCTTCGTCGGCGAGATCGAGGATACCGAGCACGCAGTGCGGATCTCGAACGAGATCGGCTACCCGGTGATGATGAAGGCCAGCGCCGGCGGCGGGGGCAAGGGCATGCGGCTCGCCTACAACGAGACCGACGTGCGCGAAGGGTTCGAGAGCGTGAAGCGCGAAGGGCTGAACTCGTTCGGCGACGATCGCGTGTTCATCGAGAAGTTCATCCTCAATCCGCGCCACATCGAGATCCAGATCCTCGGTGATCAGCACGGCAACATCGTCTATCTCAACGAGCGCGAGTGCAGCATCCAGCGCCGTCACCAGAAAGTGGTCGAGGAAGCGCCGTCGCCGTTCGTGACGCCCAAGATGCGCAAGGCGATGGGCGAGCAGTGCGTCGCGCTGTCGCGCGCGGTCGGGTACTACAGCGCGGGCACCGTCGAACTGATCGTCAGCGGCGCGGACCCGACGGGGGAGAGCTTCTACTTCCTCGAGATGAACACCCGCCTGCAGGTCGAGCACCCGGTGACCGAGGCGATCACCGGGATCGACCTCGTCGAGCAGATGATCCGCGTGGCGGCAGGCCAAAAGCTGCCGTTCACGCAAGGCGACATCGGCATCGACGGCTGGGCGATCGAGAACCGCGTCTACGCCGAGGACCCCTATCGCGGGTTCCTGCCGAGCACCGGGCGACTGATCCGCTACCAGCCTCCGGTCGAAGGCTGGACCGATGACGGCGAGGCCAACGGCCGCCGCGGGATGGACGGCGTGCGGGTCGACGACGGCGTCTACGAAGGCGGCGAGGTGTCGATGTTCTACGACCCCATGATTGCCAAGCTGGTGACCTGGGGCGAGACGCGCGACGAGGCGGCGGACCTGCAGGTTCAGGCGCTCGACAACTTTCGCATCGAGGGCCTTGGCCACAACGTCGATTTCCTCTCGGCAATCATGCAGCACCCGCGCTTCCGCTCGGGCGAGCTCACCACGGGTTTCATCGCCGAGGAGTATCCGGACGGCTTCCATGGCGCGGAGACGAGCGAAGATGTGCGGCGCACGCTCGCCGCGGTCGCCGGGGCGCTCGCGACCGCCGATGCCGACCGCGCGCGGCGGATCGACGGCCAGCTTGCGCAAGGCGAAGCAGCGAACGGCGACTGGGTGGTACGGATCGACGGGGTCGAGCACGCCGTCAGCCTCGAAGAGGACGCGATCACGGTCGATGGCCAGCCCGTCGCCATCGCGCTGGAATACACCCCGGGCGACCGGTTGATCGACTTCGAGCTTTACGGCGAGGATGCCGAGGACGACGAGGCTGAGCCGGTCGCCGAATATGGCATCCAGCTCGCGCCGCGCCGCTGGGGTTACCGCATGACCACCCGCGGCGCTCAGCACGAGGTGCGGGTGCTGCCCGCCCACGTCGCGCCGCTCGCGCAGCACATGATCGAGAAGGTCCCGCCGGACCTGTCGAAGTTCCTCATCTGTCCGATGCCGGGCCTGCTGGTGCAGCTCCACGTCGCGGAAGGCGACGAGGTGCAGCCGGGCCAGCCGCTCGCCACCGTGGAGGCGATGAAAATGGAGAACATCCTGCGCGCCGAGAAGGCCGCGACTGTCAGCAAGATCAACGCACAGCAGGGCGCCAGCCTGGCTGTCGATGAAGTGATCCTCGAGCTGGAGTGATGCACCTCTCCCATGCCCCCGATGCGCCGGCTGCCGAGGAGATCGCCTTCGACGATTTCCTCAAGGTGGACATACGCGTCGGGACCATCGTGGAGGCGGAGGATTTTCCCGAGGCGCGCAAGCCCTCGTACCGGCTGCGCATCGATTTCGGCCCGGCGATCGGCGTGAAGAAGAGCTGCGCGCAGATCGCGGCGAACTACGCGATCGGTGAACTTCCGGGGCGACAAGTCGCGGCCGTGATCAACTTCCCGCCGCGCCAGATCGGGACTGCGATGTCCGAGGTGCTCACGCTGGGTTTTGCCGACAACGCGGGCGAGGTCGTGCTGTTCGCGCCTGACGTCCATGTGCCCAACGGCGCACGGCTGTTCTGATGCCGACGATCTACACGATCGGATATGAGCAGGTGACGCAAGCGGCGGTGATCGATGCACTGCGCGAGGCCGGCGTTGAGCTGCTCGCCGACATTCGCTTCCTTCCGCTCTCGCGCCGACCAGGGTTCTCGAAGTCTAGCCTCAAGGCCGCGGCCGAGGAAGCGGGCATCGCCTACCGCCATTTCAAGCAGCTCGGCACGCCCGCCGAAGGGCGCGAGGCAGCCCGGCGCGGCGATCACGCAGGGCTGGCGCGGGTCTATGCCGGCCAGCTCGAACTGCCCGAGGCGATGGCCCAGATGGGCGAGCTGCGCGAGATCGCGCAAGGCAAGCGGGTGGCGCTATTGTGTTACGAACGCGACGCTGCCGAATGCCACCGCTCCTTGCTGTTCGACGCGCTGTTCGAAGGTTTCGAGCGCGTCGATCTCGAGCCGGAGATGCTCGTCAAATAACCGGCCCGAAACGGGACGGTCTCTCCATCGAGGGGCGGAACATGGTAAATCCGCTGGCGCTCGCCACCCGTTCGTAAGACTTTCGCGAATCCGGGCCCATACCGGACCCGCGGGAGAGCGAACGATGGCTCACAAGGGTATCGGTTTCTTCGACGGCCGCGGCCATTTCTTCAAAACGCCGGACGAGGCGACGATCAGCGACCTGTCGGCGCTGCTCGGGCGGATTGGCGACGGAGAAAGCCTCGCGCCTGGCATCGCCCAGACGCTGCTCAGCCGTCGCGAGGAATTGGAGAGATTGTTCGCCGAGCACGATGACATGATGGCAGGCTCCTCGGCCAACGTCGCGCCGCTACGTTCCCGCCCGGCAGCCTAGTCAGCCGTCTGCTCGTCGATCAAGTCGACCGCCCGGACCCTTTGGTCCGGTGGTGCGTAAGCTTTGCATGCTGTTCGATGGATGGTCCGGTCTTGGGCGGGCGGCGCTGCTCGCCGTGCTCGGCTACGCGTGGCTCGTCGTGGTGCTGCGGCTCTACGGCAAGCGCACGCTGGCCAAGCTCAACGCGTTCGATTTCGTGGTCACCGTTGCGCTCGGTTCGATTTTGGCTACCACGATCCTCTCCAAGTCGACCACCTGGAGCCAGGGCGCGCTGGCGGTGGTCGTGCTGTGCAGCCTCCAGTGGCTGGTCGCAAAGGCTTCGCTCAATTGGCCGTGGCTTTTCCGGATGACCCGCTCCACTCCGCGCCTGCTGCTGCTCAACGGCTCCTTCCTTGAGAAAGCGATGGAGCAGGAGCGGATCGGGAAATCGGACATCCGCGCTTCGGTGCGCAAGCATGGCGCGGAGGCGCTCGACAAGGTCCACGCAGTGGTGCTCGAAACCGACGGCACTCTCAGCGTCATCGCGAAGCCGGGCGACGGCTCGACCTTGTGCGATGTGATCGGATACGACGAAGCACGCGGCGGCCGCTCGAACGCTAGCTAGTCTTCGATCAGGGCTACCGCCCGGATCCACCCGGCGCTGGCGCGCTCGATCTTCACCGGGAAGCAGCTCACGGTAAACCCGCGTGAGGGCAGGGCGGCGAGGTTCGTCAGCTTCTCGATCTGGTAGTACGGCCGGATACGCCCCGCCTTGTGGCCTTCCCAGATGATGGAGGGATCGCGGCTCTCGGCCCAGCGATTGGCGGTATGGCTGAACGGCGCGTCCCAGCTCCAGGCATCGGTGCCGACGACTTCGATCCCTTGCTCTGTCAGAAACAGCGTGGCTTCGGCGCCCATGCCGACGCCCTGGTCGGTGAAATCGGGTGTTCCGTACACCGCGCCCGACTGAACAAGCACGATATCGAGCGGATTGAGGGTGTTTCCGGCCCGATCGAGCGCTTCATTGACGTCCTTCGCGCTCACCACGTGCCCGTGCGGCAGGTGGCTGAAATCGAGCTTCACGCCGGGACGGAAGAAGCGGTTGAGCGGCGCTTCGTCGATGCTCGGCGCGGGACTCGCGCCGGAATCAGTGGTGGAATGGAAATGCCACGGCGCGTCCATGTGCGTGCCGTTGTGCGTGCTGAGCGTCAGCTGCTCGACCGCCCAGCCTTCGCCATCGGGCAGGTCGTCTTTGGTAAGTCCCGGAAAGAACATGGCAATCTGCTGCCACGTGTCCTCGTGCGTCATGTAGGTGATGCGCGGACGCATGACTTCTGGGTCCGAGACGACGTCATTGGTGATCGGGATGGAGAGGTCGATGAAGCGGGCCATGGACGCAGCCTACCCCCGCCGCAATTCACCGTCGAGGAAGGCAGCCACGTCGCGCAGTTCGACGTCTCTTGCCAGGAATGCCGCGCCGATTCCCCTCAGGAGGACGAAAGGCAGAGTCCCGCCTTCCATCTTCTTGTCGTGCTGCATGTGGCTCGCCAGCACGCTGCCGTCGCATTCGAGGCCGAGTTCGGCGATTTCGGAAGGCAGCCCCGCAGCCGTGACGGCGCGGGCGATCCGATCAGCTTCGGCGAAGGACACCAGGCCTTTCCGCGCAGAGTAGCGCGCGGCCAGGACCATGCCGAGCGCCACTGCCTCGCCGTGCAGCAGCCGGTCACCGAAGCCGGTTTCCGCTTCCAGCGCGTGACCGAATGTGTGGCCAAGGTTGAGCAAAGCTCGCGCGCCCGTTGTCTCCCGCTCGTCCTCGGCGACGATGGCGGCCTTCATGCCCACGCTGGTTGCCACCGCGTGTTCCAGGGGCACCTCATCGAGCGAAAGGACGGCCGTGCCGTTGTCGAGGAGCCATTCGAAAAACGCGGCGCTGCCCAGCACGCCGTACTTGAGGACCTCGGCAAAACCGGCTCTCAGTTCGCGCGCCGGGAGTGTCCGCAGCGTGCCGAGATCCGCCAGCACCAGGGAAGGCTGGTGAAACGCGCCGACGAGGTTTTTGCCTGCCGGGGTGTTGATCGCCGTCTTGCCGCCGACGGAGCTGTCCACCTGTGCCAGCAGGGTGGTGGGCAACTGGACGAAGCCGCATCCGCGCTTGAGGATAGCGGAGGCAAAGCCAACGAGATCCCCGACCACCCCGCCGCCCAGTGCGACGACATGATCGCTACGCTCGACGCGCTCCGACAGCAGCCAGTCGGTCAGGGCGGAAAGACCCTCCCAGCTTTTCGAGCCTTCTCCGGGCTCCACGATGTAGAGCGATGCTTCCCTGCCGACGGCTTCGAGCCCGGCCCGGAGGCGCTCGCCGTGATGGGTCCAGGCATTGCGGTCGCAAACGACCGGGACCCGCGCCTTGCGGGTAAACGGGGCTAGCGCCTCGCCGGCGGAATCGAGCAGCGACCAGCCGATCTCGACGCGGTAGCTGCGGCCGGCAAGCGAGACGGGAACTACAGCCATCGATCGATCGCCTCGATTATCTGGAGGGCGGTTTCGGCGAGCGGATCCTGGCCGCTTGTCACCCTGATGGGCGCCTGTGCATAGAATGGCTCTCGCTCGCGCCGGAGCCGTTCCAGGATTTCCGCCGGATCGCCGCTCTTGAGCAACGGGCGGGTGTTGCGCCGCGATGTGCGCTGAACCAGCGTGGGGATGTCGCAATCGATCCACACGGCGATTGCCTTGTCGAGGATCAGCGCGCGCGTCTGCGGGTCCACGAATGCGCCGCCCCCGGTGGCGATCACGCCATGGTTTTCCTCGATCAAGCGAGCGATCACGCGGCGCTCACCGTCTCGAAAGTGGGGCTCGCCGTACCGTTCGAAGATATCGGCGATGCTCATGGTGGCGGCTTCTTCGATCGCGTGGTCCGCATCGACGAAATCGAGGTTGAGCAGTGCGGCAAGCTTGCGGCCCACGGTCGTCTTCCCAGCGCCCATCAGGCCGACCAGCACGACAGGCCGATCGATCCGGCGCGCTATGCCGCCGATCTCGGCGGGGGTGAGGGCAGCGGTGTCGGGGCGCATTGCCGCCTCGCCTATAGATGCGCTAGGGGCGGTGCAACCGTGCAGGGCATGATGGCCCTGACGCTCGTTGCGCAGAGGAAAGGGTCGCATTCTTGGCGATGACCGGCAAACGGATTGGCTGGACCGCAGCGGCGCTGTTCGCGCTGCTGCTCGTCTATGCATGGATCGACGGCGGGGAGGAGCCGCTGCGTCCGCTCAGCGAACCGGTCGAATTGCCGGCAGGCGTACGATGAGACGGCTTGTCGCACTCGTCGGCGGAGCCGCGACGCTGGCGTTGGCCTCAGGCCTCGCGGTGGCGCAAAGCGCGCCGGAATCGCTCCTGCCTCCCGGCTTCGACGAACCCAAGCCGGGCCCGACCGCGACCGCGACCGGGGCTCCCGCTCCCGGACCGCGCTCCTCGGGGCAGCCCGGGGCGCCCGTTGGCGAGGCGACCTCCATCCCGGTGATCCAGCCCATTCCGGGAGCAGGCAGCAAGCGGGAAGCGCCGGGCGCGGCGCCCGAGCTACCCGCTTTCGCCGGCAAGCTTCCCTCTCTCGACGAAATCGAGAAGATGTCGACCGACGAACTCGACGAACTTCTCGGTTTGAAGCCCAAGGTCGACATTCCCCCCGGCGCTCGCCGATCGCTCGAGCAGGTCGGCGTGCTGGCTCCTTCCGAAGGCGGACTGCCGACGTTCTCGTTGGCCAACCAGCCCGCCTCGCTGGTGCGTGCGGCGCTCACGGGGGCAAAGGGGCCGGTCGTTTCGCGCTGGGGCCACGTTCTCCTGCGACGCGCGCTGGCGAGCCGCCTTGCTTCTCCGGACGGCATGGACCCGGCCGATTTCGCCGCACTGCGGATCGCCGCGCTCAATGCGATGGGAGAATTCACCGCCGCCCGTGCCATCGCGCAGGATGTCGACACGGCGGAGTGGAACCCGGCGCTGACCAATGCGGCTTTGGATGCCTACATCGGCACTGCCGATCTCGTGGGCGCCTGTCCTGCCGTCCGGCTGCAGGGCAGCGGCCGCGAGGACGCCAACTGGCGCCTGCTGCAGGGCATCTGCAATGCCTTTTCGGGCGAGGCCGCCCGCGCCAAGGCGGACCTCAACCGGGTCCGCAGCCGCGGGCAGGCAGCCTCCATCGATGCCCTGCTTGCGCAGCGCTATGCGGGGGCTGCCGGACAGGGACGCGGGGCTGTGACGATCGAGTGGGACGGCGTCGACGAACTGACCCCCATGCGTTTCGCCCTGGCGAATGCGGTGGGCGAGCCGGTGCCCGACGGCCTGCTCGAGAGCGCGACGCCATATTACAGCCGGGTCTCCGCAGTGGCGCCGATGCTCGCATTGCCCCAGCGGATCGCTGCCTCCGACCTGGCGGCGCGCGAGGGTATCCTATCGTCCGCGGCGCTTATCGATCTTTATTCGATGGCCTACGCGGAGGAGGATCTCGAAGGTCCCGCAGCGACCCTGGCTGGGCGGTTGCGGCAGGCCTACGTCGGCGCCGATGCCGCCGCGCGAATGGACGCGATCCGCGACGTGTGGGGCGAACGCGACGCCGGCAAGATCGGCTACGCGCGCCTGATCCTCACGGCCTACGCCGCTGCTCGGCTTGAGCCGAATGAGGACTTTGCCGACGACGCCGGCCCCCTGCTTGCGGCAATGCTTTCGGCGGGGTTGGAACGGGATGCGTTGCGCTGGGCGGACGTGGTGCCGCAGGGCAGCGCCGGGTGGGCCCAGCTGGTGTTCGCTGCGCCGAGCCGCAACGCTGTCTCTTCGGGCGCTGTCGATGACTTCGTCAGCGACGACGACAGTGCCGGTAAACGCCGTTCCCAGTTTCTGATCGCAGGTCTGGCCGGGCTGGGCCGGATCGATGGGGGAGACGCGAAGAGTTATTCGGCCGACCTCAAGATGCGGCTGAACAGTGCGACCCCATGGACACGTGCCATCGACGGCGCCGCCGCCGTGGACAACCAGGCGCTCGTCGCGCTGCTGGCGGGCCTGGGGATGCAGGGCGAGGGCTGGGATCGCATGACCGCCCGGCACCTTTACCATATCGTCAGCGCGCTCAATCGCGTGGGACTTTCGGCCGAGGCCAGGATGATCGCCGCGGAGGCGGTCGCCCGCGCGTGACCGCTGTTCTGGCGGTTCGATAGCGACGTGGCCGCGATCGACGACTTCCTCGCCATGCTCGCCGCGGAGCGGGGAGCGGCGGTGAACACGCTGGCGGCCTACCGGCGCGACCTGGAGCAGGCAGAGCAGCAAATCGGGGACCTCGCAAACGCGGACGGCGCGCGCCTTTCCGGATTGCAGAAGGCCTGGTCGGGCCTCGCCCCCACGAGCGTTGCACGCAAAGCTTCGGCGCTGCGGCAGTTCTATGGCTTTCTGGTCGACGAGGGAAAGCGCGCCGACGATCCGAGCAGTGCCCTTCCGCGCCCTGCGCCCCGGCGGTCCTTGCCCCGGATCCTTTCGCACTTCGAGGTCGAGACGCTGTTCCAGCAGGCCGAGAGCGAGGCTGCGGCTGAGCGTCCTTCCGCATTAAGGATGCTCGCGCTGCTGGAACTCCTTTACGGCTCCGGCCTGCGGGCCACCGAGCTTGTTTCCCTGCCAATTTCCGCCGTGCCGCGGGACGCGCCCTTGCTGACCGTCACCGGCAAGGGTGGACAATCGCGGATGGTGCCGGTGAGCGGCGCGGCGCGATCTGCCCTGTCGCGCTGGCTGGCGGTGCGCACCGCTGAAGGTCCGGCGGACCGCTACCTGTTTCCATCGCGCGGGGGCAAGCATCTCACGCGGGTGCGGCTGTTCCAGCTTCTCAAGGAACTGGCGATGCGCGCCGGGATCGCGCCCGAGAAGGTGAGCCCTCACGTGCTTCGCCACGCCTTTGCGACGCACCTGCTGGAAGGGGGAGCGGACTTGCGCGTGCTGCAGACGCTGCTCGGGCATGCCGATATCGCGACCACGCAAATCTACACCCACGTGGATTCGGCCCGGCTGGTAGCCCTTGTGAACGAGCGGCATCCGCTTGCGCGCGCGCGCCGGGGCGACTAGCTGCCGTGCCCATGCAGTCCTACCTCGAATTCGAGAAGCCGGTCGCCCAGCTCGACAAGCAGATCGCCGAATTGCGCTCCGCCTCGACGGGCGAGGATGTCGACATCTCGAGCGAGATTGCGCGCCTCGAATCCAAGAGCGCCGATCTCCTTGCCAGCACCTACCGTGCTTTGACGCCGTGGCAGAAAACGCAGGTCGCGCGCCACCCGGGCCGCCCGCACTTCCGCGATTATGTCGCTCACGCCTTCGATGAATTCGTTCCGCTCGGGGGCGACCGCCTCTATGGCGATGACCAGGCGATCCTCGGCGGGCTCGCAAGCCTCGCCGGGCGCAGGGTGGTGCTCATCGGTCACGAGAAGGGTCACGATACCGAGACCCGCATCCGCCACAACTTCGGGATGGGCAAGCCGGAAGGCTACCGCAAGGCGATCCGTCTGATGGAGCTTGCCGGGCGCTTCGGGCTGCCGGTGGTGACGCTGGTGGACACCTCGGGCGCCTTTCCTGGCATCGAGGCGGAAGAGCGCGGCCAGGCGGAAGCGATCGCCCGTTCTACCGAGGCTTGCCTTGCGCTCCCGGTGCCGATGGTCGCGGTGATCGTGGGTGAGGGCGGGTCGGGCGGGGCGGTCGCCCTGGCGAGCGCCGAGCGCGTATTGATGATGGAGCACGCGGTCTATTCGGTGATCAGCCCTGAGGGCTGCGCATCGATTCTGTGGCGAACCGCCGAGAAAGCGCCCGATGCGGCCGAGGCGATGAAGGTCACCGCGCAACATCTCGAGCGGCTGGGTGTGATCGACCGCATCGTCCCGGAGCCCGTTGGCGGTGCCCACCGCGACCCGGCTGCGGCCGCGCGTGCACTCGGCCAGGCGATCGGCGAGGAACTCGACGCGCTCGCCGCGCTCGACCCGGCGATGCTTCGCCGCAAGCGAGAAGACCGGTTCCTCGCCATCGGCGCCGACTGACCGAGTTTCCCAAGGGAACCAAGCCCGCTTGGTGCGGGTTCCACGGCCAGAACAAAAACCGCGGCGGGCGGTGGGTCGCCGTGCATGCCTTGGAAAGGACCAGACATGACATTCAACCGCAGAAGCCTGCGCACACTGCTGCTCGTCACCAGCACGGCGGGGCTTTTCCTGAGCGGCTGCGCGACGACCGCGGATGCCGCCGGCACCGGCGCGCAGGCCGCCACCATCAGCCAGGCAGAAGCGCGTCAGGGTGCCGAGGCCCATCCCCAGCTTCTCCAGGAGTTTGGCGGGGCGATGACCGGTCCGCAGGCCCAGTACGTCGAACAGGTGGGCAAGAACATCGCGGTCCAATCCAGCCTGTCCAACGCGCGCGATGCGTTCACCGTTTCGCTGCTCAATAGCTCGGTCAACAACGCCTTCGCCATTCCCGGTGGCTATATCTACACCACGCGTCAGCTCGTCGGCCTGATGAACAACGAAGCCGAACTCGCCGGGGTGCTGGGTCACGAAGTGGGGCACGTCGCCGCCCGGCACGCCCAACGCCGCCAGAGCGCCGCGACCAAGAATTCCCTTCTCGGCGCTCTGGGTTCGATCCTGGCCGGCGCGGTCCTTGGCAACAGCCAGATCGGCCAGGCGATTAGCAGCGGCATCCAGCAAGGATCACAGTTGCTGACGCTGAAGTTCTCGCGCAGCCAGGAGGTCGAGGCCGATGGCTTGGGCATCCAGTACCTTAGGAGCGCGGGATACGATCCGCATGCGATGGCGACCGTCCTCCAGAGTCTTGCAATGCAGAACGCGCTGGACGCCTCGCTCCAGGGGCGGAGCAACGCGACGGTGCCCGAATGGGCATCGACTCACCCGGATCCGGCGAGCCGCGTGCAGGGCGCGCTCCGCCTGGCGGGGAACGCGACCGGCGTTACGAATCGCGACACGTTCCTCAGCCGGATCGACGGCCTGGTTTACGGCGACGATCCTGCGCAAGGGGTGATCGAGGGTAGCCAGTTCATCCACCCCGGCTACCGCCTGGCCTTTACCGCGCCAGGGGGGTTCTACATGGTCAACGGGACCCAGGCAGTCAGCATCCAGGGGCAGAGCGGCCAGGGGCAGCTCACCACCGCGTCCTATAATGGCAATCTGGAAAACTATGTGCGGCAGGCTTTCGCCTCGCTCAGCCAGAACCAGCAGATTGCGCCGCAGGAGCTGCAGCGAACCACCGTGAATGGCATCCCGGCGATGTACGGGACCGCGCGCGTCAACACCGGCAATGGCCAGGTCGACGTGGTGGTGTTCGCTTACGAGTTCTCGAACAGCCAGGCGTTCCACTTCGTGACAATCAGCCAGGCGGGACGTTCGTCGGTATTTTCGCCGATGTTCAATTCGATGCGTCGGATCAGCGCCAACGAGGCGGCGCAGGTAATCCCCCGCGTGATCGACGTGGTGACAGTGGGACCGCGCGATACGATCCAGTCGCTGGCGGCGCGAATGGCCTATACCGATGCGCAGGAGCAGCGCTTCCGCGTGCTCAACGGGCTTTCGTCCGGACAGACCCTGCAGGTTGGCCAGAAAGTGAAGCTGGTGGTTCGCGGACGCTAGCCGCACATAAAAAGAAAGGCGGCGGGATCGCTCCCGCCGCCTGACTTTTGCAAGATAGCAGGCCTTAGTTGCCCTTGGCGACTTCGGTGCCGACCTTGGTGAACGTGCCGCTCAGGCTGGTGCCCAGGCTGGTCATGGCGGTGATCGCGGCAACCGCGATGAGGGCGGCGATCAGGCCGTATTCGATGGCGGTGGCGCCCGCTTCGTCGCGGACGAGATTCTTGATGAACTGCATTTGAAATCTCCTGGTTCAGTCTTCGGCTACCCGGCCCCCGCCGCAACCCAAATTTCGCGGTGTGGGCATGTCGGTGTTAAGGAGGATTGGTTGAAAAACTCCTAACCCCGGTCTCACTTGGTGTTGGCCCCTTCAACCTTGGTCGAGACGTTGGTCCACATCGAAATCGTCTCGATTCCGAAGTTCTGGACCGCCGCGATCATGGCCATAAAGATCAGGGCCAGTATCAGACCGTATTCGACGGCGGTGGCCCCCGAAATGTCGCTGGCAATCCGTTTCATGAGGTTGCGCATCGGCATTCTGTGTTGTCCGTCGAAAACTGTCTGACTTTCGCTTTCTGGGCCTCACCCGTTAAGAAAAGGTTTCCGGAGCGGATCGAAGTGACAAAAAACCCGACAACGATGGCTGTCGTGGCGGCGGCGATCACCGATGGCGAAGGCCGGTGGCTCCTGCAGAAGCGGCCCCATGGAAAGCGTCACGCGGGCCTGTGGGAGTTTCCGGGAGGCAAGGTCGAGCCCGCGGAAACCCACGCTCAGGCGTTGGTCCGCGAGCTTAACGAGGAGTTGACCATCGTTGTGCCAGGCATGGGTTTCGCACCGGTCGGCCGGGCAGAAGGCGCTCCAGGGGAAGGTGAGCCAGCGATTGTCATAACCCTTTACAAAGTGACCGCCTGGGCCGGTACGCCCCGGGCAGAGCCGGACGCGGAGTTGCGCTGGTCAACACCTGACGAGATCGTGCTTCTCCCTTTGCCGCCTCTGGACCGCCACCTTGCCATGCAGCTTTTTGGCGATGCCCGGCAGGATGCCTGATAAGGGATTGCCAAGGTGGAGGGACGACCCTATGTGCCGCCCTCCAATGCGCGCCCGTAGCTCAGCTGGATAGAGCATCAGACTACGAATCTGAGGGTCGGACGTTCGAATCGTTCCGGGCGCGCCATCATTTCAGGCCGTCTCCCGCACAGGGGGGGCGGCCTGAAATGCTTTCGGGGCTTTTTTCCGGAGGGCTGTCCGGAGAATTGGACGCCTCTCTTGCTACGCACCGCCCGTCCTGACAGTTGTCGCCTCAAGCAGGCGACGTCAGGCAACGAGGGGTGATGGTTTGAGCGGCGAAAGGCCCATGGCCGACGAAGGCGGGTGCACCGACGATTCGGAGCGCGACGCTTCGATCGAACCAGGCGTCTGGCGATTCGCAAAAGTCGAGCGCGCCAGCGTAATCATCGATGCCGAAGACTATTTCGCGATCATGCAGAAGGCGATGCTGAACGCCCGGCAGCGCATCATGCTGGTCGGATGGGACTTCGATACCCGCATCCACCTCGCGGTCGGCCGCCGATGGTTCAGCCGCCCGTTCCGTCGCAAGTACCCGCGCCGCCTCGGCAGTTTCCTGATGTGGCTTGCGCGGCATCAAAACGGCCTCGAGATCCGCGTGCTCAAATGGGGGCTGGGGGTCTTCCAGTTCCTCGCGCGCGGCTACATGATTGCCGATGTCCTGCGCATGGCGCAGTACAAGGGAATTACCTTCAAGTTCGACAACCGCCATCCGGTTGGCTGCTCGCACCACCAGAAGATCGCGGTCATCGACGACAAGCTGGCCGTGTGCGGCGGGATCGACATGACCCAGGACCGCTGGGACACGCGATCGCACGAAGAGAACGACCGCCGCCGCCGCCGACCGCATGGCCGCAAGTACGGCCCCTGGCACGATGCAACGATGATGATGGAAGGGGACGCCGCGCGCCAGCTCGGGATCCTCAGCCGCGAACGCTGGCACCGCGCCGGCGGGGAGCCGATCACCGAGATCGACGCCCCGGAGAAGAGCCTTTGGCCGGAGGACCTGCCGGTCCAGTTCGAGAACGTGGAGATCGGCATCGCGCGCACACGCGCGCGATATGAGGAATGCTCCGAAATCCGCGAGATCGAGCAACTCCTCCTCGACCAGATCGCGGGGGCGAAGAAGTTCATCTACAGCGAGAACCAGTACCTCACCTCCCCGAAGATCGCAGAAGCGATCGGCAAGCGGCTGAAAGAGCCGGACCCGCCTGAAATCGTCTTAGTCCAACCGCTGGTGGCGGATGGCTGGCTCGAGCAGCAGGCGATGGATTACGCGCGGGCGCTGCTGGTGCGCGGGCTCAACGAGCTCGACCACAGGAACCGTTTCGGGCTGTTCAACCCGTTCACGGGCGAAACCCCGATATACGTCCATGCCAAGCTGACGATCTTCGACGACCAGGTGCTGCGCATCGGGTCGGCCAATTTCAACAACCGCTCGATGGGCCTCGACAGCGAGTGCGACGTGTTCATCGATTGCGCCCGTCCCGGCAACGCGCACGCCTGCGACGCGATCGAGGCGCTGCGTCATTCCCTGCTCGCCGAACATTGCGGCATCGAGCAGGAGGAAGTGGCACGGCAACTGCGGAGCGGGGCCACGATGCTCGATCTCATCTACGAGCATGGACAGCGCAATTCGCGCAGTCTGCGGCCTTTCGACCCGCCGAAAGTGGACGAAGTGCGCAAGACCGTTGCCGGATCTCAGGTGCTCGATCCCGAGAAGCCGGAGGAGATGTTCGAACCGTTTGCCAAGGGCGGCCTGTTGAAGCAGGGCAGCCTCATGAGGCGCGCCTATGACCGCGCGAAAAGGGGAATACACCGATGAGCAGCCTGGTCGGCCCGGATGAAGACGATCCCACCGGCAAGCCGCCTGTACCGGAGCACGTGCAGGAAGCGATCCGCACGGTGATCCGCTGGGCGGGCGACGATCCGACGCGCGAAGGCCTGCTCGACACGCCGAGCCGCGTGGCGCGCGCGTGGAAGGAATATTGCCTGGGATACGGGGAAGACCCCTCGGTCCACCTGAGCCGGGTGTTCGACGAAGTCGGCGGATACAATGAAATCGTCCTGCTCAAGGACATCCCGTTCCAGAGCCATTGCGAACACCACATGGCGCCTATCATCGGACGCGCGGCGATCGCATACCTGCCGAACGACCGGGTGGTCGGCATCAGCAAGCTCGCCCGCGTTCTGCATGGCTTCGCCCGCCGCCTGCAGGTGCAGGAGCGGCTCACCGCGCAAGTGGCCGACTGCATTTGGGAGCACCTCCATCCGCAAGGTGTGGCGGTGGTAATCGAGGCGTCGCACAGCTGCATGACCGCCCGCGGCGTTCGCACGCCCGGTGTCAGCATGATCACCAGCCGGATGATGGGCACTTTCCTCGAAGATTCGCGCAGCCGGGAGGAAGTGCTGAAGCTGATGGGCTATTGATACGAGAAGGGCCGCGGCAGACGATGCCGCGGCCCCGATCGTTCAAGATCAGCCGGTCACAGCTGCCCGAGCATGTGCTCAGCGCTCGAGACCGAGAAATCGCCCGGCTGCTCGACGTTCAATTCCTTCACGACGCCATCATCGACGATCATCGAGAAGCGCTGGCCGCGCTTGCCGAGACCGAAACCGGAACCATCCATCGTCAAGCCCAGGGCTTCTGCGAACTCGCCGTTGCCGTCCGCCAGCATGGTGATATCCTCGCTTCCGGCGGCCTTGTTCCATGCACCCATGACGAATGCATCGTTGACCGCAGTAGCAGCGATTTCATCGACGCCCTTCGCCTTCAGCTCGGCGGCCTTTTCGACGTAGCCCGGTAGGTGGCGCGCCGAGCAGGTCGGCGTGAAGGCGCCGGGAACCGAGAACAGCGCAACCTTCTTGCCGGCGAAGTAGTCCGAGCTCTGCACCGCCTCGGGTCCGTTCTCGGTCGCCTTGGTCAGCTTCACGTCGGGCAGCTTGTCGCCTACCTTGATCGTCATCGTCCTAAATCCTCTTTGCAATCCCGTCCGCGCCCGGCCCCGGAGATAGCGAGCGCTCGCTCGCGCGCAAGCCGGGGAGCGCAGCCGAGCGAGATATAAAGGAACCTTTATATTTGCTTTCGGAGCCGTCCGAAGCTAGGGCGCAGCCGATTCCCCCATTGGAGATTTACCCGTGGCCACTTCTGCCCAGACGCTTACCCGCGACTACGTCATCCAGGACATCAACCTCGCCGATTACGGCCGCGCCGAAATCGCGATCGCCGAAACCGAGATGCCCGGCCTGATGGCGCTGCGCGAGGAGTATGGCGCCTCGCAGCCGCTCAAGGGCGCGCGGATCACCGGCTCCCTCCACATGACCATCCAGACCGCGGTGCTGATCGAAACGCTGACGGCTCTCGGCGCCGAAGTGCGGTGGGCGACCTGCAACATCTTCTCCACCCAGGATCACGCGGCCGCCGCGATCGCCGCCAGCGGCGTTCCGGTGTTCGCCGTCAAGGGGGAGAGCCTGGCCGATTACTGGGACTATGTCGGGC
Organism: Tsuneonella deserti; assembly: GCF_014644315.1. Taxonomy (NCBI): domain Bacteria; kingdom Pseudomonadati; phylum Pseudomonadota; class Alphaproteobacteria; order Sphingomonadales; family Erythrobacteraceae; genus Tsuneonella; species Tsuneonella deserti. The sequence goes on along the minus strand of NZ_BMKL01000001.1, from coordinate 1,403,083 downwards.
GCATCTTCGACTGGGGCGATGACACCACCTGCAACCTGATCCTCGACGACGGCGGGGATGCGACGATGTTCGCGCTGTGGGGCGCACGGCTGGAAGCGGGCGAGACGATGCCCGAGCCGAGCAACGCCGAAGAAATCGAGATGCAGCGCGCTCTCAAGGCGTTCGTGAAAGCCAAGCCGGGTTACCTCACCCGGACGGTCAAGGCGATCAAGGGCGTTTCGGAAGAGACGACGACCGGCGTGCATCGCCTCTACCACATCGCCAAGCAGGGCAAGCTGCCGTTCCCCGCGATCAACGTGAACGACAGCGTTACCAAGTCGAAGTTCGACAACCTCTATGGCTGCAAGGAATCGCTGGTCGACGCAATTCGCCGCGCAACCGACGTGATGCTCGCGGGCAAGGTCGCCTGCGTCGCCGGCTTCGGCGATGTCGGCAAGGGCTCGGCCGATTCGCTTCGCAATGGCGGCGCGCGCGTGATGGTCACCGAGATCGACCCCATCTGCGCGCTGCAGGCGGCGATGGAAGGTTTCGAGGTCGTGACGATGGAAGAAGCGGTCAAGCGCTGCGACATCTTCGTCACCACCACCGGCAACGAGGACGTGATCACCGCTGAGCACATGAAGGCGATGAAGCCGATGAGCATCGTGTGCAACATCGGCCACTTCGACAGCGAGATCCAGATCAGCGCGCTCGACAACTACGACTGGCAGGAAATCAAGCCGGGCACGGATGTCGTCACGTTCCCCGATGGCAAGAAGATCATCATCCTGGCCAAGGGCCGCCTGGTGAACCTGGGCTGCGCCACCGGCCACCCCAGCTTCGTGATGAGCTGCTCGTTCACCAACCAGACGCTCGCGCAGATCGAGCTGTTCACAAAGGGCGACGAGTACGAGAATCAGGTTTACGTGCTGCCCAAGCACCTCGACGAAAAGGTCGCCGCGCTGCACCTCGAAAAGCTGGGCGTCCAGCTGACCAAGCTGAGCCAGCAACAGGCCGATTACATCGGTGTGCCGGTTGAAGGTCCGTTCAAGCCGGATCATTACCGCTACTAAGTTGCTCGTTACCAAGTTGCTTTGGGCGGTCAGCGCGCATAGCTGACCGCCCATGCAGTTTTCTCCTCTTGCACTGGCGCTGATCGGCCTCTTGCTGGCCGCGTGGGTGGCCGGCGCGGCGGGGTTGATGATTGCGGCGGCATCGAAGGCCCGCGCTGCCGAAGGATCGCGCAAGGCTGCTCGCCGGATGGCGCGCATGATCGACGAGGCGCCGGCCATCCCTCTGCTGGTGCGCGCCGACGGCCGTATCGAAGCCAGCGAGCGGCTCGCGGGGTGGCTGGGGCTTCCCAAGCTGCCGCAATATCTCAGCGAGCTCGATGGCGGCACCTCTGCAAGGGGCCTGTCAGGCGCGCAATTGGCCGAACTTTCCGGCCTCGTGAACCGCACTCAGAAGACGGCGGCACCTTTTCGAATGGCGCTTACGCCCCCCGGCTCCCAGCGTAGCCTGGCGGTACGCGGTGCGCTGGCCGACCCGCAGGTTTCCCCCGGGGGAGCCGCGCTACTGTGGATATTCGACTTTTCGGAAAGCGAGAGCGAACTTTCGCGCCTGCGGGCGGAGGCGTCACGGGCGAAAAGCGATTTCTCCGCCCTGGTAGGTCTGATCGAGGCTGCGCCGCTGCCTATGTGGTTCCGCGGGCCCGATGCGCGTCTCAAGCTGGTGAACAAGGCTTACGTCGCCGCGGTAGGAGCGGACAGCGCGGATGCCGTGGTCGAGGCCCAGACCGAGTTGATCGAGCCGGTCGACGGTCTGTCCGCCGCAGCCGTCGCCACGCAGGCGGCGCAGCAGAAGCGGCCAATCGAACGCATTGTCGCAACGACGATCGGCGGGATGCGCAGGTCTATGCGGGTCAGCGACCTGCCGCTCGGTGAAGAAGGCGTCGCAGGCTACGCGGTCGATATCGAGGAATTGGAGGAACAGGCACGTGAATTTCGCGCCTTTCGCGAAGCGCAGAGACAGATGCTCGATCAGCTCTCGGTCGGGGTCGCGCAGTTCGGCGCGGACCGAAAGCTCGTTTCCGCCAACCAGCCTTTCCGCAGGACTTTTGCAATGGGGCGGGACGCCGCCGAGGGCACCGAGTTCGAGCGCTTCCTGCGCGAGGCGCGCGAGGCAGGTCGAACGCCGGAGGTGCGTGACTTCCCCGGGTGGCGTTCGGAGCGCATAGAGTGGTTTGCCTCCGGTGAGCCGATCGAGGAGGCCTGGCCGCTCGGCGATGGCACTCATCTGCGGGTCGTCGGACAGCCAATGCCCGATGGCGGACTGGTGCTGATTGCCGAGGACAGGACCGAAAGCCTCGCACTTTCGGCCACCCGGGACACCCTTCTGCGCACCCGTACCGCCACTTTCGACAGCCTGTTCGAAGCGCTCGCGGTGTTCGCGCCGGATGGCCACATGCAACTGTGGAACCGCCGCTTCGCGGGTGCATGGGGACTCGCGCCGGAAGAGATCGACGGCCATCCCACCGCTGATGAGTTTGTGGCGAAACTGGAATCCCATCTCGCCCGGCCAGCCCAGGCGAAAGCAATCGGGGAGATCGTGCGCGGGGCAACGCTGGACCGCAAGCAGACGGGCGGCCGGGTCGCGTTGACGGACGGCCGTACGCTGGAGATCGCCGGGGTGCCGTTGCCCGACGGAAACGGACTTCTCACTGTCCTCGACATCACCGACTCGCAAAAGGCGGAAGATGCCCTGCGCGAACGGAACGAGGCGCTGGAGGCCGCCGACGAGGTCAAGACCCGCTTCCTCGCCAACATGAGCTACGAGTTCCGCGTGCCGCTGACTTCGATCAGCGGGTTCGCCGAGTTGCTTGAAGCCGGGGTCGCGGGGGATCTCACGCCGCAAGGGCACGAATACGTTGCGGCGATCATCGAATCGGTAAAGCGACTGACCGACCAGGTGGAGAACGTGCTCGATCTGTCGCAGAGCGAGGCGGGCCTGCTGCCGCTCGCGCCCGAGAAGCTGGATCTGATGCCCTTCGTCACCAAGGTGGTGCGCGAACGGGAGGCCGCCATTCTTGGCGGCGGACTCAGTCTCGACTTGCGGGGCGGGCAGACAGTCAAGGTGGAGGCCGATCCGCACCAGCTCGGCAGGGCGATCGGCCAAGTCCTCGACAATGCGATTGCCGCCACCCCTCGCGGGGGCAAAATTCTCGTCGACCTGTCGCGCAAGTCCGACGGTGTCCGGATCGTCGTCTCGGACAATGGCAAGGGGATGAGCCGCGACGAGCTCCGCCGTGCGCTCGAAGGCCTGCGCACGGGACCGGACGGTAGGCCCGAGCGGCGGCAGGGCCTTGGCATACCGCTGGCCCGGCAACTGGTCGAAGCGCATGGTGGCTCGCTGGAACTGCTCTCCCGGCGCGGTGAGGGCACGACGGCGACAATCCTAATCCCGTGAAAATCGAGCTGCCCGATCTCCAGGCGATGGAGGCCTTCGGTTCGCGGATCGCCTCGCGCCTGCGCGCAGGCGATGTCGTGGCTCTCACCGGAGGGCTGGGAGCGGGCAAGACAACGCTGGCGCGCGCGATCATCGCGGCACTCGGGCATGTGGGCGAAGTGCCGTCACCCACGTTCACGATCGTCGAGACGTACGACGAGCTGGCCCCGCCTCTGGTACACGCCGATTTCTACCGGCTGGAGACGGCTGCCGAGGCCGATGAGCTTGGACTGGAAGACTACCGCGCAGGAGCCGCTATGATCGCTGAGTGGCCCGCGAATGCCGGCGGCTTCGCCGATGAGCCCGGCTGCCTCTCGATCACGCTGGAAACAGCGGGAAAAGGGCGCGCGGCGATTGTCGAACCGGGCGCGGATTGGCTAGGGCGCCTGCCATGAGCGACCTGCCCGAAGGCCTTCGTCCGTTTCTTGCCAGCGCCGGTTGGGAAGGCGCCGGCATCGATCCCATTCCGGGCGATGCTTCGTTTCGCCGCTATTTCCGCGTCCGGGACGGCGGGCGCAATGCGATGCTTATGCACGCGCCCCCTCCGAACGAGGACCCGCGGCCGTTTCTCGACGTCGCCGCCTGGCTCAGCCGCAACGGGATGCGCGCTCCGGAGATCTATTCGGCCGACGCGGGGGCGGGGTGGGTGCTGCTCGAGGACTTCGGCAACGACCGGATGCGTGACTGGCTCGATGTTCACCCGGAGGATGAAGACAGCGCCTATGCGGCGGCGATCGATGCGCTGGTCGCGCTCCATGCCCGTGCCCCCGGGCCTTTTCCGCCCTACGACTTGGCCGCCTATCGCCGCGAGGTCGAAGTTTTCACCGAGTGGTATTGTCCCGCGGCCGGCATTGAGGCCGACAGCGAGAGCTACTGGCGAGCGTGGGAAGAGGCGCTCGCGCCCCTGCTCGATCGCCAGGTGCCGGGTGTCACGGTCCTGCGCGATTATCACGCCGAGAACATCATGCTGCTTCCCGGCGGCGCGCAGGGCCTGATCGACTTCCAGGATGCGCTGGCAGGCCACCGTGCCTACGATCTCGTCAGCTTGCTGCAGGACGCGCGCCGCGAGGTTTCGCTCGATCTGGAGAAGCGCATGCTCGCTCGTTATGTCTCGCAAGTCGATGGAGGACCGGACTTCGCCGCCGATTACGCGCGGCTCGGCGCCCAGCGTAACGCCAAGATCGTCGGTGTGTTCACCCGCCTGTGGAAACGGGACGGCAAGCCGGCGTATCTGCCCCTCATTCCCCGGGTGTGGGAGGCGCTTGAGCGCGATCTGGCGCATCCGGCGCTGGCGCCGGTCGCGGCCTGGTTCGATGCCAATATCCCGCCTGCTGTTCGCCAGAAGCTCGGCGGAACGCTGGGGTGAGCGCACTCGCCAGCGATACGGCAATGATCATGGCCGCTGGTCTCGGCAAGCGGATGCGTCCACTCACCGCCAGCCAGCCCAAGCCGATGGTGCGGGTCGCAGGAAAGCCGCTTCTCGACCACGCCCTCGACCGCCTCGCGGAGGCAGGCATCGGGCGAGCGGTCGTCAATGTGCATTACCTCGGCGACGCGATCGAGGCCCACGTCCGGTCGCGATCGCGGCCTAGCGTAGTTGTGTCGGACGAGCGTGCGCTTCTGCTCGAGACCGGCGGGGGGATGAAGAAGGCGCTCGAGGCCGGGTTGCTGCCGGACCCGTTCTTCTGCCTGAACGCTGACAACATCTGGCTCGATGGCCCGCGCAATGCCTTCGCTGATCTCTCTGCTGGATGGGATCCTGCGATCATGGATGCGCTGCTGCTGGTCGTGCCGCACTCCCGCGCCGAAAATTTCCGCGGTGAAGGCGACTTCCACATGGACCCGCTGGGGCGGTTAACGCGGCGCAAGACAGGCCGGATCGCGCCGTTCATCTACACCGGCATCCAACTGGTCAGCCATCGGCTGCTTCGCGATTCACCCGAAGGACCGTTCGGCACCATGCTGCTGTGGGAGCGCGCCATCGGGGAGGGGCGACTTTTCGGCGCGAACTTCACCGGGCGCTGGTTCGAGGTCGGCACTCCCGAAGCCATCAGGCCAACCGAAGAGGCGCTTACCGGTGGTTGAGCGCGCCGGTCCTAAGGTATTCTCCATCGCCGCTCATCGAGGCTTTGCGGACGCGCTCGTCACAGGCCTGATACCACGATATTCCGAAGCAGACCTGGGCCTCGCCCGGCTGACCTTGCTGCTGCCTTCCACCCGTGCGGCGCGCACCGTGCAGGAGGCGTTCGTGCGCGCGAGCAGCGGCGGGATGCTGATGCCGCGGATGGCGGTGGTAGGCGACCTGGATCTTGACGAGACCCTTGGGGCCCTCCTCGACCCCCTTGGTGCTGCCGGCATTCCGCCGGCCGTGGAGCCGACCCGCCGCTGGCTGCGGATCGCGGAACTCTTGCGCGAGGAAATGGGCCCGGAAGCGCCGCGCGGGTCGGCGCTGCTGCGCCTCGCGCATGAGGTTGGGCGAACGATGGACCGCCTGCTGGTGGAGGACATCGGACCGGAGGAACTGCTCGGCGACAAGGTTATCGAGATCGTCGGAGACATGGCAGTGCACTGGCAGCGGTCCGTGCGGCTGATCGCCCGCATCCAGAGGCGCTGGCTCGAGGAACTGGCTTCGATGGGTGCGCTCGACGCGGCAGCGCGGCGCAACCGGCTGTTCGATCACGCCGCGAGAACCTGGAAGGACCATGCCCCGGCAACACCGGTCGTGGCTGCCGGGGTGACCAGTGCGTCACCCGCTTTGGCTCAACTGCTCCGTCAGATCAGCGAGCTTCCCCAAGGGGCGGTTATCTTGCCGGATCTGGACTTGGCCATGCCCCAAACCGTGTGGGAGGAGCTGGGCGCGGCGGGGGCGGGCGAGTCTCCGGGCGATCCGCCTTTTGGCGAAGACGACGCCGTCACCCACCCTCAATACCATCTCAAGTTGCTGCTTAACCGCATGGGAGTGAACCGTGCCGAGGTGCAGTCATGGCATCGCCGGGGGCTTGCGGCGGCTCCGCCTGAGCGAAGCCACGCCATTTCCAGCCTTTTCCTTCCTCCCGAGGCGAGCAAGGCCTGGGTCGATCTGCCGCCAGAAAAGCGGCGGCTGACAGGCGTTCGGGTGATGCAGACTGCAAATCCGGAAGCGGAAGCCCAGGCTATCGCTCTCCTGATCCGGCAAGCGGTCGCGGAACCGGAGAAGCGGATCGCCTTGATCACTCCCGACCGTGCGCTTGCCCGGCGAGTGGTCCAGCATTTGCGGCGATGGAATCTTCCGGCCGACGATTCTGCGGGTCGACCGCTGTCGATTACGGCATCGGGCAGGTTGGTGCTGCAATTGGCGCAAATCGCGTCCGAGAAAGCGGCGCCTGTCGGCCTGATCGCGGCGCTCTCGAATCCGCTCATAGAGATGGGCGAGCGCAGGGCCGAGTGGCTCGACCGCCTGCGCGCCTTCGACATCGCGCTTAGGGGTCCGCGTCCCGGTCCGGGACTGGACGCGCTGCGGCCGATCGCGCGAAAGGCCGGGGTCGAAAAGTGGTGGGACGGCGTGGAGGGCATCCTTCTCCCTCTTGTGACCATGGACCTGCCTCTACCTCTTGCGGACTGGCTGGACCGGCTGGCAACGGCGGGCGAGGCTCTGGCCGGCGATGCGCTGTGGAGCCGCGAAGACGGACGCGCTCTGTCGGCTTTCGTCGAGGATCTTCGCCTTCACGCGCGCGAAGTCGGCACGATCCTCGAAGCGGAAGAACTGCACGCGGCGTTGACCGACGCAATGGAAGTGGTGGCGGTGCGTCCCCCTTACGGGGGGCACCCGCGAGTGGCGATTTACGGGCTCATCGAATCGCGCATGGCGCGGGCCGATCTCGTAATCGCCGCAGGACTGAACGAAGGCACATGGCCCGCTCGCCCAGCGACGGATCCACTGCTCGCACCCGCGGTTCTGCGTGCTCTTGGCGTGCCGGGCGCCGACTTCCGTATCGGGCTGTCGGCGCACGATCTGGCTGCGGCGCTCGGCGCGCCGGAAGTGGTACTCAGCCGCGCGCGACGCGACGAGAGCGGGCCGGCGATCGCTTCACGCTTCTTGCTGAGGGTCCAGGCTTTGCTCGGCGACCTGCGCGATAGCCACCGCGAGGACGCAGCGCCGCGGTGGGCGGAAGCGATTGATTTCGCTTCACCCGCAAGTCGCTATCCTCGTCCGGAGCCGATGCCGGATGCCGCTCAGCGTAAAGTCCCGATCAGCGTCACCAACCTCGACCGCCTGCGAGCCGACCCTTACCAGTTCTATGCATCGGCCATCCTGCGGCTCCCCGAACTCGAGCCGCTCGATGCAGAGCCGACGCCCGCCTGGCAGGGGATCGTTGCCCACGCGATCCTCGAAAAGTGGCATGGGACTGGCCGCCCCATCGAGAGCATCGCGGACGAGGAGTTGGCGGCAATGCAAGCTCACCCCCTGACGCGCGCCTTGTGGCGGCCGCGCCTGCTGAAAGCTCTCGAATGGATCGCCGAGCGCGTCGCAGTCGACACCGCGCGCAGCCCCGTGGCCTGGGAGCAGTGGGGCGAAATGGACTGGCGGGGAGTGACCTTGCGCGGGCGGATCGACCGGCTCGATCGGTTCGAAAACGGCACTTTCGCGGTGGTGGACTACAAGACCGGTAAGCCGCCAAGTGGAGCCCAGGTCGCTGCCGGCTACGCGCTTCAGCTCGGCACTCTCGGTCTGATGGTGGAAGGCGGCGCATTCGGCGCGCTGCGCGGCGAGGTGACCGGTTTCGAGTACTGGTCGCTGGGCCGGAGCAAGGACAGCGAAACCGGTTTCGGTTATGTCTCCACGCCGCTGCGTGATGGCAACAAGCGCAGCGGCATCCCGCCCGCCGAATTTCTGCCGCAGGCACGATACTACCTCGACCAGGCGCTCGACTACTGGATCCTGGGCGACAAGCCTTTCACTGCCCGGCTGAACCCGGATGCGCCAGGCTACGCCACCTACGACCAGCTTATGCGGCTCGACGAATGGTTGGGACATACGTCGTGAGCGGATCCGTCCATCCCCTGCGCGGCGATCAGGCCCGCGCTGTCGAACCGGAGCGCAGCGTCTGGCTGTCGGCTTCCGCCGGCACCGGCAAGACCCAGGTGCTTTCCGCGCGCGTGCTGCGACTGCTGCTGAAGCCGGGCGTGAAGCCCTCGCAGATCCTGTGCCTGACGTTCACGAAGGCGGGCGCGGCCGAAATGTCGGAGCGCGTCAATGACGTTCTCGCGCGCTGGGTGCGGCTGAAGCCTGCCGAGCTGGCCAGAGACCTGCTTGCCATCGGGGCTCCGGTCGATCCGGCGACACTCGACCGGGCGCGCACGCGGTTCGCGGCGGTGCTCGACTGCCCGGGCGGCGGGCTGAGGATCGATACGATCCACGCCTTTTCCCAATGGCTGCTCTCCGCGTTCCCGGACGAGGCAGGGTTGATCCCGGGCGCTCGACCGATGGAGGACCGCGACCGCGAATTGCTTGCCCACCAAGTCCTGGCAACGATGGTCGTCGAAGCCGAGGCGACTGACGACCGTTCGGTGCTCGGTCCTTTGGCGCAACTGAGCGAGCGGCTTGGACCCGATGGCGTGCGCGGCTGGCTGATGCGCTGCGCCGAGGTGCGCGAGCTTTGGCAAGGTCCAGGGGGATGGCAGCCGCCGATGCGGGAGCGTGTGCTTGGCCTGATCGGACTGCCGAGCGACGCCGGGGAAGAGAGCCTCGCCGAGTTATGCGCCGAAGGCACTTTCGATTGCGCCGCGCTCGAGCAGCTCCTCGCCGCGAACCGCGCGTGGGGCACACCGACCGCGCAAAAGACGATTGCAGCGATAGAGGACTTCCTCGGGGCGAGCGGGCTGGGACGGGTGAGCGCATCGGCTCCAATGGAAAAAGCCATTTTCACGCTGGAAGGAGCGGTTCGCTCGATCAAGTATCTTGAGAAATGCGATCCGGGCTACGCAGCGGCGGCGGAAGCGGTCGCAGCTTCCGTGCTCATGTTGCGTGAGCGGCAGGCATTGTTGAAGCTTGCCGATTTCCTCGAACCGGCTCTCGAGCTCGGTCGCCGGTTCGCGCTCGCATGGGAGGATGCCAAAGACCGCGAAGGATTGATCGACTTCGACGACCAGATCCGCCGCGCGGCCGCCCTGTTGACGCGTTCGGATATTGCGGACTGGATCCGCTACAAGCTCGACCGGCGCTTCGATCATATTCTTATCGATGAGGCGCAGGACACGAACGAGGCGCAGTGGGACATCATACGCGCACTGACAGGTGACTTCTTCGCCGGCGAGGGCCAGCGGGGTGATGTTCTGCGCACTCTGTTCGTAGTCGGTGATTACAAACAGGCGATCTTCCGCTTCCAGGGAACGAGCCCGGAAAACTTCGCGACGGCGCGAAAGCACTTCGCGCAGCTGATCGACGAGCTGGCCGCTGGAGACGAGGAGCGGACGCTGCTCGATGTCGGGCTGGGCCGGAGCTATCGCACCGCGCAGCCCGTTCTCGAGTTTGTCGATCGGGCTATCGAAGCGGTCGGCTTTGAGAACTTCGGGCTCGACGCCGCGCCCCAACCACACATGGGCGATGATCGGCCGGGCCTCGTGACGCTTTGGCATCCCGTTTCCGGTCGCGCGAACGACGGTGAGGGCGGTCAGGACGAGGATGGCCCCGAAGACTGGCTGTCGGAACCCGAGCGCACGATGGCCAACCGTATCGCCGATCAGGTAAAGGCCTGGCTACGCGAGGGCTATCCGCTGGTGAAGGGGGCCAAGCGCAACGCCGGACCCGGCGATATCATGGTGCTGGTGCGCAAGCGGCGTGAGCTCGCGGGTCTGATCGTGGCGCGTCTGCACGCGGCGGGAGTGCCCGTGGCCGGCGTCGACCGGCTGCGGCTAGGGGCGCCTCTTGGGGTCAAGGATCTGATGGTGGCGCTCCGCTTTGCCGCCCAGCCGCTCGATGACCTCAGCCTTGCAAACCTGTTGGTCAGCCCTCTCATCGGATGGACGCAGGCCGATTTGCTCGCACACGGTTATCGGGCCAAAGGTGTGCGGCTGTGGGATCACCTGCGCCGCGGAATCAGCCCCCAGCAGCGGGATGCTGCCGAGCGCCTGCGCGATCTGCTGCGGTTGGCCGACTACGAGCCGCCGCAGGCGCTGCTTCACTGGCTGCTGGTGGGGCCATGGCAAGGCCGGAAGGCACTGGTCGCGCGGCTCGGCCGCGAGGTGAACGACCCGATCGACGAACTGCTCAATGCAGCCAATGCCTATGGAGCAACGAGCACCGCCAGCCTGGCCGGCTTCATTTCATGGTTCGATGCGGGCGACGGCGAGTTGAAACGGGAGGCCGATGGCGGCGGGGGCCTGGTTCGCGTGATGACTGTGCACGGTTCGAAGGGACTTCAGGCGCCGATCGTGATCCTTGCCGATGCCACCGGTAATCCTGACGCATCGCCGGTCCGAAGCGTGACCCTCACCGAAGAGCTGCCTGGCGGCGGCGGACGCACAGTACCTCTGCCACCCTTGCGAAAAGAGGAAAAAGCTGGCCGAATTCTCGACGCCGAGGCAGCCATCCGCGCGGACGAGCGGCAGGAGCACTGGCGGCTGCTCTACGTCGCGATGACGAGAGCGGAGGAAGCGCTGTTCATCGGCGGCGCGCTCGGAAAGAGGGAGACGGAGCCCGCGGCGGATTCGTGGTACGCCCGGCTTGCGTCACTGATGGTCGCAGAAGAACTGGCGGACCCCATATGGGGCGCACGGAGCGAGTGGGGCCACCGTGCGGACGCCATACCTGATGCTGGCCCACCCAATGTCGACACCATGCCCGAGCTGCCTGGCTGGGCGTTGGCGCCGGTCGGACCAGAGCCGCGCCCGCCGAGACCGCTCGCACCTTCTTCGGCAGGAGGGGACGTAGCGGCTGACCCGCCCCTAGCCCCCGAGGTGGCGCGCGTCGCTGCCCGGCGCGGTGTTCTGATCCACCGGCTGCTCGAGCGGCTCCCGGACGTGGCAGTTGCCCAGCGCACCGAGACGGCCTTAGCATGGCTCGCGCGTCAAGCCGGCGATATCGAAGAGAATGAACGCCGGGAGATTTTGGCGAGCGTCCTTGCAGTGCTTGCCGAGGCTTCCTTCGACCGTGTTTTCTCCCCCGCGGCGTTGGCCGAAGTCCCTCTCGCAGCGACGGTGGAAGGATTGGTCGTCGCAGGCACCGTCGATCGGCTGTTGATTGAGCCCGAGCGGGTGACGGTGGTCGATTTCAAGACCGCACGCCGCCCTCCTGCTTCTCTGGCCGGGGTGCCGGAAAGTACCCTGCGGCAGATGGCAGCCTATGCCGCTGCGCTCGACGTGATCTATCCTGACCGGGAGATCTGCGCGGCCGTACTCTATACTCACGCGCCCGTGCTGATTCCGATTCCGGGCGAGGTTCTGGCCAGTCGCAAGACGCTCTTGTCGGAAGGCTCGCAAAGCTTTCCCCGGCCGCAGGTTGAGTGAGCGCCTCGAGCGCCTAGATTGATTCCGAATAGAAGGAGATTCCCAATGCCGACCATCGCCGTGACCGACGCAAGCTTCCAGTCGGACGTTCTCGATTCCGACAAGCCCGTGCTGGGCCATCGCTGGAAGAGATCGCGGACGAACTCAAGGACAAGGTGACCATCGCCAAGATGGATATCATGGAGAACACCGGCGTTCCTGGCTCGATCGGCGTGCAGTCCATTCCGCTGATGGTCCTGTTCAAGAACGGCAAGCCCGTTGCCCAGAAGCTGGGCGCAGCACCGAAGATGCAGCTCAAGAGCTGGCTTGAAAGCGAACTGTAAGCCTTACTCGCCGGGGCGGTAGCCCGCGTAGTCGAGGATGCTTGTAAAGCTGTCCCACAGGTCCGGCGACGCTGCCGCAACCAGGCCCCTGCGTCCGCTATCCACGCGGTACGGCGACCCGTCCTGGTGTGCGCAGCGACCCCCGGCCTCGTTGAGGAACAGCGTTCCGGCGGCGTGATCCCACGCGAGGACGCGTTCGTAGATCGCGATGTCGTGCTCTCCCGTCGCTACGAGCGGGTACTGCTCGGCCGCGCATCCCGGGGCGTCGACCAGCTCGAAACGAGGCGCGATGCGCGTGTCGAACAGCGTGCGCTGGGGGAGCGCCATGTAGCGCGTCATTGCGGCAAGCCGGGGCGGGTGTGCCTCGCATCGCCGCGCCACCAGTCGTTCCTCATTCACGAAGGCGCCTTCACCGCGACGCGCGCGGCACATCCGCTGCCGCTGCGGATCGTAGATCCAGGCGGCGATCGCTTCCCCGCCATCCGCCAGCGCGACCATCGTCGCGAAGTGGCCGTGCCCGCTCGCGAAATTTGTAGTCCCGTCGATGGGGTCGACGATCCAGCAAGCACCCGAAAGACGCTCGCCGAGGCTGGGGTCGGCGTGGACAGCTTCTTCCCCGACCACCGCGACGCCCGGGGCAAGCCGCGTCAGTGCTTCCGACAGGAACTCTTCTACCTCGCGGTCGGCGACCGTCACGAGGTCGTCTTTGGCCTTTTCCTCGATCTCATGCTCGGAAAGATTGCGCCACCGGGGCAAGATCGAGCGCTCCGCCGCGAATCGCAGCAGGGCGAGCATTTCTGCATCGAGCGCGCTCATGATCGATAATCGGCGTTAATCTCTATGTAGCCGTGCGTCAGGTCGCAGGTCCACACCGTCGCGCGCCCATCGCCGATCCCGAGATCGACTTCGATGGAGATTTCGGAACCCCTCAGGTGGGCGGCAACAGGAGCCTCGTCGTAGCCCGGCAGCGGCTGCCCGTCCCTGGCAGCCCATGTTCCGCCGAACCCGATCGACAGCTTGTCGCGGTCCGCAGGCTCGCCGGCCTTTCCGACAGCCATGACCACGCGGCCCCAATTGGCGTCCTCTCCCGCGATCGCCGTCTTGACGAGGGGAGAGTTCGCTACCGCCAGTCCGATGCGACGTGCGCTCGCGTCGGACACCGCCCCGGAAACCGCGACCTCGATAAACTTTCGAGCACCCTCTCCATCCCGCACCACGAGATGGGCGAGCTGGCGGCACACATCGTGCAGCGCCGCGGCGAACGCATCCGCGCCGGCGCTTTCGACCGAGACGATGGGGTCGTTCCCCGCAGCCCCGGTCGCGAAGGCGAGGACCGTATCGCTGGTGGAGGTATCGCTATCGACTGTAATGCAATTGAACGTGTTTTCGCTCGCCGCCCCAAGCAGCGACTGGAGGAAGTCCGCGTCCACCGCCGCGTCCGTGAATATGTACCCGAGCATCGTGGCCATGTCGGGCGCGATCATTCCGCTGCCTTTCACGATGCCTACGAGGTTGACCTTGGTCCCGCCGATCATCGCGCTGGACGTGGCGCCTTTGGGAAAAGTATCCGTCGTCCCGATGGTTAGGGCAGCTTCCTCCCATGAACAGGGAGATGAAACGAAGGCTGCGCTCAAGCCTTCCCGCGCCTTTTCCTGAGGCAGCGGAACGCCAATGACGCCGGTCGAGCAGACGAAGACGTCGCTGGGCTCGCAGCCGAAATGTTCGGCGACCTGCGCCATGATCGCCTCGACCGCTTCGCGTCCTCGATAGCCCGTAAAGGCGTTCGAGTTGCCCGCATTGACAACCAGTGCCCGTGCCTTGCCGAGGCGCACCTGCTCCCGCCCCAGTTCCACTTCGCTAGAACAGCACACGTTCCTGGTGAACACGCCTGCCACCGCGGTGCCAGGAGCCAGCTCCACCAAGGTAAGATCGCACCGGCCCCAGTCCTTGTAACCGGCGCGCGCAACTGTGGGCGTGGCGCCGCCAATCGCCGGAGTTTCTGGGAAAGCGACGGCGAGTGGTGAGCGTTCGATGTTCATTCATCGGCCAGTATAAACACTGGCGGACGACGTAAACGCGATTCAGGCAGGGGTGGACGAGATGCCGCACAGGGCTTATCTATCGTCGGCAATGTTGCGCCGCATACTCGCCTGTCTCGCGCTGATCACCGGCCTTGCGTCCATCGCGACGCCCGCCGAAGCGCGCATGATGCTCGAGTTCGGGCAGCAGGTGGAAAACAGCCCCGCAGTTTCGCAAGGCGGTCAACAGGCCGCATGCAACACGACCGCGCAGCGAACGACCACGCAGGCCAAGGCCGCGGCCAAGCGGGCTTGCACCCCTCGCCGGGCGATCGTCGTTTACATCCCGACCGTCCAGCTTGGTCCGGACCGCGCGCGCGAATAGCGCAGGCGCAGCACAGCACTTCCTTACGTTTGCCCGACCGGCCCCAAGCGCGCCGGTGGCGCCCTCGTTCACATCCTCTAGCCGTCAGGCCATTCCATGCTCCAGAACATTGCCAAGGCCGTTTTCGGGTCTTCCAACGACCGTTACGTCAAGTCGCTCGACAAAACCGTTCGCCAGATCAACGCGCTCGAACCCCAGATCGAGGCGCTTACGGATGCCGAACTGAGCGCGCAGACGCAGAAATTCCGCGACCAGCTTGCCGCTGGCAGCACACTCGACGACATTCTGCCTGAAGCGTTCGCGACGGTGCGCGAAGCTTCCAGGCGCGTGCTTGGGATGCGGCACTTCGACGTTCAGATGGTGGGCGGCATAGTGCTCCATCGCGGCGAGATCGCCGAAATGCGCACGGGCGAAGGCAAGACGCTGGTGGCGACGCTTGCCACTTATCTCAATGCGATCGAAGGCAAGGGCGTCCATGTCGTCACCGTCAACGACTATCTCGCCCGCCGCGACGCTGACTGGATGGGACGCATCCACAAGTTTCTCGGCCTGACCGTCGGCGTGATCGTGCCCAATCTCAACGAATTCGAGCGGCGCGAGGCGTACGGCTCGGACATCACCTACGGCACGAACAACGAGTTCGGCTTCGACTACCTGCGCGACAACATGAAGCACGAGCGCTCGCAAATGGTGCAGCGTCCGTTCAATTTCGCGATCGTCGACGAGGTGGATTCAATCCTGATCGACGAGGCCCGGACTCCGCTGATCATCTCGGGTCCGACCGAGGACAAGCAAGACCTCTACATCTCGATCGACGCGATCGTGAAATCGATCGACGAGAGCTATTACGAGGCGGACGAGAAAACCAAATCGATCTCTTGGACGGAAGACGGCGCCGAGAGGATCGAGGCGATGCTGGCCGACAGCGGCTTGCTCGTGACGCCCAACCTCTATGACGTGGAGAACACGCAAGTGGTCCACCACCTCGACCAGGCGCTGCGGGCGAACGTGATGTTCAAGCGCGACATCGACTACATCGTGAAGGACGAGAAGATCGTCATCATCGACGAGTTCACCGGCCGCATGATGGACGGACGTCGCTGGTCCAACGGCCTGCACCAGGCGGTCGAGGCCAAGGAAGGCGTGAAGATCGAGCCCGAGAACCAGACGATGGCCTCGATTACCTTCCAGAACTACTTCCGCATGTATCCCAAGCTCTCCGGCATGACCGGCACCGCGGCGACCGAAGCATCCGAGTTCTGGGACATCTACAAGATGAACGTCGTCGAGATTCCGACCAACAAGCCGGTCGCGCGGATCGACGAGGAAGACGAGTTCTACAAGAACACGCAGGACAAGTTCCAGGCCATCGCCAAAGCCATCGCGGAGAAATCGAAGCTCGGGCAGCCGGTGCTGGTGGGCACGGTCTCGATCGAAAAGAGCGAGCTGCTAAGCGAGTTTCTCGAGAAGGAAGGCGTCAAGCACTCCGTACTCAACGCGCGTTTCCACGAGATGGAGGCGCACATCGTCGCCCAGGCAGGCCGGCTTGGCGCGGTCACCATCGCGACGAACATGGCGGGCCGCGGCACGGATATCCAGCTCGGCGGCAACGTTGAATTCCGAACCGAGGACGAGCTCAGGGACATGCCCGAAGGGCCCGAACGGGATGCCGCGATCGAGCGCATCAAGGCCGAAGTCGCCGCCGAACGCCAGAAGGTGCTTGAAGCTGGCGGCCTGTTCGTGCTCGGCACCGAACGGCACGAAAGCCGGCGTATCGACAACCAGCTTCGCGGACGCGCGGGACGCCAGGGCGACCCGGGCCTGAGCCGGTTCTATCTCTGCCTCGAGGACGACCTGCTGCGCATCTTCGGCCCGGACACGCTGTTCGCGCGGATGATGAATTCCAACCTTCAGGACGGCGAGGCAATCGGCAGCAAGTGGCTGTCGAAGGCGATCGAGACAGCTCAAAAGAAGGTCGAGGCGCGCAACTACGATATCCGCAAGCAAGTCGTCGAATACGACGACGTGATGAACGACCAGCGGAAGGTGATTTACGAGCAGCGCGCAGACATCATGGATGCCGATGCCGTCGACGAGGTGGTCGCCGATATGCGTCACGACACCGTCAACACGCTGGTGGGCGAAGCATGTCCTCCGGGTTCGTACCCCGAACAGTGGGATGTCGCGGGGTTGAAGCAGCGGGCCATCGATATCTTGGGCGTCGATGCCCCGTTCGAGGCATGGGTCGAGGAAGACCATGTCGAACCCGAGATGCTCGAGGAGCGCCTTCGCGCGCTCACCGATGAGGTCATGGACCGCAAGGTCGCCGATACCGATCCCGAGATGTGGAAGCGGATCGAGAAGCAGATCCTGCTCGAGCGGCTCGACCACCACTGGAAGGAACACCTGTCCACTCTCGACGCGCTCAGGCAGGTGATCTTCCTGCGCGCCTATGCGCAGAAGCAGCCGATCAACGAGTACAAGCGCGAAGCGTTCATGCTGTTCGAGCGGATGCTCGAAACCCTGCGTGAGGACGTCACCTCGATCCTGATGCGCAGCGAGTTCCGCCTCCCGGCGCCGCAGGCACCGCTGTCGCTGCCGGACCTGCCGGACTTCCTCACCGGGCATATCGACCCGCTGATGGGCGTGGAAGATTCCGACGACGGCGATGGCTCGCGGGTTCGGGAAGCGTTGTTCGGCTCGCTTGCCGGTTCGCCGGTGGCGGAAGCGGGGCCGGGCGGAGTGGCTGACAACCCGTGGGCGGGTCAGGACATCAGCCGCAATTCCCCGTGCCCCTGCGGCTCGGGCAACAAGTACAAGCATTGCCACGGCGCGGTGGGAGCCAAGGCCGCGGTCTAGGGCAGTTTTCCTCCGGGCGCGCGTAGCATCGCTTCGAGCGGCGGCGCGCCCGGCATGACCTCGATCATTGCCACGCGCTCGAAGCCGCAAGAGCGGTAGAAACCACGGTTGGCCGGGTTCGAATTCTCCAGATATGCCGGCAGTCCCGCGCGGTCGCATGCATCAAGCACAGGCTGGATGAGCTTGCGTCCATGTCCCTTGCCCTGGGCATGAGGACGGAGTCCGATGGTGAACAGGTAGGCATGGTCGAAGGTCGGGCGGTGCCTGGCCATGGCTGCCACGGTTGCATCCGTCCGCCGCCTTGCACCCCAACTACTTTTGAAAATGACCGAAGCGTAGAGGCCCGGCAGCGCAGCCAGCGGCGGCTCGCTGTCTCCGCCGGGCAGCATCCACATCGCCGCCCCTGCATCGTCGAGGAGGTAGGAGAACCCGCGCGGTACATAGACATGCCGGGCGAGGGCGCCGAACACCCCGGCCATCCCCGAAAAGGAGCCGAACAGCCAGCGATTGAAAGGATCCTCACGAAAAGCGTCGGCGGTGATGGCGGCAATTGCGCCAGCGCCTGAAGGTCTGGCACGGGTGAGGCTATCGCCCAGTCTGATCGTCGCTGGATCCATCGCTTGCATCCCTCCTGGCGCTATGATGCCGCAAGCGCTGTGCTAGGGGAACCGGGTCGTGCCCGTGCTTGCCGCAGCCTTCGCGCTCACAGCGCTCCTTTACGCCTCGGTGGGCTTCGGCGGCGGCTCGACCTACAGCGCGTTGCTGGCGCTTTCTGGCTTCGATTACCGGTTGCTGCCGATACTTTCCCTTGCCTGCAACGTGGCAGTCGTGGCCGGAAGTTCGATTCGTTTCGCGCGCGCGCGGATCATCCCGTGGCGGAATGCAGCCACGCTCACCGCCATCGCCGCCCCGGCCGCCTTTCTGGGGGGGCTTACTCCGATCAAGGAGGCTGCATTCATGACTGTGCTCGGAGGGAGCCTGGTTCTCACCGGGGCGACGCTCCTCTTTCCGCAAACCTCCACTCGCGAGGGCGAGCCGACAGGCGGAGCGAGATGGATGACGCTGGCCGCGGCTCCAATCGGTTATCTGGCGGGTCTGGTCGGAATCGGCGGCGGCATCTTTCTCGCCCCTCTTCTCCACCTCACGCGGTGGAATAACGCCCGGGCGGTGGCGGCCACAGCCGCACTCTTCATCTTGGTGAATTCGCTGTTCGGCATTGCCGGTCAGCTTGTCAAAAGCGGACCCGATCGGATGGGGGAGGCGATCGCGCTGGGCTTGCCACTTCTGCTCGCGGTCGTCATCGGCGGACAGATCGGCAGCCTGCTGGCGGTCCGGTATCTCCCTCAGACCGCGATCAGGTGGCTCACCGCCGCGCTGACGATCTGGGTCGGCGCGCGCCTGCTGTTCGGAGCCTAGGCAAGCGGTCCTTCGCCGGCGTGCACCACTCTCGCCTGGCCGCTCAGCGGCCCGCCGGCGAGGCCGGGCGTATCCTCGATTACCGACCCGGAGCCTCTCTCGCCCGAGGTGAGCCCGCGGATCGCGCCGTCGACCTTGTCGCGGTTGTTCCCGTAGTACTTGTAGGCTGCGTAACCGAGCGCGCCCAGGGTAGCCATTCGAAGAAGCATGGAAACGGATCCTTGTGGTTAGAAATGTAGAACGGGGAGCGCTGTCAAAAGGTCCGCGCCGTCTCCCGGGCCAATCTCCGGCAGAGGTGAATGAAGGCGGCGCGCGTGGTAGATCACGTCGCCCAGTCTGCGGCGGTCCACGCGTTGGCCGCACACCGGACATACATGGAAATGCTCGACCTCCGGCAGGTCGTGTGTCGTCACCCGAAGCCGGTTCGCGGCCTCACGGCGCGCTCTCGAAAAGCTGGTCATGGGCGAGTCAACCTGAGGGTCAGGATGCAGTTCCGGAAGTGCCTCGATTCGTTCTGGCGCGAATCCGATTCGCTCTGCCGCTGGTCGCGGAACGCCGAGATTCCGCGGACGCTGGTGCATCATGCCAGTCCTTGAAATGAGAGCGTCGTCCGCAATCGAGCGAGTGGCCTACAATGCCCGCAAGCGCGAACTCAGCATCTGGTTCACTGGTCGGCGACGTTACATCTACGCAGATGTGCCGGCTGAAGTGTACCGCGAGCTGTGCGAAGCCCGCTCGGCAGGACAGTTCTTGAACTCGGCGGTGAAGGGGCGTTACGACTGCCGATGCGATCCACCGCGGCGGCGATACCTCGACTGACTGTCCGAAGAGCGGGGCAGTCGGCCGCTAGCGCCTTCAAGTGCGAAAAGTGGCTCCCCGAGTTGGATTCGAACCAACGACCAAGTGATTAACAGTCACCTACTCTACCGCTGAGCTATCGGGGAGCAGCCATCCGGCAGGAGCGCGCCTATATGGAGGGCCCTGCGGTTTGGCAAGCCCGACCTGATCGCGGTAGAAAGTCTGTCGAATTCATACTGCGAATTGTTCGGCGACGATGCGTTCGTCGAGCGCATGGCCGGGGTCGAACAACAAGGTGAGCTGGTTCTCGCGCGCGATCTCCAGGTGCACCTCCGCAATGTCGCGGAATTCCTTCTGGTCAGCGACGACGGAGACCGGGCGCTTGGCCGGCTCGTTGACCTTGAAACTGACCCGGCTGCGTTCGGGGAGCACCGCGCCTGACCAGCGCCGGGGCCGGAACGGACTGATCGGGGTAAGGGCCAGCAGTTGCGAATCAAGCGGGAGGATGGGGCCGTTGGCCGATAGATTGTACGCGGTCGAGCCGGCGGGAGTGGCCAGCAGCACTCCGTCGCAGACCAGTTCCTTGAGCCGGGTCTTCCCGTCCAGGACGATCTCGATCTTGGCCGTCTGGCGCGTTTCACGCAGAAGTGACACTTCGTTGATCGCGCAGGCGATATGTCGCTTTCCGTCCTGCTGGATGGCTTCCATTCGCAGGGGCGCGATCTGGAAATCACGCGCCTTGGCCAGCCGCTCGGCGAGTTTGGCCGGGTTGCGATAGCGGTTCATCAGGAAACCAACCGTGCCGCAATTCATCCCGTAGGCCGGGAGGACGGTGCCCCGATCCAGCATCCGGTGAAGGGTGTGGAGCATGAATCCGTCGCCGCCAAGCACCACGACTGCCGCTGCACGCTCGAGCGAGACGAAATCGAAATGTTCGCGCAGTTCTGCCGCCGCCGCCATCGCTCGGTCGGTACGCGACGCGAGAAGCGCGAGCCGCTTGACGTCGATCTCCCCGTTCACGCGCCCTCTTCCGCTATACCCCGCGTTTACCAGGGCCGTTCACCAACGCTAATTGCCGTCGTCCCATTTGGCAACGCGCGCTTTGGCAGGGGCGCTTGGCTGCGACAGAAGCGCTAGGGGGATAGCGATGGCCAGCATGCTCGACCTCCATGATTGCCGCCGCGACGCCCTGACCGGGTTGGTCAACGTCGATGCCGTGCGCAGGTGCCTGGACACCTGGCGCGGAGAGTCGACCGGCGGATCTCGCGCGGCCCCGGTCCATGCCTTGCTGATCGGTCTCGGGAGGTTCGATTCGGTCAACCTCGCTTACGGAGAAGCGACCGGAGACGGTGCGCTGATCGAAGTGGCGCGCCGCATACTCAACTTTGCAACGGACGAACTCGATCACGGCCAATGGCTTGCCGCCCGCCTCGGCGGAGGAAAGTTTGCTCTGATCGCTCGCGAGGCGATCAGCCGCGAACGGTGGCAGTGGCTCGGCGAAGCCCTCGGCGAAGCGCTTGCCGCACCGATCGCTGCTATCGACGGCGTCGGAACCGTCAGGCTGTGGCCGCGCGTCGCGCTTCTTCGCGTTCTTCCAGGGGAGCGTTCGGACCATGTGCTCGATCGCCTTGCAGGAGCGTTGGCCCAAGCTCACGACCGGCCCGGTGCGAGGATCGCCTGGGCAGGTCACTCCCGCGCCCCCATGGGGATGCGGGCGGCCGAGATCGAGGCGGATCTTCTCACCGCAATCGACTGCGGTGAAATCGAGATCGCGTTCCAGCCCCAGTATGATCTCCCAACCGACCGGGTCATCGGCGCCGAGGCTCTTGCGCGCTGGAATCATCCGAGGGTGGGCCAGATTGCGGCCGGTGCGCTGTTCGCGATCGCCGAGAGGGCCGAACACGTCGCACACCTGTCGCGCCATATTGCTGAGCGCTCTCTGGCGCTGGCGAAAGACTGGCCGTCCGATATGCGCCTCTCCATCAATGTTACGCCGGCCGATCTGGCGAGCGCAGGGTTTGCCCATGACTTCGCGCATATTGTCAGCGACAGCGGTTTTCCGGCCGAACGCTTGACCATCGAGCTTACCGAGCAGGTGCTGCTCGACGACCTCGAGCGTAGTGCCAGCATCCTGACTGCTCTCAAGAGCTTCGGCGTCCGGATCGCGCTCGACGATTTCGGCGGGGGCTTCTGTAATTTCCGCTATCTCAAGCTCCTCCCGCTGGACGCGCTGAAACTCGATCGATCCATGATCGAGGGCATCGAGGAGGATAGCCGCGATCTTGCAGTATTGCGCGCGATCGTCGCGCTGGCGCGAGCGTTGGAGCTGAGTGTCATCGCCGAAGGTATCGAAACCGCGGGACAGCGCGAAATCGCCGCGCGCGAGGGTTGCGACGTCTTCCAGGGCTTTCTGCGCTCCAGACCCGTGTCGCCCGACGCATTTCTCGAGCTGGCTCGTGCGCAAGCGGCGTGGGAAATGCGCGCTCGCCGCGTGACGCGCGCAGGGGGTTAAGCTAGAGAAAGCGCGAATGCTGACGCGCCTCACCATCCGCAACATCGTGCTGATAGAGGCACTGGACCTTGATTTTCGCGGAGGACTCGGAGTCCTCACCGGCGAGACGGGTGCCGGCAAGTCGATACTCCTCGATGCACTTGGCCTGGTGCTGGGCAATCGTGCCGAGAGCGGCCTGGTGCGCGCGGGCGCCGACCGGGCGAGCGTCGCAGCAACATTCGAATTTGCCGCCCTGCCGCCAGCGATATCGGAAACGCTCAGCGATGCTGATATTGTCATCGAAGCCGGCGAACCGCTCATATTGCGGCGTACCTTGAAAGCTGACGGCGGCAGCAAGGCGTTCGTGAACGACCAGGCGGTCGGCGTCGCGCTGTTGCGGGAGATGGCACCGGCGCTGGTCGAACTGCACGGTCAGCATGACGACCGCGGGCTCGTCAATCCGCGCGGGCATCGCGCACTGCTCGACCGGTTTGCTCAGAGCGATCCGGCCAGCGTAACTGCCGCTTGGGCGGAATGGCGCGCAGCGGAAGAGCGTCTCGCCGCTGCGCGGACTCAGGTGGAAACCGCCCAGGCGGACCAGGACCTGCTCCTGGCGCACTTGGCGGAGCTATCCGCGATCGAGCCGCAGGCCGGAGAAGAAGCACGGCTCGCCGAAGCGCGCGCAGCCATGCAGAAGGGAGAGCGGCTTTCCGGCGATCTCGAACTGCTACGGCAACTTTGGGAGGGGTCCGATTCCCCCCTCGCTGCCTTGCGGGTGGCAGCCCGACGGCTCGATCGGATTGCCGCCGAGCACCCGCTTCTAGCCGATGCACTGGGCGCGCTTGACCGCGCGGTGATCGAGGCGAGCGAGGCCGAAGACAAACTTTCGGCGGCAGCCAGCGCGTTGGTCCACGACCCGTTGGCGCTGGAGCGCGCGGAGACGCGTCTGTTTGATTTGCGTGCGATTGCGCGCAAGCATCGCTGCGAGGTTGACCATCTGCCCGACAAGATGCGCGAATTGCGGGCGCAACTCGACGCGATCGAGGGCGGGGAAGCCGAACTCGACGTGCTGTCGGCCGCTGCCAGGAAAGCCGGTGAAACTTATAGCGCGCGCGCGCGGGCGCTTCACGAGGCGCGCATCACCGCCGCCGACAGGCTCGACAGCGCCGTGGCGGGAGAACTGGCGCCCCTGAAGCTCGACGCCGCCCGCTTCCGCACGGCCGTTACTGAACTTCCCGAGGAGCGCTGGGGACCCTTCGGGATCGACATGGTGGAGTTTCTCATCGCTACCAACCCCGGCGCGGACTTCGCGCCGCTCAACAAGATCGCGAGCGGCGGCGAGCTGAGCCGCTTCATTCTTGCTCTGAAGGTCGCGCTGGCCGAAAGAGGCGGAGCGGCCGCCATGATTTTCGATGAAATCGACCGCGGCGTCGGCGGAGCGGTCGCCAGCGCCATCGGTGAGCGCCTGTCGCGTCTGGCGGAAGGCGGACAAGTCCTCGTCGTTACCCACTCACCGCAAGTGGCCGCGCGGGGACGGACGCATTTCGTCATTCACAAGACGAGCGAAGGAACCGTGACCCGCACCTCCGTAACGCTTCTCGATGCCGCGGCCCGGCAGGAGGAAATCGCACGGATGCTCTCCGGTGCGGAAGTCACGCCGGAGGCGCGAGCCCAGGCCGACCGGCTGCTGGAGGGGGTGTGAGTGCGTCTTCGCGAATTATCGTGGCGACCGCTGCATTGCTGCTGCTGGCAGGTTGCGCGATGAGCGAACAGCGCCAGACGCCTGCGGCACCGCTCGGCATGTATGGCACCGATGCGTATCTTGCGCCGTCAAAGCCTGACGCGATCCTGCGCTACGCAGCGCACGCGCGAGCGGTCGCCGATCTGCGGGTTCCGACCGGGCAGGGGCCATTCCCGCTCGCTGTGCTTTTCCACGGCGGGTGCTGGAAAACGGGCATCGCGGATCGCAGCTACATGGCACCGCTTGCGACGCGCTGGCAGCAAGAGGGCATCGCCACGCTCAACGTAGATTACCGCGAGGTCGGCGATGGCGGAGGCTGGCCAGGCAGTTTCGCGGATTGGCACGCGATCGGGCACCTCGTGCAGAATCTCCGCAACGATCAACGATTCGATATGACCAGGCTGACATTTGTCGGTCATTCCGCCGGCGCCTTGCCCGCGCAATGGCTGGCGAGCGGGCAGGGTCCGGACGGGCCGATTGGCAAGCGGGAGCCGGTTACTGGAGCGGACGCGATTGTTTTCGATGGCCCTGCCGACCTCGCTCGCGACCAGCAGCCGTTCGATGCCTTGTGCGAGTTTGCTGCCGTAACCCCTTTCATGGGCGGGACAGTGGATGAGGTCCCGGAACGGTATGCCGCGATCTCTCCCGTGAGGCACTCTTCCGGTCTGGGCGAGGTGCTGTTTGTCCAGGCCAGGCTCCCGGCGCCGGGGGCAGAAGGATTGGCAGCGCTGCGTCAGGCGGGTGTGCAAGTGGACGTGATCGAGAACCCGGGCGCGAGCCATTTCGACGTCATCACCCCGGGCGCCCCTGCTTACCTGGAACTGGAGCCCACCATCCTCGCCAGGTTGCGTCGCCGATGATCCCTTCCGTCTCCGAGGCCGAGGCGGCGAATGAACTCATGCGGCTCGCCAAGGCGATCGCGCGGCATAACCGGCTATATCATGCCGAGGACGCGCCGGAGATCTCCGATGCCGAGTACGACGCGTTGGTTCGGCGCAATGCGGAACTCGAAGCGGCATTCCCTCACCTCGTGCGTGCCGATTCCCCTTCGCGCGGGGTAGGGCACGAAGTCGCCGCGTCGCCCCTGAGCAAGGTGCGCCATGAAGTGCGCATGATGAGCCTCGACAACGCGTTCTCGGACGCCGAGGTCGAGGAGTTCGTCGCCCGTATCCGCCGCTTTCTCGCCTTGCCCGGCGATGCGCCGATTGCCTTCACGGCCGAGGACAAGATCGACGGATTGTCCTGCTCGCTGCGGTACGAGGGTGGCGTCCTCGTGCGCGCGGCCACGCGAGGTGACGGCGAGGTCGGCGAAGACGTGACAGCCAATGTCGCGCACATCCCGGATATCCCGCAGAAGCTGCGCGGACAGGTCCCGGCCGTTTTCGAGGTCCGCGGCGAAGTGTACATGGCAAAGGATGACTTTGCTGCGCTGAATGTTGCGCAGCATGAAGCCGGCGGAAAGATTTTCGCGACTCCGCGCAATGCCGCGGCGGGTTCGCTGAGGCAAAAGGACGCCGGTATCACCGCGCAGCGCCGGCTGCGCTTCTGGGCGCACGGCTGGGGAGCCACTTCGGATCTCCCGGAGCCCGGGCAATTCGCCATGGTCAAGCGAATGGAAAGCTGGGGCCTGCCGGTCAGCCCGGATCTGGTGCTCTGCCGATCGGTGGCGGAAATGCTGGGGCACTATCGCGACATTGGAAGGCGGAGAGCCAGTCTCCCGTACGATATCGACGGGGTGGTCTACAAGGTCGACGATCTCGCCCTCCAGCGCCGGCTCGGTGCGGTGGGTAAGGCTCCCCGTTGGGCGCTGGCGCACAAATTTCCGGCCGAGCAGGCCGAGACGACGCTTGAGAAAATCGACATCCAGGTCGGAAGGACCGGCAAGCTGACGCCGGTCGGACGACTCTCCCCAGTCCTCGTCGGCGGCGTGACGGTCGTCAATGTCACCCTTCACAACCGCGATGAGATCGCTCGTCTTGGCCTGCGTGAAGGCGACCGGATCGTCGTTCAACGGGCCGGTGATGTTATACCCCAGGTGGTCGAGAACCTCACGCGGGACGAGCGGCGCCCCGCCTTCGAGTTTCCCGGTCACTGCCCGGTGTGCGGCAGCGAAGCGGTGGCCGAGGAAGGGGAAGTGGATGTCCGCTGCACCGGCGGCCTCGTTTGCAAGGCACAGCAGTTCGAGCGGCTGCGCCACTTCGTCAGCCGCGGCGCGCTCGATATCGAGGGCCTGGGTGAAAAGACCATCGCCGAGTTCATGGAGCTTGGCTGGCTCGATAAGGGGCCACCGGATATCTTCCGTCTGAAGCTCCACCGGTCAGACTTGATCGGCCGCGATGGCTGGCAGGAGAGATCGGTCGACAACCTCCTGGCAGCGATCGAGTCCAAGCGGTCGCCCGATGCAGCGCGGCTGCTGTTCGGCCTGGGCATTCGCCACGTAGGCGCGGTGACGGCTCGCGACCTGATGAAGCGTTTTCACGAGCTTCCGGTGCTGCGCTCGACCGCTCAGGATGCTGCCCGCGGCGATCCGGCCGCGTTGGGCGAACTGACTTCCATCGAAGGCGTGGGGCCGGCGGTTGTCGAGGCGTTGGGCGACTTCTTCCACGAAGAGCACAACCGCGCGGTCTGGGATGACCTCCTCCAGGAAGTCGCTCCGCCGCGCTATGAGGTGCAAACGCTCGAGAGTGCAGTCAGCGGCAAGACCGTGGTGTTCACCGGCAAGCTGGAGACGATCAGCAGGGACGAGGCCAAGGCACAGGCGGAGCGGCTTGGCGCCAAGGCAGCCGGTTCGGTCAGCGCGAAGACCGATCTGATCGTCGCGGGCCCCGGCGCTGGCAGCAAGCTCAAGAAGGCTGCAGAACTGGGCATCGAAGTCATCGATGAGGCTGCCTGGGCCGAGATTGTCGCCAGCGTCGGGCAATAGGCGGAACCAGGGCCGAATGACGGCGCTTTGTGCTCATGCCACGCGCGCTCAAGGTCTTCCGCACTTCCGCCGGGTTTCACGATGCGTACGTGGCCGCGTCCAGCCGGAAGGCAGCCCTGGAAGCGTGGGGAGCGGATGTCGATCTGTTTGCACGCGGCGTCGCCGAACAGGTTACCGATAAGGAACTGATGGCCGAGCCGCTCAAGCGCCCCGGCGAGGTCATTATGAAATCGCGTGGCGGCCTCGCCGACCAACTGAAGGCCTTGGGGCCGCGCAGGAAGCCTACGGCGATGGCCGGCAAAGAAAAGCCCAAGCCGAAGAAGGGCAAGCCCCCCAAGCGCAGCCGTCTCGATGCCGCCGATGCCGCGCTGGCCGATGCCGAGAAGCGTCAGGCAGCGGAGCGCGCTGAACTTGAGAAGCAACGGGACGCGATCGAGCGCAAGCTTTCGTCGCTTCGGACGAAACACGAAAAGGAAGTTCGGCGGCTGAAAGAGCGGCGCGATACCGCGCGGGATGCTTACAGGGACGCGCTCGACCGCTGGAGCGAGTAGTTTCGCCTGCGACGCAGCCACAAGATCGACCAGTCGCCATTCACGAGGCGACCCGCGAGCCGGAAGCCGGCTCTGAGATAGGCGGAACGAACCGCACCTTCCTGGGTGGTCAGGAGACCTGCGAGCAGCAGGCTTCCTCCCGGGATTACCGAGCGCCGGAAGTCGGGCGCGAGCTCTTCCAGCGGACCGGCGAGGATGTTGGCGATCAGCAAGTCATACGGGCCGCGCGCCTGGAGCAGGGGGTCTGCCATGCCGTCCGCAACGACCATCGTCACTTCCCCTTGTCGCGAGCCGAGAGTCACAGAATTGGCGACCGCGTTGGCTTCGACGACCGCCGTGCAGACAGGATCGATGTCGCTCGCGGTGGCTAGCGCACGGGGCCACAGCGCGAGAGCGGCGAACGCGAGAAGCCCCGTCCCGGTGCCGATGTCGGCCACGTTCCGGACGAGGGTGCCGCGCCGCTTCATTTCCGCGAGCATGGCCAGGCAACCGGCGGTGGTGGCGTGATGTCCGGTTCCGAACGCCTGGCTAGCGGGGATCACGAAATCCAGGGTGCCCGGCTCTTTCGGGAATTCCGGCGTGCGCACGCGAAACGGTCCCGCCTTTATCGGTTCCAGCCCGGCCTGGCTGAGAGTCACCCAGTCCTCGTTCTCCAGACGCGAGACCCGGAACGCCGGCGAGCCACCGTGGAACAATGCCGCAACCCGCTTGCGGTCGGATGCGCTGGGTTCGTGCGCCAGATATACTTCCACGAACCAATCGTCGGGACGGTCATCGGCGACTTCCATGCCGGTGAGCACCCAGTCATCGGGCCAGTCGACAGCGTCCTCGTGCGCCAGCAAGGCAGCGCGCGCAACCTCCCTGGACACTTCCGCACGGATGGTCCAGCAGTCAGCCACCGGTGGTCTCGTCTGCCAGGCGTTTATCGAGCGTTGAACCGACCCGCGCGGCATACTCGCGGCAGCCCGCGGGATTGGATATTGCGCGGTGACCCAGCAAACGCCCCCGCATGTCCGCGGCGCTGGGGTGCGGGGCGAGCACGATGTCACAGGGTGCAGCTGCAATCCGGGCTATCCCTCTGCGGAATCCGGCGAGATACGCAGGGTGATCCGAAAAGCGGTAACCATCCGCCGAAATCGCGCTGAGGCTATCGGCATAGACGATCTGCTTGCAGGTCGTGCCCTCGCAGCTCGGCCATGTCCAACTGGTCGCCCCGGGAGTGTGGCCCGGAGTTATTATCGGCTGGAACCTTCGCGATGCGAGCATGGGCATCTCAAAGGCCACGTCATGGATGGGCCCCGACACCGGCGGGAAAGCGGGATGTCCGGAAGCGGCCTGCGGGTCGCTTCCTCCGGGAAGCCCGGTGCGAAGGACGGCGGCCGCCTCTGGCGAGGCAAATACAGGTGCGCCCGTCGCCGCCTGCAGGCGGGCCATTCCACCAACGTGGTCGAAGTGCTCGTGGCTCATCAGCAGAGCCTTCACGTCGCGCGGATCGAACCCGAGCGAGCGGATATTGGCTAGGACGATCTCGGCGCCCTTTTCGGTGCCGCTGTCGATTAGGACATGACCTTTTCGGCTCGTGACCAGGAGAGCCGTGATACCGCAAGTTCCAACATAATAGGTATCGCCGTACACCCGGAATGGAGGGCCGGGCTTGTCCCACTCGTCGAACTCGTCACAGGCCTGCGCCCATGCCCGTTGCCCCGGTGCGGCATCCGCCAGCTGCGGAGCAGGCACAGTCGCGCAGCCTCCGAGCAAAGCCAGAACTGCGAAAAGACGAATCCTAGCGAACATAGCTCGCGCCGTTTGCGTCGAGCGTGGCGCCAGTCATGCTCGGCGGTGCATCTAGCGCGCAGAACACGATCATGGTGGCAATTTCGTCGGGCGTCGCTACCCGGCCCAGCGGGATATCAGCGAGCAGGCCGGGCCCGCCACGGCTTGCGAGGTAGTCTTCTGCCATCCCGGTGTCAGTGAACCCGGGCGCGATGGCGTAACTCAGGATCCCCTGCGCAGCGTAGCCCCGCGCGATCGTCTTGTGCAGGGCCAGCATTCCGCCTTTCGCGGCCGCGTAGTGCCAGTGCGCCGGCGAATCGCCGCGGTGTCCGGCGCGGCTAGCAACGTGCACGACCCGTCCTTCGGCGCCCCGCTCCTGCCAGTGGCGGATGGCGAACCTGCTGAGCTGGGCGGCGGCGGTCAGGTTGATCCGCAGCGTGTCCTCCCAGGCATCGAGCCAGCCTATGTCGGAGCCTTCGACCGGGTTAGGAGAGAACAGCCCCGCGTTGTTGACGAGCACATCGATCGAGCCACCGGCCGCTTCCAGAGCTTGCTCCCACAGTATCTGCGGAGCCTGGGGTTCGGTGAAATCGGCTCCGAGGACACCGGGCGCCGAACGGGTTGCCTGGCCAATAACTTGCGCGCCGCGTGCCTGGAGCGCGGCTAGGGCGGCCGCGCCGATGCCGCGCGAAGCGCCGGTCAGGAGAATAGTCGTCATTCGGCGCGCTATTCATCACTCGTCGCACCAACACAACACGCGTGAAGTCGAAGCGGCCCGCTTGCGCGCCGGGAGCAAGGCGTTAAGGGGAAGGCGCACTTTTCAACCGGGACCTGTCGATGGCCAACCGCCCGATTTCACCGCACTTGCAGATCTGGAAATGGGGGCCGCATATGGCGGTCTCGATACTTCACCGGATCACCGGCCAGGGAATGGCTTTCGTCGGTCTCCCGGTACTGCTCTGGTGGCTCGGCGCACTGGCGAGCGGCGCCGATGCCTACGGGACGTTCCAGGCGGTGGCGGGGCATCCGTTGGGGATGGTGGTGCTGGTTGGCCTGAGCTGGGCTTTCTTCACTCACCTGTGCTCGGGGCTGCGTCACCTCGTGCTCGACATGGGCGCCAACTATGAGCTCGGCAACAACAAGATTGGCTCGATGGTGTCGATGATCGGCGGAATACTGCTGACCGTCGTCTTCTGGGCTTTCATCCTTCTTCGCTAGGACAAAGCATGAGCAAAGATCCGACAATCGAACGCTATGTTCCCAAGGGGACGCCGATCGGGCGGGTGCGCGGCCTCGGCTCGGCGCGCCACGGCGCCCATGACTGGGTCCTCATGCGCTACACCTCGGTCGCGAGCCTCGTGCTCGGCGCGTTCCTGGTGTTTTCGCTCGCGTTTCTGGACGATTATTCGTTCGCCACCATGCGCGCGTGGGCGGCTCAGCCACTTGTCGCCACCGGTCTGGCGTTGATGGTCATCACGTTCTTCTGGCATTCGCGCATGGGAGTCGCCGAGATGATCGGCGACTACGTTCATGAGGATGGCAACAAGTTCGGCGCGATGATGGCGCTGTCGCTCGCTGTTATCGCGGGGATCGCGTTCGGCCTGTTCTGCATCGCGCGCATTGCGTTTTCCGGAGGTGCCGCCTGATGGCGACGCAGAATACCCAGACTTCCGGCACGCAGCCGGCATACAAGATCATCGACCATACGTATGACGTCGTCGTCGTCGGCGCAGGCGGCTCTGGCCTGCGTGCGACGATGGGCGCCGCCGAAGCCGGCTTGCGCACCGCGTGCATCACCAAGGTGTTCCCGACCCGCAGCCATACGGTCGCTGCACAGGGCGGTATCGCCGCAAGCCTCGGCAACAATACGCCGGATCACTGGCAGTGGCACATGTACGATACCGTCAAGGGATCGGACTGGCTCGGGGACCAGGATGCAATCGAGTACATGGTGCGCGAAGCGCCCCAGGCGGTCTATGAACTCGAGCACGCCGGCGTTCCATTCAGCCGCAACGATGATGGGACGATCTACCAGCGCCCCTTCGGCGGCCATATGCAGAACATGGGCGAAGGTCCGCCAGTGCAACGCACTTGCGCAGCCGCTGACCGCACCGGCCACGCGATGCTTCACGCGCTCTACCAGCAGAGCCTGAAGTATGATGCGGACTTCTTCATCGAGTATTTCGCGATCGATCTCATCATGCAGGACGGCGCTTGCCGCGGCGTGATCGCGCTGTGCATGGACGACGGTTCGATCCATCGCTTCCGGGCGAAATCGGTGGTGCTGGCGACCGGCGGTTACGGGCGCTGCTACTACACCGCGACAAGCGCGCACACCTGCACTGGCGACGGTGGCGGCATGGTGCTGCGCGCCGGGCTGCCGCTGCAGGACATGGAGTTCGTGCAGTTCCACCCGACCGGCATCTACGGCGCGGGCGTTCTGATTACCGAAGGCGCGCGCGGCGAGGGCGGTTACCTCACGAATTCCGAAGGCGAGCGTTTCATGGAGCGCTACGCCCCCAGCGCGAAGGACCTCGCGAGCCGCGACGTTGTCAGCCGTTCGATGGCGCTGGAAATCCGCGAGGGACGCGGCGTGGGTCCGAACAAGGACCATATCTACCTGCACCTGGATCACATCGATCCCAAGATCCTTGCCGAGCGGCTTCCGGGCATCACCGAAAGCGGCAAGATTTTCGCCGGCGTGGATCTGACCCGCCAGCCGCTGCCGGTGGTACCGACCGTGCACTACAACATGGGCGGCATCCCGACGAACTATCACGGCGAAGTCGTGACCATCGGGCCGGACGGCAATCCTGAAACGGTGGTTCCCGGGCTCTTCGCGGTGGGCGAGGCCGCATGCGTCTCGGTACACGGCGCCAACCGTCTTGGCTCGAACTCGCTGATCGATCTCGTGGTGTTCGGCCGGGCGACCGGTCATCGTCTGCGCGACACGATCAAGCCGGGCACTTCGCATGAGGAGTTGCCCAAGGACAGTGCGGAGCTCGCGCTGTCGCGGCTCGATCACTTCCGCCACGCCAAGGGAAGTCAGCCGACCGCGGCGATCCGCAAGGCGATGCAGCAGTCGATGAGCAAGCATGCCGCGGTGTTCCGGACCGAGGAGCTCATGAAGGAAGGCGTGGAGCAGATCGGCGGGATTTACCGTTCAATGGAAGACATCTCGGTGACTGACCGCTCGCTCATCTGGAACAGCGACCTGATCGAGACGCTTGAGCTCGACAACCTCATTTCGCAGGCAAGCGTGACCATCGCGAGCGCGGCAAACCGCCAGGAAAGCCGCGGCGCCCATGCCAACGAGGATTTCCCAGAACGCGACGATGCCAACTGGATGAAGCACACGGTGGCCTGGTTCGATGGCTGGGGCGGCAAGGGCGGTACGACCCGCCTCGATTACCGTCCGGTGCACGAATACACCCTCACTGACGACGTGCAGTATATCAAGCCTAAGAAGCGGGTTTACTGACCGGCGCTTGGTGCCGAAGGCGCTCAAAACCATCATCGTGGCGGTGGCTGCGGCGAGCATTGCCGCGTGCCAAACGGTGCCGGGTAACGGCTTGTCGGCGGAACGCTTCTACTCGCAGCGCGCGGATGCGAGCGGAATCCCGGTTGTCGGATCGGCCAAGGTGCCGGCGCAGGCGTTGGAAATCGCCGCCCGCGTGATCGATGACATGTTGTCGCGGCGGCCGGACCTCGGGCGCTGGCTGGCGCTCAATGGCTACCGCGTCGCCATCATGGCCGAGAGCGAGTCGACTACCGACCTGCCGGAGCAGGCACACTGGACCCGCCCCGATCGCTCTGATCCCCGTCTGACCCGGTGTGAGAGAAAGCATTACGACGAGCGCATCGGTGCAATGACGGACCGCCAATACTGGAATGCCCGCGCGCGGGGAATGGCAGGACCGCTCACCAGCGGGGCGGCGGAAGACCTGCTCGGGCTACCCTCCAGCCGGTATTACGGCGAGACGATCTTTGTTCACGAGTTCAGCCACGATATCCTTGCCGCGATCAGAGCGGTCGATCCCGGCCTTTCAAAGCGGATCGATGAATCCTACGCTCGGGCGGTCGCGTCCGGGCTTTGGAAAAACGAATACGCTTCCACGAGCGTTGACGAGTACTGGGCCGAGGGAACGCAGTTCTGGTTCAATTCAAATAAGCTCGCCGCCTTCGACGGGCGCCGGATCGTGAATGACGATGATCTCGCGTTGTACGATCCATCTCTCGCGAGTGTGCTGAGAGAAGTTTACGGTGACCGGCACCGGCTTGCCGGCGATCCGTTCTGGATGTCGCCGGCTAGGGCACCGCCCGGGCCGCTCCCGCTTAACACCGCCGAGGTGTGCTAACTCTCCAAGGTCTGCCTCGCGGCGCGGGCGAACAGGCGTGAGGATCCGAGCCACAGCCAGGCGAAGAACAAGTCGATCACTGCAGTGAAATGCCCATCCAGCAGATGCATCGCGCTGAATGACAATTGGACCACGGCCATCACCACCATCCCGCGGGAGAGTGCCTGCGCTTTTCCTCGGGTGACCGTCGATACCGACAGGGCGAACACTACCATGGCGATGTAGGTCCAGTTTGCCGGATTGTTCTCGCTGCCGATGATGCCGACTGCGAGTGTGATCCACAGTTGCAGGAAGGCGCAAGCCACGGCCATGAGTACCGCCGCACGGTAAGATATGTTGCGACTCGCCCGAGCCGCCAGTTCCAGGAGCCCGCCCACGAGGGCGAACACGAGCGCGGCGAAGACGAAATCACTGGCGGTCCAGTCCACTCCGGTGTTGGGGAACTGCATCGCTATCGCGGGCGCAATCAGGAGCATAATGGCCAGCGACCAGCCGGCAATTCTCAGGACACGCGTCGAGCGCTCGCTCATCATGACATTTTGGTTCATCGGACTCACTCCCATCGATGCAGGAGGGTCTTCATTCACCCGCGCCGGGTGAGCGTCATGAGGTGGGAATGATCTTTGGCTGAAATCCGGCTCAGGAATTGTCGCTACGCAGGCGCTCTGCGGCCATGAGAGCCGCGACAACGGTGCCGACGAACAATGCGCCCTCAAGGGTCGTTACGATCGCCAGCGCGAGCCTGCTGGTCCCTCCAGCCATTCCGGCGCTAGCTTGATCGATCCCCAATCGCGAAGAGGGGAAACGCAGCGCCAGTTCGGCCAGGCTTCCAACCATGAGCTTGCCGCCTGCCGCCGCAATGGCTGCGCCTCCCGTCGCTCCTGCGAGGAACCCCGTCGTTCCGCGAAGCCACAGGCGGTGGGCCGAGGTGCGAGAGGCAAGGGCGAGGCCGGCGCCGGTCGCAAGGCCAAGTGTCGCGCCTTCGGCAGCGCCCGTAATCGCGCCCGGGGATCGGCCGAACAGGAGTTCGAACAGGTCGGCACCGATCATGTGCGCGAAGGACCCGACGATGAGGCCTCCGGCTGCTCCCCCCGCCAGGAGCCGCCACGCACCCCTTCCGCTGCGCCGCCCGGCTGCGAGGCCAAGACCCACCGCTGCTCCGCCGAGCACGCCGAGGAAGAGATTGATGCTGACGAGGACGAGAAGGGTGGAAGCAGTTCCCATCCGGGGCGTTACGAGACCGGCCGAGAGGTAGAGCAAGGCACCGATCACACCCGCCACGCCCCCTCCGATAGCAGCTGCAACGGCATCTTGTGCGGTGGCATGCAGCGACCATGCCGTGCGTTCGTGGGGTGCCGGATCCTCCCGTGGACCGTCCAGGGGCGCGATGAAGCGGTAGCCATGCCGCGGCACGGTCTCGATGTACCTGGGCGCCGCAGCATCATCATCGAGCGCCTTCCTGAGCGAGCGAATGCACTGGGTCAGCGCTTCGTCGGTTACTGGAATGCCGCGCCAGACCTCTTGGTGAAACCGTTCCTTGGTCACCAGACGGCCGTCCTCGCTGGCGAGAAGCACCAGGGCGTCGAAATAGCGCCCCGAGACGTCCACCGGTCGCCCGTCTCGCAGCAGCCGCCGTTCGGCGCCGTCGAGCACAAATGGTCCGAAGGAATAAGCCCTGCCCATCGGCTTGCTGTTACGGCAAAAATTTCGGCCTGCCACCATTCTTGCCTCGAAGCGTTGGGACTGCATGGCGACACCGGTCGAACATCGCGCAGCCGTTGCCCAGGAAAAGCTCGCCGACAGCGCGGACACCTTGGTCGACAGCGCCGAAACGCAGGAAGACAGCGCATCGCGGCGGACGAAATTGGCGGCGGACCGCACTTTGCTGGCGGCGGAAAGGACTTACGCGGCCTGGATGCGCACGGGTCTGGCCAGCCTGGCCGCCGGGATCGGCGCAAAGGCGCTGCTGGACAAGCTGGTAGCGCCGTGGATGGTGCTTGCCACTTCACTCGCGCTCATCGTCTTTGCCGGCTTTTGTTTCGTGGCGGGTATCTGGCGCGAACTCACCGGCAGATCGCTCCGCCCCGCGCCCGACGCCGCGAAATTTCCGGAGTGGTTGCTCCTGGTATTCAACGGTTTCCTGGTCGTGCTGGTGGCGATGGTCCTTGTCGGAATCGCCGCGGACTAGCGTGTCCGCAGCATCGAGCGGTCAAGCTGATCGATGGACGTGACACCCATCAGCCGCATCCCCCGTTCGATCTCGTCCTGGAGCAGCCCTAGCGCACGTTCCACACCCGGTTGGCCGGCGGCGGCGAGGGCATACAGGTAAAGTCGCCCGCCGCTTGCAGCAGTCGCGCCCTGTGCCAACGCTTTCAGGACGTGGGTTCCCCGGCGGACGCCCCCATCGCAGATTATCTCGATCTGCCCGCCGACGGCATCGACGATCTCGGCAAGCTGATCGAACGGCGCGCGGCTCCCGTCGAGCTGACGTCCCCCGTGGTTGGAAATCATGATGGCGTCAGCCCCAATCTCGACCGCCCGCCGCGCGTCGCCCACGCTCATCACGCCCTTGAGGCAGAACGTGCCGCCCCAGTCCTGCCGGATGCGCGCGGCCGTGTCCCAGTCCATCGCCGTGTCGAGCATCGTATTGAAGTATTCGGCTATCGATACTGCCTTGCCAGTGCCCTCTTGTACGTGGCTGTCGAGATTCGGCAGGCGAAACCGCTCGCGGAGCACGTAGTCGGCGGTCCATCTTGGCCGGGTGGCGTACGACCAGAGCGCGGCTGGAGTGAACCGGGGAGGGGTGGTGAAACCGCTGCGTTGGCACCGTTCGCGCTTCCCGGAGACGATCGTGTCCACCGTCAGCGCCAAGGCGTCGAAGCCGGCAGCCTGGCATCGCTCGATCATCGAGGAATTGAGGCCCGCGTCCTTGTGAACGTAAAGCTGGAACAGCTTGGGCGTCGAGACCAGTCCGGCGATCTCCTCGATGCTCACGGTGGCCAGGCTGGAAATGCCGAACCATAGACCAAACTTCTCGGCCGCCTGGGCAACAGCGCGCTCGCCCTGCCAGTGAAATACCCGCTGGAGCGCAGTGGGACTGAGCATCAGTGGCAGCGCGCTACGCCGGCCCATGATAGTGCAACTCGTGTCGATTTGAGCGACGCCTGCGAGGACGTTCGGGACCAGATCGTAGTCCGAAAAAGCAGCGGTGTTTCGGCGCTTGGTCAGCTCATCGTCCGCAGCGCCATCGATGTAATCGAACACCGGCCACGGCAACCTGCTCTTCGCCAAAAGGCGGAGATCTTGCACGTTGTGGCAATCGGACAAACGCATGCCAGCGGTCTACCAACCGCATCGCACTGTGCAATCGTTCATCTGACCTTCATGTTTACAGACGTAATCGTTAGGTCGTTCGAAGCACCTGGGGAGGACAACCGGTGAGCGATGAGAGCGACCTGAAATCGGAGCGGATCAGCGAGGCGGAACACGCCGTAATCGAAGCGTTGTGGGACGAAAGCCCCCTTACGGCTGCCGAGGTGTGTGACCGGGTCTGCAAGGATCGGGATTGGTCCATGCCAACCGTCAAGACGTTGCTCGGCCGGTTGGTGGCGAAGGGGGCCATCAAGACCGAACCAGACGGACGCCGGTTCCTCTACACGCCAATAATCGCACGATCCGAATACGTAGGAAGCGAATCCAGGCGGCTTGTCGAGCGCCTTTTCGGAGGGCGTGCAGCGCCCCTGATTGCGCATCTGGCAGAGAGCGAGTCGCTCAGTGAACAAGACTTGTTGGAGATCGAGGCTCTCCTGAAGGAGCTGCGGCGATGAGCTGGATCTTCGACACGCTCGTCTGGACAGGGGCGCTAATCGCCCTGGTCCTGTCCGCCCGTCGGCCGGTATCGCGCAGCTTTGGTCCAAAGGCCGCCTATGCGCTTTGGCTCCTGCCGCTGATGCGGCTGGTGCTGCCGCCGATAGTACTTCCTGCCTGGCTCGCCCCCGGACCGGCAGTATTAGTTCCGCCACCTTTGCCGCCAACCGGGACCGCCGAATTGAGCTACCTGGCCGCGGCCCCGGCACAAGCGCCTTTCAATTGGCAACTCCTGCTCCTTGCGGTGTGGTCTGCCGGCGTAGTCATCTACATCACTTTGCGGCTGACTTCCTACTTCCAGCTCCGCCGGCAGCTGCTCGAAAGCGCACGCTGTGTCGGAGAGGCCGGACGCATTCGTCTGGTCGAAACTCCCGCGACGGCTTCTCCGCTGGCGTTCGGGGTGCTGGACAAGGTCGTCGCGCTGCCGCCCGGCTTCATGGCGTCATCCGACCGTCGCGCCCGCGACCTCGCGCTGGCTCACGAGCTTGCGCATCACCGCGCACAGGACCTGGCGTTCAACTTTCTGGCCCTCCCACTGTTCGCGCTTCACTGGTTCAACCCGCTGTCTCTCCTCGGTTGGCGCGCCATGAGGCGCGACCAGGAGGCGGCTTGCGATGCCCGCGTGATCGAGCATCGGGACCGCAGCGAACGCGCTGCCTACGCCATCCTGATCGCTTCGGCGGTGGCCGGCCCGCGAGGTGCCCTGGCGGCGCCGATGGCTTGCCCCGTGCTTGGCGACAAATCCATCGTCCACCGCTTGAGGAACCTTACGATGACTGACCCATCTCTCCGCCGCCGGCGTGCCGGTGCGCTCCTGATCGGTGCGAGCATGCTTCTCGTCCCGCTCACCGCGTCGATCAGCTATGCTCAGGATGAAGCGCCCGAAGCGCCGCAGCTACCCGAACCGCCTGTGCCACCCGCTGCCCCGCTGGTGAACGACGACGTAGCTGTGCCGGTTCCGCCAGCCGCGCCGGAAGCGCCTTTGCCGCCAGAGGTTCAAGCAGAACGCTACGTGATCCACGAGACCGGAAAGGATGGAAAGCGCCGGGTCGTGGTCGTTCGCACGGCCGAGGATAGCGAGCGCGGTCCGCGGGTCATCGAGCGTCGCGTCCTTCGAGCGGGCCCGGATGGCGCGTTCGATGAGAAAGCCTTCGAAAAGGAAATGGAGGCGCTCGAGAAGCGGATGGAGCGGCTTGGCGAGGATCAGGAGCGGATCGCCATGGTCGACCGCCAGGCGATCGCGCGGACGGCCAAAGAGGCTGCTCGCGTGGGGCGCATTGCGCGCCTCTCAGCTCCCAGGGTTGTCATGACCTGCGACGGCGAAGGCAACGTCAGTGAAAGCCGTAGTGCCGATGGCCGGCAGGTCATCCGCATCTGCCAGAAGCGCATCGGGCAGGAGGCACTGGCAGGCCTCCGCTCGGCCCGGGCGAGCATCTCGGCCGACGCCGACATGCCGGAAAACGCGCGCTCTGAAGCACTTCGGTCGCTGGACCGCGAAATCGAGCGACTGGAAAAGGATCAATAGCCGCCGGGTCGTTGTCCCCGCCCCGGACGGGCGACGGGGGCGGCAGTTGCCGCCCCCGTTTGCGTTTTCAGCGCTTCGCAGCGGGGAGGGGCTGCACTACCTCGTGCGACAGATTAGCGTTCGCGGCTGCCCCGCTTTCTGCGGGCTTCGCGGCTCGGTCGTCAACCTCCGCCGAGTCTGACACGATGACCCGGGCAAACGCGGGGCGGGCAGGATAATTGCAACCTTTTTGCTGCCCGAGGCCCTTCAGAAAACCTCGTCGGACCGAACCTGCGTAGATTGCTGCCTGCCAGTTTCGCTCCTGCTCGGCTGCCCCCGAGATCTCGCGCAAGAGCCCGCGAAACGGAATGAAGGAAGCGACCAGGCTCTTGGCTACGCGCCCGGTGCTGAGCCTGTCGGCATCTGTGGCCTGCACGTCCATGTCGGGGCCCAACGCACTGTCGAGTTGTGCAATCGCGGTCTCGATCGCGGCGCATCCCTCCAGACCGGTGCTGGAATACGGTTCCGCCAGTGCGGCCACCAAGGCAGAAGGAACTCGTTCCTTGCTGAGGTTGAGGTCGGTGATCGGCGTCATCGCGACATCGCGAGCGTCAGGCTCCCGGTTGGCGGCCGCCTCGTTGCGGTCGCGCGCTGTGGCTGGGCTCGTCAGTGCTCCCGCAGCGAACATCAGCGCAAGCAATCCAGCCCGGATCACCTCAGCCGACCTGAACATAGCGATCGCACACCGTGTCGTCGGCGCTCTCGATGCCCGCCCGCAGCGCTTCCATTCGCTGGGCACTGGTGCCGTGAGTGAAATTTTCGGAGCTGACCCGCCCGCCTGTCAGTCGATCATCCCCGATCGCACTGGCGGCGGTCATGCCTTCCTCGAAATCCCCGGGCTCGATCAGATTGCGATTTTTCCCCGCCCAGACCCCGGCGTAGCAATCGGCCTGCAGCTCCATACGCACCTGGAGCTGGTTCGCGCTGCGGGGATCCTGGCTTTGTGCGCTTCGGATCGCGTCGGCAATGCCGGTGAGCTTCTGGATATGATGACCATATTCATGGGCGACGACGTAATACCGAGCGAAATCACCCCGTGCGCCGAGCTGGCGGTCAAGCTGATCATAGAAGCTCGTGTCGATGTACATCGTCTCGTCAGCCGGACAGTAGAACGGGCCCACCGCGCTGGTAGCGCCCCCGCAGCCGGAATTGACCTGCCCAGAATAGAAAAACAGGGTGGGCTGCTTGAAGGGCACATTCGCCTGGCGGAACACCGGTGCCCATGTCTGGTCGAGCGACTGGAGCGTGTTGCACGCTTCGGTGGCGTAAGGATTGGAGGTGCATAGCGCTTCCACCGATTGTTCGGAGCCGTCGCCTTGCTGTGTCGTGGGCGCGCCGCCCTGCATCCCGCCGAGCATCGAACTCGGATCGACACCGAATACCAGTGCCGCGATGAGCGCGATCACTATGGAACCGCAGCCGACGCCGCCCCCCATTCCGCCGGGGAAACCTCCACCGCCACCGCGAACATTGATGCTTGATGGATCGAACCGGTTGAGCCGCATGTATTCTCCCCCTCGAAATGTCCGTGATAAATCTGGACAGTGGCCATACGGTTCGCGAAGGCAAGCTCCGGCCGCTTGGCCGATCAATTCTCTGGGGGGTGCAAATGTTCCTGAACGGCAAACGCGCGCTGGTTACCGGATCCACTTCGGGCATCGGGCTAGCGATGGCCCGGGCTCTGCGGGCGGAGGGCGCGGAGGTCGTGCTCAACGGTTTCGGCGATGAGCGCGAAATCGCCGCTCTCCGGGAAGAGCTGGGCGCATTGCACGTCAACGCGGACCTCACGACGCGCGCCGGGTGCGAGGAGCTGATGGCCGGAGCGGGGGCGGTCGATATCCTCGTCAACAACGCCGGGATGCAGCATGTTTCGCCTATTGAGGACTTTCCGGTTGAAAAGTGGGACTCGATCGTCGCGCTCAACCTGACAGCCGCGTTCCACACCACTCGTCTCGCGGTGCCGCACATGAAGCAGCGCGGGTGGGGCCGGATAATCAACACCGCCAGCGCGCATTCCAAGGTCGCCTCGCCTTTCAAGTCCGCATACAACGCCGCCAAGCACGGGCTCGACGGGTTGACCAAGACCGTCGCCCTGGAAGTGGCGCCGCATGGCATCACCGCGAATTGCATCAGCCCGGGATATGTCTGGACGCCCTTGGTAGAAAACCAGATCCCCGACACGATGGAGGCGCGGGGTTTGACACGCAAAGAGGTCATCAACGACGTCCTGCTGGTCAAACAGGCGACCAAGAAGTTCGTTCAGCCCACCGAGGTCGCTGCGGTGGCCGTCTTCCTCTGCCGGGACGAGGCACAGAACGTCACCGGCGCCAACTGGAGCGTAGATGGCGGGTGGACCACCGAGTAGCCGGGACGCCATGCGGGTTCTGCGACGTCAAATGATGCGGTCCGCATGGTTACCCTTTCTAGCTGTTCTGGCAGGCTGTGCCACGGTGGCGCCGCAGGCGACACTGTCGTCGCGCGAACAGTCGGCGGTTGAGGCCACTCTGGCGCGTCACATCGCCGTCCTGGCAAGCGACGATTTTGGCGGGCGGCAGCCAGGCACCGACGGTGAAACGAAGACCCTGCGATATCTCGCGCGCGAGTGGCAGGCGGCCGGACTTGAATCGGGGACGAACGATCCTGCGAACCCGTGGTTTGCCCCTGTCGAACTTTCTCTGAGCTTGCCCGAAAAAAGCTCGGTGCGCTTCTATCGCAACGGGCGCCCAATTCCGCTGGCCGCGGGTTCTGCAGCCGTCTTCACCACTGGAACGCGCGGCCTGGTCCAGCGCGCGCCGGTGCTTTTTGTCGGTGAGCAAGGCGAGCAGCTGGAAGGTATCGAAGTCGCCGGCAGGGTCGCGCTCATGCTATGGGACCATCCGGGGCACGTCGAGCAGCGCGATGCGCTTCTGCGGGCCGGCGCCTCGGCTGTCCTGGCCATTGTGTCGGACGAAGGCGAGCTCTCAAAGATCACCGGCACGCGGCGGCGTGGGACCTATCGCATCGCGGGAGGGGATGACGGCGCCGCAATCGATGGCGTCCTGACTCGCGCCGCTCTCATGACGCTCGTGGGACAGGACCGGCTGGACCAATTGCTGCGTGCAGCGTCGGAGTCCGATTTCAGGCCCGTGCCGCTGGATCTTAACGCATCGCTGGAAGCGACTTCGGCTCCGGGTTCGGTCCGTACCCACAACCTGATCGCGAGGCTTCCCGGCCGGCGACCTTCCGCAGGCGCGGTCCTAGTGCTTGCGCACTGGGATCATTTCGGCCGTTGCGCGACCCCGCCCGCCGACGACCTAACCTGCAACGGCGCGGTCGATAACGCGAGCGGTCTCGCTGTGCAGACCGAACTCGCGCGCCGGCTGGCGGCCGGGCCAAAGCTGGAGCGCGACGTTTATTTCCTCGCCACAACGGCCGAAGAGTGGGGATTGCTCGGATCCAGGGCGTTCACTGAGAACCCTTCGATACCGCTCGAATCAATCGTCGCGGCGTTCAATCTCGATACGCTGGCGGTGGCGCCCGCCGGAAGCGCGGTTTCGATCGTCGGCAAGGGCCTCACGCCCCTTGAGCCGGGAATAGCCCGGGTAATAGCGGAAGCCGGCCGAAGGGAAGGTGATGAGCGGCTGGCGCAGGATTACGTGCGGCGGCAGGACAGCTGGGCGCTGCTCCAGCGCGACGTCCCGGCCGTCTCGGTAACGAGCGCATTCGCAAGACCGGAACTGTTCGAGCGTTTCGTTGCGGAGCACTACCACCAACCAAGCGACGAGGCTGCTGGCGTGGAGCTGGGCGGAGCGGCGGAAGACCTTATGCTCAACGAGGCACTGGTGCGATATTTCGCCGATCCGCAACGCTGGCCGGGCAAGCGCGGAAAAAGCGGCGCCGCCCCCTAGCCGCCGTGGGCCCGTCTCGTTAGATGGGCCGCCACGATTACTCCGGCGGAAAGCGGTAACGCAGTGGCACACGACGACATCCCCCTGGCCCTTACCTTCGACGATGTCCTCCTGCGTCCGGGCGAAAGCGACATCGTCCCCAGCATGGCCGATACGCGAACCATGCTCACGCGCGGGATTGCGCTGAACATACCGGTACTGTCTGCCGCCATGGACACCGTGACCGAGGCGGACATGGCCATTGTCATGGCGCAGCTCGGCGGAATCGGCGTCCTCCACCGCAATCTCGAGATCGAGGAACAGGTCGCCGCCGTACGGGCGGTCAAGCGCTTCGAAAGTGGCATGGTCGTCAACCCGATCACCATCGGCCCCGACGCCTCGCTGGGGGAAGCGCAGGCGCTGATGACCGAGAACCGCATCAGCGGCATCCCGGTGACGGACTCAGCAGGCAAGCTGTGCGGCATCCTGACCAACCGCGACGTGCGCTTTGCCGAAAATCCCGCCCAGCCGGTGCGCGAATTGATGACGAGCGAGAATCTCGCCACAGTTCCCCTCGGCACCGGGCAGGAGGAGGCGCGCCGGTTGCTCCACCAGCGGCGCATCGAGAAGCTGCTGGTGGTCGACGAGAACTATCGTTGCGTGGGGCTGATCACGGTCAAGGATATCGAAAAGGCCGTCACTTACCCCAACTCCACAAAGGATGAGAGTGGCCGCCTGCGCGTGGCCGCCGCGACCACTGTCGGGGACAAGGGCTTCGCCCGGACCGAAGCGCTGATCGCGGCCGAATGCGACGTCGTTATCATCGACACCGCGCACGGGCATAACAAGGATGTCGCCCGCGCTGTCGAGCGCGCCAAGCTTCTTTCCAACTCGGTGCAAGTGGTTGCCGGAAACGTCGCGACGGCGGAGGCGACCCGTGTGCTCATCGATGCCGGAGCGGATGCAGTGAAGGTC
This sequence comes from Tsuneonella deserti, assembly GCF_014644315.1. NCBI lineage: Bacteria > Pseudomonadati > Pseudomonadota > Alphaproteobacteria > Sphingomonadales > Erythrobacteraceae > Tsuneonella > Tsuneonella deserti. The sequence continues at coordinate 1,359,208 of NZ_BMKL01000001.1, read as the reverse complement.
GGCATCGGACCCGGTTCCATCTGCACGACCCGCGTGGTCGCCGGCGTAGGCGTTCCCCAGCTCACGGCGGTGCTCGAATGTGCGGCCGAGGCGTTCAAGTCGGGCGTGCCGATCATTGCCGATGGCGGACTGCGTACCAGCGGGGACGCTGCCAAGGCGCTCGCGGCCGGGGCCTCAAGCGTCATGATCGGGTCGCTTCTCGCCGGGACGGAGGAAAGCCCTGGTGAATCGTTCCTGTTCCAGGGCCGCAGCTACAAGGCCTATCGCGGCATGGGCAGCGTCGGCGCCATGGCGCGGGGTTCGGCAGACCGGTATTTCCAGCAAGACGTTTCTGCGCTGAAGCTGGTGCCCGAGGGGATCGAAGGTCAGGTGCCTTACAAGGGGCCGGCCAAGGAAGTCGTCCATCAGCTGGTCGGCGGGATAAAGGCGGCGATGGGATACACCGGCTCCGCGACTTTGCCGGAGTTGCGAGAGAAAGCGCGTTTCGTGCGGATTACGGGTGCCGGCCTTGCGGAAAGCCATGTGCACGACGTCGCCATCACGCGCGAGGCGCCGAACTACCCTCACCGGTAAGAGGCGATGACTCCGGCCGCACGAGTCCAAGCCGCGATCGAGTTGCTCGATGCGGTCATCGCCGCTGCGAAGGCCGATGGCGCGCCGGCCGATCGCCTGATCTCCGATTACTTCAAGAACCGACGCTACGCCGGATCGAAAGACCGGCGGGCCGTGCGCGAACTGGTCTTCCGCGCAGTACGCGCCTGCGGGCCGGTGCCGCCGACCGGCCGTGCGGCGATGCTCCGTCTTGCCGAAACCGACCCGGTGTTGGTTAACCTGTTCGACGGCTCGGGTCATGGACCGGCAGTGATTAAGCCGGGCGAGACGGTCGCCCAGGGCGGGATCGCGGCTGAGTGGCTGGTGTCGGCGCTCAGGACCTCGGGCATCGACGAAGCGGAAGCGGCCTCGCTCCTCAAGCGGGCACCACTCGACCTCAGGGTCAACACGCTCAAGGCCGATCGTGCAAGCATCTTGCTGCCCGTCGAAGCGGAGTGGACGGCAGCCCCGCAAGGCCTGCGCGTGGCGCCGGGTGCACCGGTCGAGACCTGGGATGCCTTCCAGGCCGGCCAGATAGAGGTGCAGGATACCGGCTCACAGCTCGCCTGCCTGGCCATTGGTGCGCAACCTGGCGAGACGGTGCTCGACCTGTGCGCCGGCGCGGGCGGCAAGACGCTGGCGATCGCCGCCGCTATGGACAACCGCGGCAAGCTGGTGGCGTCGGATAGCGATCGTGCGCGACTGGCGAGGATGGCCCCGCGCGCAATTCGAGCTGGCGCCGGGATGATCGAGACCCGCCTGCTCAATCCTGGACAAGAGTTGGAGGTGCTCGCCGATCTGGCAGACCGCTGCGACGCGGTTCTGATCGATGCTCCTTGTTCGGGCACGGGCACCTGGCGCCGCAATCCGGAAGCGCGCTGGCGGCTCACTACCGACCGGCTTGCGCGGTTCGCGCAAGTACAGGCGCGGCTACTCGATGTTGGAGCGAACCTGGTCGCGCCGGGCGGGCGTCTGATCTACGTCACCTGTTCCCTGCTGGACGAGGAGGGCGCTGGTCAAATCGAGTCCTTCCTTGCCCGGCACGATGGCTGGGGCGCCGACGACATTGACCTGCCCTTGGGCGAAGCGCGGGGTCGGGGATGGCGATTGTCGCCGGGCCGCGATGAAACGGACGGGTTTTTCATCGCGCGTCTGACGCGGGCATGTTAACGACGCCCGGTATGGTCGAGCCCGTCGTTGAACGATTATCGAGCTCGCGACCTCGTTTGAAGGAGCTCGTCATGCGTTTCGCAGCCCCCGCCGCCGCTCTTGCCGTCGTGTTCGCCGTGACAGCCAGCGTCGGACAGAGCGATGATCACGTAACCGACCCTCGAGCGTCCGCGTTGGTGACGGAAGGCCGCGCTGCAATTGCTGCCGGTCAACCTGACAAGGCGGTGGACGCTTTTGAGGCGGCACTGACGATCGACCCGGCTGCCACGTCGATTTTCCTCGACCTGGCCCAAGCAGCGCGCCTTAACGGATTGCAGGGAAAGGCTATTCGTTATTACCGCCTGGCCTTGGCGCGCGAGCCTGAAAACCTGGCGGCGCTTTCGGGCGAGGGCGCGGCCCTTGTCGAAAAGGGCGCCATGGAAAAGGCTCGGCGCAATCTCGCCAAGCTTCGCTCGATGTGCGGAGACACTTGCGAAGAGACCCGCCAGCTTGCGTCGGTCATCGCCAAAGGTCCGCAGGCGCGGGTGCTCACCGCGGAGGCGGTCATGCCCGACGCGGTGGTCAGCCAGCAGAACTGACCAATTTCAAACCAGCTCTCGAAATCCTTCCAGAACAGCGCGATAGACCCGTTTCTTGAACGGGATTATCATCTCGGGCAGGTGTTCCGGATCGATCCAGCGGAACTCGCAAAATTCCGGAGGATCGTGAGCTTCCAGGTCCACGTCCTCCTCGGTTCCAGAAAACCGCGCGAGGAACCAGGTCTGCTCCTGACCTCGGAAGCGCCCCCCCCACAAGGTGCCGATCAACTCCTCCGGCAGGTCGTAGCGGATCGCTTCCTCTAGCCGAGCGATCACGGAAATCTTGTCAGCCGTGATGCCGGTTTCCTCGGCGAGTTCGCGCAGCGCCGCTTCGGTCAGGTCTTCGCCTTCGTCCACTCCGCCCTGGGGCATCTGCCACCAGTCGCCTTCCTTGTTGTCGATCCGCCGCCCCACGAACGCTTGCCCGGCTTCATTCACGAGCATGATGCCTACGCAGGGCCGATAGTCGGTCGGAGTCATTTGCCGGCCTTCACGAGTGACGTTCGAGCATCAGCTTGATTGCCGCGACGAGCGCGTCGACGTCGGACTGGGAGCTCGGCACAGCCTTGCGGATCGTCACGAAGCCATGAACGTTACCCTTGGCCTCGATATAGATCACATCCACCCCGTTCTGGATCAGGTGGGAAGCGTATTCACGCCCCGAATCGCGCAGCGGATCGAGCCCTGCGGTTATCAGGACCGTCGGGGGGGTGGAGGCATGATCCTCGTGCAGGATCGGGTAGTTGCGCTTGTCCTGCGGGTCCGCGGCATAGCTGTCGCTGAAGAAGCCCATGGTCCGCGCCGTCAGCAGGAAGCCTTCGCCGAAGCTCTTGTAGCTCGAGGTTTCCTCGATGGCGCTGGCCACCGGATAGATCGGCGCCTGGACGATGACCGGGACGTCGGCGGGCTTGTCCGTCAGCGCCTGCGTGGTGACGATGGTGAGATTGCCCCCCGCGCTGTCGCCAGTGGTGACGAGGCCGGTCACCTGCCGACCAAGCGCCGACGGGCTCGAGGCGACCCACCGGGTAGCCGCCTCGCAATCGTCCGGCGCGGCGGGGAAGGGCGCCTCGGGCGCCAGGCGGTAATGGACCGCCACCACCGGCAGATCGAGCGCGTAGGCAAGCTCGGTGCAAAACGCATTGTGGGTGTCGAGATCGCCGATCACGAATCCACCGCCGTGGAAAAACATGATCACGGGCCCCGGTTCGCGATTCTCCCGTTTGTCGTATAGCCGCAGCGGTATTTCGCCAGCCGGGCCAGGGCAGGTCAAGTCGCGCACGACTGCCAGATCGCGCGCTTCGGCCTCGGCCAACGCGCCCATCGCGACGTAAGAGCCGCGGGCCTGGTCGAGCGGCACTTCATCCAGTTGCGGGCCGCCCATCTGCTCGAGCATGTCGAGAAAGCCGCGGACGTCTTCACGCACGTAGTGTTCTGTATCGGCCATCTCGGGACTCCCTGGTTTTCGAGATCGGTTGCGTTTGAAGATGAATAACGCCCCCAACGTTCTTTTCCACTCGACATTTTCCAATGCGAGGAGAAAAACTTGGTTGTGACGCGGGTGGGTGCTGCCTAGCTGCCATCCGTGCCCGCGCCGGCAGAGGCGCTCGATAAGGATACCTCATGGCAACCCAAGCCGCCGAGCGGGAACAGCTCTCGGTCTCTTCCGAAAATCCTGAAGCAGTCGTGGTCCGGTTCGCGGGCGATTCCGGCGACGGAATGCAGTTGACCGGCGGGCAATTCACCCTGTCGACCGCGCTGGCGGGCAACGACTTGGCGACGTTCCCGGACTTTCCTGCCGAGATACGTGCCCCCCAAGGCACGCTGTTCGGGGTCAGCGCCTTCCAGATCAACTTCGGATCGACCGCGATCGAAACCGCGGGCGACGCGCCGGACGTGCTGGTCGCGATGAATCCCGCCGCCCTGAAGGTGAATGTCGCGGCGTTGAAGCCCGGCGGACTGATCATCGCCGACACAGGGGAGTTCACCAGGCGCAACCTGGAGAAAGCGAAGTACGAGACAAGCCCGCTCGAGGATGGCAGCCTTGCGAAGTGGCAGGTTCTCGCGTTCGACATCAGCGCGCAGACGGTGGAGGCGGTCAAGCCGTTCGGCCTAGGCAACAAGGACGCGCTGCGCTGCAAGAACATGTGGACGCTGGGGCTGGCGCTATGGATGTTCGACCGCCCGCGCGAGCCTATCCACGAGTGGCTCAAGGCCAAGTTCCGCACCAAGCCCGAACTGGCCGAGGCGAACATCGCCGCTCTTGATGCGGGACACGCATATGGCGAAACCGCCGAGCTATCGGGTCCGCTGCGCCAGGTGCATGTCGAGCCCGTGGCCAGCGCGCCGGGCCTGTATCGCACCATCACCGGGGCCGAAGCGATCAGCCTGGGCCTCGTAGCCGGAGCTCAACTGGCCGAATTGCCGATGTTCTTCGGCGGGTATCCGATCACTCCGGCGAGCGCGATCCTGCACCATCTCGCCCGGCTCAAGGAATTCGGCGTCACCACCTTCCAGGCCGAAGACGAGATCGCCGCGATCTGTGCTGCCATTGGCGCCAGCTATGCCGGGCAGCTTGGGGTCACGTCGTCCTCTGGCCCCGGCATCGCGCTGAAGGGCGAGGCGATGGGCCTCGCGATCATGACCGAGCTTCCGCTCGTTATAGTCAACTCGCAACGCGGCGGTCCTTCGACAGGCCTGCCGACCAAGACCGAGCAAAGCGATCTTTATCAGGCGGTCTACGGTCGCAACGGCGACGCGCCCATGCCTGTCATCGCCGCCCGCAGCCCCGGCGATGCGTTCGATTGCGCGATCGAAGCCTGCCGCATGGCTGTTCAGTACATGACCCCCGTCATGCTGCTGACCGACGGCTATATCGCCAACGCGGCCGAACCATGGAAGGTGCCCGACCCGGCAAGCTACGAACCTTTCCCGGTCACCTTCCTCGAAGAGAAGAACGCGGGGGAAGAGTTGCTTCCCTTCAAGCGCGACGGAAGGGGCGCCCGGCCGTGGATCAAGCCCGGAACACCCGGCCTGATGCATCGCATCGGCGGTATCGAGAAGGCGGTGGATACGGGCCACATCGACTATTCCCCGTCCAATCATCAGGCGATGACCGACGCTCGAAAGGGCAAGATCGACGGGGTCGCGGTGCCCGACCAGGACGTCTGTCTCGGCAACGCCTCGGGCAAGCTCGCGGTCGTCGGTTGGGGAAGCACCTTCGGTCCGATCCACCAGGCTGTGCGTCGCGCTCGCAAGCGCGGCCTCGACGTCAGCCATATTCACGTGCGGCATATCTGGCCTCTTCCCGCGAACCTCGGCGATCTTCTGCGCGGGTTCGACAATGTGCTGGTGCCCGAGATGAACACCGGCCAATTCAAGACGGTGCTGCGCGACCAGTACCTCGTGGACGCCACCCCGCTTACCAAGACGAGCGGACAGCCCTTCGCCATCGCGGAACTCGACGCGGCGATCGCCAAGTACTTCGACGGTATTGCCGGCAACGAGGGCGGGGAAGTCCCCGCGGACGCAACCCAGCTACCCAATCCCGAAGCGGGCCACGATGACGGCACTCTGCCACGCGAGTTGCGCCGTCATCACGACAGGGACAATTGAAATGAACGACATGACTCCCTTCGCGACAACGGTGAAGGACTGGGAAACCGACCAGGAAGTTCGCTGGTGCCCCGGTTGCGGTGACTATGCGATCCTCAAGGCCGTGCAGCGCACCCTGCCGCAGATTGGCGCCAACCCGGCGACTACCGTGTTCATCAGCGGCATCGGCTGCTCCAGCCGCTTTCCGTACTATATGGAAAGCTATGGCTTCCACACGATCCACGGCCGTGCGCCGGCGATCGCTACGGGGGTCAAGCTGGCCAACCCGGAACTGGATATCTGGCTGGTGACCGGCGACGGCGATGGGCTGTCGATTGGCGGCAACCACCTGATGCACGTCCTTCGGCGGAACGTGAACTTGCAGATCATGCTGTTCAACAACGAGATTTACGGCCTTACCAAGGGGCAATACTCGCCGACCAGCCGCGAGGGTACGAGGAGCCCGTCGACTCCGCTGGGGAGCTACGATCATCCCGCGCGGCCGGCGGCATTTGCGCTGGGTGCCGGGGCGCGGTTCGTCGGAAGGGGATTCGATGTGTCGAAGAACCTTCCGGAGGTACTCAAGGCCGCGCATGCGCATCAGGGCGCCGCATTCATCGAGATCTTCCAGAACTGCATCGTCTACAACAAGGACGTATTTGACGATTTCGCCGCACCCAAGGGCGCCGAGGACCGTCAGCTATGGCTGCAGGATGGAGAGCCGATGCTGTTCGCGGGCGGAACCCAGGGCATCGCCCTCGACCGGGAGAAGCTGCGCCTGATGATAGTTGCGGTCGAAGATGGTGACTGGCAGGCGGCCGGGGTGATCGTCCATGACGTCACTAATCGTTCGATCGCGCACATGCTGGTCGAAATGCCGTTCGGGCCTTTCCCGATGGCTTTGGGTGTCCTCTATGACGATCCACGACCAACCTTTGAAACCGCCGTCGCCGAAGAGCGGCAAAAGGCGAGCGCGGGCAAGGAGCCGAACCTGGCCAAGCTTCTCGCCAAGGGCCAGACCTGGACCGTCGAGGGCAACGGACCCGAACCGTTCGACAGCCGCCCTCCGGGCCAGGGTGAGCCGAACGCGGCCGATCCGCTTTAGAAAGGTCCGCTGCCGAGCGAAGGGCGCATCAACCGGATTTCGGTGCGCCCTGGTCGCGAAGCGCTGGGGACGGGGCGATGGCTTGCACGGCCTCGCTGTCCGCCGCAGCCCGGGCGGGCTTGTAGAGCAGCGCGGCGGCGAGGAACGCCCATCCGGCCCCGCCCAGCCAGCCGGCGGCAACATCGCTCGGAAAATGGACGCCGAGCATCACCCGGCTCCACGCGATCATCGCTGAAAGCACCATCGCGCTGCCGATCAGCGTGTAGCGCACCGAATGGCGCTGGCTCATCGCTGCGAAGGCGAGCGCCATCGCGATAAAGACCACCGCGGAGTTGAAGCTGTGGCCCGAGGGGAAGCTTTCTCCCCCCGCTTCCATCAAGTGCGGTACGATCTGCGGCCGTTCGCGGCCTACCAGGCCTTTGAGCATGGAGTTCGCGACCCAGCCGCCTTCGATGGTCATCGCAAAAAGAACTGCCTCGCGACGCAGCTTGAGGAACAGCAACGCGACGACTGCCGCCACGGCGAACAGATTGCGCAGCAGGACGCCGCCGAGTGCGGTCATGTCCCTCACCATTTCCAGCATTAACTGCGAACCGGCGAAAGACAGGTCGGCCTGCCTTCGATTGGCAAGCAGGCCGAAACTGTCGAACGCTCCGGTGCGGCCGGAGACCACGAGGATCGCGACAACCGCGAACCCCGTCCAGCATAATGCAGCCGCCATGAGCGCCTTGCGCCGATCGATGGTAAAGCCGCGTCGGGGCAGTCGGACGCTTTCCGCTTCGATCGGTGGTTCCGAGGGGACAACAAGGTCGGATGCGCTCATGAGGGCAGGAACCAGCGTTCGATTGATTGTGTTCCGCTCGCGATGACTTCGCCCCAGATTGTGTGGCTGCGCCGTGACCTGCGCCTGGCCGACCAGCCCGCGTTTCACGCGGCCGCCCAGGCCGGTCCTGTCGTTGCGGTCTACGTCCTCGACGATGGCATCGCAGGCCGAAACGCTATCGGAGGCGCCGCCCGCTGGTGGCTGCACCATTCACTCGAAAGCCTTTCGCGGGACCTCGACCGGCTGGGGTCGCGCCTCATACTTCGGCGGGGCCGGGCAGCCGATCAGGTCGCACAGGTAGCGCGAGAGGCCGGCGCGACGACGGTGCACGCTATTCGGCACTACGAGCCGTGGTGGCGCGATGCCGAAAATGCCCTCGCGGAGTCGGTGGAGTTAATGCTCTACGACGGGAATTACCTGCTGCCGCCCGATGTCTTGAGGACGGGAGCGGAAACCCCATACAAGATTTTTACCCCATTTTCCAAGGCGTTGCTCGCCAAAATGCCACCTCGCGAGCCATTGCCCGCGCCTGGAAGTCTGCAACCTCCGGGCAATTTGCCGGCGAGTGACAACCTGGCCGATTGGCGTCTCCTGCCGAGTCATCCAGACTGGTCCGGCGGGCTGGCCGCTTTCTGGCAAGTCGGCGAAGCGGCCGCTCACGCACAGCTCGAAGATTGGGCCGATCGCGTCGACGATTACGCAGAGACCCGCAACCTGCCTTCCGAGGACGGATCCTCCCGCCTGTCACCGCATCTTCATTGGGGCGAGATTTCGCCGGCTCAAGTCTGGCACCGGCTCGACCGGGGCGGTGGCGCGGGCTGGTCTACCTTTGCCAGGGAGCTGATCTGGCGCGACTATGCACAGAACATCATCGTCCAGTTTCCCCGTCACGGCGAACAAAGTTGCCGCGATGGTTTCTCCGGCGTCTGGCGAAGCGGCGCAGCGGCCGGGGACGATTTGCGCGCATGGCAGCGGGGCATGACCGGCTATCCCATCGTCGATGCCGGAATGCGCCAGCTTTGGCAGACCGGCTGGATGCACAACCGGGTGCGGATGGTTGCGGCGAGCTTCCTGGTGAAGCATCTTCTCATCGACTGGCGCGAAGGAGCCCGATGGTTCTGGGATTGCCTTGTCGACGCGGATTACGGCAACAACTCGGTCAACTGGCAGTGGATCTCCGGCACCGGAGTGGACAGCAACATGTTCGTCCGCATCATGGCCCCGCTGACCCAGAGCGAGAAGTTCCGCGCCGGGGATTACATCCGCGAGTTCGTACCCGAGCTTGCCGACGTGCGCGATCCGCTCATCCACGATCCCCCCGATGAGATGCGTGGATCATATCCGCCGAAGGTGATCGGCCACCGCGAGGCGCGCGAGAGGGCGCTTGGCGCCTATAGGGACCAGAAGGACTGACTTGGCCGCTGCCGGTCGGCTTGCCCCGCGCGAGGAAGCGGTTCATAGCGCAGGAATGCATGCAGAGGGGTTGGGCAGGGGAGGCTCCCTTCTATCGGCTGGTGCGCGGTTCGCGCGCAGCCCGGGCGTGCTCGCGCGCCTGTTCGCACCGGGATTTCACAAGGTTCTCGACCGGATCGACGAAGGGCTGGAGCGCGGCTCGATCGTGGGCCGGCTGCCCGACGGCAGCACTCGCCTTCTTGGCGGGCGAGCGCCCGGCTTCGAGGCGGAAGTTGAGATCCGGGACTGGCGCGCGCTGCTCCGGCTGGCCACCAATGGTTCGATCGGCTGGTACCAGGCTTGGGAGGCAGGAGAGTGGGACAGCCCCGATCCCGTTCCCCTTTTCGCGCTCTTCATGGCCAATGGAGATGCGCTCGGAGACACCGGGCGGGCACGGGGGCCGTTTCGGCTGGCGGCACGGTTCGCGCACTGGCTGAACCGCAACACCCATGCGGGAGCCGAACGCAACATCCATGCGCATTACGATCTCGGCAACGATTTCTATGCGGCCTGGCTGGGGCAATCGATGTGTTATTCAAGCGCTTTGTTTAGCGCGCCGAACACACCTTCGCGCGCCGAACAGTTTCTCTCACCGCTCGATTATGCACAGCTCGGCAAAGTCACCGCGATGCTCGACCGGGTACGTATCGAGCAAGCCCAATCCGTGCTCGAGATTGGCTGCGGCTGGGGGATGCTGGCTCATGCCGCGGCCGGCCACGGCGCCCGGGTGGATGCGATCAGCCTTTCCGATGCCCAGCTTGATTATTGCCGGGCGAAAGCGACCCCTGGGCAGCCGCCGCCCGCTTTCCTCAAGCGCGATTACCGCGACATGCACGGCCAGTATGACGCGATCGTCAGTGTCGAGATGGTCGAGGCTCTCGGACGCGAATTCTGGCCCGATTTCATGGACTGCGTGGCCCGCAACCTGAAGCCGGGCGGAAGGGCGGCGATACAGTTCATATCGATGAAGGATTCGCTGTTCGATCACTACGCCCGCAGCGCCGACTTCATCCAGGCCTACATCTTTCCTGGCGGGCTGCTGATCCGGACATCCGAATTCCGCCGGCTGGCTGAAGAGCGGGGTCTCGAATGGACAGACCAGTCGGACTTTGGCCTCGACTACGCGGAAACGCTCAGGCTGTGGCGCGAGAATTTCGACGCTGCTGCGAGCGCGAACCGACTGCCGGCCGGCTTCGACGAGCGGTTCGTCCGCCTCTGGCGCTATTACCTGATGTATTGCGAAGGCGGCTTCCGCGGCGGCGGGATCGACGTCCACCAAGTGACCCTAGTGAAGGAACATTGATGGGGCGACAGCTCACCCTGCTTGCGGCACTCGCCTTGAGTGCGTGCGCGACGGTTTCCGCACCCGAAGCGGTTCGACCCACCCAGCCGAGCACCCGGATTTCGCTGCAGGACCAGCAGGTCCTGTTTTGGGATGACGGGACCCGCGCCGACCGCTTTCGTCACATGGAAAACTACTTCGCCGGATACGAGATCGCGTCCGCCCCGGTCGTGCGAAAACTGCCTGCGGGAACCGCGCTCGATTCCGCGACCAGGTCCACCCTCGATGCCTATCTCGCAAGCTCGAACGCGGCGGGCATCATGGTCCTGCAGGACGGGCGCGTTCGCTACGAGAAATATGGCCTCGGCTTCACCCCCGAGGGCCGCTGGACGAGCTTCTCGGTCGCCAAGAGCTTTACCTCGACCCTTCTCGGGGCGGCGGTGAAGGACGGCTTCATCGGTAGCATGGCAGATCCGGTCACCAAATACCTGCCCAGGCTCGCGGGCTCTGCCTACGATGGAGTCAGTGTCGAGCAACTCGCCACGATGACATCCGGCGTCAAATGGAACGAGGACTACGCAGATCCGGCCAGCGACGTGGCGAGGATGTTGCAGATCGAGCCCGTCGCGGGCGAATCCCAGGCCGTCACTTATGCGCGGACGCTGACGCGGGAAGCGCCGGCGGGGCAGAAGTGGGTGTACAAGACCCTCGAGACAAATCTTCTCGGCGACCTGGTGGCCGCGGCGACGGGCCAATCCCTGGCCGCATACGCGAAACACAAGATCGTCGACCCGGCGGGATTTGCTGGGCCGATGTTCTGGATGACCGATCTGACCGGCGGAAATATCGGCGGGTGCTGCCTGTCGCTACGGCTGTCCGACTATGCCCGCATGGGCCAGTTCGCGCTCGAGGGCGGGCAGCCTTCGGTGCCGGCTGGCTGGTTCACCCGCGCGGGAGCGCCGCAGGTCGAATTTGGCGAAGGGTACGGCTACGGCTATCAATGGTGGACGTATCCCGGCGCCAGCTTCGGCGCGCAGGGCATCTTCGGCCAATCCATCACGATCGTGCCGGACAAGCGGCTGGTGATTGCGGTCGTATCGAGCTGGCCCGCCGCCACCGGCAAGTCGATTTCCGAAGCCCGGCGCAAGATGCTCGACGCGGTCATCGCGGCGAGCGTCCGCTAGCTCAGGCGATCGGCCGGAACACCCCGCCGCTCGTGTAGCGGGCGATGATGTTGTCGTGGACGATCGGGCTGAGCAGCTCGGCGAAAGCGCAACCAGCGATGCAGTTGTCCCACCACACCACTTCCGCCTGGAGCGATTCGAGGCCCGGGAGGGTGAGCCAGCACAGCTGACCCACGTGCATCCGGTTGATTGCGGCAGCCGAGAATCCCGATATCGACAGATCGTGCACCACGGTACGGAACGGTCGTCCGCCCGAAGCGCGTAGCTGGGCCGGAATGGTCAGCTTGGTGCGCGGCGAGCAACGATCTTCCTGCGCTGCCAGCGAATAGCGATCGTGGGTATTGATCATGGCGGGCCAGCCTTTTCCTCGAGCACTTTAATCCGGTCCACGCCGCGAAGTGGCGGCGAGGCTTTGCAGGTAGTGCCCGAGGTTGGTTTCCGCTTAGCTCGCGAAAATGGTTAACCGATCTTGCCGATCCGCTCACGATGTCTGGTCGGAAAGTCCTCGAGGAGAAGCGACACGATACGGGTCGCGACTTCTTCCGGCGGCTTCACGCTGGCGGGATCCTCGCCCGGATATGCCCGCGCGCGCATAGTGGTGCGGGTTGCCCCAGGGTCGATAATGGCGACACGGGTATCGCCGAGCCTCTCGATCTCACCTGCATAGCAATCGAGCAGAACTTCGAAGGCGGCCTTGGTCGCGGCGTAGGCGCCCCAATAGGGGCGCGGTGCCGTGCCGACGGAGCTGGTCAAGCCGATCACGCGGCCATGCCCGGCGCGTTTCAGCAGCGGGTCGAACGCCGCGAGCAGCGCCTGGGTAGCAAGGACATTGACCGTCATCGCCTGGCCAAACTGCTTGGGCTCGATCTGGCTCACCGGCGTGAGGGAAGGCAGGAATGCGGCGTTGATCACGAGGATGTCGAGCTTTTCCCACCGCTGGGCAACCGCTGCCGCGAGCCGCGAGACACCGTCCGCCTCGGTAAGGTCGAGCGGAGCGATGGTCGCGCTGCCGCCCGCTTCGTGGATCGCCTCCTCGACCGTTTCCAGCGCCTTCACGTCACGCCCCGTCAGCAGGACGTGAGCGCCCGCCTCGGCCAAGGCGCGAGCGGTGGCAGCACCGATGCCCCTGCTCGCGCCGGTGACGAGCGCAATGCGCCCCGAAAGCGGCTTCTGGTCTGTCATTCAGGCGACCTTGTTGGCTGGAAAGGGAAGCTGCGCGTCGCGATTCTCGCGCTGCGCCAGATCGGTGAGTGATGTCGGATAGTCGCCGGTGAAGCAGGCATCGCAATATTGAGGGCGCGTGTTGTCGCGCTTCTGGTCGGCTACCGCGCGATAGAGGCCGTCGATCGACACGAAGGCGAGGCTATCGGCCTTGATGAAATCGCGCATGGGCTCGATATCCATCCTCGCCGCGAGCAGCTTAGAGCGTTCGGGCGTATCGACGCCGTAGAAGCAAGAGTGCGCCGTCGGCGGACTGGCGACGCGGAAGTGGACCTCCGTCGCCCCGGCGGCGCGCATCATCTCGACGATCTTCATCGAAGTCGTTCCGCGCACGATCGAATCGTCGATCAGGACGATGCGCTTGCCTTCGATCAGGCCGCGATTGGCGTTGTGCTTCCGCCGGACGCCATCGTGCCGTGCGCTATCGCTCGGCTGGATGAAGGTTCGTCCCACGTAGTGCGAGCGGATGATGCCCAGTTCGAACGGCACGCCGGACTGCTGCGCGTAGCCGATCGCCGCCGGCACGCCGCTGTCCGGTACCGGCACCACGAGATCGGCCTCGACCGGAGCCTCGATCGCGAGCTCGCGTCCGATGGCCTTGCGCGCTTCGTAGACGCTGCGGCCATCGAAGATCGAATCGGGCCGGCTGAAATAGACATGCTCGAAGATGCACGGCCGCGGGCGGTTCTGGCCGAACGGGCGGAGCGAGGTGAGCTTGCCGTCGAAATCGACGCGGACGATCTCCCCCGGATCGACCTGCCGGACGAAGTCGGCGCCGATCACGTCGAGGGCGACCGTCTCGCTGGCGAACACCGTTGCATCGCCCAGCTTGCCCATGACGAGTGGACGGATGCCCAGCGGATCGCGGCAGGCGATCATGCCTTCGGGGGTCATCACGATCAGCGAATACGCGCCTTCGACGAGGCGCAGGGCATCGATCAGTCGGTCGATGGTGGTAGGATAGCGGCTGGTCGCCACGAGGTGGATGATGACCTCGGTGTCCGAAGTGGACTGGAAGATCGCGCCCTTGCGGACGAGTTCATCGCGCAAGGTCCGCGCGTTGGAGATGTTGCCGTTGTGCGCCACCGCGAATCCGCCGGCCGCAAGGTCGGCGTAGAGCGGCTGCACGTTGCGCAGACCGGCGCCGCCGGTGGTAGAATAGCGCACGTGGCCTGCCGCCATGAACCCGGGCAGCCCGGCGATCGCATCCTGGGTGGAAAAGTTTTCCGCCACGTGACCGGTTCCGCGACGGGAATAGAATTCCTGTCCGTCGAAACTGGTGATCCCGACCGCTTCCTGTCCGCGGTGCTGGAGTGCATGCAAGCCGAGCGCGGTGACGGCGGAGGCATCGGCCGTGCCGATCGCTCCGAACACGCCGCACTCCTCGCGCAGCTTGTCGTCGTCGGCGGGCGGAAACGGATGAGGAAAGATCATCGGCTGGGCGGCCTTGTTGCTCGGGGGGCTCAATGGCGACTGCGAGGCCCGATGACAAGGGCGGGGTGCCGAGCATCACCCGTTGCACGTCGCGCCCTGCGCCCCTACACCGCGCGGCGTAACCCCTCCTGAACGAAACCGGGCACCTTGATCCTCTCCCCATTCGAATGGACCGTGGCCAAGCGCTACATGCTGCCTGGCAAGGGCGAAGGCTTCATCGCCCTCGTCGCGGGCATCAGCGTCGGCGTGGTCATGCTCTCCGTCGCGCTGCTGGTCGTGGTGATGAGCGTGATGAACGGCTTTCGCGCCGAACTCCTGGACAAGATCGTCGGTCTGAACGGTCACGCGATCATACAGGCTTACGGCGGGCGGCTGGATAATTGGCAGGACGTCTTGCAGGAAGTCCGCAAGACCCCCGGCGTCACGCGCGCGAGCCCGCTTATCGAGCAGCCTTTGCTGGTGACGTTCAACGGTCGGGTGGAAGGCGTACTGGTGCGCGGCAACACGGCACAGGACATCGGGCGCCTGCAGCCCAATGTCGTGGCCGGGTCCCTCGCCCCGCTCAAGCCTGATGCCAGCCAGGTAGCCATCGGCGCGCGGCTGGCCGAGAATCTCGGGGCGCAGGTTGGCGACACGATCACGGTTATCAATCCGGCTGGCCGCTCGACCCCGTTCGGCACCGTCCCGCGCCAGGTCGGTTACAGGGTCGCGGCGATCTTCGAGATCGGGGTCTATGATTATGACGAGAAATTCGTCGTCATGCCGATCGCCGATGCGCAGACGCTCATGCTGACCGGCGACACGATCGGCATGATCGAAGTGAAGACGGACGATGCCGACAAGGCGAGCGAGTACCTCGCGCCGCTCGCCCGCAAGCTGGCCGGGAGGGCGGTCGTATCCGACTGGAAGCAGATCAACGCCTCGCTGTTCGAAGCGCTGGAGGTCGAGCGGGTGGCGATGTTCTTCGCGCTGTCGATGATCGTGCTCGTCGCCGCGTTCAACATTCTTTCCAGCCTCGTCATGCTGGTCCGCGCCAAGACGCGGGATATCGCCATCATGCGGACGATGGGGGCGACCCGGCGGTCGCTGCTCAAGATCTTCGTCACCACCGGCTTCACCATCGGCGCGATCGGCACCGGGGCGGGGTTGCTGCTCGGATTCCTGATCCTCTATTTTCGCCAGGGCATCGTCGAGGCAATCCAGGTCGTGACGGGCCAGAACCTTTGGGACCCTTCCGTGCGCTTCCTTTCCACGCTGCCCGCGCGAGCCGATCCGTTCGAGATCGTCGGTATCGCGCTTCTGGCGCTGGTGCTCAGCTTTCTCGCCACGCTCTACCCGTCCTTCAAGGCGAGCAGCACCGACCCGGTGCAGGTGCTGCGTTATGAATAGCGCCCAGCCGGTCGTCCGCCTGACCAATCTCACCCGCTCCTTCGAGCAGGGCGGGGAGCGCATCGACGTGCTCCGCGGAGTGAACCTGTCGATCGGGCCGGGCGAAATCGTCGCGCTTCTCGGCCCATCGGGCTCGGGCAAGTCGACCATGCTGCAGGCTGTCGGCTTGCTCGAAGGCGGCTTCGGCGGAAAGATCGAGATCGTCGGTACCGACGCCAGCGCGTTGGCGACGGACGGTCGCACCAAGCTGCGCCGCGAGCATCTGGGTTTCGTTTACCAGTTCCATCACCTGCTGCCGGATTTCAACGCGATCGAGAACGTCGTCATGCCGCAGCTCGTCGCCGGCAAGGAGCGAGGGGCAGCTGAGGAACGCGCGCGCGAAATCCTCTCGGCGCTCGGGCTGGCGCACCGCCTGACCCATCGGCCGAGCCAGCTTTCCGGCGGCGAGCAGCAGCGCGTCGCGGTCGCCCGGGCGCTCGCCAACCGGCCGCATCTTGTCCTGGCCGACGAGCCGACCGGCAACCTCGACGAGCATACCGCCGACAAGGTCTTTGCCGAATTCCTCGAACTCGTCCGGGGCGAGGGCAGCGCCGCGCTCGTGGCGACCCACAACGAACGGCTGGCGGCAAGGATGGACCGCGTGGTACGCTTGCACGAAGGGGTGCTGGAATGACCACGATCGCCGACTTCACGGTCGAGAAACCCGACGGAACGCCGCTCGATTTGAGCGAGAAGCTGGGCAAGGTCCTGTTGGTGGTGAACGTGGCCTCGCGCTGCGGGTTCACTCCCCAGTATGAAGGGCTGGAGGAGCTCCAGCGGAAATACGCCGAACGGGGTTTCGAAGTGCTCGGCTTCCCCTGCAACCAGTTCGGCGCGCAGGAGCCGGGCAACGCCGAGGAAATCGCCAGCTTCTGCAAGCTGACTTACGACGTGACTTTCCCGGTACTGAAGAAAATCGAGGTCAACGGGGAGGGTGCCAGCCCGCTCTACGACTGGATGAAGTCGGCAGCGCCCGGCTTGCTTGGTTCCAAGGCTGTGAAGTGGAACTTCACCAAGTTTCTGATCGATCGTGAGGGGAACGTCGTCCGCCGCTATGCTCCGACCGACGCCCCGGCAAGCATCGAGAAGGCTATCGCGAAGCTGCTCTGATCGGGCGGGCGCTGTGGAGAAAAACGCCGCCCGTCGCCCTTCCGAATCGCGCCTGCTTCCCTAATCTCCAGCACGATGGCCTACGCCCCCTTCGTTCCCCTTCGTGTCATGTCGAGCTACTCCCTGCTCGAGGGTGCCGTCGATCCCAAGGAAATCGCGCTTATCGCGAAGCAACGCGGCTTTCCGGCAACCGGAATCTGCGACCGCAACGGCCTGTACGGTGCGGTGCCCTTCGCAGCTGCGTGCTTCGAGAAAGGCATCCAGCCCGTCGTCGGCGCGCTGCTGGGCCTGGCACGGGACTCGAGTGGCGAGGTAATCGACCATCTGCCGCTGTTCGCTCAGGATGAGGCCGGGTATCAAAACCTTTGCCACCTCGTCAGCAAGGCGCATCTGGAACGTCCGCTGGAGCTCGACGCGCACGTTCACCTGGCAGACCTCGAGGGCCACACCGATGGGCTGATCGCGCTGACCGGCGCGGGGGAGGGGGCGCTCACCCGTCTCCTGGCCGATGGAAGGCAGGAAGCGGCTGAAGCGCTGTGCGATCGCCTCGAGGCGTTCTTCCCCGGCCGCCTCTACATCGAGCTGGCGCGCAGAAGCAGCGCGACTTGCGATGCAGCAGAAGACGCCCTGATCGGCCTGGCCTACGCGCGTGACCTGCCATTGGTTGCGACCAACCCCGCGCAGTTCGGCGATCCCCATTTCCATGGCGCGCACGACGCGATGCTGTGCATCGCGGGCTCGACCCACATCGATGCTGCCGAACGCCCGCGGTCGAATCCCGAAGCGTTCATCAAGTCCGCGCCGATGATGCAGGAGCTGTTCCCGGACCTGCCCGAGGCGCTCGCCAACACGTTGGTGATCGCGCAGCGCTGCGCCTATGCGCCGCCCAGGCGCGATCCGATCCTGCCCAGCCTCGCCGGTGATCTTGAAGGAGAGGCGCGCCTGCTGGCGGAGGATTCGCGCAAGGGGCTTGCCGCCCGGCTCGAGAAATACGGCGAACTGTCCGACGAGGAACTGAAGGTCTATGCCGACCGGCTCGAATTCGAGATCGGCGTCATCAATCAGATGGGCTTCCCGGGCTACTTCCTGATCGTCGCCGATTTCATCAAATGGGCCAAGGAACAGGGTATTCCGGTCGGTCCGGGGCGCGGATCGGGCGCCGGGTCGCTGGTGGCGTGGTCGCTGACGATCACGGATCTCGATCCGATCCGGCTCGGCCTGCTGTTCGAACGCTTCCTCAACCCCGAACGCGTTTCGATGCCCGACTTCGACATCGACTTCTGCGAAACCCGCCGCGGCGAGGTCATCCGCTACGTCCAGTCGAAATACGGCCACGACCACGTCGCGCAGATCATCACCTTCGGCAAGCTCAAGGCCCGCGCGGTGCTGCGCGATTGCGGACGCATCCTGCAGATGAGCTACGGACACGTCGACCGGCTCTGCAAGATGGTGCCCAACCATCCGACCGACCCCTGGACCCTGCCCCGGGCGCTCAACGGTGTCAGCGAGTTCAAGCAGGAATACGACAATAACCACGAAGTGCGCCGCCTGCTCGACCTCGCGATGCAATTGGAAGGCTTGCCGCGCAACAGCTCGACCCACGCGGCGGGCGTGGTGATCGGCGACCGGCCGCTGGCGCAACTCGTCCCCCTGTATCGCGATCCGCGGTCCGACATGCCGGTGACGCAGTTTGACATGAAGCACGTCGAAGGCGCGGGGCTGGTAAAATTCGACTTCCTGGGCCTGAAGACCTTGTCGGTGCTGCAAAAAGCGGTCGAGCTGCTCGCCATGCGGGGGATCGAGATAGACCTCAGCGCGCTCGCGCTGGACGATCCGGCGGTCTACGACCTGCTCAAGAGCGGCAACACCGTTGGCGTGTTCCAGCTGGAATCCGAAGGCATGCGGCGCACGCTGACGGCGGTGAAGCCGACCAATTTCGGCGACATCATCGCGCTCGTCTCACTCTACCGCCCCGGTCCGATGGACAACATCCCGCTGTTCGGCAAGCGCAAGAGCGGTGAGGTGCCGATCGAGTACCCGCACGAGAAACTGGCCGGCATCCTCGGCGAGACCTACGGAATCTTCGTTTACCAGGAACAGGTGATGCAGGCGGCGCAGATCCTCGCCGGCTACTCGCTCGGGGAAGCGGACCTGCTGCGGCGGGCGATGGGCAAGAAGGTCCAGGCCGAGATGGACGCGCAGCGCCAGCGCTTCGTCGATGGCTGCGCCAGCGTGTCGCAGATCGATGCGCGCCGCGCCAACGAACTGTTCGACTTGATCGACAAGTTCGCCGGCTACGGCTTCAACAAGAGCCACGCAGCCGCTTATGCCCTGCTGGCTTACCAGACCGGGTGGCTCAAGGCGCATTACCCGGAAGAATTCTATGCCGCTTCGATGTGCTTCGACATGCACCAGTCTGAAAAGCTGGCGGTGTTCGTCGACGATGCGCGCCGCTCCGGCATCGTCATCGCGCCGCCGGATGTGAACCGGTCCGAAGCCGAGTTCACGGTCGAGCGCACGGACGACGGGTATGCGGTCCGCTACGCGCTCGCGGGCATCCGCAACGTCGGTGAAAAGGCGATGGAGGCCCTGGTGGCGGAGCGCGAGGCCCACGGGTGGTACGAGTCCGTCGAGGACCTGTTCGGGCGATTGCCGAAAGGGACGATGAACTCGCGCCAGCTTGAAGGACTGGTCGCGGCCGGCGCGCTCGACACGCTCGAGCCCAACCGGGCCCGGCTGTTCGCCAACGTGGACTTGCTGCTGGCAGTGACAGAGGCGGCCAATCGTGAGCGCGAAAGCGGGCAGGGCGGCCTCTTCGGCGGCGAGGCGCAAGCCGACAGTGCGCTGCGCCTGAAAGACGCCGAAGAGTGGTCCCGCTCCGAACGCATGGCGCGCGAACGGGACAATTTCGGTTTCTACTTCTCTGCCCACCCGGTCGAACAGTACCGCGCCATCGCATCGGCCAACGGTGCGCGCAGCTATGCCTCGCTCATGACTGGCGGGGGACCGGCCGGCGGGCGGGCCCAGGCGGTCATGGCGGCGATGGTCGAAAAGGTGAATCGCGGGCGCACGCGGCGGGGCAAGGACTTCGTGCGCGCCGATTTCTCCGACAGCAGCGGCCAGTTCTCAGCCGCCTGCTTCGAGGAATCGCTGGTCTCCAATTTCGTGAAGTGGGCCGAAGACGGAACCAGCGTTTTGCTAAATGTCGAACTCGACAGTCCCAGCCCCGACGAGCCTCCCCGCATCACCGTTCGCGGCGCCAGGCCGTTGCGTGACGTGAAGGCCGGTGCGCGCATGATGCTGACGGTCGACATAACCTCGGCGGACGCGGTCCAGGCGCTGCACGGCCTGCTCGAAACTGGTGCGGACGGACGCGGCGAGGTCAGGGTGCGCCTGCGTACGGGAAGCGAGCATGAGCCGCAGTTGATCCTGGGGCGCAATTATCAGCTCGATGGCGAGCTTGCCGAACGCTTGGCAAGCGTTCCCGGACTTGCCAATGTGCAGCTGTCCACCCAGCGCGCGCCGAGCTTGCGCCTGGTGGCCTGAAGCCCCGCGGATCGGGGCGCGCAAAAGGGAGAGTTGCGCGATGCTAGGAGGGATGCAGGACTGGGACCTCGTGGTGACCCACCTGATTGACCACGCCGCGCGAGAATACGGCCAGCGCGAGCATGTGACCCATTGGGCCGACGGGACGCGTACCCGGACGACCTGGGCAAACGTGCGGCGCGATGCCTTGAAGATGACGCAGGCCCTTGCGGCGGCGGGGATCGGCAAGGGCGATCGGGTCGCCACCCTGGCGATGAACCACGCCCGTCACCTGGTTTCCTGGTATGGCGCGGTGGGCGTTGGCGGGGTGCTTCACACGGTCAACCCCAGGCTGTTCGACGAGCAGCTGGAATATATCGTCAATCATGCCGAAGACCGTGTCCTGCTATATGACGCCGCCTTTCAGCCGATCGTCGACCGGATGCGCGACCGGTGGCCGACGATCGAAACCTACGTCTGCTTCGATCCGCCGGCAGGGTCCGCTGCTCTCGCCTTCGAGGACTGGATCGGCGCGCATGACGGCGACACCGTATGGACCAGGGTCGATGAGCGCGATCCGTGCATGTTATGCTACACCAGCGGCACCACCGGGCACCCCAAAGGCGTGCTCTACGAACACCGCTCGACCATGCTTCACGCGATGGCGGGGGTGCAACCGAACATCTTCGACCTCGATTCGCGCGCGGTCATGATGCCGATCGTGCCGATGTTCCATGCGGCAAGCTGGGGCCTGCCGTGGTCTGGAGCAATCCCCGGCGTCAAGTTCGTTTATTCGGCGGTCAATGACGCGGCGGTGCTGTGCGACCTGTTCGAGGCCGAAGGCGTGACTCATTCCGCAGGGGTCCCGACTGTCTGGCTGGGAATGTTCCAGTACCTCGATGCGCAGGGCCGCGATGTGCGCGACATTCCCACGCTCAAGACGGCCGTCATCGGCGGCTCCGCCGCTCCCCGCTTCATGATCGAACGCCTGATGAAGAACGGCGTGCGCGTGGCCCATGCATGGGGAATGACCGAAACCTCGCCGATCGGGACGACGGGCGCCTATCCCGCGAGCTGGGACGGCATGAGCTTCGAGGACAAGGTGGACCTGGTCCAGAAGCAGGGGCGTCCCGCGTTCGGGGTGGAACTGCGGTGCGTCGATCTTGGCGATCCCGACATGGTGTTACCCCGCGATGGCAAGACCTCCGGCGCGCTGCAGGTTCGTGGTCCGTGGGTCATCAAGCGGTATTTCAGGGCCGAGGAGGATGCCGTCTCTCTCGACCAGTGGTTCGACACCGGCGATGTCGCCGTCATCCATCCCGATGGCACCCTCCAGTTGACCGACCGCACCAAGGACGTGATCAAGTCGGGCGGCGAATGGATCAGCTCGGTCGAGCTGGAGAACGCAGCCGTAGGCCACCCCGCCATTGCCGAAGCGGCGGCGATCGGCATCGCACATCCGCGGTGGGACGAGCGACCGATACTCGTGTGCGTGACCAAGGAAGGCTGCGAAGTCAGCGCGGCCGACGTGCTGGCGCACCTGAGCGACAAGGTCGCCAAGTGGTGGCTGCCCGACGCGATCGAATTCGTCGATGAAATCCCGCACACGGGCACAGGCAAGATCAGCAAGAAGGACCTGCGCGAGCGGTTCCGCGACTACCGCCTTGAGGATGCGGCGTGAAGCAGGCCTTCAGGGCGTTCCTGGGCATGGTCCTGGGGCTGGCGACGGTCCTGTTCGGCCAGCTCACAATCGAGAACTCGGCGTGGTGGATGACGGGCGGCACAGCGACGTTCGACGATCCGTTGTTTAACGCGATCAAGTTCGCAGTGGCCGTGGCCGCAGGAATTGCGGTCGCGGGCGGGATCGCGCTGGCCCCGAAGCGCCGCCGGAGGATGCTGTGACCGTATTCATCGATCCCTCGCGCGCCAACTTCGACGCTTTCAAGGCGCTGCCTCGCGACGAGCCGATCCATATGCTGAACCTGCTCCGCTATCGGGATCAAGCGGACTATCCCGAAGGGCACGAGAACGCCGCCAAGGGATGGACTGGGCGGCGCGCATACGAGGAATACGGGAAGACCAGTGGCCCCATCTTTCGCCGGGTTGGCGGCGCGATGGTCTGGCGCGGACTGTTCCAGACGATGGTCACCGGTCCGGATGAGGAGCGCTGGGATGACGGCTTTATCGCGCAATATCCCAGCGCGGCCGCATTTCTCGAAATGATCAAAGACCCTGACTACCAGCGAGCGGTCGTGAACCGGACCGCCGCGCTGGTAGACAGCAGGCTGGTCCGGTTCGAGCCGCAGGCCGCGGGCAGCGGGTTCTAACCGCCCAGATCAGGCCTCGGGCAGGAAATCGGGCACGGACAGGTACCGTTCACCGGTATCGTAGTTGAAACCCAGTATCCGCGCTCCGGCGTCCAGTTCGGGAAGCTTTTGCGCGATCGCGGCGAGCGCCGCCCCGCTCGAAATGCCGACCAGCAGTCCTTCCTCGCTCGCACAGCGGCGCGCCATTTCCTTCGCATCGGCCGCATCCACCTGGATCGCACCGTCGATCGCCTGGGTGTGGAGATTGCCCGGAATGAAGCCCGCGCCCAGGCCCTGGATCGGATGCGGTCCAGGCTGTCCTCCGCTGATCACGGGCGAAAGCGACGGCTCGACCGCGTAGGCCTTGAGGTGCGGCCATTCGCGCTTCAGCACTTCGGCGCAGCCGGTAAGGTGTCCACCGGTGCCGACACCGGTTATCAGCGCATCGATGGGGGAGTCCGCGAAGTCCGCGAGGATTTCCTGCGCGGTGGTGCGCGCGTGGACTGCGACGTTCGCGGGGTTGTCGAACTGCTGCGGCATCCAGCCGCCCGGTGTTTGCGCGACGAGTTCCTGCGCGCGCGCGATGGCCGCCTTCATGCCGCCTTCCTTGGGCGTGAGATCGAACTTCGCGCCGTAGGCCAGCATCAGGCGCCGGCGCTCGACGCTCATGCTTTCGGGCATCACGAGGATGAGCTTGTAACCCTTCACGGCGGCGACCATCGCAAGGCCGATGCCCGTGTTGCCGCTGGTCGGTTCAATGATGGTGCCGCCCGCGGCGAGCGCTCCGGAACGCTCCGCATCTTCGATCATCGCGAGCGCGATCCGGTCCTTGATCGACCCTCCCGGGTTGCCCCGTTCGTTCTTTACCCACACCTCGTGATCCGGAAACAGGCGGCTCAGACGGATGTGAGCGCTATTTCCGATCGTGGCGAGGACGCTGTCGGCTTTCATCATGCTCTCCTGGGTTTCATGCGGTGCTGGGGGATGGAGGGTCAAAGGTCTTGGCCCGCCGCAGTTCCGGGAACAGCCGGGACCAGGCGAGCGTGATGGCAATGGCGGCGACGCCCCCGAGAACGACCGCACCCACGGGGCCGAGCAGCGACGCCATCAGCCCCGATTCCGCTTCCCCAAGCTCGTTTGAAGCGGAAATGGTCAGCGCCGATACCGCTCCCACGCGCCCGCGCATCTCGTCAGGCGTATGAAGCTGGATCAACGATTGCCGGACATAGACGGATACCATGTCGGCCGCGCCCGCAACGATCAGGGCGCCAAAGCTCAGCCAGAACCATTTCGACAGCCCGAAAGTGAGGATCGCGAGAGCGAAGATCACGACCGCTCCGAGCATCTTGGTTCCCACGTTTCGCTTCATCGGACGAATGGAGAACCACAGCGAGCCCGCGGTTGCCCCGATCCCCATGCCTGCCGCGAGCAGGCCGAATCCATCGGCCCCCACGTGCAGGATGTCGCGGGCGAAAACCGGCAGCAGTGCGGTCGCCCCGGCGAGAAGGACGACGAACAGGTCGAGCGTGATAGCGGCCAGCACCAGGCGGTTGTTGCGCACGTAATTGAAGCCGTCGATCACCCGGTGGATCGGCCGCCGATCCTTCTGCACGGGAGGCTGGGGCACCCGGCCGATCATGAATATCGCCAGCAACGCCGCCAGGAACATGCCCGAAATGGTCACGTAGGCGACGTCCGGATGAATGGCGTAGAGCACGCCGCCGATGCTCGGACCGACGATGGTGCCGGTCTGCCATGCGATCGAGCTCACCGCGATTGCGGTCGGCAAGCTTTCTCGCGGGACAAGATTGGGGGCGAGGGCAGAGAATGCCGGACCTGAAAACGCCCGGGCGATGCCGACGAACACCGCCGCCCCGAACAGGAACGGCAGGGTGAGATCACCAGCCCATGTCAGCACGCCGAGCACCGCGGCGTTGATCGTGAGCAGTGCCGTCGTCGCCCGGACGATTACGCGCCGGTCGAAAGTATCCGCCACGAGGCCTACGACCGGGGTCAGCAGGAACAGCGGCACGAACTGTACCAGGCCGATCATGCCCAGGAGGAACGCGGCCTCCCTGATGTCCATGGTTTCGCGGGCGATCCCGTAAACCTGCCAGCCGATGATGATCGCCTGCGCGCTGATCGCGATTGTCGCCAAAAGGCGGGACACGAAATAAGCGCGGAAATATGCGATCGTCAGAGGGTGAGGGGCATCGCTCACCGGCAGGCCCATGGCAGGCGGCAACGCCCTTGCCAAGCGAGGGTTTGCGTTTCAGCCGCGCAGGAAATCTTGTCCTAGCGCGCCCGGCGCAGACGGGGATTGGGCTGGAGCGCCTCTATGATGCGCATGAAATCGTCGAGCCGGATGATCCGTTCGAACTGGAAGCCCGCGCGCTCGTCGCGGGTCCAGATGACATAAGCCTCGATGCGGCCGATCTCGGGCAGGCGTACGATAACGCGGTCCCCGCGCGATACCTGGGGCGAGTTATCGACCATGAAACCATGCGCCGAGAGATTGGCGATATGCAGGTTCACGTCGCCGCGTTCGTGATGTTCGGCGATAACCGGAAAATCGACCGGGTGCCGCGCCGCGCGGCGCAGGTCGGTGACAGACAGCTGAGCTCCAACAGTCACAGTACCACACCCTCCGATTATCCCGTTGTCCGAGAAGTCCGGTAGGCTTCAATCGCTGATTTTGCGTTAAATTGCTCCTGCCTCAGCGCAGGATTCCGTGCCGTTTCTTGCCCAGGCTGATGCGGCCGTCGTGCGCGGGAGCGGCAGGATCGACGATGGTTTCCCCGTCCAGCTTGACGGCTCCTTCGGCCACCTTGCGTTTGGCCTCTCCATTGGAGGCGGTGAAGCCGAGCGCGGTCAGCGCGGCGGCGATGGTCATGCCGGGCTCCAGCTCGATGGTGGGCAGGTCTTCCCCCGCTCCGCCTCCGGCGAATGTGGTGGACGCGGTTGATTCGGCGGACTTCGCCGCCTGGTCCCCGCGCACCAGCCGGGTCACTTCGTTGGCCAGCACGACCTTGGCGGCGTTGATTTCGGCGCCCTGGAGCGCTTCCAGACGTGCGACTTCGTCCAATGGCAGGTCGGTGAACAGGCGGAGGAATCGACCAACGTCACGGTCGTCGGCGTTGCGCCAGAACTGCCAGAAATCGTACGCCGGCAGTTGCTCCTCATTGAGCCAGACGGCGCCCGCGGCGGTCTTGCCCATCTTCGCCCCGTCCGCCGTGGTAAGCAGCGGAGTGGTCAGGCCGAACAGTTCCGTCCCATCCATACGGCGACCGAGCTCGACCCCGTTGATGATGTTGCCCCATTGATCGCTTCCGCCCATCTGGAGCCGTACGCCCATCTCCTTGCTGAGATGGCGGAAGTCGTACCCCTGCAGGATCATGTAGTTGAATTCGAGGAAGGTCATCGGCTGCTCACGCTCCAGGCGCAGGCGGACCGAATCGAAGGTGAGCATGCGGTTGATCGTGAAATGCGTGCCGACCGTCTGTAGCAGCTCTATATAGCCCAGTTTGCCGAGCCAATCGTGGTTGTTGACCATCACCGCGTCGGTGGGGCCGTCGCCGAACACCAGCAGGTTCTCGAATGCGGTGCGGATGCCGGCGATGTTCGCCTCGATCGCTTCGTCGGTGAGCATCTTGCGGCTCTCGTCGCGTCCGGTGGGGTCGCCGATCCGGGTGGTGCCGCCTCCCATGACGACCACCGGCTTGTGACCAGCCTGCTGCAGGCGCCGCAGCATCATGATCTGCACGAGGCTGCCGACGTGGAGCGAAGGCGCGGTCGCGTCGAAGCCGATGTAGCCCGGCACGATCTGGCGCGCTGCGAGGGCGTCCAGCCCCGCGGCGTCGGTCGTCTGGTGGACATATCCGCGGCTTTCCAGCACGCGCAGGAGATCGGATTTGTACTCGCTCATCGCGGGCGGGCGGTTAGCACGAGGGCGGGAACATGCAAACGCATCGGTTGAAGGCGCACCCGGCGCATCCGCCGGCGCGCGTATCGGCGATCGAAGCTCGCGTGATAGGTTTCGATGCGGATTGGTTGCGCGTACGCTGGCGTATCGAAGACGCGCACTCGCTGGTGGTGCCCGCCTTCGCCGGCCGTGGCCGCGCCGATGAGTTGTGGCGCGCGACATGTTTTGAGCTGTTCCTGCGGCCTGTTGGCGGCGAAGCCTACGTCGAGCTGAACCTGTCGCCATCCGAGCGCTGGGCCGCGTACGAATTCACGGGATATCGCGACGGCATGAGCGATCGCCCGGCCTCGCGCGAACCGGATTGCACCATGCGACAAGGCAGCAGCTTCGCCATTTTCGATGCGGCAATCCCGCGCGACGTGCTGCCCGCTCTCCCGGCGTCCGCCAACTTCACCGCCGTGATCGAGGAGCACGGCGGGGTAGTGAGCTACTGGGCCATCACGCACCCCGAGGCCAAGCCCGATTTCCACGACCAGTCTTGCTTCGTCGCCGAGCTTGCGCCACCGCGGCGCGCATGAAATTCGGCATCGACCGGCTCTTGAGCGAGCCCGATCTCCTGCAGCAACTGTCCGGCCGCCGGGTCGCGCTGGTGGCCCATCCCGCTTCTGTCACGGCGGACCTGACGCATAGCCTCGATGCTTTGATCGGTGCCGGGGTCAACGTAACGAGCGCCTTTGGTCCACAGCACGGCCTGAAGGGCGATAAGCAGGACAACATGGTGGAGACCGCGGACGAACTCGATCCGAAGTACGGCATCCCGGTATTCAGCCTCTATGGCGAAGTCCGCCGCCCCACCGGGCAGATGATGAGCACCGCCGATGTGTTCCTGTTCGACCTGCAGGACCTGGGCTGTCGCATCTATACCTTCGTCACAACGCTGCTTTACCTCCTTGAAGCCGCCGCAAAGGGCGGCAAGGCGGTCTGGGTCCTTGACCGGCCCAACCCTGCGGGGCGGCCGGTAGAGGGCACCTTGCTGCAGCCGGGCCAGGAAAGTTTCGTCGGTGCCGCGCCGATGCCGATGCGGCACGGACTGACGATGGGCGAGATGGGCCACCGGTTCATCCGTCAGTTCAAGCTCGATGTGGATTACCGGGTGATCGACATGCACCACTGGCTGCCCGAGGCAGGCCCGGGCTTCGGCTGGCCGGAGGACAGGGTGTGGATCAATCCCAGTCCCAACGCCGCGAGCATCAACATGGCCCGCGCATATGCGGGCACCGTAATGCTGGAGGGAACCACCCTTTCGGAAGGGCGCGGGACGACCCGCCCTTTGGAGGTCCTCTTCGGCGCGCCCGACGTGGACGCCGGCGCGGTGCTGGCGGAAATGCAGCGGATCGCGCCGAACTGGCTGGAAGGCTGCGCCATCAGGCCTTGCTGGTTCGAGCCGACCTTCCACAAGCACGCCGGACGCCTGTGCAATGGGCTCATGGTCCATGCCGAGCGCCCGTTCTACGAGCATGAGGCGTTTCGTCCCTGGCGGCTCCAGGCACTCGCCTTCAAGGCTATTCGACGGACATACCCGGAATACGATCTGTGGCGTGACTTCCCCTACGAGTACGAAACAGAGCGCCTCGCAATCGACGTCATCAACGGAGGTCCGGGCTTGCGCGAATGGGTCGATGACGAGTGCGCGGAACCGCTCGACCTCGATACCGCGGCCGCGTCCGACGAGGCTCGCTGGCGGGATCAGGTCGCCGACATACTGCTTTATTGAAGACAGGTCAGCGGTTTGCGCTTGACCGCGTCGCGCTGGTCCCCGAACCTTGCTCCGTGACGGCGCCAGAGCGTCGCGAGAGAGAGGAAATCGAATGGCAAGCGCTCCGGCAACCGAGGCCGGGCGGCGCGGGGTCACGGCGACGCTGTGGATCCTGCTGATCGTCTATATCTTCAATTTCATCGATCGGCAGATCGTCAATATCCTGGCGGAGCCGATCGCCAAGGACCTGGGGCTCAGCGACACGCAGATCGGACTGCTGACCGGGATCGCGTTTGCCCTGTTTTACACCGTCCTCGGGCTCCCGATCGCCCGTTACGCGGACAGACCGACCACCAACCGGCCGCGGCTGATCGCACTTGCGCTGACCATCTGGTCGGGGATGACCGCGCTCTGCGGGCTCGCCAGCAGCTTCCTCCACTTGCTCCTCGCGCGCGTCGGCGTGGGGGTGGGCGAGGCGGGCTGCACCCCGGCGGCGCATTCGCTGATCAGCGACATCGTGCCCAAGGAGCGACGCGCCTCCGCGCTTGGCTTCTACGCGCTTGGGATCCCCATCGGCTCGGTGCTCGGCATGATAATCGGCGGGCTGCTGGTCGATGCGCTGGGCTGGCGGCATGCGTTCATGATCGTCGGGTTGCCGGGAGTCCTCATGGCACTTGTGGTGTTGGTGTTCCTGAAGGAGCCGCGCCATCACATGCACAGCCGCGGAACGGTCCCGCCGCCATCCATCGACAGCCGCCAGGCGTTTAAGGCTATTTTCGGTAGCCGTGCGATGGTCCTGCTGCTCACTGCAGCCTCGTTCGCGGCGTTCCTCAGCTACGGGAAGGCGACCTGGGCGACGATATACTTCCAGCGGACGTATGGTCTCTCACCGGGGCAGGTCGGGCTCTACTTCGGCTTCGTCAATGGCGCGGCAGGAATCCTCGGCACCTGGGCGGGTGGCAAGATCGCGGACCACTTCGGAGCCACCAATCGTCGCCATGTGCTGACCGCGCCTGCAGTCGGAATGGCGCTTGTCGCGCCGCTCGCGATACTCGGCTACGCAATGGCCGACTGGCGCGTGGCGCTGGCCGTGCTGTTCGTGCCGACATTCCTTGGCTCGCTCTATTACGGTCCCACTTATTCGAGCGTGCAAGGCCTCATCACCCCTAGCGCGCGAGCGATGGCGGCAGCGGTGCTGCTTTTCTTCCAGAACCTCATTGGCCTCGGTCTCGGCCCGCTCTTGTTTGGCATGCTGTCGGATGCGATCAAGCCGACATTCGGCGCCGACAGCGTTCGCTGGGTGCTCTACCTCGGCAGTTTGATGAGCCTGATTCCCGCGTTCTTCTTCTGGCGTTGCAGCTTGCGATTGAACGAAGAACTCGACCGGGAAGGCTGAGCGATCAAGCGTAGATGGCTACCCATGCGACGAGGGTAGCCGCCGGCAGAAACAGCGCCTGTGCCACGACGGTGCCGACGAGCCGGCTGAACGAGATCCATACGATCGTGCGGCGGAACAGTGGCTCATCAATCCGTCCCTCGACCACGTCATCGGTCATCACGGAGAGTTGCGGATCGATCAGCGCGAACAGGAGGATAGTTGCAAACCCGTTGATCACGGCGGAAAGCTGGCTCGCGGTCACCCGGAACTCCGGCGCGAGGTAGCCGGCGTAAAGCGACGCGACGACGCCAACGGTGAGGAGCGCCTGTGCCAACGCATTCGCGACAAGCACCGACCACGATACCCCGAGCGGTTTGCGCAAGGCAGAGATCTGGCCTCGCGCCGGCAGGGCGATTTCCTCGCGCACCGTGTGCAAGCCCGCTGGCGTGATCGAGCGCAGAATGAGCTTACCGGTCGACCGGTGTCGCTGGAAATGGCCGATCGCGCGGGCGAACAGCCGCTGTCCCGTAGGCACTAGCACGATGCCGATGAATACCGCCAGCGAAGCGCTGAGCAGCACCAGCCTGAAATCGCCCGCCAGGGCCTCGCCTCCGCCTTCCAGCAGGCGGCGCTCGATACGTTTGGCAAGGAAAGGCCCGAGGAAGCCGTTGGCCGTGCGCGAGACAAGTACGAGCACGTTGAAGAGGGCAAAGCTCATGGCGATCCTGCGGGTCCGCACACCCGCGATCCGCGCGGCATAGGCGAGCGTGCCGATCAGGTTGATCCCGAAGGTCAGTATGCAAATGACGAGAAGCTGAGTATCCATCTTGCGCGCCCCTTAGGCGGCAAGAGAGCCGCGCGCTACGCCTGTTCCTCCTCAGCGAGCGGGTTCGAGGCGAACCGGACCTTCCGCCGGGGCGGGAAGGGGGCGCAAATCGTTGATATCGTACCTCATCACCATGACGGGGCAGTCATCGATGCGCTTGTCGACCGCGGCAATCAGGAGCGGGCGTTCGGCGCTGGCCGGAACGTGGTCCAGTCTGGGTTGCCCGGCGGCGCTGCGGACCTGTTCGATGCGATCGGCGCATTCCTTCTTGGCCACGGCGGTCTCGAGGCTGCTCCATCGCTGAGCCTGCTCCCGGTAGCCAGGCAGCATGGTATCCGGCTCGACCGTGGGGGCCGCAATAGCCGCAGCCGAACACAAGGGAAGTAACATCAGTCGCATGAGCGGCACTCCTCGGGGCGATCCTGTCTCAGCCCTGCTTGCGGCTCAACTCCCGCATCGCTTCGTCCAACCCGTCGAGGGTAAGGGGATACATCCGGTCGCTCAGCAACTGCTTGATGAGCTTGGTCGACTGCGAATAGCCCCACTGCTGCTCGGGCACCGGATTTAACCAGACGGTCGCGGGGTAAGTGCTGGTGACACGGTGCAGCCAGGTTGCGCCGGCTTCCTCGTTCATGTGTTCGACGCTGCCACCGGGATGAGTGATCTCGTACGGGCTCATCGCCGCGTCACCCACGAACACGATCTTGTAGTCGTGCCCGAACTTGTGGAGCACGTCCCAGGTTTTCGTTCGCTCGGCCCAGCGGCGTCGGTTATCCTTCCACACGCCTTCGTAAAGACAGTTGTGGAAGTAGAAGAATTCCAGGTTCTTGAATTCGGCGGTGGCGGCGCTGAACAGCTCTTCCACCAGCTTGATGAACGGGTCCATCGATCCGCCTACGTCGAGAAACAGCAGCAGCTTCACCGCATTGTGCCGCTCGGGCCGCATGTGGATGTCGAGCCAGCCCTGCTTGGCAGTGCCTTCGATCGTGGCCTCGAGATCGAGTTCGTCGGCGGCGCCCTCCCGCGCGAAGCGGCGCAGGCGGCGTAGGGCCATCTTGATGTTACGCGTGCCAAGCTCGCGGGTATTGTCGAGGTTCTTGAACTCGCGCTTCTCCCATACCTTGAGAGCGCGCTTGTGCTGGCTCTCACCGCCGATACGAACACCTTCGGGATTGTAGCCGCCGTTGCCGAACGGGCTCGTCCCGCCCGTTCCGACCCACTTGTTGCCCCCCTGGTGGCGCTTCTGTTGCTCCTCGATCCGCTGTTTGAGCGTCTCCATGATCTCGTCCCACGAGCCGAGCGACTTGATCGCCTCCATCTCTTCCGGGGTGAGAAACTTTTCGGCGACGGCCTTCAGCCACTCTTCCGGGATATCGACTTTCTGCTGGCCGTAATCAGTCAGGATTCCCTTGAACACCTTCTGGAAAACCTGGTCGAACCGGTCGATCAGTCCCTCGTCCTTCACGAAAGTGGCGCGCGAGAGGTAGTAAAAGGCCTCCGGCGTCTGCTCGATGACATCCTTTTCCAGCGCCTCGAGCAGCGTAAGGTGCTCCTTGAAGCTGGCCGGGATCCCGGCGGCGCGTAGCTCGTCGACGAAGTTGAAGAACATGAGAGAAAGCATATCGCGCGCGGTCGGTTTACGCCAGCGTAAAGCCGGACCCTTCCGTGTGACCGCTTAAAGCTTCGCTAACCATGGGGCCCTAAGCCATGCGCAACACCACGCGAAGGGGCGCACGCAGGCCGAATGGAACACCAGCAAATCAACGTTGCCGCAGGACACGGAATCGAGCGCATTTCCGCCAGCTGTGGCGAGGTGACGGTCGGTTGTACCGATGTTGCCGGCATCATTCATGCAGTCATGGTCTCGTCAGAGAAACTGCGAGACGAACACTCCGCCCTGCAGGAAACGGTGGCGGGCCTCGAAACGGACCAGATGAAGGTTGCTCAAGCGAGCGACGAAGCACGATTGCTTTCCGAACGCGCGATCGAGCGGCTTTCCGAAGGCTCCTCGCTCATCCAGTCGTCGCTCGACCAGATTACCGGTCTGCTCGAACTGGTCGAGACCCTTACCCAGCACGTCACCGGTTTCGCCGCGGCGATGGCGCAGGTCCGCCGCAGCGCCCAGGAGATCGAGCAGATCGCCGAGACCACCAACATCCTGGCCCTCAACGCGACCATCGAAGCGATGCGGGCCGGGGATTCGGGCCGCACTTTCGCCGTCGTGGCCAGCGAGGTGAAAAGCCTTGCCAACGACACCCGGCGGGCGACCGAGGAGATTGGCCGGACTATCGATACTCTGGGCCAGGAAGCCGATGAAGTGATCGCGAAGATCGAGCGCGGCGCGCGCGAGAGCGGGGCCGCCAAGGCCTCGGTGGGCCAGATCCATCACACGATGCGGTCGGTGAACGAATTGATCGTCGAGGTCGATGGCCAGAACGACCAGATCACCCGCGCGACCGCCACCATCAGCAATCATGTTCATGCGGTCCAGACGGTGCTAGATTCGTTCGACCGCGCGGCAGTGGACAACGAAACCAAGCTTTCCGCGGCTCATACGCGGATCGAAAACCTCGAGCTGACCGCCAGCGCCATGTTCGACGAGATCGTCAAGGCCGGCCTTTCGCCCGCGGACAGCGCGATGGTCGACAAGGCCCAGGGCTTCGCCCGCGAGATTGTCGAGCGTGCCGAAGCCGCCCTCTCGGAACGCCGGCTAACAGTGGATGCACTGTTCGATCATTCCTACCGCGAGGTTCCCGGCAGCAATCCGAAGCGGTTCCGGACAGCACTCAGCGATTGGGCCGACGCCAACTGGCGCCCGGTAAACGATCGCGTCGTGGCTGAAGGCGGGGCGGTCAAGATGTGCAGCCAGGCCGACATGAACGGGTTCCTGCCGACGCACATCACCGACCGGTCGCGCGCGCCCACCGGCGACCTGGCGCACGACACCAAGTACTGCCGGAACGGCCGCATCCTGCTCGACGCGATCGATCGGAAGGCAAAGAGCAGCACCGCGCCCTACATGATGGCGGTCTATCGCCAGGAAGGCGACGGCATGACTTACGAGATCGTGCGCAACGTGTACGTGCCTCTCGTCATCGACGGCCGGCGCTGGGGCGACTTCGAGCTTGCCTACGTCCTTTAAAAGAGCGGGCGCCTAGCGCGTCAACCGCAGGCGAATATGGTCGAAGGTGGGGCCGTAAAGGCGGTTCTGGAATTCGGCGCCGACATATCCCCCTTCCTGCCAGCGAACCGTGGCGGGGAAGGGACCAAGCGTTTCGATGCGAAGGGTGATTTCCGAGCCTGGCAGAAGGCTGGAGAACTTGTCGAAGAAGCGGCATCCCGTTTCCGACAAATCCTTGATCGGAACGTCGCGCTTGATTCCCGCGGGGGTGCGATAGTGGCCCCATACTTCCACCGGGTGCCGGCCGTCTTTCCGCCCCTCGCCCATACCGTCACCTCGCCTGCGCCCGCTGCATCTATTTAGCTTGCAGGTGATCTACCCAGCTTGGATGACGAACCGCAACGCATTTCAGGCGCGGTGAATACCTAAGTCGCGGCGCTCGCGGCGCGGGAAGACCAGACCTGCCAAGCTGACCAGAGCAGCATCGCGATCCACGCGACCGCGATCGTCCCTACCGCCGCCTCGCCCCAGTGGAATGGCGCGGTGAGACCGACAGGAACTGCGAGGAGCGGCGAAACGCAGAAGAGTCCGAGCAACCAGGCACGCTGGCGCATCAATGCCGCCGCGGCAAAACCGCTCGCAAGTGCCAGCAAACCGAACTTGGTCCACACGGGATACGGCAGAAAACCCAGCTCGCTTTCAGGGGACGCGAGTTTCCGGGTCATGGACAGGAGCAGCGCGTTTTCCACCGCGTCGGCAAGAGCTGCGAGTGGGCCAAGAGCGCCGGCGAGCCACCAACCCGTTGTGCCGGTGGAGCGGGCCGTGGAAGCGAAGAACGCCAGTACGAACGAGCCGTATGCGATCATGAATACGTAATCGAAGAGGTTGCCGCGATCCATCGAGGTGATGCGCAGCCCTCGCGAGGGATCGCCGGGTCCACCAAAGATGCCTTCAAGGTCCGCAGGGGTGCGAGCGAACTCGAAGGCCAGCACCGGACTGGAGATCGGCGCACCCGGTATCGGATGCGCCAGCCCCTGGGGCAGGATCAGTGAAAGGCATTGCGATACGATCAGCGTCGCCACGCCCCAGCAAAGACAGGCGCGCCAGCTCCCCCAGCCAGCGCGAAGCACTCGCCTCAGGCGCCCTGGCGCCGCGCCATGAAGGCAAGCCGCTCGAACAGCATAACGTCCTGCTCGTTCTTGAGCAGCGCGCCATGCAGCGGCGGAATCGCCTTCGTTGGGTCGCGGTCCTGCAACACTTCGAGCGGCATGTCCTCGTTCAGCAGCAGCTTGAGCCAATCGAGCAGCTCGCTGGTCGAAGGTTTTTTCTTGAGACCGGGCACGTCGCGGATTTCGTAGAACACGTCCATCGCCTTCGAGACGAGGATCTTCTGGATGCCGGGGTAATGGACCTCGATGATCTCGCGCATGGTGTCACGGTCGGGGAACTTGATGTAGTGGAAGAAGCAGCGGCGCAGGAACGCGTCCGGCAGTTCCTTTTCATTGTTCGAGGTGATGACCACGATGGGCCGTTCCTTGGCCGCGATAGTCTCCTGCGTTTCATAAACGTCGAAGCGCATGCGATCGAGTTCCTGCAGCAGGTCGTTCGGAAACTCGATGTCGGCCTTGTCGATCTCATCGATCAGCAATACCGGGAGCTGGGGCGAGGTGAAGGCGTCCCACAGCTTGCCGCGCTTGATGTAGTTTCTGATGTCGTGAACGCGCTCGTCACCCAGTTGGCCATCGCGCAGGCGGGCCACGGCGTCGTATTCGTACAGCCCCTGGTGAGCCTTGGTTGTCGACTTGACGTTCCATTCGATGAGCGGGGCGTCGATCGCCTTGGCGATCTCGTAGGCAAGAACCGTCTTTCCGGTGCCTGGCTCGCCCTTGACGAGCAGCGGGCGGCGCAAGGTCACCGCGGCGTTGACGGCGACCTTCAGGTCCTCGGTCGCAATGTAGCTGCTGGTTCCCTCGAAACGCTCGACCATACCCGGTTTTCCTTTCCCGCTTTACGTAAGCGGTAAGCGGCAAACCGCGCAACTGCAAGCGCGGGTTGCTCCACCAGTAGGGTTCGTGGGGAAAGGGATCGGGCACCTTGCCGGGCCAGGCCTCAGTCCCGTTCGGAGGCCTTCTTCACGGTGATCTGCATCGCAGTGCCGCGGCTTCCGTCCAGCATCACCACCTTTGTGCGGAGGCTTCGCGCGATGGCATCCACGATGCGGGTGCCGAAGCCAGTGCCAGCCGGCTCGCTTCCCTTGCGAATGCCTTGGCCATCGTCCTCCACGGAGAGGGTAAACTCCCCATCCGCTACGGCCTTCAACGTGATCGAAACCCGGCCTCGCTGACCTGGCTCGAAAGCGTATTTGGCCGCATTGCTCACGAGTTCGTTGACGATCACGCCGATCGATACGGCGGTATCGGGTGTCACGGTCACCGGATCGGCCGTCAGCGATATCTCGATCGGTGCGGGCAGGCTCTGCCGCAGGTCTTCCACGAGCGTGGCCAGGTAAGCGTCGAGATCGATCGTGTTGAGATCGCCGCGAGTGTAAAGCCGCTGGTGAACTTTGCTGATCGCCTTGATCCGGTTCTGGATGTCCTCAAGGGCGGAGCGGACGGCGGGCTCCTTCGACTGCTTGCCCTGCATCGAAACGAAACTGAGCACCATCTGCAAGCTGTTCGAGACGCGGTGGTGGACCTCGCGGACCATCATTTCGAGCCGCTCGTTTGCCTCGCGAAGGTTGCTTTCCGCCAGTCGCTTTTCCTGCTCGAGCCTGTCGCGGGACAATGCCTGGCGGAACCGCCCGTCGAGCATGTCGAAGAAGCTGTCGCCAACGGTCTTCACCACGAAGTCCAGCGCGCCGGCGTGGAGCGCCTTCACCGCAACAGCGGTGTCATCGTTGCCAGTGACGAACACCACCGGCGGGTGCTCTTCCAGCGCCACGATGTCTGACAGCATCTCGAGCCCGCTTCGGCCCGGCATGGAGTGATCTATCGCGACAAGGTCGAACTCCTCCTCACGAAGGCGTGCCATCCCCGTCTCGGCATTTTCCGCCACTTCGACCACGAAACCACGCCTGATAAGGGCGCGCTGCGTCAGACGGCGCAGGCCGTCGTCGTCGTCAACGTAGAGGATCCGCGGGCCGGCTATTGCTACTCAACCTCGGGGACCTGGATCACCGCCAGGAAGAGGCCCAGCTGGCGGATCGCGTCAGCAAAGCTTTCATAGTTGACCGGCTTGGTGATGT
This sequence comes from Tsuneonella deserti, assembly GCF_014644315.1. Classification (NCBI taxonomy): domain Bacteria; kingdom Pseudomonadati; phylum Pseudomonadota; class Alphaproteobacteria; order Sphingomonadales; family Erythrobacteraceae; genus Tsuneonella; species Tsuneonella deserti. The sequence continues at coordinate 1,322,161 of NZ_BMKL01000001.1, read as the reverse complement.
AGACGTTACAGCCGAGGTCATAGCAGCGCTGGATCTCCACCTTGTCATCGGTCGTAGTCAGGACGACCACGGGAGTGCGCCGCAGCCTGGGGTCGTTCTTGATCTTCTCGAGGATGGCGGTGCCGCTCATGTCCGGCAGGTTGAGATCCAGAAGAACCATCACTGGCGCGCCGCTGGACGGGCCGGCCGGATCGTTGTGCAGATATTCGAGCGCGCTGGTGCCATCAACGAAGTGACGGATGTCGTTCGATATGCCGGCGCGTCGGATATTCTTTTCGATCAGCCGGGCGTGGCCTTCGTCGTCCTCGATCATCACGATGCCGACTGCCTGATGCGCATTCATTGAGTGGTTTCCACAAATCGTTCCGGCAGGGAAAGCGTGAACACGGCGCCTTCGTCAAGCGCGGATTCAAGCGTGATCGTGCCCCCCAGCCTATAGGCGAGCGCCCGCACATTGGCCAAACCGATGCCTTCGCCAGGCTTGTCCTGGGTCCCGGCCCGACGGAAAAGGTCGAACACCCGCTCGTGGTCGGCCCGATCGATGCCGCGGCCGTTGTCGCGCACGGCGATCTGAACGGTCTTCCCCACTTTCTTGCCGGAAACCGTGACCTCGCCCGGCCGGCCTGGCGCGAGATACTTGATCGCGTTCTCGGCAAGGTTGGAGATAATCTGCTCGACTGCCACCCGGTCGCTTTCGACGTCCGGGATTGCCTCGACCACAACCTCGGCCCCTGCGTCCTGTGCGCGCTGGTGAAGGGAGGCGACTACCCCGTCCACCAGCACGTTCATGTCGAGACGCTCGATGACGAGCGGCCGGCGGCCCTGCCGCGACAGTTCGAGGATCGAATTGATGAGCCGATCCATCTTTTCCGTCGACTTGCGGATGAAGTCGAGCGCTTCGGGCAAATCCTCATCCACCGCAAGCCATGCCTCCTGGTCCCGCAATTCGGGATGACCCTCGAATGTCCGCTCGAGGAAGTCGCGGATCGTCCGGCGGGCGAGGTCCAGCTCGGAGGTGAACCCGAGGACATTGACGAGGGGAGACCTCAAATCGTGGCTGACGATGTAGGCGAAACGCTGGATTTCGGCGTTGGCTCTGGTGAGGTCGGCCGTGCGGTCCGACACCGCCTGTTCCAGGCCCTCGTTCACCTCCCGCAATCGCTGCTGCGCGCCCGCCAGTTGCCGATTGTAGCGCAGCAGGAGAAGGACGACCGCCGCCAGCGTGACGAACAGCAGCAACGTCGCGAGTCCGCCGAGGAGGTAGAAATTGCGCTGCGAAGTAATCTGGGCGCGGTTGCGAGCGAACAGGCGGTCTTGCTCCGCCTCGAGGATCTGGTCCCCTATCGCCCGGATGCGGCGTGCGACCATCGTCCCCGGCTCCTTGCCTTGGGCGATCGCTTCCGCCTGACTGGAGATCGTGCGCGGGGTGAGAATGGTGTCGCTCATGATGCCCGCCCGCCGCGATTCCAGGGCCCTGATAGTCTGGATTCTCGCCATCTGGGCAGAGTCGTCGGACAACAATCGCTCAGCCTCGTTGAGCTGGTTGGCAAAGTCTTTCTGCGCTTTTTCGACGATCTGCACGAAAGCGGAGTTGGGAGCGAGGAGGTAACCCCGGCGCGCCGTTTCGATCCGCTCGTTGAGCGCCGTCACGTGATTTACCACCGTCTCGGTCTGGAGCGATTGCTCGACCCGCCGATTGCTGCGCGACAATGCGCTCGTCGCCAGAAAGACTGCCGAAATAGCGATGATGAGCAGGCCGGCGCTGAGCGACAGCAGCACCACGATCGGCCGGTTGTGCACCAGGTTGTGGAGGTTGGCGCCGACAGCGAGTTTGCGCTCAGGCATCGATCAGGTCGCGATCGAACTCGGCGGCATTGTTCTGGATGAAATTGAAGCGGTGCTCGGGGTTGCGGCCCATCAGCTGATCGACCAGCTCCTTGATCGCGTGGCGCTGCTCGTGCTCGGGCGGAAGGGTGATGCGGATGAGGCTGCGGGTCGCCGGGTTCATGGTCGTCTCGCGCAGCTGCTGGGGGTTCATTTCTCCCAGGCCTTTGAAGCGGGAAACTTCGACCTTCTTGCCCTTGAAAAGCGTAGCCTCGAGCTCGGCGCGATGCGCATCGTCGCGGGCGTATGCGCTCTCCTTGCCCGCAGTGAGGCGGTACAGCGGGGGCTGAGCCAGGAACAGGTGCCCGCGACGCACCACTTCCGGCATCTCCTGGAAGAAGAAAGTCATCAGCAGCGTCGCGATGTGCGCTCCATCGACATCGGCATCGGTCATGATCACGATGCGGTCGTAGCGCAGCGCATCGGGATTGCATTCCTTGCGCGTCCCGCACCCCATCGCGAGCGTCAGGTCGGCGATTTCGCTGTTGGCGCGGATCTTGTCGGCGCTGGCAGACGCAACGTTCAGGATCTTGCCGCGGATCGGCAGGATCGCCTGCGTCTTGCGGTCGCGAGCCTGCTTGGCGCTGCCCCCTGCGCTGTCGCCTTCCACGATGAACAGCTCTGTCTCGCCGTCGCCCTCGCCGGTACAGTCGGTCAGCTTGCCCGGGAGGCGGACCTTCCTCGAGTTGGTGGCTGTCTTGCGCTTGATCTCGCGCTCGGCCTTGCGCTTCAGCCGCTCGTCCATCCTTTCCATGACCGAGCCCAGGAGCGCACGCCCGCGCTCCATGTTGTCGGTCAGGAAATGGTCGAAGTGATCTCGCACCGCGTTCTCGACCAGCCGTGCAGCCTCGGGCGACGTAAGCCGGTCCTTCGTCTGGCTCTGGAACTGAGGGTCGCGGATGAATACGCTCAGCATGATCTCCGAGCCGGTGATCACATCGTCGGCAGAGAGATCCTTGGCCTTCTTCTGCCCGATCAAATCGGCAAAGGCGCGCAAGCCCTTCGTCAGAGCGGCGCGAAGACCCTGCTCGTGCGTTCCGCCATCGGGCGTCGGCACGGTGTTGCAGTACCAGGAATACGATCCGTCGGACCACAGCGGCCACGCGATGGCCCACTCCACGCGGCCTTGCTCATCGGGAAAATCCTGGGTGCCCGCAAAGGGCTGGGCGGTGACGCACTCGCGCCCGCCGATCTGCTCCGCGAGGTGATCCGAGAGGCCCCCAGGGAATTTGAAGACCGCTTCCGCGGGCACTTCCTCGGTCGAAAGCGAAGGCGCGCATTTCCAGCGAATCTCCACCCCAGCGTAAAGATATGCCTTCGATCGTGCGAGCTTGAACAGCCGCTTCGGACTGAACTCGCGAGCACCGAAGATTTCGGCGTCGGGGGTGAAGCTGACGGTAGTGCCGCGGCGGTTCGGTGTCGACCCAAGCTTTTGCAGCGGACCCAGGGTCGCCCCGCGCGCAAATTCCTGAGCATAGAGCTGGCGGTCGCGCGCGACTTCCACCCGGGTGTGACTGGAGAGCGCGTTCACGACGCTCACGCCGACGCCGTGAAGCCCGCCGGAAGTCGCGTATGCCTTGCCCGAAAACTTGCCGCCCGAGTGCAGCATCGAAAGTATGACCTCGAGCGTGGACTTGCCGGGAAACTTGGGGTGTTCGGCCACGGGCATGCCTCGGCCATTGTCCGCGATGGCCAGGCGGTTCCCTTCTTCGAGGCTCACCTCGATCCGCGTCGCGTGTCCGGCGACGGCTTCGTCCATCGCATTGTCGAGCACTTCTGCGGCAAGGTGATGCAGCGCGCGGTCGTCCGTTCCGCCGATATACATGCCGGGTCGGCGGCGAACCGGCTCCAGCCCCTCGAGAACTTCGATCGAGGACGCGTCGTAGTCGCCGCTCGAAGCAGGGGTGTTGGCGAAGAGATCATCTGACATGGGCAAGGGCGGCTATAGGCGGCGGGCTCGCCGCGCTTCAAGCAGGCGCGCGAGTTATCGTCAGCCGCTGGTTACTTCACGAACTGCGCGGGTGCCGGCTCGACGATCACGACCTGGCCGTTGCGCACCTCGCGCACTTCCATCGCCCGCTCGACGATGCCGTTGCGGCCGAAGCGGAACGCTCCGTCCAGCCCGAGAAATCCGCCTTCGTCGCGCAGGCGGGAAACGGGGAAGCTCTTGCCCGGTTTCCAGTCCCGCGCGATCCGCAGCGTCAGCAGGACAGCATCGTAGCCGAGCGTCGACAGGCGGTACGGCTGCGCGCCGAACCGCGTCTTGTAGCTATCCGAAAAGCGCTTGAACCGCGCGTCCGAAACGGCCGAGAACCATGCGCCCCTGAGTGCCGCGGTTCGGGTCACGTCGCTCTCGCCGCTCCACAATTCGGTGCCGAGCAGTTGGACCGAACCGGCCCCGCGGGGACGCAGCACTCCGGCGGCCTGTGCTGCCAGTCGCGAACCGTCCGCTATCAGTACGGTATCGTAGCCGCCGTGCTGGGCAAGCCGGGTCGCCGCGCTCACGATGGAGGTGTTGCCGCGCGCATAGGTCTCGATCCCCGCGACGGCACCGCCGTTTGTGACGACCGAGGCGCGGAAGGCTGCCGCTGCTCTCTGACCATACTCGCCTTCGGGAACGATAGCGGCGAAACGCGAGGATCCGCGCGCCCGGGCATAATCGACCGTGCGCTGGATCGATTGCTCGGGCGCCTGGCCCATCACGAAGACGTCCGGGCCTGCCACTGATGTGTCGTTGGAGAAAGTGATCAGGGGAACCTTGGCGGGGCGCGCTTCGGCAAGCACCTGGGAAACATCCTGTGACAACAGGGGCCCGAGAATGACCTGGTTGCCTTCAGTGACCGCACGCTGCGCCGCGCTGCGCGCGCCGCCGGCGGTATCGTAGGTGGTAATCCGCAGGTTGTCGGCGTTGGTATCCAATAGGGCCATTGTCGTGGCGTTGGCGATCGATTGGCCGACCGCGCCGTTGGGTCCCGACATGGGCACGAGCAGCGCGACGCGGTGGCGGGCGCTGTCGGTGGGAAGACCGGTCGGCGCTGGAGCCGGAGCAGGCGTGGGAACCGGTGCAGGTCCGCTCGTGCCCGGACCCATACCGGGGATGAGTTTGCATCCGGCAAGCAGCATCGCCCCGCCTACCACCATGAGCTTGCGCCGGTCGAAGGTACCCACGTTCATGCTTGCCGCTCCCCGCATCACTGGTTCATGAGGCCCGCCGTGTCCCACCAAACATCCGCGTCCCTGGTAAAATCGTTGCCTCCCGGCCTCTACATCGTGGCGACGCCGATTGGCAATCTCGGCGACATCACCCTTCGGGCGGCCGAGGTCCTGCGCAACTGCGACGCGGTTGCGTGCGAGGATACGCGCGTCACGGGCAAGCTGATGAGACATATCGGCGCCTCCAAGCCGCTGTGGCGCTATGACGATCACGCGGGGGAGGGCGACCGCGCCCGTCTCCTTGAAGCGCTTCACACGCGCGCCGTGGCTTTGGTGAGCGACGCCGGCACGCCGTTGGTGTCCGACCCGGGGTACCGCTTGGTCAGGGATGCGCGCGCTGCCGGCATCGCGGTGGTCACGATCCCGGGCCCATGCGCCGCCATCGCGGGCCTGACGGTATCGGGCCTGCCGAACGACCGTTTCCTGTTTGCCGGCTTCCTGCCGACCAAGGACAAGGCCCGTGCGGATGCGCTGACTGAATTGGCGGGCGTGCCCGCGACGTTGATCTTTTACGAGACCGCGCCCCGGCTCGCCAGGTCGCTCGCTGCTATCTCGAGCTCGCTGCCTGGCCGGGAGGTCTCGGTGGCCCGTGAGCTTACCAAATTGCACGAGGAATGCCGCGCGGGCACTCCCGAAGAACTGATCGAGCATTATGCCGCTCATCCGCCGAAGGGCGAGATCGTCCTGTTGATCGGTCCGCCGCTTGAGCGGCCGAGCGACGCGGCGGATGCCGAAGCACTGCTGGTCGAGGCGCTGGAGACATTGAAACCGTCCCAGGCAGCTGGCCAGGTGGCGAGGGCGACCGGACTCGATCGCAAGAAGCTATATGCCCGCGCGCTTGAACTGCGCGCCGAGTGAAGCGGCAGCGGGCAGAGCGCGAGGGCCGAAAGGGCGAGCTTGCCGCCGAGCTGTTCCTGCGCGCCAAGGGCTGGTCAATCCTGGCCCGCCGCCGCAAGACCAGGCTCGGCGAGATAGACCTGATCGCACGGCGGGCTGGAACGATCGCCTTCATCGAGGTGAAGTGGCGCAGAAACGCCGAAGACCTGGCTCTCGCAATCGACGAATACCGACTGCGCCGCGTGGCCGCGGCGGTGGAGGCGGTTGCTCACGAGTATGCGGACGAGGGGGAGGACATGCGCATCGACGTCATCCTCCTTGCGCCGGGACGGCTCCCGCATCACATCGTCAACGCCTGGCAGCCTTGAAGGAAAACGGATGAGCTTGCGCGTCGCGGTCCAGATGGATCCGCTTGAATCGATCAACATCGCCGGCGATTCGAGCTTCGCGCTCATGATGAGCGCGCAGGTGCGTGGGCACCGGGTGTTCCACTACGACGTCGGCAGCCTCACGCTCGATGCCGACGATCGCCTGATCGCCCGCGCTCGTCCGGTTCGGGTACAGCCGGTGGCAGGCGATCATTTCGAGGCCGGCGAAGCGCGGCGCATCGACCTTGGACTCGATATCGACGTGGTGCTGATGCGCCAGGACCCCCCGTTCGACATGGGGTATATCACCGCCACTCACCTGCTCGAACGGATCGAGCGCGAGACACTGGTGGTCAACAATCCGCGCAGCGTCCGCAATGCGCCTGAAAAGGTCATGGTGCTCGATTACCGCGAGTTCATGCCGCCCACCCTGGTCACCCGCTCGGTCGACGAGGTGCGCGCGTTCCAGAAGCAACACGGCGCAGTCGTAATCAAGCCGATCCATGGAAACGGCGGCAAGGCGATCTTCCGCGTGCCCGCCGAAGGCGACAACCTGTCGGCTCTGTTCGAGGTGTTCAACCAGACCTGGCCGGAACCGCACATGGTCCAGCCTTTCCTCCCGGAAGTCGCCACCGGGGACAAGCGCATCGTGCTGGTGGACGGCGAAGTGGCGGGGGCGATCAACCGCAAGCCGGGTGAGGGCGAGTTCCGCTCCAATCTCGCTGTCGGCGGTAGCGCGGAAGCGACCGGGCTTACTGACCGCGAGGAGGAAATCTGCGCGGCGATGGGCCCTCGCCTGAAAGAACTCGGCCTGATTTTCGTCGGCATCGACGTGATCGGCGGCCAGTGGCTGACGGAGATCAACGTGACCAGCCCGACGGGCATCGTGGCAATCGACCGCTTCAACGGCACCGACACGGCGGGCCGCATCTGGGATGCGATAGAGACGCGGCACGCGAGCTGAACCAACCGCGACACAAGCCGTTTAAGCGCCCATGCACAGCCTCATCATCGAAGCGATCGCGCGCGGAGGGTACTTCGGCATCTTCGTGCTGATGGCGCTTGAAAACATCTTCCCCCCGATCCCGTCCGAAGTGATCATGGGCATCGGCGGGGTGCTGGTCGCACGCGGCGAAATGGCGTTCTGGCCGCTGATGATCTGGGGCACACTCGGCACCGTGACGGGCAATTATGCCTGGTACTGGGTGGGCGACCGCTGGGGTTATGAGCGCACTCGACCTTTCATCGACCGCTGGGGCCGCTGGCTGACGATCGACTTCGAACACATGGAGGCCGCCTCACGCTTCTTCCAGAGCCATGGCCAGTGGGTGGTCTTCTTCCTCCGTTTCAGCCCGTTCATGCGAACCCTGATCTCGCTGCCCGCGGGTCTTGCGCACATGAAGCTTTGGCGTTTCCTGCTCTTCACCACTGCCGGATCCGCGATCTGGAATGCGCTGCTGATTTACGGCGGCACCGTGCTGGCGCGTTATCTCGCAGAGTATGAGACGATCATGGGCTGGGCCATCGCAGGCCTGATCGCCCTGGCGATAGCGGGATACATCTATCGCGTGGTCACGTGGAAGCCCCGCCAAGCCGACTAGCGGCCCCGGGGATGCGCGCTGCGATAGGTATCGAGCAAAGTAGCCGCATCGACTCTCGTATAAATCTGGGTCGAGCCGAGGCTGGCATGACCGAGAAGTTCCTGAAGCGATCGGAGGTCGGCCCCCGCGCCCAGAAGGTGCGTTGCAAAGCTGTGCCGAAGAGCATGCGGCGTGGCTGTGGCTGGCAAGCCAAGCGCGATGCGCGCCCGCGCCATCGCCTTCTGAACCATGCCCTGGCCTAGCGGCCCCCCCTTGGCGCCGCGAAAGACTGGCACCGTCTTCGTTACCGGCCATGGGCAGCGCGAGAGATAATCCTCGACCGAGGCGCGCACGATCGGGATCAGCGGGACGACGCGTTGCTTGCCGCCCTTGCCGGTCACTCGCAGCGTTTCGCCAAGCGGCAGGTCGGCACCTGTCAGCGACAGGGCTTCGGCAATCCGCAGGCCCGCGCCGTACATCAGGATCAGCACGGCCCGGTCGCGCGCGCCGATCCAGTCGTCGCTGGCGCTGCCACCGACCATTTCAGCGAGGTTGACCGCTTCGTCGGGCGTGACGGGGCGGGGGAGCCCTTTCTTGATACGCGGACCGCGGAGACGGGGAGCTACGGCATCGCGCCCCGTCTGACTGCGAGCGAATGCGACAAACCCTTTGAGCGCGGACAGCTCTCGCGCCGCCGACGCGTTGGAAAGTCCTTGGGACCTCCGCAGCGCCAGTTGCCGGCGTATCGTCTGTCCGTCGATGTCGGCGGCTTGCTCCCAACCCTCGATCCGGACGGCGGATAGCAGCCGATCGGCTGCCGCCAGATAGGCCCGGACCGTATGATGAGAACGCCTTCGGCCATCGCGCAAGTGATTGCCCCACGCCTCCAGCAGATCGGCGCTGGTCACGCGGCAACGAGCTCCCCGGGTACGAGCTCACCCAGAAGTGCATCGAGCAGCGGCATCCCCGAGTGTGTGACGGTGATGCGAGCGCCCTCGAACCGCACGAGCCCAAGCGATTGGTGGAAGCGCAGCCTTTCGCGGTCGATCAACTGGTTGGCAGGGATATGGAAGCGTTCCGATAACGCCGCAAGATCGACGCCTTCGGCGAGCCGCAGACCCATCAGCAATGCCTCGGCAGCCTGTTCGCTCACGGCGAGTGCTCGCTCCTCGGCGATTCCATTCCCGTGCCCTGCCACCGCGGCGAGCCAGTTCTCGGGTTTGCGGTGACGGACGGTGGCCCTGCCGCCGCGCCGGCCGTGAGCGCCTGGTCCGATCCCGGCGTAATCCTGATAGCGCCAGTAGGTCAGGTTGTGGCGGCTCTCATCGCCCGGGCGGGCATGGTTGGATATCTCGTAGGCGGGAAGCCCCGCGTCAGCGGTCAGTTCGCGAGTGAGCGCGAAAAGGTCCGCTGCCGGATCATCGTCGAGCGGGGTGAAAGCGCCGGTTCGCACGTCGGTTGCAAAGCGTGTGCCCGCCTCGATGGTGAGCTGGTACAGCGACAGGTGTCCGGCCCCCAGGTCTATCGCCCGCGACAGTTCCTCTCGCCAGCCCGCCATGGTCTGTCCGGGACGAGCATATATCAGGTCCGCGTTGACCCTCTCGAATACGCGAGTAGCGGTCCTGAAAGCCTCCAGTCCCTCGGCGACATCGTGGAGCCGGCCAAGAAACTTGAGCGCCTCGTCGTCAAGCGACTGCAGCCCAAGCGAGACGCGGTTGACCCCGGCCGCGGCGAGGCCCGCGAAGCGCTCCGCCTCGACCGAGGACGGGTTGGCCTCGAGCGTGATCTCGATGCCGGGCGCGAAGCCCCATAGCCGTTCCGCCTCGGCCAGCAGCACCGCCACCAGGGCGGGTGGCATCAGGCTCGGGGTTCCACCGCCGAAGAAGATCGAGGCTAAAGGCTCTCCGCCTGCCAGCCTGGCTTCGTGCCGCATGTCGGCGATTAGCGCTTCCTGCCAGGCAGCGTGATCGACGCTGGCGCGCACGTGACTGTTGAAGTCGCAATAAGGACATTTGCGCGCGCAGAAGGGCCAGTGGATGTAGAGTGCGCGCGCCATCGGTGTTCCTTAGCGGCTCGCGGGCGTCCGCCATACCCCCTGTCGGCAGGGATCCCTAGCCGAACTGTTCGGCGACGAGCCTGGCGAAGGCATCCGCGCGGTGGCTGATGCGGTGTTTCTCTTCTGGGTCGAGCTCGGCGAAAGTCACATCGCGCCCCTCCGGGACGAATACCGGGTCGTAGCCGAACCCCAGTGTGCCGCGCGGCGGCCAAGTGAGCGTGCCATCCACGCGTCCTTCGTACAAGGCGCTCTCGCCATCCGGCCAGGCGATGGCGAGGACGCAAGTGAACCACGCATCGCGCGGCGCGTCGGATCCCTGGGCCTGCAGCATTCCTTCGACCTTGCCCATCGCCATGTACCAGTCGCGCCCCGGATCGCCCTCGAACCACTGACGCTCCGCCCAGTCGGCGGTATACACGCCGGGCCGTCCGTCGAGCGCCGTGACCGACAGGCCGCTATCATCCGCCAGGGCGGTGAGGCCCGATGCCTCGGCCGCCGCGCGCGCCTTTATCATCGCGTTCTGGGCAAAAGTCGTCCCGGTTTCCGCCGGCTCGGGGAGGCCCAGCGAGCCGGCGGAAATGCACTTCACGCCGTAGGGAGCGAGAAGCGCGCCGATTTCCTTCAGCTTGCCGGCATTGTGCGTCGCGATCACCAGCGTGCCCGAGCCGATGCGGCGGATCATCTGCGAGTCGCTTCTTCCTGCGCCTTGAAGATCCGGGCGCAGCCGATCTGTGCGAGCCGGAGGAGGCGCAGAAGACCTTCCTCGTCGTATGTCGCGCCTTCGGCGGTCGCCTGCACCTCGGCAATGCGGCCACCTTCGATCAGCACAAAATTTGCATCGGCATCGGCGGAGCTGTCTTCCACGTAATCCAGGTCGAGCACCGGGGTGCCCTGGTGAATGCCGCAACTGATCGCCGCGATCTTCGCGTCGATCGGGTCTTCGGTGAGCGCGCCCTTCTTCATGAGGGTATCGACCGCCAGCCGCAGCGCGACCCAGGCGCCGCTGATCGATGCCGTGCGCGTGCCGCCATCGGCCTGGATCACATCGCAATCGAGCACGATCTGCCGTTCGCCGAGCTTGTTCAGGTTGACTACGGAACGAAGCGAGCGGCCGATCAGGCGCTGGATTTCCTGCGTGCGCCCGCTCTGCTTGCCCTTGGCCGCTTCACGCTGGCCGCGGGTGTGCGTGGCGCGCGGAAGCATCGAATATTCGGCCGTGACCCAACCCTGGCCCTTGCCACGCAGAAAGGGCGGCACCCGTTCCTCGACGCTGGCGGTGCAGATCACCTTGGTATCGCCAAAGCTGACGAGGCACGAACCTTCGGCATGCATCGTGAACCCGGTGTCGATGGTGATGGCGCGCATTTCGTCCGGCGCGCGGCCTGAAGGTCGCATTCTGATTCCTTTGCTGGGTAGGCGAGCGCGTTAGTCCCTCCGCGCCCGTGCCTGCAAGGCTTGTGGGAACGGGCTCATGCCCTAGATTGCAGCCACGATGTCCAGTCCTCCCGTTTCAGAATTGACTTCGAGAGCGCGTGACATCTTTCGTCTGGTGGTGGAGGGCTACCTTGCCAGCGGCCAGCCCGTCGGATCGAAGACACTCGCGAGTGAGCGCGGGCTGAACCTTTCGCCAGCGTCGATTCGCTCGGTGCTGGCGGAGCTGGAGGGGCTTGGCCTGCTCGCCGCCCCGCATACCAGCGCGGGGAGGATGCCCACCGAAACCGGCCTGCGGCTGTTCGTGGATGGCATGATGCAGGTGGCTGAGCCGAGCGCGCAGGAGCGCCGCGCGATCGAGAAGAGGCTCGCAGCCCCGGGCCCCATCGAGGCAGCGCTCGAGGCGACCAGCGCGCTGCTGTCCGACATTTCAGGTGCGGCGGGGATGGTCATGGTGCCTCCGCGCGAGCCGCGCCTTGCGCAGCTTACCCTCGTCCCTCTTGGTGGCCCCCGCGCGCTCGCTGTGCTGGTGGGAGAGGACGGGGGCGTCGAGAACCGGGTGATCGAACTTGACGCGCCAGCAAGTGCCGCCGCGCTCGAACAGGCGGGGAACTTCATCACCGCCCGTCTGGCAGGCCGAACGCTTGCCGAGGCAGCCGCCGCGATGCGCGCGGACCTTGCGCAAGGCCGCTCGCAGCTCGATCAGGCCAGTCGCGATCTCGTGGAGCGCGGGCTTGCAGTCTGGAGCGAGGATGCGGCCCGCCGGCCCGTGCTGATCGTCCGCGGGGCAGCCAACCTGCTCGACGAGGCGGCGCTGGCAGATATCGACCGCGTTCGCCAACTACTGGACGAGCTGGAGAGCAAGCAGGAAGTTACCGGACTGCTCGATGCCGCCCGCGAGGCACAGGCCACCCGCATATTCATCGGCAGCGAGAACCGCCTGTTCGCGCTGTCGGGTTCCTCGGTCATCGCCTCGCCGTATCGCGATCGCGAGGGCAGGGTGGTCGGCGTGGTCGGGGTCATCGGTCCCACGCGGTTGAATTACGCGCGTGTTGTCCCCATGGTGGATTTCACCGCGCAGACGCTCTCTAGACTGGGGGCGCTGGGCAAACGCATCGGATGAGCGACAAAAACCAATGATCGAAGACGGAAAGCAGGCGGCTGACGAGGCCGTGGCGAAGGAACTCGACGGCGTGCCGGCCGACATGATCGACGAGGCGCAGGACGCCGCTGTGAACGAGAGCGGGGATTTCTCCGAAGCGCTAGCGGCGCTGAAGAACGATCTCGAATCGGCGAAACAGGAAACCCTCTACGCCAAGGCCGAAACGCAGAACGTGCGCCGGCGGATGGAAAAGGACGTCGCCGACGCGCGCGCTTATGCAGCCACCGCTTTCGCCCGTGACATCCTGTCGGTCTATGACAACCTCGTCCGCGCAATCGAGGCGATCCCCGCCGACCTGCACGATGATCCCCGCATGAAGGCGCTCGTCACGGGCATCGAGGCGACCCAGCGCGAGGTGGAAAAGGTTTTTGCCCAGCACGGTATCAGCCGTATCGCTTCGATGGGCCTTCCGCTCGATCCCAATCAGCACCAGGCGATGCTGGAAGTGCCGAGCGACACGGCAGAGCCCGGGACAGTGGTGCAGGAGATGCAGTCGGGCTGGATGATCAAGGATCGGCTCCTGCGCCCCTCGATGGTGGCGGTGGCGAAGAAGCCTTAAGGCTAGTCTAGAAGTCCGCGGTCGCGGCAGGGAACTGGAGCGCAGCGCGCTCCTCCACTGCCGCGACGCGCGACTGGGGCCGGATGAACAGGCGGCGCACCTCGGGATAGCGTGCCTTCACTTTCGCCTCGATCGAGTCGGCCGCCTTCTCGACCTCGCTCAGCGGCAGGTCATCCTGGAAATCGAGGCTGATCGTCGCGATGACATCCTCGGGCGACATGTGCACCGTGATCACTTCGTTGACGAGGCACACGCCCATCGTGCCTTTCGCGACCTCGGCCAGGTAGCGCTGCACCTCAGGCCGCGCGCGCTCGCCAATTAAGAGCTTCTTGGATTCGCTCGCGAGCATGATTGCCACCCCGATCAGCAGAATGCCGATCACGATCGACCCAATCCCGTCCCACACCGGGTTTCCGGTCCAAACTGCCAATCCGATGAAGACGGCTGCGACGACCAGGCCCGCCAGCGCGGCGCTGTCCTCCATCAGGACGACGAAGATTGCCGGGTCCTTGCTGTCGCGCAGGGCCCGCCAATAACCCACGGCGGGGTCCTTCGTCTGCCTGAACTCGCGCACAGCGATGTAGAGCGAGGATCCTTCGAAGACGAACGCCAGGCCGAGCACGACGAAGTTGATCCACGGTTTCTCGATCTGCTCGGGAGACTGGATGTGGACAATGCCTTCGTAAACGGAAGCGCCTGCGCCGGTGGTGAAGATGAGCAACGCCACCACGAAAGCCCAGAAATAGAGCTCTCGTCCGTGTCCGAGCGGGTGCTTTTCGTCCGGCGGCATCTCCGACCGGTTGCGTCCGTAAAGCAAGAGACCCTGGTTGCAGGTATCGACCAGCGAGTGGATGCCTTCGGTCAGCATTGCGGAACTGCCGGCGATCGCCGCTGCGGCGAACTTGGTTACCGCGATCGCGAGATTACCCGCGAGCGCGGCGTAGAGAACGAGCTTGCTGCCGGATGCCATGGCCTCCCAATGCGCGAAGGCCTGTAGTGGGTCCGGGTCGCCTATCCCTGCGTTGCAGGCGGCTCGATGCTGACGGATATCTTAATCTTCTTAAGCTCGTCTGCGATGGCATTCATCCGGTCGGTGCTGCGCTGGATCTCATCAAGTGTGAGCATCAGGCCATAGCGCCCTATTTTCGAGCTTTTCTGGACGTTGGCGAACATCGCCGTAACGACGCCGTCGATGGACATGACGGACATCCTGCCATGGACGACATCGCACCGAAGCGGCTGGAAATCGCGGATTTCCAGCACGAGCGCATCGATCCGCTTTTTCGCGCTCTTCGCATATTGCGGACCTGCAGCGACCTTTAGGAGTGACGCGAGATTGTCTCCCATCGTCGTCTTCTCAGGAAGGGAGAATGCCTGGAGGCGGGCGCGGACTGCCGAGTCGGCCGCATTGTAGGCATCGACGAACTTGCTACGGGCAATGTGCAGTTCGAATACAACGGCAGGGACGATCGCGCTCATGCGATATCGCTAGGCGAAAATCCCTGCCGAATACTAAATCAGACCAACTGCGCCCGGTTCTCGTCGCGGTGCTTCTTGAGGTACTTCATGAACGGCGTGCCGCCGGTGCCAACATCGGGGTCATTGCCCGGGATCTTGCCAGCCTGTTTGTTGATGTAGCTCGCCGCGTACTCGAGGTGGCGGGTACGGAAGCGCGCAGTCTGTTCGAGGCAGGCGTTGAATGCGTCTTTCAGCGATTGCACACCCGACTGGCTCACGAACTCGCGCAGCGTCGATTGCGCGCCGACATCCTCGATGAAGCGGCGATGCGGCACCGGGCGATAATGGTGGAGCTCGTCGAGGAAGGACTTCAGCGGATCGTCAGAGTGGCCGACCTGAAACAGCGCGTCCATCGTAGGGACGATGCTGGATTGCGAACCGGTCTGTCCACGATAAGCCTGCGGACGGCCCTCGAAACGATCGATGCCATCGTAGACCAGTCCTTCGCCCAGAGCGGGATTGTTCGCCCAGCCGTGGATATAGGGCCGCACCCGATTGAAGTAGATGTAGGGATCGCAGCGTTCGCCCATGCGGGCAAAGTGCGCGTAGATCCGTTCCCATGCCTCGTGCATCTCGATGAGCAGGCGCTCGGCTTCGACTTCGTCACCCTGTTTCGCGACCGTGATCAGTCGGGCCGCATTGTCGAGCAGTACGCCGGCCTCTGCCTCGATCGCGACGTGGATCATCACGAACCAGTTCTCGTCGTCGCCGCCGAGAAAGTTCTGCACCATGTAGATGTTGTCGAGGGTGATGGGCCCCGACTTGTCGAGCCGCGACCAGTTGTCGAGCACATAGGCGGAGTATGGCAGCAGCGGAGCCTGGCCCAGCCGGTCGGCGATCGCCACCATCGGCCGGGCCAGATTTGCTGGCAGACGTGCCGGAGGGGCAAGCTCGCCCCAGACATAGGCCTGGACCAGGAAGCTGTAGTGCACCATCGCGGTGCGGACTTCTTCCTCGGCCGCTTCGCGTGCCCACTCTTCGAGGCCCGGGTCGGCGAGCTGATCGAGCCAGTGACGCACCCGGCCGGTGGACAGCAGGCCGGAAAGATTGCCCGCGGCCTGCTTCACCTCGGCGAAAAGCGAGGGGAGGGCGATCTCGTCGATCTCATAATGCGAAAGGAAGCCGCGTTCCCGCGACATGCCATAATCGGAAAGCTCCATTTGTGGGACCATTCGGCCGGGCGCGGGTTGGGCCGCCCGGAACGCTCGAAGTGGTATCAAGCGCAACCGGTTGCCTCAAGCCGTAGCGTCAACCTGTCCCCGGGAAGCGCACCAACAAGTCGTAGGCCCCGGGATCGGCGACCCCTGCGATCTGCACGCCATTGCGGAGCCAGAACGCGTGCTTCACGATCTGCGCCTGCTGTTCGATGCCATAGCGTTCCAGGCTCCAGCCGGGCTTCAGGCTGTAATCGTAGCGGCAGAACGGGTGGCGGTGGAGCAGCAGGTACCATTCGCCGCGGGCTTGCGTCTGCCACACATGCGTCATCTCGTGGATGAAGAGGCCCTGCGCAATCCGTCCGGCGGCGGAGAAATCGTCGCAGTAGGCTTTGCCGCGCGGGTGAAAGTGCAGGTGCCCGCGCGGCGCCATCGTCGTGTGTCGCGGTTGGAAAGGAAAGAACTTGCGGCGCCTGATGGTCACCCGCGCATAGTCTATGGCAGTACCGAAAACGCTGCGCGCAAGCGCCGTCTCGCCCTCGGTCAAACGTCGTTCGCCGCCGATTGCGCAGGAGGGAGCGACCCGTTCCTGGTGGCTTTCAATTCCGAGCGCGTCGGTCGCTTCTTTCAGCGCTCATCCCCCGCGGCGCGGATTGGCACCTCGAAGGCCTGCTTCTTGCCGCCGGACACTATTATCGAGGCCTCGGTCGTGCCGCCCGGCTTGAGATTTGGAGAAACGTCCATGGCCATCAGATGCTTGCCGCCAGGGGCGAACTGGATCTTGTCACCTTTCTTGAGCGGCACGGGCAGCATTTCCATCATCTGCTTCTTGCCGTTGTAGTCCCCATAGTCGTGGAACATCGCGCTCTTGGCGCCCTTCACCTCCGCCCGGCTGAGAGCGACGTTGCGGTCTCCCTCGTAATCCAGATCGAAGTAGATGGCTGCGGGATTGCCGGGGACCGGCGCCAGCACCATGCGGGCGTTGCTGATCTTCATCCCCGGAATGCCAACCGCCTCTTCGGTCGCGGGCTGTTCGGGGCTCTCGCCGCATCCGGTCAGCATGAGCGTGGCGCCCAGCAGCGCAGCGCAGATCAGGTGGCGTTTCATGTGCGGTCTTCCCCCTTGAATTGATGCGCTTGGGGTAGCGCGGAGGTTCTCTTGTGCCAACAAAAAGCGCACCTATATCGCCCGCATCAATCGAGCCGCGAAATGGCTTTGCCGCAGTTGCGGGAGGCCGGACCGGCGGTGTCCAACGTGCAAGAAAACGAATAGGGAAACCATGGCCAAAGTTATCGGTATCGACCTCGGCACCACCAACTCGTGCGTCGCTGTCATGGAGGGTGGCAAGCCCAAGGTGATCGAGAATTCGGAAGGCGCGCGCACCACGCCTTCGATCGTCGCCTTCACCAAGGTTGGCGAGCGCCTTATCGGCCAGCCGGCCAAGCGCCAGGCGGTCACCAATGGCGATAACACCATCTTCGCGGTCAAGCGCCTGATCGGCCGCCGGTTCGACGATCCGGTGACCAAGAAGGACACCGAGCTGGTCCCCTATCACATCGTCAAGGGAAAGAACGGCGACGCCTGGGTTCAGGCGGGCGGCGAGGATTACTCGCCCAGCCAGATTTCCGCCTTCACCCTTCAGAAGATGAAGGAAACCGCCGAGAGCTTCCTGGGCGAGAAGGTCACGCAGGCCGTCATCACCGTGCCTGCATACTTCAATGACGCGCAGCGCCAGGCGACCAAGGACGCAGGGCAGATCGCGGGTCTTGAAGTGCTGCGCATCATCAACGAGCCGACCGCCGCCGCGCTCGCCTACGGCCTCGAGAAGAACGACGGCAAGACCATCGCCGTGTACGACCTTGGCGGCGGCACCTTCGACGTCTCGATCCTCGAGATCGGCGACGGCGTGTTCGAGGTGAAGAGCACCAACGGCGATACGTTCCTCGGCGGTGAAGACTTCGATACCGCCGTGGTCGAGTACCTGGCCGACCAGTTCAAGAAGAAGGAGAACATGGATCTCCGGACCGACAAGCTTGCGCTGCAGCGGCTGAAGGAAGCCGCCGAGAAGGCGAAGATCGAGCTGTCGAGCGCCCAGACCACCGAGATCAACCTGCCCTTCATCACCGCGCGCATGGAGGGTGGCAGCACGACCCCGCTGCACCTCGTCGAGACGATCACCCGCGCCGACCTCGAAAAGCTGGTCGCGCCCCTGATCGAGCGGACCAAGGAGCCGATGAAGAAGGCGCTCGCCGATGCCGGCCTCAAGGCCAGCGACATCGACGACGTCGTGCTCGTCGGCGGCATGACCCGCATGCCGCGCGTGCGCGAGTTCGTGAAGGAGTTCTTCGGCAAGGAACCGCACACCGGCGTGAACCCGGATGAAGTCGTCGCCATGGGCGCGGCGATCCAGGCGGGCGTGCTGCAGGGCGACGTCAAGGACGTGCTCCTCCTCGACGTGACGCCGCTGTCGCTGGGCATCGAGACGCTCGGCGGCATCATGACCCGCATGATCGACCGCAACACGACGATCCCGACCAAGAAGAGCCAGACATACTCGACCGCCGAGGACAACCAGAACGCGGTGACGATCCGGGTCTTCCAGGGCGAGCGCGAAATGGCGGCGGACAACAAGCTGCTCGGCCAGTTCGACCTCGTCGGCATCCCGCCCGCGCCACGCGGCGTGCCGCAGATCGAGGTGACGTTCGACATCGACGCCAACGGCATCGTGAACGTGTCGGCCAAGGACAAGGGCACCGGCAAGGAGCAGCAGATCCGCATCCAGGCCTCGGGCGGTCTCAGCGACAGCGATATCGAACAGATGGTGCAGGACGCCGAGAAGTTCGCCGAAGAGGACAAGAAGCGGCGCGCCTCTGCCGAAGCGCGCAACCAGGCCGATAGCCTGGTGCACGCCACCGAGAAGCAGCTTCAGGAACACGGCGACAAGATCGACTCCGATCTCAAGGGCCAGGTCGAAGCCGCGATCGCGGAAACCAAGACCGCGCTCGAAGGCGACGACGTGGATGCCATCAACTCCAAGGCGCAGGCGCTGACCGACGTCGCGATGAAGATGGGCCAGGCGATCTACAGCCAGGAACAGGCCGCGGGCGCCGACGGCGCGGGCGAAAGCGCGACCAGTGGCGGCGAGAGCGGCCCGAACGAAGATGTGGTCGACGCCGAGTTCTCGGAAGTCGACGAAGACGCCAAGAGCTGATGAGCCGATGAAAACCTGTGCCGCCACCGGTGCTTTCCGCGCCGGTGGCGGCTAGGCTTTCAGGGGCGGGGTAAACATGTCGACGACCGAAACCGATTACTACGAACTGCTCGGGGTCGAGCGGACGGCCGACGATCGCACGATCAAGGCCGCCTATCGCAAGCTCGCGATGGAATTTCACCCGGACCGGAACGGCGGGTGCAAGGAGAACGAAGCGAAGTTCAAGGCGATCTCGGTCGCCTACGATTGCCTCAAGGATCCGCAGAAGAGAGCCGCTTACGACCGATATGGCCACGCGGCGTTCCAGAACGGGATGGGCGGCGGTCATCCGGGCGCGGACTTCGGTGACATCGGGGATATCTTCGAAACAATTTTCGGCAGTGCTTTCGGTGCAGGAGGGCGCCAGCAGGCGCGCCGCGGGGCCGACTTGCGCTACGACATGGAAATTACTCTCGACGAAGCGTTTCACGGCGAGAGCCGCGAGATCGAGATCGAGGTCAGCCAGGCCTGCGATAGCTGCCACGGATCAGGCGCCACTCCGGGAACCGGGGTGCGTCGATGCAATCTGTGTTCCGGCCACGGCAAGGTGCGCGCCAAGCAGGGGTTCTTCGTGGTCGAACGGCCGTGCCCCAACTGTCATGGCATGGGCGAAGTGATCGAGAGTCCCTGCCGCTCTTGTGGCGGGGAAGGGCGGAGCGACCGTCCCCAGCGGATCGAGGTGGACATCCCGCCGGGCGTCGATACCGGCACGCGCATCCGCCTGGCCGGAAGGGGCGAGGCGGGGCCGCGCGGGGCGCCTCCGGGCGACCTGTACATTTTCGTGCACGTCGCGCCGCACCCGGTCTTCCAGCGCGAGGGCACCACGCTGCTCACGCGCGTGCCCGTCAGCTTTACCATCGCCGCGCTGGGTGACAGCGTGAAGATCCCCGACCTCGGCGGCGAAAGCCACGAAGTGACGATCCCGGCCGGCATCCAGTCCGGCAAGCAACTGCGCGTGCGCGGGGCAGGGATGCCCGTTCTTCAGGGCCGCGGGCGGGGCGACCTCGTGGTCGAGATCGTGGTTGAAACTCCGACCAGGCTCAGCGCCAGGCAGAAGGAACTCTTGCGCGAATTCCGCGAAACGGAAACGGGCGAGGAATGCCCGGAAAGCCGGGGCTTCTTCGACAAGCTGAAAAGCGCTTTCGGAACCTGAGTTCTAATCCGGCGCGGGGATTTCCAGAACCTCGCGGCGGATTTGCGCCACAAGCTCGCGATCGGCGGTTAGACGTCCCTCTTCCTCGTCGAGCACGGCGATGAAAGCCTTGCGCTTGAGCGCTCGCAGATCGCCCTCATCGAAATCCTCCAGCGTGGATGCGACGAGGTCGATCATCCGTTCCGCGCCGTGCAGACGGCCCCATAGATAATCGTTTTCGCGGTATCCCCGGCTGAAGAACGCTCCGAAATTGTAGAACTCGGTGCCTCGCAAGGTCGCGCGCGTGCCGCCGGCCCGGATGGATCGCGCGTCTTCCGGGCTGATGCGGTCCACCTTGACCGCGTCGAACTCCGTCAACCCTTCATTCTGCAGCAGAGGCAAGGTGGCCGCATCGTAGAACGGGAAGCCGAGGTATGCGAGCAGCACGCGGCGGCGCAGTTCCTTCGGCATTTCCTCGAGCGCGGCTGCAAGCATTTCCTCCGCCTGTGCGTCCACTTCGGGCAGCAGGCGGCGCGCGGCGAGCGCGTCGAGCACGGCGCCGGGATCTTCCATGACCTTGCCCGCCAGCACGGCAAAATCGTCTCCCAGTGAGATTCCACCTTCCTGCGCGAAGTAAAGGGCCAGGATGCGATAAATCGCGTCGCGCGCGGCATCGAGAGCATCGTCGGGAATCGTTTCGTCGGCTTCCCATTCGCGCGACAGGCGGCGGGCGATCAGCCGCAGCCGGCGAATGCGGAAAGCAAGGTCGTGCGCGCGCAGGAACGAGATTGCCGCGTCGCTCATCCCGCCGCCCGCATTGCTGAGCGAAAGCAGCCCGCGTTCGTCCAGTTCCTGCCGCAGGCGTTCCAGCACAGGCTCGGCATCGGGCAACATCAGGCCAGGCGCGGATTTAATGACGATTTCGGCAAGGGTCTCTAGAATGCCGGCGACTTTCGCCTGGGCATAAGGCTGGAAAGCATAGCCCGCACGCTCGGCAGCCGCCTGCTGGGCCTTGTTGCGCCATGCCGCCAGGCGCTTGGGCGTCGGCCGGTCGAGGAACAGGGTGAGGCCGAACAGCTTTTCAACAGCCGTCTCTACCTCGGGCCGAAGGGCGGCGGCGATCCGCGCAAGCCGCACCGCCTCGCGCGATTGCCGCTCGAGCGCCTCGAGGTTGTCGCGGATCGGCTGTTCGCGCGGGATGGTGGATAGTGACCCGAGGATCGCGGCGAAAAAGCCCACCGGGCGGTCGATCGACTGTTCCAGGGCGCCAAACCGGTCGGGACGCGGGTCGATATAGACGAAACGGCGGTCCACCTCGCGCTGCGCCGGACGCGATGGCAGGGCGGCGCGCGCAGCGGCGAAGGGCGCGTTGATCAGGACCGAACCATCGATGAGCGAGACGTGCGCCTCGTTCCCCTGTCGCACGTGAACCGGCATGATCCGTTCGAGAAACGCGCTACGGCCGCTCCATTGCCTGCCGCGCGCGGTGGCAAGCTTGTCGATTTCCTCCAGCCGCAAGGGTGGAAAGGCACCTGGGAAGCTGGCCGTGGCCCGCGCGGCCATGGTCAGCTCGAGCGGCTCGGCAAGGCCCTGCCCCCCGACCCCCGGTGTCTTGCTGCGAAAGGCGATCGGCAGCCGGTGCTCGCTTTCCTCTACCGTCTGCGGACTGTGGAGGCGCAGGAGTGACAGGAACCCGCGAAAGTCTGTCGCGGTGACCATCAGGTCGAGCGGATGCCCTGGCGGAAGCAGCGGCCCGCTTGTCTCGGACGATCCCATCGCTTTCAGAGCATCGAACAGCAGCGAGGAAAACCCGAGCCCGGAGAACGGCGGCTCAAACCAGCGGCCCCGGATAAAGTGCGAGACCTTGCGGCGCACTTCGGAACGGGTTTCCGGAGCGACGCTCTCGCTCACCACATTCCCGGGGCGGCGCAGCAGCCACCAGACCAGCGGCATGGCCCACAGCTTGGCTGCGCGGGACCACGGCCGCGCATCGGGATCCAGCAGCCGGTCCACGTCGGCGTTGGCGAGCCATAGCTCCGTCAGCGGCTCGAGGCTGTGGCCTGAATGGATTGCCTGGGCGAGGAACACCGCGTTGATGCCTCCCGCGCTCGCCCCGGTGACGATGTCGGGCAACACCCGCAACCGCAGTCCGTGCTGGCGTTCGACCAGCTCAAGCAGTTCGCGGTATACCGCGCCCACGCCGCTTGCCGGCTCTCCCTCCGTGTGAAAGTCGCGGCTCGCGCGGGCCAGGTGCCACACTTCCTTGGTGACGCCGTGCATGTAGACCGCCAGGCTCACCCCGCCGTAGCAGACCAGCGCGATGCGAAGTTCCTTCTGGCGCATGACCGGGTGCTAACCGCAGCGGGGGCGGCTTGGCAATTGCGTTCTCCCAATGTTCCGATTAGGTCCCCGGTCATGGTGAAGACGAAACGCCGCTACGTGTGCCAGGCCTGCGGCTCGGTCACCCATCGATGGCAGGGACAATGCCCCGATTGCGCCGAGTGGAACACCCTTGCCGAAGACGCTCCCGCGACCGTGTTCTCCCTCAAGCACGATCTTTCGAGCGGCGGGCGGGCGATCACCTTCGAGGCGCTCGACGCGCCGTCAGATCCGCTGGTTCGCCTGCCCTCCGGCCTGGCGGAATTCGACCGCGCGCTCGGCGGCGGACTTGTGCCAGGGTCGGCCATCCTGATGGGCGGCGATCCGGGCATCGGCAAATCCACCCTGCTGCTGCAAACCGCCGGCGCGGTCGCGCGCGCAGGGGCGAGCGTTGTCTATGTCAGCGGCGAGGAAGCGGCCGGGCAGGTGCGGATGCGTGCAGGGCGGCTGGGCTTGGCCGACGCCCCGATCAAGCTCGCGGCCGCCACCGGGGTGCGCGATATCCTGACCACGCTGGGGCAGGGCGCGCCGCCCGCCTTGCTGATCATCGATTCGATCCAGACGATGCACTCGGACACGATAGAAGGCGCGCCCGGCACCGTCAGCCAGGTGCGCGGCTGTGCATTCGAGTTGATCCGCTATGCCAAGGAGAACGGCGTTGCGCTCGTTCTTGTCGGCCACGTGACCAAGGACGGGTCGATCGCGGGCCCGCGCGTGCTCGAACACATGGTCGACGTGGTAATGAGCTTCGAAGGCGAGCGCAGCCACCAGTACCGCATCCTGCGCGCGCTGAAAAACCGCTTCGGCGCGATCGACGAGATCGGGGTGTTCGCGATGGCCGGGGCAGGGCTGGAGGAGGTCGCCAACCCGTCGTTGCTGTTCCTTTCGGGTCGTGAGGAGCCGCTCGCCGGTAGTGCGGTATTTCCCGCGCTGGAGGGCACGAGGCCGGTGCTGGTGGAAATCCAGGCCCTGATCGTGAAGCTGCAATCGGGCGCCACGCCCCGGCGGGCGGTGGTGGGGTGGGATTCGGGCCGGCTCGCGATGCTGCTCGCGGTCCTCGAATCGCGCTGCGGACTCAATTTCAGCTCGGCTGAAGTCTATCTCAATGTCGCTGGAGGTTACCGGCTGTCGGACCCGGCCGCCGATCTGGCGGTTGCCGCGGCGCTGGTTTCGGCGCTCGCGGACAAACCCCTCGCGACCCACGCGGTATGGTTTGGAGAGGTGTCGCTGGCGGGCGAGATACGGCCTGTCGCACACGCGGGCCTGCGCCTTCGCGAAGCGGCCAAGCTCGGTTTCGGGATGGGATACGGGCCGGTTGAAGCGGAGCCGGATTCACCCGGACTTAACTATCGCGGTCTTAGGAGACTGGCCAACCTCGTTGACCGGGTTGTCGCAGAGGAATAGTCGCCTCCTAGATCGCATGACGGTTTTTGACATCATTGTACTGCTCATCGTCGCGGTTGCGGCGTCCGGCGGCTTCATGCGCGGTTTCGTGCAGGAGATACTCTCGCTCATCGGGTGGATCTTCACGCTGGCCGTGATTCACGAACTTCACACCCCGCTATACGGATGGCTGGTGATGAAGATCGGAAACGGGCCCGGAGCTGCCACGCTGGCTTTCGCCATGCTGCTGGTGGTCCCGATCATGTCCATGAGGCTGATCGCCGGGCGGTTCGGCGGCAAGGCTCGCACTTCGATGCTGAAGCCGATCGACCGCGTGCTCGGCTTCGGTTTCGGAGCGGTCAAGGGCGCGATCATTGTCGTCTGCGCCTTTGCCATACTCGTGCTGGGCTACGATGCGACCTGGGGGGTGGCGGGCCGGCCCGACTGGATCAAGCAGGCGCGGACATATCCGCTCGTCAACGCCAGCGCCGACGCGCTTGTCGATCTCATCAACACCCGCAGCAGTGAAGTCGAACAGGGTGATCGGGCGGTCAAGCTCGACAGGGCCTAGGCCCGGTGACGAGGCGGGAAAGCGCTCGGGGCGGGTCGCCGCTTTATACTCCGGAATTACTCGGGCTGGCAGTTTCGCTTGCGAGCAGGCCACTTGATCCCCGCTCGCCATTCCTGTCGGAAGCTCGCTCGCCAACTTGCGGCAGCACCATCGCCTTCGGTTGCGATGTCGATGCGGAGGGGCGCGTCCGGAATCCAGGGATGCGAGTAACGGCCTGCGCGGTCGGGCAGGCCGCCGCTGCGCTGTTTCTCGATGCTGTCGGCGGGCGCGATCGGCGCGCGATCGAACTTTCGCGGGACGCGATAGCTGAATGGCTTTCCGGTGAGGGCGAGCGACCGGAATGGCCCGGTCTCGAAAACATCGAAGCAGCGCGCGCTTATCCGGCCCGGCACGGCGCTGTCCTGCTCGCCTGGAATGCCGCGCTGGCCGCGCTTCCCAAGTAGATGCGCTGCGGCTAGAGCCGCTGCAGCAAGGGAAGGGGAGCATCGCCGCCGTCATGAGCGCAACCGCCGCCGCCGCAGCGCCGGGCCATGAGCCGAGCGCGAAGGAAATTCGCCTCGTCATCGCAGCTTCCTCGGTCGGCACGGTGTTCGAGTGGTATGATTTCTTCATTTACGGCACGCTCGCCGCGCTGATCGGCAAGGCGTTTTTCCCGGCCGACAACGAGACACTGCAACTCCTCCTGGTGTGGGCGGGGTTCGCGGTCGGGTTCGGGTTCCGGCCGCTGGGGGCGATCCTGTTCGGTTATCTGGGCGACAGGCTGGGGAGAAAATACACTTTCCTCGTCACCGTCACTCTCATGGGCGTGGCGACCGCCGGGGTCGGACTGGTGCCGGGCGCCGTGTCGATCGGACTTGCCGCCCCGGCGATCGTGATACTTCTCCGCATTCTCCAGGGCCTGGCGCTCGGCGGTGAGTACGGAGGCGCGGCGGTTTATGTTGCCGAGCATGCGCCGCCCGAAAAGCGCGGCTTCTATACCAGCTTCATCCAGTCCAGCGTGGTTGGCGGGTTCGTTCTCTCGATCATCGTGGTGATCGGCTGTCGTGCGTTCATACCGGCCGATGCTTTCGAGGCCTGGGGCTGGCGGGTGCCCTTCCTGCTCAGCCTGATCCTGCTGGCAGTCAGCCTGTGGATGCGCCTGAAGCTATCCGAAAGTCCGGTGTTCAAGGCGATGAAACAAGCGGGCGAGATGGTGAAGAATCCTTTCGTCGAGAGCATGACTTATCCCGGCAACCCGAAGCGCCTGTTCGTCGCGCTGTTCGGCATCACAGGCGTGTTGACGACGATCTGGTACACCGCGTTCTTTTCGGGAATGAGCTTCCTGCGGGGCCCGATGCGGATGGACGAGGCGACGGTCGAGATCGTCATGCTGGTGTCCGGCGCCATCTCGATGGGGTTCTACCTGCTCGTCGGCAAATGGTCTGACCGGGTCGGGCGCAAACGTCCGATCATCATCGGGGCGATCGCGACGCTGGTCCTGCTGTTCCCGATATTCTGGGGCATGGGCTCACTGGCCAACCCCGGCCTCGCCGCCAGCGCGCGTGCGGCGCCCGTGATCGTGAGCGGCAGCGGTTGCGAATACGATGCCTTCGCCAGCAAGCAGGCGACCGAATGCGGGCGGGTGCTGGCCGATCTCACCTCGCTCGGGGTCAGCTATTCCGTGGGCGACCCCGAGGGCGCGCCTCACGTCAGCGTCGGGGGTGAACCGCTGGCCATTGACCCGGCGGACGACGCCGGCCGCAAGGCTTCGCTGCAATCCGCGCTCGAAGCGAAAGGCTACGACTTCGCCAAGCAGAAACCGCCGCTCGCGAGCCTTGCCGGCATAGTCGGGTTGCTGTGCGCGCTCGGGCTGCTGTCCGCGCTGACCTATGGCTCGGTTGCTGCCCTGCTGGCCGAGATGTTCCCGCCGCAGATCCGCTACAGCTCGATGTCGATCCCCTACCACATCGGCGCCGGCTATCTCGGCGGGTTCCTGCCGCTCATTGCGGGCTACATCGTGGCGACGACCGGCAATCCCTATTCCGGCCTGTGGTACACGTGGGCGGTGGTGGCGTTCGGGCTGTTGGTGGCGTGGTGGGGCATCCCTCCTGGCCCGCCGCGCGATTTCGAAGCTTCGGAACATGATTTGCCGGTTTCGCCGGCCAACCCATGAGCGGACTCCCGCCGCCGACACTGCGGCTCGACCTGGATGCGGAAGCGCTCGCGAGCAACTGGCGTGCGCTTGACCGGCTGTCCGGGGCAGCACGGGCGGGAGCGGCGGTCAAGGCCGACGGCTACGGCCTGGGCGCGGGTAAGGTGGTCCCGATCCTGGCGAAAGCGGGCGCGCGGGACTTCTTCGTCGCCCACTGGAGCGAGGTGCCGGACATCATCGCGCATGTGCCGGCCGGGCAGGTGTCTGTCCTCCACGGCCCGCTGTCGGATGAAGACTGCGCTTTTGCCCAGGCAAGCGGGGTTCGCCCGGTTCTCAACTCGCTCGGACAGGTAGCGCGTTGGCAGGCGAGCGGCGGCGGCTCCTGCGACTTGATGGTCGATACGGGGATCAATCGCCTGGGATTGCCCCTGTCGGCACTTGGCGATCCCGTCCTGGCTGACCTGAAGGTCGAGACCTTGCTGTCGCACCTGGCCTCGGCGGATGAAGACACGGACCAGAACGATCTCCAGCTCGCCCGCTTTCGGGAAGCATGCAACCGGGTTCCCGCCCGGCGCCAGAGCCTCGCCAACAGCGCCGGAATCGCGCTGGGACCGCGCTTTGCCTTCGATGTGACGCGCCCAGGGCTCGCGCTTTACGGCGGCGTGCCGCGCCCTGAAATGGCGGGCGACATACGCCAGGTCGCGCATCTGCGCGCAGCCGTGCTGCAGGTGCGGGACGTCGAGGCGGGCGAAGGCATCGGCTATAACGCCAGCTTCGTCGCGCCCGCCCCGATGCGCGTGGCAGTCGCCTCGCTGGGTTATGCCGATGGCTTCCTGCGCTGCTGGGGGGAGGGTGCCGGTTCGCTGCACCATGACGGAGCGGAAGTTCCCTTGCTCGGCAAAGTGTCGATGGACATGGTGGTCGTGGACGCGAGGCAGTGTCCCGGGTTGCGTGAAGGGGACTGGCTCGATGTGCCGTACGCGCTGCCTGAGGCTTCGGCCCTCACCGGGCTGACGCAGTACGAGCTGCTGACAGTTCTCGGACGACGCTTCCGCCGCTGAATTTGCTGCGCACAAAAAAACGCAGCATTTATTGCACCGCAAATGCTGCAAGTGCTAAGCGTAGGCAACCGAACGCGAGGGCGCATACATGACGAGGCGAAACGACAGCGGCGATGGTGCCACCATCATCAAGAAGTACGCCAACCGGCGCCTCTACAATACCGCGTCTTCCAGCTACATCACGCTGGACGACCTCGCGCGGATGACCCGGGAGGGGGTCGACTTCAAGGTCATCGACGCCAAGTCGGGCGAGGACATCACTCACACGATCCTGACCCAGATCATCATGGACGCGGAATCGAGCCGGGGGGAGCAGATGCTCCCAATCAGCTTCCTGCGCCAGCTCATCGGTATGTACGGCAATTCGATGCAGGCGATGATGCCCGCCTACCTCGACGCGATGATGGAAAACTTTCGCGACAACCAGGCCAAGGTCGCCGAGGCGCTGCATGCCCGCGCCGGTGCCAATCCGTTCGCGAAGATGGCCGAGACGAACCTCGCCATGATGCGCGCCGCTGCCGATGCGCTCATGCCGCAGCGTGCCGACCCGCCGCGGGCGGCCGATCAACCGGCGCCGAACAAGGCCGACGACTTCGCCGAGCTGCGCGCGCAGATGGCCGCGATGCAGAAGAAGCTCGACGAGCTTGGCAAGTAGCCGCCCCCGCCGCTAGGGGCGCGCACTGTTCCAATTCCTGCGAAAGCACCCCATCAGTGTCCCAGATACGCCACGCCCTCTCGGTCAAGCGCGCCGACGATTTCGCCCAGTGGTACCAGGAGGTCATCTCGGCCGCCGACATGGCCGAGGAATCCGGCGTGCGCGGCTGCAT
Organism: Tsuneonella deserti; assembly: GCF_014644315.1. Lineage (NCBI taxonomy): Bacteria > Pseudomonadati > Pseudomonadota > Alphaproteobacteria > Sphingomonadales > Erythrobacteraceae > Tsuneonella > Tsuneonella deserti. The sequence goes on along the minus strand of NZ_BMKL01000001.1, from coordinate 1,293,665 downwards.
GGTGATCAAGCCATGGGGCTACGGCATCTGGGAGCGTATCCAGCGCCTGCTCGATAACCGGATCAAGGCGACGGGGCACGATAACGCGTATTTCCCGTTGCTCATCCCCCTGCGCAACTTCGAGCGCGAGGCCGAGCACGTCGAAGGCTTCGCCAAGGAAATGGCGGTCGTCACGCACCACCGCCTGATCGCTGACGGAAAGGGCGGCCTGATCCCCGATCCCGAAGCGAAGCTGGAAGAACCGCTGGTTATCCGCCCCACGTCCGAAACCATCATCGGGGACGCGATGGCGCGCTGGGTCCAATCATGGCGCGACCTGCCGCTCAAGCTCAACCAGTGGGCCAACGTCATGCGCTGGGAAATGCGCACGCGCATGTTCCTGCGCACCAGTGAGTTCCTCTGGCAGGAAGGACACACCGCCCACGAGACCGCGGGCGAAGCGAAAGAGCACACGCTCCGCATGCTCGAAGTCTATCGCGCCTGCGCGGAGGAGGATCTCGCGCTGCCGGTGATCGCCGGCGAAAAGCCCGAGAACGAACGCTTCCCCGGCGCGGTCGAAACCTGGTCGATCGAGGCGATGATGCAGGATGGCAAGGCGCTCCAGGCAGGCACCAGCCATTACCTTGGCACCAATTTCGCGCAGGCGAGCGGCATCCGCTTCCAGGATCGTGAAGGGGGGCAGCAGCTCGCGCACACCACGAGCTGGGGCGTCTCGACCCGCATGATCGGCGGCGTGATCATGGTCCATGGCGATGACGACGGGCTCAAGGTTCCCCCGGCCATCGCGCCGTGGCAGGTCGTGATCGTGCCGATGCTCCGCGAGGACGAAGGCGACGCGGCGCTTGTCGAATACTGCGAGCGGCTGCGCGCCTCGCTCGCATCCGAAGATGCGCTGCGGGAACCGGTCCGCGTGCTGCTCGATACCAAGCCGGGCAAGGCTGCCGCAAAGCGTTGGGACTGGGTGCGCAAGGGCGCCCCGCTCATCGTCGAGGTTGGCCAGCGCGACATGGCCGAGGGCAAGGTCAGCCTTCTGCGGCGCGATGCACTGTGGGCGGAAAACGGCAAGCCCGCGTTCCAGGCGCCTTCGCTTGACGAGGCGGCGCAAGCGATTCCCGGCATGCTCGAAACGATCCAGGCTTCCATGCTGGCATCGGCGCGGGATGTTCGCGATGCACGGATCTCGCGCGGCGTGACGGCATTGCCGGAGCTTCAAGCCGCGTTTGCCGATGGCGTGGACAATCCGGGCTGGCTGGAAGTGCAGTGGGCCAAGCCGACCGGCCAGGCGCTCGAACAGGTCGTGGACCAACTCAAGGCGCTCAAGCTCACCTTGCGCAACGTCCCCATCGATGCGGAGCCAGCGGACGGCGTTTGCATCTTCACCGGTGAGGCGGCGGTCGAACGCGTGCTGGTCGCACGCGCCTATTGAGCACCCGATCGGAGGGCGCTTGCCAAGCGCAAGTCGCTGTCCGAAAGGGTGTTATGCGCAAGCTTCCCCTTTTTGCCGCCGCCCTTCTATCTGCCGCTCCGCTCACGGCCGGGGACGATCCATCGGCCGATGTGTCGCAGCAGCGGCTCCGTGCCGATGTCGAAAAGCTCGTCTCGTTCGGTACGCGGCATACGCTGTCCGATCAGGTTAGCAAAAAGCGTGGCATCGGCGCCGCGCGGCGGTGGGGCGAGGCGGAGTTCCGCAAGACCGGAAAGGCATGCGGCGGATGCCTCACCATCGTGCTGCCCGAACGCATGGTGCAAGGTGCGCGCATCCCCAGGCCCACGCGTCTCGTGGACGTGGTCGCCATCCAGCGCGGGACCGAGCGGCCCAACGAGGTGGTGATCGTGCAGGGTCACATCGACAGCCGCGTGACCGACGTGATGGACGCAACCTCCGACGCGCCCGGCGCGAATGACGACGGCAGCGGCACCGCCCTTGTGCTCGAAGCCGCGCGCGTGCTCTCGCAGCACACGTACCCGACGACGATCGTGTACGCTCTTCTCTCGGGAGAGGAGCAGGGCCTGTTTGGCGGGCAGTTGCTGGCCGATTACGCGGCCGGGCAGGGCTGGCAGGTCAAGGCGGTGCTGAACAACGACATCGTGGGCAACTCCTGCAGCTCGGACGGCTATTGCGTTCCCGATCACGTGCGGGTGTTCTCGGAAGGGCCGCGCGCGGACCTGGACGAGAAGGCTCGCGCCGCGCAGCGCCGAGACGGGGGTGAGAACGACAGTCCCAGCCGGAATCTCTCGCGCTTCGTGGCAGATCTCGATGACGCGTCGCTGCAGGTGCGGCCCATCTGGCGCGCCGACCGGATGGGGCGGGGCGGGGACCATCTCCCTTATCTGGAGAAAGGCTATCCGGCGATCCGCTTCTCCGTCGGGGTCGAGAATTACGACAAGCAGCACCAGGACCTGCGCACCGAGAACGGCGTGCATTACGGCGACACGGTCGAGGCGATGGACTTTCCCTACCTCGCCCGGGTGACCGCCCTCAATGTGCGGATGCTCGACCGCCTCGCCCGGGCCCCCATGCCGCCCGTGCCCACCGCCGAGGCTGCGGTCCAGACGTTCACCACCGTCAAGTGGGACGAGGTGCCGGGCGCGGTCGGATACACGCTGTGGCAGCGCGCCACCAACGAGGCGGACTGGTGGGAAAAGCCGGTGATCGCCAACGTCGTCGCCACCAGCGCCAAGCTGGAAGGCGTGCGGGGCGACGACTGGGTATTCGGCGTCAGCGCCTGCGCCGCGGATGGGGCGTGCAGCCCGGTGGCGAGCGCGGTGCCGGGTGGCGGGTTCGCGCCGCTCGCACAGCAGCAGGGTGACAAGAACTAGGCGCGGCCCCATATCGCGCGCCATGCCCGCCAGAAAACCGCCCGCCAGCAAACAGCCCGGAATGCCCTCGCGGGCGCAGATTCTCGAATTTCTCCAGACCAGCGACCAGATCGCCGGCAAGCGCGAGATCGCCAAGGCGTTCGGGCTCAAGGGGCAAGAGAAGATCGCCCTCAAGGCCTTGCTCAAGGACATGGCCGAGGAAGGCCTGATCGACGGCAAGAAGACCGCCTATCACCGGATGGGCGGGGTTCCCAAGGTCACCGTGCTGCGCGTTCTGGAGATAGACGACGGCGAGCCTTACGCCATCCCCGACGCCTGGAGCCCGGACGACGCGACACCGCCCCCGCGCCTGCGGATCGTCGAGGGCAAGAAGGCGCGTAACAGCAAGCAGCCGGCGCTGAAGGTCGGGGACCGGGTGCTCGCCCGTACCGAGGAATCCGGGCGGGGCTGGCTCGCCTATCCGATGAAGAAGCTGCCGGCGCGTACCGAAGGCCTGATGGGCGTGGTGGAGATCGATGCCAGCGGCAAGGGCTGGCTCGCCCCGGTGGACAAGCGGGTTCGCTCGTCCTCCCCCATTGCCGACCTTGGCGGGGCGGAGGCGGGCCAGCTCGTCGTCGCGGAACCGGCGGGCAAGTCGCCACGCTCGGGCGTGAAGGTCACGGAGGTGATCGGCGATCCGCTCGAGCCGCGCAGCTTCAGCCTCATCGCCATCGCCAAGCACGGCATCCCCCACGTCTTCCCCGAGGCAGCCCTGGAAGAGGCGCAGCGCGCGGCGAGGATCCCGCTGTCGCACGAGCACCGCGAAGACCTGCGCGACTTGCCCATTGTCGCCATCGACCCGGCCGACGCCCGCGACCACGATGACGCCATATGGGCCGAGCCCGACGGGGAGGGCGGCTACCGTGCGCTCGTCGCGATTGCGGATGTCAGCTTCTACGTCCGTCCGACGAGCGAAGTGGACCGCGAGGCGAGGAAGCGCGGTAACTCCGTGTATTTCCCGGACCGCGTCGTGCCGATGCTGCCCGAGGTGCTGAGCGCCGACGTCTGCAGCCTGAAGGAAGGCGAGGACCGCGCCGCGATGGCGTGCCACCTGCGTATCTCGCCAGACGGTAAAGTTACCAAGTGGCGCTTTACTCGCGCGCTCGTTCGTATCGCGCACAACATCGCCTACGAAGACGCGCAGGCCGCCATCGACGAGGAGCGCGCGCCCGAGCACCTCCAGCACCTCTGGGGCGCGTGGAAGCTGCTCGCCGCTGCACGCGCGGCGCGCGATCCGCTCGAACTGGAATTGCCCGAACGGCAGGTCCGCCTCGATGCGGAAGGCAGGATCACCGAGATCGCCGTGCGCGAACGGCTCGATGCGCACCGGGTGGTGGAAGACTTCATGATCGCCGCCAACGTCGCTGCAGCCAAGGCGCTGGAGGCGCGCACCGCGCCGGTGGTCTACCGCGTCCACGAAGCGCCGGGGCGCGAGAAGCTCGTCGCGCTCAGGGACTACATGAAGACCTTCGGCCACAGCCTCGCGCTCGGCCAGGTGATCACGCCGGGCCTGTTCAACCGCATGATCAAGGATATCGTCGACGAGAGCGAGAAGGCGCAGGTCATGGAAGCGGTCCTGCGCAGTCAGACGCAGGCCTACTACGGGCCCGAGAACGCCGGGCACTTCGGCCTCGCGCTCGGTTCCTACGCGCACTTCACCTCGCCCATCCGGCGCTACTCAGACCTGCTGGTCCACCGCGCGCTGGTCGATGCCTACAAGCTCGAGCAGCCCGAGCCCAAGGGTCTGCCAGCGCACAGCGGCCTGAGCGATCGCGATCGTGACGACCTGTCGAAAATCTCCGAAGCCATCAGCAAGACCGAGCGCCGCGCAATGGAGGCCGAGCGCGACACGATAGACCGCTACGTCGCTGCCTGGCTCGCGAGCCGGGTCGGCGAGGTGTTCGAAACCCGCATCACGGGGGTTCAGAGCTTCGGGTTCTTCGCCACCATCCTGGGGGTCGGCGGCGATGGCCTGGTCCCGGTCTCGACGCTGGGCCGCGAGCATTTTCGCTGGGAGGAGGCCGCGCAGCGACTGGTGGGAGACGACAGCGGGACGACCTACGCGCCCGGCGACCGGCTCGAACTGCGCCTCGCCGAAGCCAATCCGCTCACCGGCGCGCTCAAATTCGAACTGCCGGAGGGCGGCGGACGCATCGAACCGCGCGGCAACCGGCCCGATTCCCGTCGCAAGCGACCGCGCCCCGATGGCGGCAAGCACATGCAAGGCAAGCGGGGCCGGCCGGGCAACATCCGGCACCAGGGCCGCAAGCGTTAGCTGACCCGGTCGATATCCTCGTCGCTGAGGCCGCCCGGCACGATGAACAGAGGGCAGGGCAAGGCGCCCACGTGCGAGGAGAAGTGCGTCACCAGCGGACCGGGGGAACCTTCGCCCGCGGCGCCCAGCACCAGCGCGCCGACTTCCGGATGCTCGGCGAGGTAGTCCCTGATCACGCCCTGCGCGTCGCCTGCGCGAACCGTGATGACCGGCATCTTGCCGCTTTCGGCGAATATCGAACCGGCCGCGCTGCTGGCGACCATCTCGGCCCGATCGAGCGCCTCCTGCTCGATCGTTGCCTGCACCGCTCCGAATGCGTTGAAGCTTTCGCGCGGCACCAGCGCGAGGATGTGGACCGCGCCGCCCGTCTTCATCGCACGGCGCGAGGCGAAGCGCAGCGCGCGCGCGGCTTCCTCCGTCTCGTCGATAATCACCAGATAGACGCGCATCGTTCCCCACCCTTCGCGAAGGCGCGGGAATATCGGCTTATTCGGCAATCAGGGCAAGCGGCTTGCCCGGACGCTACGGCTTTGCCAAAGCGGGCGCCGATCACTCCCCAGTGAAGGACCGCTATGCCGACCCCGATCAAGATGCCCGCGCTTTCCCCGACGATGGAGGAAGGCACGCTCGCGCGCTGGTTGATCAAGGAAGGCGACACGGTCTCTTCCGGCGACATCATGGCCGAGATCGAGACCGACAAGGCGACGATGGAGTTCGAGGCGGTCGACGAGGGCACGGTCCTGAAGATCGAGGTGCCCGACGGCACCGAGGGCGTGAAAGTCGGCACCGTGATCGCGCTGCTGGGCGCCGAGGGCGAGGATGCGGGGACCGTTGACGCCGCGCCGGCTGCCGCCGCCGCACCCGAAAGCAGTGAAAGCGCTCAACCGGCGGCCAGCGAACCGCCCGAACCGACACCAGCATCAGCGCCGACCGTCGCGCCGGCCAAGGCCGCTTCCTCTGCCGGGACGCGCACGATCGCTTCACCGCTCGCCCGGCGGATCGCCGAGAAGAAGGGCGTCGATCTCGCGAGCGTGAAGGGCAGCGGCCCGAACGGGCGCATCGTCAAGGCCGATGTAGAAGGCGCGCAGTCCGGATCGGCAGTCCCGCGCCGGGAAGCGGCCGGACCCGCTACCGGCCAGGCCGCCGCCGCGCCTGCCGGTCCGGCCACGCTGCCAGACTTCGGCATCCCGCACGAGGACGAGAAGCTCTCGAACGTGCGCAAGGTCATCGCGCGGCGCCTGACCGAATCCAAGCAGACCGTTCCGCATTATTACCTCACCATCGACGTGCGCCTCGATCCGCTGCTCAAGCTACGCGCGGAACTCAATGCCGCACTCGAAGCGCAAGGAGTGAAGCTGTCGGTCAACGACCTGCTCATCAAGGCGCTGGCCAAGGCGCTGATCCAGGTGCCCAGGTGCAATGTCAGCTTCGGCGGCGACGTGCTGCGCTCGTTCTCTCGGGCCGACATTTCCGTCGCGGTGGCGGCCCCGAGCGGCCTGATCACCCCGATCATCGTCGATGCCGGGTCGAAATCGATCAGCACCATCGCCACCGAGATGAAGGAGCTTGCCGGCAAGGCACGCGAGGGCAAGCTGCAGCCGCACGAATACCAGGGCGGCACGGCCAGCCTGTCGAACCTCGGCATGTACGGGATCAAGCAGTTCGAAGCGGTCATTAACCCGCCTCAAGGCATGATCATGGCCGTCGGCGCGGGCGACAAGCGTCCCCACGTGGTGGACGACGCGCTCGCGATAGCCACGGTGATGAGCGCCACCGGCAGCTTCGACCACCGCGCCATCGACGGAGCGGATGGTGCCGAGCTGATGCAGGCGTTCAAGGCGCTGGTGGAGGCGCCGCTGGGGCTTGTGGCTTGAGGCACCAGTGTTGAGCAGCCGCGATCCCCTCATCCGCGTCACCGCGATGCCGGCGGACACGAACCCTTATGGCGGCGTGTTCGGCGGGTGGCTGATGAGTCAGATGGCGCTCGGCGCGGGCGCGCTGGCGAGCCGCGTTGGACAGGGCAAGGCGGTGGTCGTTTCCGCCACCGACTTCGCCTTTCCGGGCGCGATGGCAGTAGGGGACGAACTCAGCGTGTACTGCGAGGTCGCGGCGACCGGCACCACCTCGCTGACCATCGTCGCGGAAGGCATCGCGCGCGAGCGTAATGGCGAGGCGACCATCAGGGTCTGCAGCGGCACGTTCAAGTTCGTGCTGCTCGACGAGGACAACCGTCCCCGCCCGGTGGGCGAAGAAGCGCTGAGAGCGCACGGCCAGTGAGCACTGTCCTACACGCCTGCGCTCGTGCCAAGATCGCGCCGTGACCAGCGCGTTCCCTTTCATATTCCTTGTTCCGCAGCACCTTTGCGGGCCCTGGTTTTCCTTCTCCAGGACAGTGGTCCATGCGGTCCACGCTTCCAACAAATCGGCTCAGGATCTAGCTCATGGCTGACACTCAATACGACGTCATCGTGCTCGGCAGCGGCCCGGGTGGCTATGTCGCGGCGATCCGCTGCGCGCAGCTCGGCTTCAAGACCGCGATCGTCGAGCGTGAGCTGCTCGGCGGTATCTGCCTCAACTGGGGCTGCATCCCGACCAAGGCGCTGCTGCGCTCGGCAGAGATCAAGCACTACATGGATCACGCCGCCGACTATGGCCTGAAGGTCGCAGGCGCGATCGAGGCCGATCTTGCGGCGGTCGTGAAGCGCAGCCGCGGTGTTGCGAAGCAGCTCAACCAGGGCGTCACGCACCTGATGAAGAAGAACAAGATCGCGGTGCACATGGGGGAGGGCACGCTGACCGGTCCGACCTCGATCACCGTGAAGGGTGAGAAGGGCGAGGAGAAACTCACCGCCCGGCACGTGATCGTCGCCACCGGCGCACGCGCGCGCGAGCTCCCCTTCGCCAAGTCCGACGGCAAGCGCGTGTGGACTTATCGCCATGCGATGACCCCGGCCGAGATGCCGAGCAAGCTGCTGGTCATCGGATCGGGTGCAATCGGGATCGAATTCGCAAGCTTCTACAACGACATGGGAGCCGAAGTTACCATCGTCGAAATGCTCGACCGGATCGTCCCGGTGGAGGATGCGGATGTGTCGGCGTTCCTCGAGAAGAGCCTGAAGAAGCAGGGCATGACGATCCTGACCGGGGCGGGGGTCGAGGCGCTCGACGTTACCGGTGCAGGCGTGAAGGCGAAGATCAAGGGCAAGGACGGCAAGGTCGCGGAAAGCGAGTTCAGCCACGTCATCGTCGCCGTGGGCATCGTTCCGAACACGGAAAACATTGGCATCGAGAAGCTGGCCGATCTCGACCGCGGCTTCATCCAGATCGATCCCTACGGCCGCACGAAATCGAAGGGGCTGTGGGCGATCGGGGACTGCACGCCCGGCCCGTGGCTGGCCCACAAGGCGAGCCACGAAGGCGTCACCGCCGCCGAGGCGATCGCGCAGGAACTCGGCAACAAGGACGCGCATCCGCACCCGCTCGACCGCAACAACATTCCGGGCTGTACCTACTGCCATCCGCAGGTCGCCAGCGTCGGCTTGACCGAAGCCACGGCGAAGGAAGCCGGGCACGAGGTAAGGGTGGGCACGTTCCCCTTCATCGGCAACGGCAAGGCCATTGCGCTTGGAGAGGCGGAAGGCTTCGTCAAGACGGTGTTCGATGCGAAGACCGGCGAACTGCTCGGCGCCCACATGATCGGCGCGGAAGTAACCGAACTGATCCAGGGGTATGTCGTGGGCAAGACGCTGGAGACGACCGAGGTCGAACTGATGAACTCGATCTTCCCGCATCCCACTCTGTCCGAGATGATGCACGAAAGCGTTCTCGCGGCTTACGGGCGCGCGCTTCACATCTAGCGTAAGTGCCTGCAAACCGGCGCGAAATCGGCAGGAACATCCCGCCCGTCTACCCGTTGTCGCAGCGAGAGGATCGCTGTGATGGAATACGAGATCGCCGACGGGCCGCAGCTTGGCGAAGACGACGGCTACGAGCTGTTTCAGGCCCGCCATTCGGGCAATCCGATGCCGCCGCCGGCCGCTCCGCGCGGCAGGCTGCCCGACCAGGCCGTGCCGATCCCCGAGCAGGAAGCAGGATCCTGACCTGCACGAGGAAATCCAGTTGTTGAACTGGCCTTCCCAACTCATCATCGTGCGCCACGGTCAGAGCGCGGGAAACGTGGCCCGCGACGAGGCGCACGAAACTCTCGCCGATCGCATTGCCCTTAATAACCGCGATGCTGACGTTCCCCTTAGCGAGCTCGGATACCAGCAGGCGAAGGCCCTCGGCCGGTGGTTTGCAGGTATGCCGGAGCACGAGCGGCCCGAAGTGCTGCTGTCCTCCCCCTACCGCCGGGCGCTCCAGACAGCCGAGACCTTTCGCGCGGCGGGCGGAACGGGCGGCGACGTGCCGATCTGCTTCGACGAGCGCCTGCGCGAGAAGGAGTTCGGCATCCTCGACGGACTGACGACCACCGGCGTCGCCAATGTCTTTCCCGACCAGGCAGAATTCCGGCGCCTGCTCGGAAAGTTCTACCACCGGCCCCCCGGCGGAGAGAGCTGGTGCGACGTCATCCTCCGGCTGCGCTCCGTGCTCGATACAATCTCGCTCCATCACTGCAACCAGCGGGTGATGATCTTCACTCACCAGGTCGTGGTTCTGTGCTTGCGCTACATTATCGAGACTCTGGACGAGGCGGCCATCCTGGCGATCGACCGCGAAGCGGACGTGGCGAATTGCTCGATCACCGAATTTCGCTTGGAACCTGGTGATGGCGGGAAGCTTGCTCTCACTCGGTATAACGTCACCGCGCCGATGGAACAGGCGGAGACGCCTGTAACCCGCGAGCCGGACGCCATCGCGGGCCGGCGCGGCTGATGGACCGCCTCGATGCTGCCTGGCTCCGCAGCCATCCCCTCCCGCCGGTGTCAGCGGAAGGAGACAAGAACGCGCGCGGCCGGGTGCTGGTCGTGGGGGGAGCGGAGCTCGTCCCCGGCGCGCTCCGGCTGACTGGAGAAGCAGCCCTGCGAGCCGGGGCAGGCAAGCTCCAGCTCGCCACGGTGCGGGCGGCGGCGATGTCGCTCGCGGTGCTCGTCCCCGAAGCCTCGATGTTCGCGCTGCCGGCAGACGATCAGGGCGAGATCGCGCCCGAGGCGGCCGCCAAGTTGCGTGATCGTCTCGGGAGAAGCGACGCACTTGTTTTCGGCCCGGGCATGTCGCGCGGAGAGAGGACCGACAAGCTGGTGGCGGCGGTACTCGACGAAGCGCCGGCTGAACTCACCATCGTGCTCGACGCCGCCGCGCTCACTTCGGCAAAGGGCTTGCGCGAGGCGGTCGCCCGGCGAAGCGGCAGGGTGATCATGACCCCGCATTTCGGCGAGATGAGCAGCCTCGCGGTGATGCCGGTCGAGGCGATCGCCGGGGATCCGGAGGCGATCGCGCTGCGCATCGCGAGCCAATTCAACGCCGTGGTAGCGCTCAAGAGCAGAAGCACCGTGCTCGCCTCGCCGGACGGCCAGTGCGCACGGTTCGAAGGCGGCAACGCAGGCCTTGCGACCAGCGGCTCGGGCGACGTTCTTGCCGGCATCGTCGGCGGACTGGCGGCGCGGGGAGCGAACTGCCTGACGGCCGCCGGATGGGGCGTGTTCATCCACGGCACTGCCGGTGAGCGTGCGGCGGAACGTATCGCCGAGATAGGCTACCTCGCGCGCGATCTCGTTCCGTTTATACCGAAACTGCTGGCCGAGTTTAGCCAGGGAGTATCGGCCTAACGACCGGACTTGCCCCACTTTTCCTGGACCCACCGACGAAAGCGGGCTTTGGGATCCTCTCCTGATCCCGGCGCCGTGCCCTCGGCGTGGACACGTTTCACCTCCGGGACCCAGTGCATGATAGTCTGCTCGATCGTCCGCTTGAGCGTCGTGATGCCGGAAGGACAGCCTCCGCAGGCTCCGCCCATCCTCACCCACGCGGTCCCGTCGCCGGCGTCGAAACGGATCAGGGTCGCTTCGCCCCCGTCTTTCGCGAGGAGATGGCGAACGTATCGATCCAGAACCTCCTCGATGTGCCTCTCGACTTCGCCAAGATGGGTATCGGGCCGGGACGGGCCCTGGATGGCGGCGGCGTCTGCATGCTCCATCAGCACCAGCGCGATGTCCGGGCGCAAGAGATCCCACGGCACCGTGGGCCCTGCACGAATGACCGATACGAAATCGCGTCCGATCATCACTCGCTCAATGCCGCCGATGGCCAACAAGTCAGCGGCGAGGGGCGGGGCAGCGGCGCTCGACCGGTCGAAATCGAGCGCCGCACCCGTGGTGAACACCTGTCCGGTCTGCACGCGCAGAGCGTCGGGATTTGGGGTTTGTTCGAATTCGATGAACGCCATCGGCTTGCCTGGCTATCAAACGCACCCGCGGACCGGGAGCGCACGTGATGCACACACCGGTCCTGGTGCCACGCCTCCAGCGGCGATCAATGTGAGCTTTCGAAGCGCGGAAACAGGATGTTGTTTTCGAGGTGGATGTGCTCGATCAGGTCATCCTTGAACTGGGCCGCACCGGCGTAAAGCGCACGCCAGGTTCCGCAGCCGCCTTCGGGGACGGTAAAATCGCCGGTCAGTTCGGTGATCCGCTCGACCAATTCGCCATGATCGACATGCTCGTGGCGAAGCTGGGTGATCGGTCCATCGAGCGCTCCCGCGCCCTTCCGGCGCATGGCGGGAAAGAGGATCAGCTCTTCCTTCTTCATGTGCACCTCCAGCTCGCCCAGCGCCGCTTGCAGGGTGTCCGCGAGTCCCGCGGGGACGCCGGGCTTGCCCGCATGAACCTGCTCGACCTTGCGCGCCAGAAGGATGAGTTCGGGCAGTTGGCTGCGGTGGACTTCGTGGTAGCGCGAAAGGACATGGTCGATCATCGCGGCGCTGTCCTGCTCGGGTGGCAGCGTCTCATCGGCGTCGAGAGCGCCGAGGGCGTGTTCGAGACTGGCGAGATCGACGGAGCGCCCACGCGCAGCCTCGTCCAGCCGGACATCCCCGTGGCAACAGAAATCGATCCCGAAGCGCCGAAACACGCTGGTTGCTCCCGGTACGGTAGCGGCGATCTCACCGACCTTGCGTGCGAAAAGCGGCTCGAGAGTGGCGATATCGGTCATGTGGGATCCTTCAATTACTGACGGAGATCCTGGGCGACCTCCAGTGATCGACGACCGGATGCGCCGGTCGCCCGCGGGGGGCACCCTGAATTGCAAGGGTGTCGCCCGAGTCAGTCCTAAACAAGGAGTCCGGAAACCCGGATGACATGGATCATCGATCGTCGCGGGCCCTCGCGTGCACGAGCATTCGCGGAGCACGAATGAGGTCCTGGCGGTGGAAGATGATGGTGGACGCTGTAGGGTTCGAACCTACGACCCGCTGATTAAGAGTCAGCTGCTCTACCAACTGAGCTAAGCGTCCACACCGAGTTCCGCTGGCCGTTAGAGACGGCCCCGAATCGTCGGGAGCGCCGCATATAGCGGCCCGCGCGCGGATGCCAAGGGGGCGGGGCGGTTTTGTCGCAAAGCTATGCCAGGCCACGCCGGCCGCTGCGGCGGTTCCAGCGGTTGACCATCATCAGCGTGCCCAGGCAGATCATGTTGGTCATCATCGAACTGCCACCGTGGCTCATGAACGGGAGGGGGATTCCGACCACCGGCGCCAGCCCCATGACCATCAACAGGTTGATCGCCACGTAGAAGAACACCGTCGCGACCATACCGCCCGACAGCAGCCGTGCGAACCGGTCGTCCGATGCCAGCGCCACCCGCCAGCCCCATCGCAGGACAAGGAAGAACACGAGGAGGACGAAAAGTCCGCCGATCAGTCCCCATTCCTCGGCCATCGTCGCAAAGACGAAATCGGTATGCGGCTCGGGCAGATAGTTGAGATGGCTCTGGGATCCTTCACCGAACCCCTTGCCGGTAATGCCGCCCGAACCGATCGCGATCTTCGACTGGGTGATGTGATAGCCGGTCCCCAGCGGGTCGCTCTCGGGATCGAGGAAGGTGAACACCCGGTTCCTCTGGTAATCGTGTAGCAGGAAGAAGAACGCCAGTGGCGCTGCTATCGCGCCCGCGCCTGCGCCCATCATGAACCAGCGCAGCGGCAGTCCGGCGAGGAACATGACCACGACCCCGCCGAACGCGATTGCCAGAGCAGTGCCGAGGTCCGGCTGAAGCAGCACCAGCAGGACCGGCATCCCGATGAGGATTCCGGCCGGGACGATCGAACGCCAGGTGTGAACCATGCCCGAGGGGAGATCGGCATAGAACCGCGCCAGGACGAGCACGATGGCGGGTTTCATCAATTCCGATGGTTGCAGCACGATAAACCCGAGATCGATCCACCGCTGGCTGCCGCCGCCGACAAAGCCCAGCAACTCCACCGCCAGCAGGAGCAGCAGGATCAGGGCATAGGCCGGATAAGCCACGAACCGGACCAGATCCTTGCCGAACAGGCTCATGACCCATGCCATCACAAGGAAAATGGCGAAGCGAATGACGTGTGACAGCGCAAACGGCTGCAGGTGGCCGCCGGCCGCCGAATAGAGGACGGCCGAACCGAATATCACGAGCAGGGTCAGCGGCAGGATCATCTGCCACGGCTGCCGCGCAATCGGTGCCGGGACGATCGCGCTCATCGCGGCTCGAGCCCATCGGTAGGACCAGAAGGCGATGTGCCGACCGGTTCGGGTGGCGGAGTAACGGCGCCGGTTTCGAGCGGCTGCGGCTTGCTTGCCTCGGCGCGCGCTTCGGCATCGACGCGCGCAAATATGTCCTCATCGCGCCGGGGTACGCGGCCGACGCCTTCCCCGGCGGCGGCGGCATAGGCGTTGTACTTCGCCTCCAGCCGCTGCTGCGCGGTCCCGCCCCATTGTTTCTCGAGGGCATGAAGCGCGTCCATGGCCTTGGTCGGATCAAACAGGAAGGTCATCACGTCGCGCGCGATCGGATAGGCCGCGCCGGAACCACCGCCGTGCTCGATGGTGACTGCTCCCGCATAACGCGGATTGTCGAACGGCGCGAAGAAGATGAAATGCCCGTGGTCGCGGTGCTTCCAGATGCCGCCCTTGCCGCTGCCGATGTTGAGGCCGACGACCTGCGCGGTGCCGGTCTTCCCAGCCATGAGGACGTCATCGATCGGCAGCCTGGCGCGCCCCGCGGTGCCCCGGCCATTGACCACCTCGCTCATCGCGTTCTGGATGATCTGCACGTGATCGCCGTGGAAGTTCATCGATTCCGGCTTTGGCGGAGAGCGGTCGAGGATCATCCGCGGCATCAGCTTCTTGCCGGTCGCGATGCGGCTCGCCATCACCGCCAGCTGCAGCGGGTTGGCGAGCATGTATCCCTGGCCGATGGTGGCATTGACCGTGTCATAGGGCTGCCAGGGCTGGCCGTATTTCTTCATCTTCCACGCCGGGTCCGGCACCGTGCCATAGAACTGGCTGGCGACGGGAAGTGGGAATTCCTGCCCCATTCCCAAGCGCTTGGCCATCGGCGCGATCACATCCATGCCGAGTTGCTGGGCGAAGTGGTAGAAATAGACATCGCACGACTGGTAGATGCCCTTGGCCATGTCGACATGCCCGTGTCCGCGGCGCTGCCAGCAGTGGAACACCCGGTTGCCGACGCGCAGGCCACCGGCGCAGTTGGTTGCGGCATTGGGATCGAGGCCGGCCTCCAGGAAGCTCATCGCCACCATCGGCTTCACCGTCGAGCCCGGGGGGTAGAGACCCTTGAGGATCTTGTTGCGAAGTGGAACACGCTCGTCCTGGCTGAGCATCGCGTATTCGACGCGGCCGATGCCATCGGAAAAGCTGTTGGGGTCGAAGCTGGGCATCGAGGCCATGCACAGCAAGTCGCCGGTCAGGCAGTCGATCACCACCACGGATCCGGACTCCGGCCCGATCCGTCGAGCGGCATAGTCCTGCAAGGGGCCGTCGATGGTCAGTTGTACGGGCTTGCCCTGAATGTCCTCGCGCGTCTCGAGGTCGCGCACTAGGCGGCCAGAAGCGGTCACCTCCACCCTGCGAGCGCCCGGCACACCCCGCAGGCGCTTTTCGAACTGCTTCTCGATCCCGTCCTTGCCGATCTTGTAGCCGGGCGTGATCAGGATCGGGTTGCGGTCCTTCTCGTATTCCTCGGCGCTTGCCGGACCGACATAGCCGACGAGATGACCGACGGAGGGACCGGTAGGGTAAAAGCGCGAGAAGCCGCGCTGCGGCACGACTCCGTTCAGATCGGGCAGGCGCACGCTGACCGCCGCGAACTGCTCGTAATCCAGCCCGCTGGCCACCTCGATGGGCTGGAATCCCTTCGAATCGTCGATCTTGTCGTGGAGGTCGCGGATCTTTTCAGCATCGAGCCCGAGGATCGGGGCAAGGGTGGCCAGTTCCGCTTTGGGATCGCGCAGGCGTTCGGGGATGATGTCGACGCGGAAGTCCGCCTTGTTCGACGCCAGCGGCGCCCCGTTGCGATCGAGTATCCACCCGCGTCGCGGTGGTATGAGCGAGAGGTTGACGCGATTGCTCTCGGCCTCGGTCCGGTACTTCTCGTTCTCGAAGATGGACAGGTACGCCATGCGCGAAGCCAGGATCAGGCCCAGTCCGCCTTGCACGGCGCCGATCACGAAGCTGCGCCGCTCGAACGTATTGGCAAGTGTCGCCGGACTGACGATCGCGCGAGGAGCCCTGCGGCGCCGGCGCCGAATCTTCACAGGATCACCTTCACGCGGCTCAGGCGGAAACGATCAAGGCCGGCCACCAACCGGGACATGATGGGAATCAGGACAACCGCCAGAAGGAATTGCGGCACGAGGATGAGCAGCGCCGTCCCGCCGAACCTGCCGCCGGAGAAGAGCGCCGCGATGACGAGATACCATGCAACCAGAACCGCGGCGACGACCCAGTCCTGGAAGAAGCCGCGCCATGGAAAGCGCGCCTCGACAAGTTCGATGCCGATCATCGTGACCGACCAGAGGACAATCGCGCAGCCGAACGGCTGCCCGCTGAACAGGTCATCGAATGCGCCGAGTGGAAATCCGGCCCACACGGGCAGAAGGCCGGGGCGGACGAGGCGCCAGGAGAGCAGCGTCATGAAGCCGAGCGGCGGGATCAACGGGACGGCGCTCGCGATCGGGATCTGCGGGATGAGCGATGCGAGCATCACGGTGACCCACGGCACGGCATGGGCCAGCACCGGTGAATGCGTGCGATTGATCTTGCTGCCATATCGATCGCGCCGCGCCCGGGACGAAAGCTCGCCGATCATTGGGTAACCTGCTCGGCCACGGGGGTTTGGGCAGCCTTGACCGCGTCGGGCTGCCAGATCGGCTCCACTGCCACGAAGTCGGTTGCCGCGGGATCGCTGATTACCGCAGCGACGCCGCCGTCCTCCGTCACTTCCTGCAGGATCGCGACGGCGGTGCCGGGATGATAGTAGCCACCCGCGCCGCTGGTGACGAACACGTCGCCCTTCTTGAGCGGGTTGATGCCGAGATTGATGAGGCGGATGCGCAGACGCCCGTCACCCCGTCCTTCGGCGAATGCGACCACCTCGTCCCTCGACCGGCGGACCGGGATCACGCTTTCGCTATCGGCCAGTAGGAGCACCCGCGAACTGTCGGCGCCGACTTCGAGAACGCGGCCGACGATCCCGCGCGGCGAGCGCACCGGCATGCCGACAGCCACGCCCTGGTTTCGGCCGGCGCCAAGATAGGCGAAACGCCGCGTGCTTGCCGCGCTGGAGCCCACGAGCCTCGCGACAGCGACGGGTTTGACTGCACCCTCCCGGAAGCCGAGGAGCGCCTTCAGGCGGGCGTTTTCCTGCTTGACCGCCTCGGCTTCCTTGAGCCGGATGCGGGCGAGTTCGACTTCCTTTTTCAGGGCCGCGTTCTGGCTGCCCGCGGCGAGGTAGCCGGCAATGCTGTCGAACAGCCCCTGACCTTCGGCGCGGGTCGCCGCGCTTGCCTGTCCGATGGGCACGACGGTGTCCGCCGCCGCGCTGCGAAAGCCGTTGAACGAGCTTGGCCGCCACAGCGAAATGCCGAGCAGCACCGCGCCCACCGCCGCTCCGATAGCGGCGAGGACGTAGCCCGTGAACAAACCATATTGCGCCCTGCGCGAATGCCCGGAGCGCCGTGCCGAAGTCGGCGCCATCTCAACTCTTCCCTCAGGCCGTCATCAACACGCCGCGATAGATCGGATCTTCCATCGCCCGACCCGTGCCCAGCGCGACGCAGCTCAGTGGGTCTTCGGCGATCGAAACAGGCAGGCCGGTTTCTTCGCGCAGGTGGTCGTCGAGCCCCTTGATCAGGGCGCCGCCGCCGGTCAGCACGATGCCCTGATCGACGATGTCCGCTGCCAGTTCGGGTGCCGTGTTCTCAAGCGCGATGCGGACGCCTTCGACGATGGCGCCGATGGGTTCGCTGAGCGATTCGGCAATGTGCCCCTGGTTGATCGTGATTTCCTTGGGCACCCCGTTCACGAGGTCGCGGCCCTTGATGTTGATCGTCTCGCCAATGCCGTCTTCGGGCGGGCGGGCGATGCCGTAGTCCTTCTTGATTCGTTCGGCGGTCGCTTCGCCGATCAGCAGGTTGTGGTGCCGACGCACGTAGCTGACGATCGCCTCGTCCATCTTGTCGCCGCCGGTGCGGACCGAAGTGGTGTAGGCAAGGCCGCGAAGGCTGAGGACCGCGACCTCGGTCGTGCCGCCACCGATGTCGACGACCATCGAGCCAACGGGTTCGGTCACCGGCATGTCGGCGCCGATCGCCGCGGCCATGGGCTCGAGAATCAGATACACTTGGCTGGCGCCCGCGTTCGAGGCCGCGTCACGGATCGCGCGGCGCTCTACGCTCGTCGAGCCCGAAGGGACGCAGATGACGATTTCCGGGTAGCGAAGCAGGCTCTTCTTCCCATGCACCTTGCGGATGAAGTGCTTGATCATCTCCTCGGCGATCTCGATGTCGGCGATGACGCCATCGCGCAGCGGCCGGATCGCCTCGATGCTGTCGGGGGTCTTGCCCATCATCATCTTCGCGTCTTCGCCAACTGCCTTGACGCGCTTGATACCGTTGATCGTCTCGATCGCCACGACCGAAGGCTCGTTGAGGATGATGCCGCGACCTTCGACGTAGACCAGCGTGTTTGCCGTGCCGAGGTCGATGGCCATATTTTGCGAGCCGAATTTCAGGAGATTCGAGAAGAAACCCATAGCTGTGTCGTGTTCCGTAGGAAATTCAGGCCTTCTAGCGGCAACTTGGCGCAGCCACGGCGACCCGGGATGGCGGTGAGAGCGCGACCCTTAGATAATCATGCTTTAGAAAGCCAAAAAATTGTGCCCGCTTCCCCCGCAAAGTGAACGGGTCGGCTCGAAATTCCGACCGTTGGTCGCTAGGCCGGGCTGATGGCTGAAATTCGCCGCCTTCCCGAAAGTCTCGTCAACCGCATCGCCGCCGGCGAAGTGGTGGAACGTCCGGCGGCTGCTCTCAAGGAGCTCGTCGAAAACGCCATCGACGCTGGCGCCAGCCGGATCTCCATCCTGCTCGCGGATGGAGGCCTTTCAGTGGTCGAGGTAACCGACGACGGCTGCGGAATGACGCCGGCCGAAATGGCTCTCGCGCTGGAACGGCATGCCACATCCAAACTGCCTGACGAAAGCATCGAACTGGTCGCGACGCTTGGCTTCAGGGGCGAAGCGTTGCCCTCCATCGCCAGCGTCTCTCGCTTCACCCTCGAAAGCCGTTCGCGGGGGGCGGCCGAAGGTTGGCGCGTGACCCTCGATCATGGGGAAACGATCGGTCAGGGCCCGGCTGCATTGCCGCCTGGCACGCGGGTTCGCATCGAACAGTTGTTCGGCAAAGTCCCGGCGCGGCGCAAGTTCCTGCGCTCCGCACGCAGCGAGTACGCGGCCTGCCTCGATATCGTTCGCCGCCTTGCGCTGGCCCGGCCGGACATCGGCTTTACGCTGGGTCACGGCGAGCGTCGCATACTTGCGCTCCAGGCCGGACAGGATTCGGTCGACCGGGTCGCTCAGATCGTCGCGCGCGAGCTTAAGGACAATGGGGTCGGGATCGATGTCCAGCGTGGCACGATGCGCCTGAGCGGTATCGCCGGGTTGCCCACGTACAACAGGGGCGTAGCCGATCACCAGTACCTGTTCGTCAACCGGCGGCCTGTGAAGGACCGGCTGCTGGTAGGCGCCGTGCGCGGTGCCTATGCCGATATGCTGGCGCGGGACCGTCACGCCGTACTGGCGCTGTTCCTCGACTTGCCGCCCGAGGATGTGGACGTGAACGTACATCCCGCAAAGACAGAAGTGCGGTTTCGCGATCCACAAGCAGTGCGTGGCTTCATCGTGTCCGGCCTGCGGCAGGCGCTCGGCAGCGGCGACCGGCGAAGTGCCCAGGCGCCGGACGCGTCAGCGATGGGGCGGTGGACGGTCGAGCCCGCGCCCGCGACCAGCTCGATTTTCGGCGAGCGTGAATGGTCCGAAGCGCCCATGTCGGTACGGGAGTCCGCAATGCCCTGGCGCGCTCCTTACGAAGAAAGCCTGGCGGCCCCGGCGGGCCGGGCCGAGCCCGCCTCACCCGTCGGGGAGGAGGCTGCTCATTACCCCCTCGGGATCGCCCGTGGCCAAGTCGCCAATACCTACATCGTGGCCGAGGCCGCGGACGGCCTGGTTCTGGTGGACCAGCACGCGGCGCACGAGCGGCTCGTTCTCGAAGGCCTGCGAGCCGCCGGGGCAGGGGAGGCCACCGCCCGCGCACAAGCCATGCTCATCCCGGAGGTCGTCGAACTGGACGAGACCGATTGCGACCGCCTCGAAGCTGCCGCCGGCAAGCTCGCTGCCATGGGCCTCGCCATGGAGCGGTTCGGTCCCGCAGCCATGCTGGTTCGCAGCCTGCCCCACGCGCTTGCGAAAGCCGATCCCGCGAAACTGCTCCAGGATCTGGCCGACGACATCGCCCAGCATGGCGAGGCGCTGTTGTTAGGCGAAAAGCTCGACCTGGTACTGGCTACGATGGCTTGCCACGGCTCTGTCAGGGCGGGGCGGACCTTGTCGGTCGCCGAAATGAACGCCCTTCTCCGTCAGATGGAGCGAACGCCCCGATCGGGCCAGTGCAACCACGGGCGCCCCACGTGGGTTAAGTTGCCCTTGGAGGATGTTGAGAAGCTTTTTGGAAGGAAATGAAGCGCTTAGTTCTTGAGAGCCTTCAGCAGCAACTCGCAGAAGTTCCTGTCGCCCGCGCCTCTTGGATGGGAGGGCACGGAACATCACCATAAGAACAGAAAACGCAGCAGTCGCCAGCCAATGGGCGAAGCTTTGCAGAGCAATGCGCGCAGTCGTAGAAGAACCAGCACGCGTTAGTTGGCATTTCCTCGGAGGAAACTCCTCCGCAGGTAGGACAAGTGAGGGTGGAGGTCAGTTCGATCACGGTTGGAACACCCGCATTAACGGCGCTTCGATGAAAGGCCAGATACCTGAAATCGTCACGAGCACGGTTGCGAGAACCAAGAGCGGGACGGTCGCTCGCGATGGTTGCTCGCAACTGGAGTCGGCAGCACAGGCCCGCCTTCTCTTCGCGTAAAAATACCAACCAGCGATGACCGCGAGCAGGGCAATGGCCGAAAGAGGGGCATGGAGCGGGCTAAGCGATGCAAGCGAGCTTGCACCAACCCCGACGCCAGCAAGCGCGAGGGGAAGGACGCAACAGGCGGCTGCCGCAAATAGTCCGCCAAAGCCTGCTACAGCGGCCACCGGCGCGATCTTCTCATCATTTTTCATAGCATCGCTACTGCCCTAATCGGAGGTGGGATACCAGAGCATCATCCGTCCGTTCTCCACTCATTGCCAGATGTTGACGCCTTGCCAGAAACGACCGAAGCGGAACGCGGTTATTGGCGTGGACATCGGTTAAGCTGCGCATGGAAGACGTCGAAAAACTGTTCGGGAGACATTGATGCACCTGTCCTTCATGCGCCTGCCCTCGATTTCCTGTCTGGCTCTCCTTGTCGCCTCATGCGGGAACGAAGAACTTTCTCCTTCCGAGCGGGCGCGGATGGATGAGGCGGACGTGGCCGCGGTCGAAGCCGCGCAGGTCCCGCCACCGACGCCGGTACAACCTGGCACGATCGGGATGCCCGATATCGAAAAATTTGACATGTTCGGCGCCGGCTGCAGCTTCGCCCCGGGCAAGGGGATCGCGACGGTCGCCCTGCTCCAGGCGGAACGGGGTTTCATGAAGATCGACAACAAGATCGTCGTGTTCGCCCCGGACGCCGGCAGCGGCGACCTGCCGCTCGGCGCCAAGGGCAAGTATACCGGCGGAGCGTGGTCCTTCATCCTCGATCTTGCGAGCGAGGAGGGCAAGCAGTCGGGGATCGAAACCGTCAACTATCCGGCACGGCTCGTCCTGCGCAACGATCATGACCAGATCGTCTACCAGGAGGACGGCACCGCCCAATGCGGGAGCTGACGGTGAGCTAGGCCTCTATCGGAGCTTCCGGATTGCGCACGCGGATAAGGCCGTTGGAGGTCATCTCCAGCACGGTTTCGTCGTCCTGGTTGAACACCTTCACGTAGGATTTGAACAAGCCCATTTCGGGCCGCGACGCGCTGCGCCGCTTGGAGATGACCTCGCTCTCGACCCTCAGCGTATCGCCGGGATAGACCGGCTTGGTCCAGCGAAGGTTGTCCATTCCCGGTGAACCGAGGCCCGCCTGCCGGTGTGACTTCATGTTTTCGACCAGCATCGACATCATCATCGCGCAGGTGTGCCAACCGCTGGCCGAAAGACGTCCGAAGTGCGTTTGCGCGGCGGCTTCGTCATCGAGGTGGAAGGGCTGGGGATCGTACTTCGAGGCGAACTCGATCACTTCCTCGCGGGTGACGTGATAGTTCCCGAAGCTTGCCTTGCGGCCAACTTCGATGTCTTCGAAATAATCCATGACCCTCTCCGGCGGTGAATCGTGCGCCAGTGCCTGTAGCGCATCGTGCGCCAGAGGTAAGGGGGAGGTGCTCGCGGTCAGTCAGAGCTTGGGCTTGAGGTCCTTGCGACTGAAATCGGGAATGATCCGGTATCGCGCGGTGACCAGGCTGAATGCGCCGAACAACATCAGCCCGATGGCCACGAGCGTGTAGAGCGGGCCGTTGTCCCGCAAGGCCATTATCGCTTCGCCCAGTCCCTTCACTTTGCCCGATTGCGACAGCCACGCCGACTGGACGAGCGACAATCCGATCAACGCAAACACGATCGCCCGCGCGGCACTGCCGGCCCGGCCGACTGCTTCGACACCAGTCGGGGCGCGACCATCGATATGGTTCATGAAGCTCGCGGTTATGGCGCTCTTGGCTTGCATGAAGGCTCCAACCAGGAAGCCGACGCCCACCAGCCCAAGCGCCAGTGCGCCAATCTGCCAGTCAAGCAGCGACCCGGCCATCTCCTGGCTCTGCCCGCCGTCGGCGGAATGCGTGGCGCCGCTGGCAAATTGCCAGGCCGCATAAGCGAGAAAAAGGTGCGCCACCCCGCTGGCGAAGTCCCCCACTCGTTTGACCACGCCCTTGGGCTCGCTGCCGCGATGCTGGATGTCGCCAAGCGCCGATATGAACTTGAACAGCGCGTAGGCGAGCAGTCCGACAGCGACTACCCACAGCAGGACTGAACCGAGGGGCACTTCCTGGAGGTAATCGAAGGCCGATGAAGCTCCGGCACGAGCCTCGCCGGCCGTGCTCACCGCGATGTAACCGAGAAGGATGTAAACGAGCCCACGCGCAGCGTAGCCGAGGCGAACGAGGGTGATGAACCCTTGCGATTTATCGACTGTCATCCGCGGCCAACGGACGGCGCGCCGATTGGTGCCAGCGCTAGACGTTGAACTTGAACAGCATTACGTCGCCATCCTGCACGAGGTACTCCTTGCCCTCCTGCCGCAGCTTTCCGGCCTCACGGGCGCCCGCTTCGCCGCCCAGCGCTACGTAATCGTCGAACGCGATCGTTTCGGCGCGAATGAAACCGCGTTCGAAGTCGGAGTGGATCTCGCCCGCCGCCTGCGGAGCCTTGGCCGCCGCCGGACAGGTCCAGGCACGTGCTTCCTTGGGGCCGGCGGTGAAGAACGTCTTGAGGCCGAGGAGCTTGTAGCCCGCACGGATAACGCGGCTGAGACCGCTTTCGGTGAGGCCAAGCGCGTCGAGATATTCGCCGCGCTCCTCGGGCGGCATCGACACCAGCTCGCTCTCGATGGCGGCCGACACCACTACGGCCTCGGCGCCTTCCGTCTTGGCCTTTTCGAATACCGTGGCGGAAAGCGCGTTGCCTTCCGCGGCATCCTCTTCGCCCACGTTGCAGACGTAGAGCACCGGCTTGGCGGTGAGCAGCTGTGCCTGGGCGAACACGCGCGCCTCCTCTTCGTCCCGCGGCTCCGTGAGCCGTGCCGGCTTGCCTTCGCGCAGCAATTCGAGCGCCTGGCCGAGCACGCTCGCCATGACCTTCGATTCCTTGTCGCCGGCGGCGGCTTTCTTGGCGGCAGCGGGCACCCGCTTTTCGAGGCTTTCGAGGTCGGACAGCATCAGTTCGGTCTCGACCACCTCGGCGTCCGCGATCGGATCGACCTTGTTGGCCACGTGCTGGATGTCATCGTCTTCGAAGCACCGCAGAACGTGGACGATCGCGTCCACCTCGCGAATGTTGCCAAGGAACTGGTTGCCGAGCCCTTCGCCCTTGCTGGCGCCTTTGACGAGTCCGGCAATGTCCACGAACGCGAGTTGGGTCGGGATGATCTTGGCCGACTTCGCGATCGAGGCGATCTTCTCCAACCGCTCGTCAGGCACCGAAACCTGTCCGACATTCGGTTCGATCGTGCAGAAGGGATAGTTCGCGGCCTGGGCGGCCTGCGTTTCGGTAAGGGCGTTGAACAGCGTCGACTTGCCGACGTTGGGCAGGCCGACGATTCCGCAGCGGAAACCCATCGGTAACTCCGGATGGTGGGGATGAAGCCGCGCCCCTTAGCGGGTCCCATGCGCGAAAGGAAGGTGGCAGCGCAGGAGCGAGTGGCCGAATCCGGTCAGGCTTCAGGTTCGGCCTGGCGCCACCGCTTGCGCGCGATCCGGATCACCTGGGCGCCGGAGGATTTGCAGCTCGTCCGGAAATGAGACCCGTCCCACGCTGCCCGCGAACGGCGGGGTTTGTGGCGATCGAGCGCACACATCAATTTCGAGAGCATTATTATCGACCCTGTTTTCCGACGGCTTTATCCGTCAGCAGCTTGTTGGTTCACGATGTCGATAATCCCGGCACTCGTATCCTCGGAAGCGACCATCGGGAGATCAAGATTTCGACATGCCTACCCGTAACTGGGGAGAACAGAGGGGCGCCTAGCTAAAGAGACGCTTGCTCGCAAGATCGAAAGGTTTCGACATTTCAACAAGATGGCAGAACCTAGCGGTGGGCCAACGGAATTAGTTTATCCGCTGCGCCCGGTAGTCTAGCCTTCGAGAAAACAGCCCGGGTGCGCGCGAGTCGAAGATCTGTTGGGGGAATCCTCGATGTCTACTGCCGTTGCCATCGCTAATCCGGACGGTCTCTATGAGCCTCCGCAGGGAGCAGAGACTACCGTTGGCGCCGCCAGGGCGGAAACGATCGCCGACCTGATGACTCCGCCGGTGGGGGTGTTCGGCCCCCAGGCCACGGTGCGGGAAACCACCGAGGCACTGCGCGAACAGGTCAAGACCGCCTTCATCACGTATCTCTACGTGGTCGATCCGGCCAACAGGCTGCTCGGCCTCGTCGTGATGCGCGAAATGCTTCTGGCACAGCCTGACGCCACGCTCGAAAGCGTCATGCTGCGCGATCCGTTTGCGCTCAAGGCGGACCTGCCCTTGGGTGAAGCCCTCAAGCAAGCGTTGCACAAGCATTTCCCCGTATATCCCATTGTCGATGCGCAGGACCGGCTCGTCGGCCTCGTCCGTGGATCGGACCTCTTTGCCAACCGGGCGATCGAGATCTCGGGCCAGTCGGGCAGCATGGTCGGTGTCGACAAGGAAGAGCGTCTCGGCACCTCGCTGACTCGAAGCCTCAAGCTGCGCCACCCATGGCTGCAAGTGAACCTCCTGACCGCCTTCGTCGCCGCCGCGGTCGTCGGCGTGTTCGAGGATACGCTGAGCCGCCTGGTGATTCTCGCCGTCTTCCTGCCGGTGATGGCCGGGCAGACCGGCAATACCGGCTGCCAGGCGCTGGCGGTCACCCTTCGGGGCATGACCCTGGGCGACGTGAAGCCGGGTGCGGAGCCGGGAATGGTCCGCAAGGAAGGCATGCTCGGCTTCCTCAACGGCGGGCTCGTCGGCGTGACAGCCGGGGCGGGCATGTTCATTTACGCCCGGATGCAGGGGGAAGCCTCGCCTCTGACGATGGCAGGAGTGGTGTTCCTGGCGATGCTGATCGCTTGCACGGTGTCGGGGATAGCCGGGGCGATGATCCCGATGATCCTCAAGCGCCTCGGCGCGGACCCGGCGACCGCTTCGAGCATTTTCCTCACCACGGCGAGCGATGTCGCCAGCATGGGTATCTTCCTGACCCTCGCCACTCTAATGCTCTAGCGCATGAACAGGGCCGCGCCGCTAATTCTCCTCTGCATGTTGGCCGCCTGCGAGACGACCAATTCGTCAGACTGGAGCGGCGGCCCCGGCACGCCGTTCAAGCAGGCGGAGCGGTCCTGCCAGGACCTGCTTGGCAGTGTGTCCAAGGAGGAGGACCGGCGGGACTTCTTCGTGGGGTGCATGCGGGCGCTCGGCTGGACCCCCAAGCCCGGCGCTTCGATCGACCTCTGATCCTTCAACCCTGCTGACGCAGCGCGACGTCGCTCATGAAGCGGGCGTCGTTCCCGTCCGCCAGCCAGCCAGCCTCCGCTCCGATCGCCGCCAGCATGTCGGCCAGGTCGTCCATCTCGGCCTTGGCGTAATTGCCTAGCACGTGACCGGTCACCCGGTCCTTATGCCCCGGGTGTCCGATGCCGATGCGCACGCGGCGAAAGTCGGGACCGAGGTGCTGGTCTATCGACCGCAACCCGTTGTGCCCTGCTAGTCCGCCACCCGTGCGGACCTTCACCTTGAACGGGGCGAGATCGAGCTCGTCATGAAATACGGTCAAGGCCTCGGTGCCGAGCTTGTAGAAGCGCAGCGCCTCCCCGACCGCGCGGCCGCTCTCGTTCATGTAAGTGGCTGGCTTCAAAAGCAGCACCTTGTGGCTACCGATGCGGCCTTCCTGGACCCATCCGGAAAATTTCTTCTGCACAGGGCCGAAGCCGTGCATCTCCGCAATCACGTCGATCGCCATGAAGCCCACGTTATGCCGGTGCATCGCGTATTGCGGCCTGGGATTGCCGAGACCTGTCCAGATTTGCATGGCGCGCGCTTAGGCGAACAGGCCGCCCAACGCAAAACGCCGGCCCATTGCTGGACCGGCGCTTGCTTGTCTCATCACGAAAGAGCGGAAGATTACTCTCCGGCTTCCTCGCCTTCGGCCGCTTCAGCCTCGCCTTCGCCGGCTTCGCCTTCGGCGCGCTTGAGCGCCGACGGGGCGACCAGTGTCGCGATGGTGAAATCGCGGTCAGTGATGGCGCTCTCCGCACCGGCGGGGAGGGTCACTTCGCTGATGTGGATCGAATCGCCGATATCCTTGCCAGTGACGTCGATGGTGATGTCATCGGGGATCTTGTCCGATTCGCAGACCAGTTCCAGCTCGTGACGCACGACGTTGAGCACGCCGCCACGCTTCAGGCCGGGGCTGTCGTCCTCGTTGACGAACACGACCGGCACGGCGACCTGGATCTTGGAATCCTTGGCGAGACGCAGGAAATCCACGTGGATCGGGCGATCGCTCACGGGATCGAACGCCACGTCCTTGGGCAGGGCGCGCACGGTCTTGCCGCCGACTTCGATCATCACGATCGAGTTCATGAAGTGGCCGGTGCCGAGCTGGCGGACCAGTTCCTTCGCCTCGACGTGGATCGGGGTGGGTTCTTCCTTGCCGCCGTAGATCACGGCGGGAACACGGCCTTCACGGCGCAATACACGGGAGGCTCCCTTGCCAGCCCGCTCGCGCGCCTCGGCCGGCAGGGTCAGAGCGTCGCTCATCGTATTGCCTTTCGAATGCGGTAGAGTAACCGGTCCGCCACGCCTCCAGGGATGACCATGACGCCGGTGCGCGGGCCGTTAGCCGCTGGCCAGCCAAAAGGCAAGCTCAGCGCACGCGGCTGACCCTATATCCCTTTGCCGCGAGCAGCTCCGGCAGCCCTTCAGGCGGAGCAAGATGCGCCGCACCCACTGCCACCAGCGGGCGCTTGCCCGCCGCATAGAGCGCGAGCAGCTTGTCCGCCCACAGGCGGTTGCGATTTATCAGCAGAGCCTGCTTGAGCTCGGGATCGGCAAGCATTCCCTCGTCGCCCTCGCGCGCGATGGCGTCCATATCGCCCTTGAGCCACAGCTTCGCCAGCCGCGCGCTGTCGCTTGCGTCCATCGTGTCTTCCTCGACCACCGCCCCGAGAAGGTCGCGCTGGTCGGCTTCGGGAAGCGTGTCGAAGATCCGAAACTGCCCCTCGACCCCTTCAAGCTCCTCGACCGGGCGAGCCTTGAAGTCTTTTAGCAGCGCCCGATCCACACCGTTCTCGCCGATCGAATCGTCTGCCAGCTGCGCCAGCATGATTGCGGCGGCCCAAGTCTCGATCGCCTTGAAGTCGGCTTCGCGGTAGCCTCCCTTGGCGAGAAGCCTGCGCAGCCGGTCCTGCAACGAAGCAGGCACGCGCTCCGACAGGGCGGGCTGCTCGGGCGTATGCGAAAGACGGGTGAAGGTGGCGGCAAGCTTGCCGGTGTCCTCGAGGTCCTTCGCCTCGACCACGAGCAGGTCCGCATCGACGATCGCCTTCTCGATCGCCGGCGTGCGCCATCTGGCGTCTTCGGGCAGAGCATGGATGGTGCCGAACAGCCATCCGGCCGAGCGCCCGTCCGGTGCGGTCACATGCCACAGGGCGGGCGAGGGCGGAGGAATATCTGCGCGTCCGTCCTTGCCGCACGAAGCAAGCGCCATAGCCGCCAGGAGCGCAAGAGCAGACCGGATCACTGGACGCGGATCACTTTGACGCCCTTGGCCGCGAGGTCTTGCTGGACGCTCTTCTCCCCTGCGAGATGACCCGCGCCCACCGCAACGAACACCGTGCCGGGAGTGTCGAGCCGCTTCACCACCCAATCGGCCCAGGCGCGGTTGCGCTGCCAGAGGAGCCGCTCCATCAGCGCTTCCTCGCCCATCATGTCCTCGTTCATCAACCGGGCAAGCGCATCGGCATCGCCCTCGAGCCATTCGGCCATCATCGCCTCGAGCAGGGCCTTGATGTCCTCGTTCCCCTCGATTGTCTTCATCAGGTAGTCGATCTGCGCTTCCCGGGGCAGGCTGTCGAAGATGGAGAGCTGGTATTCGGCAGTCTCCAGCGCCGCGCGCCGCTTGTCTGCGCCAGCAGCGGAACCGAGTCCCTTCTCGACCCCGTTGTCACCCACGATCCCCGCCTTGGCGAGCGGGATCAGCGCGAACATAAGCGAGGCGTACCATGGTTCGAACCGGTCGAACGATTCAACCGGCATCCCGAGCTTGCTCAGTCCGGCTTCGTATTGCGCCTTCTGTTCGGACGTTAGCAATCCCCGCAGGTTCTCCTCAGGCGGGAGGATACCCTTCTGGAGGATCAACTTCTGCATCTCCGCCGAATTCTGCGACCCGAGGTCGACTTCCGTGACCAGCGTGTCCGAAGCAGCAAGCGCCGGGCCAATCGCGCCGCGCATCCATGGCACGTCCTTGGGCAGCGCATGCACCGTGCCGAACAAGTATATCGTCGTGTCCTCGTCAGCCACTTTCCACAAGGCCGGCCCGGCGACCTTGGGAGCGACAGGGTCTACTGGAGTAGTAGCGCAGGCGCCCGACAGGGATAAGGCAGCCGCGACACTAAGGCCCCGGGTAAACTTGCGAAGAAATGACATGATCAGGGAGTCTCGAAAAGATCATTGGAGGAAAGCGGTTACTGGGGGCGCGGTGCCCTTCAGGCAATAGAACGGCTGAAGAATGCCGCCTTGGTGGGCCCGCCTATGACGCCCCATCATCGAAAATCTCTTCGATGGACAGTTCGAACAACCTGGCGAGCCGGAAGGCGAGCGGCAAGGAAGGATCATGCTTTCCTGTCTCGATCGCGTTGACCGCCTGTCGCGAGACCTGAAGCCGCTCCGCGAGTTCGGCCTGGCTCCAGTTGCGCATCGCGCGCAGTACCTTGAGCTGGTTCTTCATGCGGCACCCCGCAGCCGGCGGAAGTGAAAACCGGCAAAGAACGCGCCCATGGCGACGATCATCGTCCAGTTGCCGGATAGATCGGGCAACCACGTAACCCCGGCCCGGCCTTCGAATGTCCCCTGGTAAAGCGGGACAAGGATGCTCCACGCAATCGTTGCAAGAAGCGCCCACGAGGCTCCTGCAGACCATAGTTCCTGCAGGTATTCGTCACGCAACTTGCGGACCAGCAGGATCACGAGGCAGGCCATCATGATGCCTGCGCCCACGCCGCGAGTGATATCGTCCCAATGGAGAAGCAGGGAGAGCGCCATCAGCGCGGTGCCGAACGCGCCCATGTAGGCCGCCATCATAACCATGTGGGCTCGAGTTTCAGGTGTCATGTGGTATTGTCTCCATGTCATGTATACATGACTATATGTCGTGAGAGTACGACGGTGTCAACGATGCTTGACATATTGTTGGGCTAACCTGTCATCGCGGGCGTTCGCTCCCGCAGCATTGACGGTTGATGGCCGCTCGGCCATTTGCCGTGCCGATGACAGCCGCACCTTCCCGCGACCCGAAGCGCAGTTTTCAGGACATGATCCTGACGCTCCACGATTTCTGGAGCGAGCACGGCTGCCTGATACTGCAGCCTTACGACATGCGCATGGGCGCGGGCACCTTTCACACCGCCACCACCCTGCGCGCACTGGGTCCGGAGCCGTGGAACGCCGCCTTCGTGCAGCCGTGCCGCCGCCCGACCGACGGACGCTATGGCGAAAACCCCAACCGGCTGCAGCACTACTACCAGTACCAGGTGATCCTGAAGCCGAGCCCGCCGGACCTGCAGGAGCTTTACCTGCAGAGCCTGACGGCGATCGGCATCGACCCGCTCAAGCACGATATCCGCTTCGTCGAAGACGATTGGGAAAGCCCCACTCTTGGAGCCTGGGGGCTGGGCTGGGAAGTCTGGTGCGACGGGATGGAAGTGACCCAGTTCACCTATTTCCAGCAGATGGGCGGGTTCGACTGCAAGCCGGTCGCGGGCGAACTCACTTACGGCCTCGAACGCCTCGCGATGTACCTGCAGGGGGTCGACAACGTGTATGATCTCGACTTCGACGGACGCGGAGTGAGCTACGGCCAGGTGTTTCTCGAGAACGAGAAGCAGATGTCGAAGTGGAACTTCGAGGTCGCGGACACCGACGCCCTGTTCGACCTCTTCACCAAGGCCGAGGCAGAGTGCCGCAATGCACTCTCCGCCGACGTCCCGATCGCAGCCTACGAGCAGGCGGTCGAGGCGAGCCACGTGTTCAATCTGCTGCAGGCGCGCGGCATCATCAGCGTGCAGGAACGCGCCAGCTACATGGGCCGCGTGCGCGATCTCGCGCGCTCGGCTTGCGAGGCCTATGCCGCCAAGATGACGCCGGAATGGCAGGCGAAATTCCCGGGGTGGACGCTGTGACCGATTTCCTGCTCGAACTCCGGTGCGAGGAAATCCCCGCACGGATGCAGGCGGGCGCGCGGGCCGACCTCGAAAAACTGTTCCGCAAGGAAATGGACGCCGCCGGGGTTTCACTTGGTGACGTCACCGTATGGTCGACGCCGCGCCGCCTCGCCATGATCGCGCGCGACCTGCCGGACGCCACCGAGGCCGTGCGCGAAGAGACCAGGGGCCCCCGCACCAGCGCGCCCGATCAAGCGCTCGAAGGCTTCCTGCGCAAGACCGGCCTCACGAAGGACCAGCTCGAGGATCGAGACGGCGTGTTTTACGCCGTGGTCGAAAAACAGGGACGTGCCACTCGCGACGTCTTGGCCGAGGCGATCCCGGCGACCATCCGCGCGTTCCCCTGGCCCAAGTCGATGCGCTGGGGCGCCGCCTCTCTCAGCACCGAGAGCCTTCGTTGGGTTCGTCCGCTAAGCGGCATCGTCGCCATCTTCGGCGAAGCGCTCGTCGAGTGCGAGGTGGGCGGGGTAGCCAGCGGGTTCATGACGTTGGGCCACCGCTTTCATGGTGCCGGGCCGATCACCATCGGCGGCGCGTACGACTACCAGGAGAAGCTGCGCGCCTGCCATGTGATCGTCGATCACGCCGAGCGGCAGGATCTCATCCGCTCGGGCGCTGCGAAAGCCGCTGCCGATGCGGGGCTCTCGCTCGTCGAGGATGAGGGGCTCGTGATCGAGAACGCCGGCCTCACCGAGTGGCCCGTGCCGCTGCTCGGCCGGTTCGACGAGGCGTTCCTCGACGTGCCGCCCGAGGTGATCCAGCTTACCGCGCGGACCAACCAGAAATACTTCGTGGCGAACGATGGGGCGGGCAAGCTCGCCAACGCGTTCGTCTGCACCGCGAACATCGATGCCGAGGATGGCGGCACGGCGATCGTCGACGGCAACCGCAAGGTTCTCGCCGCCCGGCTTTCCGACGCGCGCTTCTTCTGGGAGCAGGATCGCAAGACCCCGCTCGCCGAACACGCGAAAAAGCTGGAGCGAATTACCTTCCACGAAAAGCTCGGCACTGTCGCCGACAAGGTGGAACGGGTCGCCAAGCTGGCGCGCTGGCTGGTCGAGGAAGGGATCGTTTCTCCATACACCGTCACCCCCGCGAAGGCGGGGGCCCAGATCGGAGCCGCCGACGCCGGACTGGATTCCCGCCTTCGCGGGAATGACGAAGAGGTTGCCGCCCTAGCCGACCAGGCCGAACAGGCCGCGCGTCTCGCCAAGGCCGATCTCGTTACCGAGATGGTCGGGGAATTTCCCGAACTTCAGGGGTTTATGGGCGGTTATTACGCCCGCGCCGAGGGGCTGCCCGATGCTGTGGCTGACGCCATTCGCGATCACTACAAGCCGGTAGGGCAGGGCGACGACGTGCCGACCGCGCCGGTCACGGTGGCGGTGAGCCTGGCCGACAAGCTTGATACACTTCGCGGCTTCTTTGAAATTGACGAGAAACCCACAGGCTCGAAAGATCCTTTTGCCCTGCGGCGCGCGGCATTGGGCATCATCCGGATCGTCCAGGAAAATGGACTCCGTTTCCCGATCGCCCAAGGCGAGCTCCTCGATTTTTTCGCCGACCGACTCAAGGTCCAGCAGCGCGAGGCGGGCGTCCGTCACGACCTGATCGACGCGGTGTTCGCGCTTGGATTCGAGGACGATCTCGTCCGCTTGCTCGCCCGCGTAAAGGCGCTGCAGGCGTTCGTGGCGACCGAGGACGGCGCGAACCTCCTCGCCGGCTACAAGCGCGCGGCGAACATCCTCAAGAAGGAAGACTGGCGCGGGCATGAGGGCGAGATCGCGCGCACGGGCGAGGAAGATCCGCTCGCGCTGGTGGACGACCCCGACCTCGCCCCGGTGATCGCCGCCAAGATGGCGCAGCGGCGCGAGAACGCGCTTTCCTACACGCCCGAACCTGCGGAAAAGGCGCTCATCGAGGCGCTCGATGCCGCCGAGCCGACTGCCAGCGCGGCGGTCGAGGCGGAGGATTTCGGCGCCGCGATGTCGGCGCTCGCTTCTCTGCGCGCGCCGATCGATGCGTTCTTTGACAGCGTGACCGTGAACGATCCCGACGCCGGCAAGCGCGCCGCGCGCCTCGACCTGCTCGCGCGCCTGCGCGACGCGGTTCACCGGGTCGCCGATTTCTCTCGGATCGAGGGCTGAGCGGAAGGTGACGACCGGGACGCCGGGAATTGACGATATCGGTCCTGAAAACAGTCGCTTGAGGCAGGCCCGAAGTTTTTATTGAGACCCCGGTCGGCGGTCCACGCGAAAGGGAAAACTGATGCAGACGGTCTATCCATTCGGCGGTGGCGCACCCCATTCGGACCCGCGCCAGAAGGACAAGGCCGTTACCGGCGGCAAGGGCGCCAACCTTGCCGAAATGGCCGCGATCGGCCTGCCCGTTCCTCCCGGCTTCACCATCACCACCGAAGAGTGCGTTCGCTACCTGTCGGAAGGGGGCGACTTCTCCGAGGAGTTGCGAGCTGCGGTTGCCAATGCTTTGCAGCACATCGAAAAATCGGTCGGAAAGAGGCTCGGAGACCCGGCCGATCCCCTGCTCGTGTCCGTCCGCTCCGGCGCCCGCGCATCTATGCCGGGCATGATGGATACCGTCCTCAACCTCGGACTCAACGACGAAACCGTTCGAGGGCTCGCTTCGGCAAGCGGCGATGCCCGTTTCGCCTGGGACAGCTATCGCCGGTTCATCCATATGTACTCGGACGTCGTCCTCGGCCTCGACCATGGCGCATTCGAGGAAGCGCTCGAAATCGCCAAGGAAGACAAGGGCTTTTACGCCGATACCGAGATGGGCGCTGAAGACTGGCAGACGCTGGTGGGGCAGTATCGCGTCATCGTGG
Organism: Tsuneonella deserti; assembly: GCF_014644315.1. NCBI lineage: Bacteria > Pseudomonadati > Pseudomonadota > Alphaproteobacteria > Sphingomonadales > Erythrobacteraceae > Tsuneonella > Tsuneonella deserti. The sequence continues at coordinate 1,259,845 of NZ_BMKL01000001.1, read as the reverse complement.
AGGAGCAGCTTGGCAAGCCATTCCCGCAAGACGTGAACGAGCAGCTCTGGGGCGCCATCCGTGCGGTGTTCGACAGTTGGGACAGCGACCGGGCCAAGGTCTACCGCCGCTTGAACGACATCCCGGGCGACTGGGGCACCGCGGTCAACGTCCAGGCGATGGTGTTCGGCAACATGGGCGATACCAGCGCCACCGGAGTTGCCTTTACCCGCGACCCCGCCACCGGCGAGCGCGCCTACTATGGCGAATGGCTGATCAACGCCCAGGGCGAAGACGTCGTCGCCGGCATTCGCACCCCGCAGTACCTGACGAAAAAGGCCCGCGAGGCGGCGGGTGCCAAGCCGCTCAGCATGGAAGAGGCGATGCCCGAGGCGTACGGCGAGCTTGCCCGCGTGTTCGACCTGCTCGAGCTGCATTACAAGGACATGCAGGACATCGAGTTTACCGTGGAACGCGGCAAGCTCTGGATGCTCCAGACCCGCACCGGCAAGCGCACCGCCAAGGCCGCCCTCAAGATGGCGGTCGATATGGCGGGAGAAGGGCTGATCGACGAGAAGACGGCAATCCTTCGCGTCGATCCGATGGCGCTCGACCAGTTGCTTCATCCCACGCTCGACCCGGATGCACCGCGCGACGTGCTGACCACGGGGCTCCCCGCCTCGCCCGGTGCGGCTTCAGGCAAGATCGTGCTCGACGCCGATACCGCGGAGACGTGGGCCGGGCGGGGCGAGAGAGTCATTCTGGTGCGGGTTGAAACCAGCCCCGAGGATATCCACGGGATGCACGCTGCCCAAGGCATTCTCACCGCTCGCGGCGGCATGACCAGTCACGCTGCCGTGGTCGCGCGCGGGATGGGCCGGTGCTGCGTATCGGGCGCTGCCGGCGTGTCGATCGATCTCAAGTCGCGCACTTTGCGGATCGGGGGACGCGAGCTGGCCGAAGGCGATACCCTGACGCTGGATGGCGGAACGGGACAGGTCATGGCCGGGGAGGTCCAGACGATCGAGCCCGTCCTCGCAGGCGATTTCGGAACACTGATGGAATGGGCCGACCGTCACCGCCGCATGAGGGTTCGCGCGAACGCGGAGACCCCCGCCGACTGCACGATGGCTCGCCAGTTCGGGGCGGAGGGAATCGGCTTGTGCCGCACCGAGCACATGTTCTTCGATGCCAACCGGATCAGCGCGGTGCGCCAGATGATCCTGGCGGAGGACGAGGCCGGCCGGCGCAAGGCGCTCGACCTCCTGCTGCCCGAACAGCGCGGCGACTTCGCAAAGATCTTCGAGGTCATGGCAGGCCTGCCGTGCACCATTCGCCTGCTGGACCCGCCGCTGCACGAATTCCTGCCGCAGGAAGACTCGGATTTCGAAGAACTTGCCGATGCGACCGGGTTCGGCGTCGACCACCTGAAGCGCCGCGCGGCCGAGCTGCACGAATTCAACCCGATGCTGGGCCACCGCGGGTGCCGTCTCGGCATCACATACCCCGAAATCTACGAGATGCAGGCCCGCGCGATATTCGAAGCGGCTTGCGAGGTCGCGGAAGAGAGCGGCGCCGCCCCCGTGCCCGAAGTGATGGTTCCGCTGGTCGCCACCAGGCGCGAGCTGGAAATCCTGCGTGCCCTGATCGACCGCGTCGCCGCCGAGGTCTTTGCCGCGAAGGGGCGGACGATCGACTATCTCGTGGGCACGATGATCGAATTGCCGCGCGCGGCCCTGATGGCAGGCGATATCGCGGCCGAAGCCCGCTTCTTCTCGTTCGGCACCAACGACCTTACGCAGACGACCCTGGGACTCAGTCGTGACGATGCGGGCCGGTTCCTCGGTAGCTACGTCGAGCGTGGAATTTTCGCGCGCGACCCTTTCGTCAGTCTCGACGTCGATGGAGTGGGCGAGCTCGTCCGCATCGCAGCGGAGCGCGGCCGCAACGCGCGGCCTGACATCAAGCTGGGCATTTGCGGAGAACACGGCGGTGATCCGGCCTCGATCGCCTTCTGCGAGAAGGTCGGCCTCGATTACGTCAGCGCCAGTCCTTATCGCGTTCCAATCGCCCGCCTCGCTGCGGCGCAGGCGGTGCTCAGGGACTAGCCGTGCCAGCCCGTCAGGGTCAGCACCTCGATCGTCTCGACGACCTTTCCAGTCTCGTCGGCCTGCGCGAGGAAGTCGGATCGCGCTCGGTCGAGGCCTTCGCGCGTGAGAGGCGGCGGCGCGTCTGCCAGCACGCTGGTGAGCCCCTGATCGCGCAGGTCTGTGATGAGCGTGTCGAACGAGCGGTAGCGCAACCGGAGCGTCCAGGCGTCAGCAACCTGACGGGCGAAACCTGTGCGCTGAAGCAGGCCCGCGCCCGACCGGGCATCGACTGCTGGGTGAAGCCGCGCAGCCGGCCGCTCTCCATCGGCCGCAAGAAGCGCCGAACGCAGGCGCGGAAGACTCCCGGCGCCCACCAGGCTCGCCAGCATCACGCCCCCGGGCGCCAGCGCTGCGTGATGATGGATAAGCGCCCCGGGCAGGTCGTTGACGGTATCGAGCGCCGCGAGGCTCGCGATGAGGGCGAATCCGTCCGACGGAATGGGCTGCTCGAGATCGATTTCATCGGGTGCGAGGACCGTTACCGTGAATTCCTTGCGCTCGAGCAATCGTCCGAGTTCTCCCGCGCCACTGCCGAGAACCAGCGCGCGGCCCGGTTGCACTCGCATGAACTCGATCCGATCGAAAGCGTCGTCGATCAGTGCCGCCGCCAGCCAGTCCGCCGCACCCTTGCGTTGCCCGAGGGCCATGGCCCGCGCCGCACGAGCGGCCTTCCGGGAAGAACTGAAAATGAGCGGGGGAGCGGGCTGGGCCATTGGTCGAGCAACGCACCATCCCGCGCCGCGTTGCAAGTGGCATCTAGATGACGTTCGCCACAACTCTGAAGGCCAGCCTCGCGCCCCTCGTGGACCTCGTCTATCCTCCGCGATGTCCGCTTTGTGGTTCGGCGATCGGCGCGCAGGGTGGCCTGTGCGGTCCCTGCTGGAGCGAGCTACGCATCCCGGGCGATCCATCCTGTCGCTTGTGCCAGCGCCCGTTTGAAGAATTCGCAGTGCAGGGCGGAGCAATCTGCGCACCTTGCATGGGTCATCCTCCCCGTCACGACGGCATCGCCGCCGGCACGCTCTATGGCGAGGGCTCGCGCAAGCTGGTGTTAGCCTTCAAGCACGGCGGCCGGATCGCGATGGCGCCGATGCTGGCCCGGCTGATTGTTGCTCGGCTTCCCGCGCTCGAGGGCGAATGGCTGGCGGTGCCGGTCCCCCTCCATCGATGGCGGCTCTGGTCCCGCGGCTTCAACCAGGCCGCGCTCCTGGCGAGGGAGGTAGCTCGCCGCAGCGGCGCCAGGCTCGTCGTGGACGGCCTGGTCCGGCGCAAGCGAACGCCAATGCTGGGCGGGCTGGGACGCACCGCGCGCGCTCGCGCACTGGCGGGGGCACTCGAAGTGGGGCCGCGGCTCCTCGGCGAGATAAAGGCCGCGCAGATAATCCTGGTAGACGACGTGCTGACCAGCGGGGCCACGACAGAGGCTTGCGTGAAGGCGCTGAAGGCAGCCGGCGCCGCCAAAGTCATCATTGCCTGCTTCGCCCGCGTGCTCGATGAAGCGGAGGGTGATAAAGCCCTAAACGAAACGCCCGGGGCGTTAACCCCGGGCGTGCCGTGACGAAATACGCTGGATCCGCCGTGGATTGCTCCTCAGGCTGCGGTGGCCTCCCCCTTCGGCCACCTGGATCCGATCCCTCAATCGTCTGCCGACCCGATCGCGCCTGCGACTGGTATCGGTCGTCCCTGAACCTGGCGCTCTGTCGGCACCGGAATTCCAGTTCGCAACCCCCTCGGACTGCCCTACAGGTGTCTCATTGAACATCTGTTCGACAAAGCACCAACTTGTAAGGTCACTGTTTTTGCCCGAGATCTGTGGTTATCCTGCAACAAGGCCGCTCTTGAAGGACGTAAGTCTGGGAAGTGATGAACGTGCAGAGTGATGACCTCTTCGCTCCGAAGTTCGACGGCCAGGGGCTTCTCAGCGCGGTAGTCGTGGACGTGACAACGCGGGCTGTCCTGATGGTCGCCTTCATGGATGCCGAGGCGCTCGCGGAAACGCGGAGAACAGGCTTCGCACACTTCCGCTCGCGCTCTCGCGGTCGGCTTTGGAAGAAGGGCGAGAGCTCCGGTCACGTGCTCCACGTCGAGAAGATTCTCGTCGATTGTGACCAGGATGCGCTGGTGCTGGAATGCCGCCCGGACGGTCCCACTTGCCACACCGGAGCCGTCTCGTGCTTCTTCAGAGAACTCGATAACGATGCTCTCCGTTCCGTCACAACTTGACGGAAACGTAAACCAACGACTATTGGCGGGCAATGGACGAGCCAGTGCGCACACCTCAATCTTCCGGTCACAGTGCTCACATCGATCGCCCCGACCACCTGGAACGCGAACAGTTCTCCATCTCCGACCTGACGGAAGAATTCGGCTGCACCGCACGCGCCTTGCGGTTTTATGAGGACGAAGGGCTGATCGCGCCGCGCCGCGTTGGACTGGCCCGCATCTACTCTAAGCGCGACCGTGCCCGCCTTGCCTGGATCATGCGCGCCAAGAACGTTGGGTTCAGCCTTGGCGAAATACGCGAGATGATCGACCTCTACGATCTGGGCGACGGCCGCGTTGAGCAGCGCCGCGTCACGATCGAGAAGTGCCGCACGCACGTGGCACAGCTCAAGCGGCAACGGGCCGATATCGATTCCGCCATTGCCGAGCTCACCGCATTCATCGCCCACGTCGAACGCGTCGCAGACGAAGGCTAACAAGGACTGACCGATGCCCAGTTACACCGCCCCCACGCGCGACGCGAAGTTCATCGTCAAGGAAGTCCTCGACCTGCCTGGCTATGGCAACTTGCCCGGGTTCGAGAGTGCAACTCCAGATCTGATCGATTCCGTTATCGACGGGTGTGGACGCTTCGCATCCGAAGTTCTTCATCCGCTGAACCAGGTGGGAGATCGCGAGGGCTGCACGCGCCACCCCGATGGCTCGGTGACCACGCCGACCGGCTTCAAGGCTGCGTTCGACCAGTACGTCGAGGCAGGTTGGAGCACGCTGTCTCAGCCGACGGAGTTCGGCGGCCAGGGAATGCCGCACGTGCTCGGTTTCGTGCTCGAGGAATTCGTCTCCACCGCCAACCATTCCTTCGGCATGTATCCCGGGCTGACGAACGGTGCGGTGAGCGCGATCCTGGCAACCGGAAGCGACGAGCAGAAGGCACTTTATGCTCCGAGGATGATCGCCAGCGAGTGGCTCGGCACCATGAACCTGACCGAGCCCCAGTGCGGAACCGACCTGGGGCTGATCCGCACGCGCGCCGAACCGCAGGCTGACGGCAGCTACGCCGTCACGGGGACCAAGATCTTCATTTCGGCGGGCGAGCACGACCTGACCGACAACATCGTCCATCTCGTCCTGGCAAAAACCCCGGGTGCGCCGGACAGCAGCAAGGGCATCAGCCTGTTCATTGTGCCGAAGATCCTCGTCAATCCCGACGGATCGCTCGGCGAACGCAACGCGGTTCAGTGTGGCTCGCTCGAACACAAGATGGGTATTCACGGCAACGCCACCTGCGTGATGAATTACGATGGCGCAAAGGGCTGGCTGGTTGGCGAGGAGATGAAGGGACTCTCCGCCATGTTCATCATGATGAACGCCGCCCGCCTCGGCGTAGGCATCCAGGGGCTCGCGCAGGCCGAGATCGCCTACCAGAACGCCGTCGCCTACGCGCGCGACCGGCGGCAGGGTCGGGCGCTCACCGGACCGGCCGACCCATCCGCGAAGGCCGATCCGATCTTGGTGCACCCGGACGTTCGCCGGATGCTGATGGACGCCAAGGCCTACACCGAAGGCATGCGTGCTCTCTACCTCTGGGCAGCTTTGCTGGTCGACCTCTCGCACAAGGCCGCGACTCCCGAGGAACGGGAGGAGGCTGACATGTTGCTCGGCCTGCTGACGCCCGTCTTGAAGGGTTACGGCACCGACAAGGGCTTCGATGTCGCCGTCAATATGCAGCAGGTGTTCGGCGGACACGGCTACATCGCGGAATGGGGGATGGAGCAGTTCGTGCGCGATAGCCGTATCGCGATGATCTACGAAGGCACGAACGGCATCCAGGCGATGGACTTGTGCGGCCGCAAGCTGGCCATGAAGGGCGGGGCGGGTATTCAGCGCTTCTTCGCCCTTTGTGACGAAGAGATCGCTTCCGCCCGGGCGCAGGACCCACTTGCTCCCCTGGCCGATGCACTCGACCGTGCCCTTGGCGAACAGAAAGCGGCGACGATGTGGTTCATGCAGAACGCCATGGCCAATCCCAACAATCTGGGCGCCGGCGCGCACCACTACATGCACATCATGGGGATCGTTTCGCTGGGTCTGATGTGGCTCAGGATGGCCAAGGTGGCCTCGTCGGCACTGTCAGCCGGCGACGGGGATGACACATTTTATCAGGCCAAGCTCACCACTGCGCGATATTTCATGGATCGTTTCGTGCCCGACGCGGGCTCGCTGCGCCGGAAAATCGAGACTGGCGCCGAGGCCGTGATGGCGCTCGAGGAAGATGCCTTCGCCACCGCGGTTTGAGCGAAGTGATGCAGCGGAAGACGTGCGCGAGTTCGGGCTAAAGTAATCCCATCAGGTAGCTCACCACGTCATCCGCGGCTTGCGGCTTTGCAAGCACCGGCGCTTCCAGATCACGCAGGAACTCTCCAGAGCGGTCCAGGTCCCCTGTGTGAAGGACGAACGGGATACCGAGTTTCTTCAGCCTGCCCGCAGCGCGCGCGCAAGTCTCTCCGCGCCCAAGATTGACGTCCAGGATCGCTCCTGAGAACCGGTTCTCGTCGATGGCTTCCATCGCCTGCTCGCTCGTGGCTGCCATCACCGCGCTCGCTCCAACGTCCTCGAACGCATGCTTGAGATCCATCGCGATCAGTGGCTCGTCCTCGAGTACCAGGAAGCGTTTCATGTTTTGTCTTCCTGGCTAATGCGAAAGGGGGAGGGAGATTTCGACCCGCAGTCCGTCGGCCTCCCAAACCGGTTCGATGACCCCGCGAGAGTGACTCAATAGGGCACTGCTGATGTTAAATCCGGTACCCGTCATCTCCGGTTCACCGGAAATCGGAGGCCCGCCGCGTTCTTTCCAACTGACCACCAACGCTTGGCGGCCGTGTTTGTCAGACACGTGCTTCCACGTGACGTCGATCGTGCCGGTTTCGTTCGACAGTGCGCCATACTTCGATGCGTTGGCGGCGAGTTCGTGAAGTGTGAGGCCGACTGCGGAGATCGCGTTCGGCTCGCTACGCACATGCTCACCCTCACAGATGATCCGGTCGCCCTCGGGATCGTACGGCCTCAGCACGGCGCGGATCGACTGACCCACCTCGGTCGTGCCGAGGAATGCTTCGTCGAGCGTGGGCTCGTACGAGCGCCCGAGGGCATGAATCCGTTCGTTGATCTTCTTTGAAACCTGTTTTGCCTGCATCGACCGGCCAGTAATGTTCACGATCCCGGCAATCACGGCGAAGACGTTTTTCAGGCGGTGTGACACCTCCCGCGCCATTTCCTTGGCGTGGCGCTCTTCCGCGCGCGCAAGATGAATATCAGTCACGTCCCACTGGCTGCCGAAGAAGTACTTGAGACGCCCATCGCTATCGTAGATCGGTCCGAGATGGAGCGCATTCCAGAACGGCGTCCCGTCTTTTCGGTAATTGAGGATTTCAAAGATCGCGACATCTTCCTGCTCGATCGCGCGTCGCATCTTGGCGACCTGGCGTGGATCGGACTGGGCGCCCTGAAGAAAGCGGCAGTTGCGACCAATAATTTCGGCGGCGGTATAGCCGGTCAAGCGTTCGAAGGCATCGTTGCAGAAGACGATTGGGTCGTCGGGCTGGTTCGGATCGGTAAGGCACACCGCCATCCGCGTCTGCGCCATCGCCTGTTCGAACAGAAGGCCGGACGCTCCCTCGAAGCTTTCGTAGGGCTTGGCGGACTTTTGCCTGGATTGGGGATGGCCGAAGTCGATCGGATCCTGCGCGATCCTCTTATCGTCCTTCATTGGGATTATCGACCTCGCGGCAGTGCTTTGTATGATCCGACGCAACGGCGCGGCAATGCCATACCAGGTCGCTTAAGACACTTAATGCTCAGAAACCCATTCAGTGCCCGGCGAAGCAAGAAAAATTTAGAGCAATCTCAGTTGGCCGTTGGCTGTCGGCGGACGAAAGCGTGAGGAATCAAGCGCGAAGCGCTGCTTCCCGATTCCCGCCCGTGCCGCCGCGACGCGAAATCGCGCCCTGAAAAGATCGGCCCACACTCCGCTCGGTTTCATGCGTGTGAAAAAGCGCGGATCGTTGTCGCGCCCTCCGCGGATCGAGCGGACTATCGACATCACCTTGTCGCCGCGTTCGGGAAAGTGAACAGACAACCATTCGCGAAACAGGGGCGCCACTTCATTCGGCAATCGCAGCGGTATCCAGCCCACCGAGCGTACCCCCAAGCCGGCTGCCTGGGCTACGATTTCTTCCATGAAGCTATCGGTGATCGCAGGAATGACGGGCGCGACGGCGCAGTGGGCCGGCACACCCGCCTCCACCAACTTGCCAAGCGCGGCAAGCCGCTTGGCCGGCGACGCCGCGCGAGGCTCCAGCTTCGCCGACAGACCTGCATCCAATGTCGTGACCGAGATGCCCACCGCCACCAGGTCCAGCGCAGCAAGTTCTACAAGCAGATCCATGTCATCGCATACGCGATCCGACTTCGTGGTTATCGTCACCGGATGGCGCGTATCGAGACACACTTCCAGGATTTGCCGGGTGATCCGATAGCGCCGCTCGATCGGCTGGTATGGATCGGTGTTGGTGCCCATGGCGATCGGACGAGGCCGGTACGCGGGTTTGGCGAGCGTCTCTCGCAAGAGGCGCGCGGCCTCAGGCTTCGCGAACAGCCGGGTTTCGAAGTCAAGTCCCGGCGACAGATCGTGATAGGCATGAGTCGGCCGTGCGAAGCAATATATGCAGCCGTGCTCGCACCCCCGGTACGCGTTGATTGAGCGATCGAAGCCAATATCGGGCGAGGTGTTGAATGTGAGGATTGAGCGTGGGCGCTCTTCGATGACCGTCGTCCGCAACTTTACCGGCGGCCCGTCGAGCGACTCCATATGATGGCGCCAGTCCCGATCGACTTCACGCGCAGCAAGTCCGAAGCGCTGTGGAACTGCACCCGATTGTGCTCCTCTGCCGCTGACTTCGGATTCGGGGCGCCGTTCCATGTGCCAGAACATATATAGAACAAGCGCACCGCGCCAGTGCTATAACCAAGGCGCTGATCGAGCGTTCAGTCAGCCCTTGTCAGTCGAACCGCGCCGCCGCCGGCCAGCTCGGGGAACGTTGGCCACATGCCTTGCGCGAGCGCCTTCCGGCTATCGCTCGCGCCACCTGCCTGACGCTCATACATCCAGTAATTCCGCATGACGATCGCCACGTAGCCGCGTGTTTCCCAATACGGGATGCTTTCCATGTAGAGCAGCGGATCGCCCTGATCGCGCACTTCGGAATTCCACCGCGTCACAGGAGAAAGGCCCGCATTGTAGGCCGCCATGATCTTCGGCAGCAAACCGCCGGTCGCCGCGCTGTCTCGAAGCATTTCGAGATTCTCCTGACCAAAGGCGAGGTTGGTGGCCGGGTCTGCAAGGTTGACGTAGCTTGCGCTCATGTTCAGCCGAGGCGCATGCTGACGCACCGTGATCGGGGTGATCTGCATCAGGCCTTTGGCTTGCGCAGGGCTGACGGCGTTCACCTGGAAGCGCGACTCCTGGAGCGTGTGGGCGAACGCAAGCGCGGGATCCACTTTCCAACCCGTCGCCGGTTGCCAGCGCGGAGCGGGATAGCGCAGGGTGGGCTCAGCGTGAGCGCCCTTCGGGGCGTTGGCAGCCATCCAAAGCTGGGTCGACGGCAGCCCGAGGTCGCGGGCGAGACGACTCAACGCATCGTATTCGTTAGCCGGGCCGATCTTGGCTTCATGACGGAGAACTTCGTCCGCGAGCCCATCGCGGCCAATCTCTGCAAGGGCGACGGCGGTCCGGACGTTGGGCGCGTCACGCAGGCGTTGCCAATCGGCAAGGTCAAAATCCGCCGAGCGGTGACCGGCAGGCAGCTCCTGGCCCAGCGCTTCGCGGGCGAGCATCCCGTAGAGCGTCTCGTCGAGCCGGGCCGCGCCGCGCAGCTGTTCGGCCGCCTTTTCAGGCTGGCGGCACCGGACCAAAGCGCGACTCGACCAGTAGTAGGCACCTGCTATCAGCTCCAGGTTCTGCGCGGAGCGTGCAGCACGCGAAAAACCCTCTGCTGCCTGTGCGCAGTCTCCCAACCGCCAGGCTGCGAGGCCGGCCGCCCAATCGCCTTCTCCTACCCACGCGCCCGAACCCCCGTCGCGGACCGTGTTGGCCATCGCGAGCGCGGCAGCGTCCTGGTTTTCGATATAGTAGCTCCAAGCGACGCGCTGACGCCACTCGGCGCGCGCTTCGCCAGACAAGCTGGCATCCACCCCATCCAGCAGTACCCGGGCGCCCTGAGGGTCGTCCGCCTTGATACGTTCGAGGATCGCGTCCTTGACGGTCGCCGGCATCGTACCGTCGTTGACGCTGCCGGGTAGCACCCTGCGCGGAGCGTAGCCCTGGGGGACAAGCTGCTGCTCGGCGGGCAGGATCGGCATGGACGCCAGTCCGCGCTTCAGGCCGAGGGCTGCGATCTGGGTGGCCTGCGGCAGGCTCGTACCCTGCGCGAGCCAGCTTTCGATCGCGGGCAGCTCAATCTTCGGGCTTGCGGGGTGCAAAAAGTACTCTGCGCGGGCGATCTGATGGAGTGGCCCCTCGGGCTTCTCGGCGAACATCGCATCGACCCGTGCCCAATCCTGCGTGTCGATGGCCGCAAAGAGTGACTTGTACCATTCGCGGTCGGATTTGCTCAGAAGCTCGGGGACGTTGCTCGAGGTAGCGCGCGCGCGGAAGTATTCCGCTGCGGAACTGCTGGCCATCGCAGGCGTGGGCGCGACGCATGCGATCGCTCCCGCCGTCGCCAATGCGATTGTGAGCCGCCGTGCCGCGATCATCGATCCTTTACCCCGTCCAGTTCAGCCAGCGCTTCCAAAAGCCGGCGCGCAACTGCGGATTGCCCAGCAGCCGTTCAAGACCCGCTTCAGCAAGCGCATCAACCCTGCCTCCATCATGGTTGAAAAACGTTAACGCGGCAGGAGGTTGCGCCGGATCGTGCCCGCAAAGCGGCAGGATGTTGCGTCCGAAGATCAGAAGCCGTTTCGGCATCGCGAGGCCGACGTGATGCGAGATCAGTTTGGCAAGTCCCTCGGACGCCAACTCGTTCCAATCCGGCAGCAGCGTATGGCGCGCCAGGGCGCTTGCGAGGTAGACTCGATTCCCGGGCAATCCGGCCGCCCGCAGGAAACCGGCGAGAAGACGCCCATGCGGTCCGGAGAGCAACCCGTCCCGATCCTGTTCTTCGGGCATCGCTACAAGCACCATCAGATCGGCCCCCGCTTCGCCCCGAGGCGCGACGCGCGGCGACAGCCCTCCTTGATCGAGGCTCGGTTCGCTCAACCACCATTGGCGGAAGGCAGGCAGTTCGCCGGGCCAGGTTTCGTGCGCTCCGCCAAGTTTGCGAGCTGGGGCTGGGGGTGGAACCGGAGGGAGCGGTTTGGAGGCTGTTGGTACAGGCGGCGATGCCTCCGCCGGTTGCAGCCACGCCCGCGGTTCGTCGGCGAAGTCCGAATCGACGCCTGCTTCACGCCACCATTGGAGCGCCGCGGCGATATCGCTTTCGAGCGGGGAGGGGGCTTGGCGGGGCATTGCGGAGAAGCTCAGGTCTTGACCTGCCACGTCGCTGCAATCAAGCGTTTCGGCGAATGAAACCGGAGCCTGCCGAGCGATGAGCGAACGAGAATCGATGCCGTGCGACGTGCTGATCGTCGGTGGCGGCCCTGCCGGCCTCGCGGCCGCGATCAGGCTGAAGCAGCTGAACTCCGAACTGGAAGTCGTTGTTCTTGAAAAGGGCAGCGAGATTGGCGCGCACATCCTCTCGGGCGCCGTGGTCGATCCGAAGGCGCTCGATGAGCTGCTGCCCGATTGGCGCGAGAGCTGTCCGATGGCTGAAGTCCCCGTCACCGACAATTGGCACTGGGTACTCAGCAAGTCGGGCAAGACCAGCCTGCCGCACCTGATGATGCCCCCGTTCATGTCGAATGACGGCTGCTACACGGGCTCGCTGGGCAATATGTGCCGGTGGCTCGGGGAGCAGGCCGAGGGGCTCGGCGTGATGGTGTTTCCGGGCTTCCCCGCCGCCGAGGTGATCGTCGGCGAGGACGGCGCCGTGGCGGGTGTCATAACCCAGGACATGGGTGTCGCGGCCGACGGTTCGCACAAGGGTGATTACCAGCCCGGCATGGAGATCCACGCCAAGTACACGCTGTTCGCCGAAGGGGCGCGCGGCCACCTGACCAAGCGAATGAAGGCGAGGTTCGATCTCGAGGCTGATTGCCAGCCCCAGGTTTATGGCCTCGGCATCAAGGAAATATGGGACATTGCGCCGGACAAGCACGTTCCGGGCCGTGTCATACACACGCAGGGCTGGCCGCTTTCGGAAAGCGAAAGCTGGGGCGGTGGCTTCCTTTACCACCAGGCCAATGGCCAAGTCGCGCTCGGCTTCGTCACGGCGCTCGATTACCGCAATCCCTGGGTCAGCCCGTTCCAGGAATTCCAGCGCTGGAAGCAGCATCCCGCGATCCGCGAATACCTCGAAGGCGGGAAGCGCGTCGCCTATGGCGCTCGCGCCATCAACGAGGGCGGCTGGCAAAGCGTACCCAGGCTGGCTTTTCCGGGCGGTGCGCTGATTGGCTGCGCGGCGGGCTTCGTGAACGTCCCTCGCATCAAGGGCAGCCACACCGCCATGAAAAGCGGCATGCTAGCTGCCGAGGCAGCGGCCGCCGCGATCGGCCGCGGCGAGGAAAAGACCGCCCTCATGGACTATGACGCAGCCGTACGGTCGAGCTGGATCGCCGATGAGCTCAAGCTGGTGCAGAACGCACAGCCGGCCGTCGCCAAGTTCGGCGGGGACTTCGGCACGATCGTGGCCGGCCTCGACATGTGGCTTCGCTATCTCAAGATGCCGATCATCCCTGCGATGAAGCATGAGCCCGACTATGAACTGACCGGGCGCGCTGACCTGTTTCCGAAGATCGTTTATCCGAAGCCAGATGGCGTGATCAGCTTCGACCGGCTTACCAGTGTCGCGTACAGCTATACCAACCATGCCGAAAATCAGCCGGTGCACCTGGTCGTAAAAGACATGGATCTGCAGAAGCGGAGCGAGCTGGGCGTCTACGGTGGCCCATCGCAGTTCTACTGCCCGGCGGGCGTCTATGAATGGCTGGTCGACGAGACGACCGGGGAACCGAAATACCAGATCAATTCGCAGAATTGCGTCCACTGCAAGACATGCGACATCAAGGATCCGAACCAGAACATCACCTGGGTTGCTCCCGAAGGCGGTGGCGGTCCAAACTACCCGAACATGTGATCCGCGCCTTGCGCGAAATCGCTTACGCCAAGATCAATCTCGCGCTGCACGTCCGCCGTCGGCGCGAGGATGGCTATCACGACATCGAGACCCTGTTTGCCTTCGTCGATGTCGGTGACGTACTCGAAGCCACTCCAGCGCCGAGCGATCAGCTGACAATCGTTGGTGAGTTCGCGTCACAACTGACTGATCCTTTTAATAATCTCGTCACGAAGGCTCTCGGGCATCTTTCACGGTCGGAAGGCTTGCGATTGACGCTCGAAAAGAACTTGCCCGTCGCCGCCGGACTTGGCGGCGGATCGGCCGACGCCGGTGCGGTCTTCCGGATCGTCGATCAACTTCACGGGCTGCCCGATGATTGGCGCACCCGCGCCGCAAAGCTCGGTGCGGACGTGCCCGCCTGTGTCGAAAGCTACATGTGTGTGGGGAGCGCGACGGGGACCGAATTAACGCCTATTAACAATGATTTGGCCGCGACTCCTGTGCTTCTCGTGAACCCCCGCATCCCGCTCGCTACGGGACCGGTATTCGCTGGATGGGACGGTATCGATCGCGGACCTCTGCCGGATGGTCCGGCCTCCGCCATCCTGCGAGCCGGACGCAATGATCTCCAGCCATCCGCAATCACCATCGTCCCGCAGATCGGGCAATTGCTTGCGTCACTGAACGCAACTGACGCGATGTTGACGCGAATGTCCGGATCCGGAGCGACCTGCTTTGCCCTGTACGCGACCGAGGAGGCACGCGAGGCCGCGGCACGGAAGATTGCCGCGGAGCACCCGGACTGGTGGCAACTCAGCGGCAAACTGCGCCCATGAGCGAGCAGTCATGGCGTCACATCGGCAATATGCGGAGGGGCGGGATCGTACTGGTTGCCGACCACGCCTCAAATCACGTTCCCGCCGACATTGACCTGGGTATCGATCCAGCACTCCTTCGGGAGCACATTGCCGTCGATATCGGGGTCGAGGCGGTCGCCGAGCGTCTGGCCGCCGAGCCGGGCATCCCCGCGCACCTCGCCACGATAAGCCGGCTCGTGTGCGACCTGCACCGCGAAGAGGACAATCCGGCCGTCATTCCCGAAACGAGCGATGGCCATGTGATCCCCGGAAACATCGGGATCGACCGGGAGAAGCGCCTCCAGCGGTTCCACCGGCCCTATCATGGCGCCCTTGCTAGCTGGCTCGATGACGCCGAGCCTGCGCTGATCGTTTCACTTCACAGCTTCACGCCGTCACTTCGCAGCGCGCCGGCGTCCCGCCCATGGCAAGTCGGGATCCTCTACAATCAGGATGATCGCGCCGCACTTCATGGCATCCGATTGTTTGAGCAATACGGTCTCATGGTTGGCGATAACGAGCCTTATTCGGGCCGCCAGCTCAACGCGACGATGAACCGCCACGCCGAAGCGCGAGGTCGACCTTACCTGGCAATCGAGGTGCGGCAGGACCTCATCGCCGAGGGGAACGGTCAAGCAATCTGGGCGAAGATGATTGCCCAAGTGGCCCGGCAGGTGGCATCGCTCCTTGAGGCGGCCTAAGCAAAACCGCCTTCGCGCGTCGACGCTCTTGCCTTAGTGCTGGTGCTATAGGCCAAGGACTGCATCGATGCCCGAACTTCGCTCCCGCACATCAACCCACGGCCGCAACATGGCGGGCGCACGCGGGCTGTGGCGTGCCACCGGCATGAAGGACGCCGATTTCGGCAAGCCCATCATCGCCGTGGTGAATTCCTTCACACAGTTCGTACCCGGACATGTTCATCTCAAGGACCTCGGGCAACTTGTCGCGCGCGAGATCGAGGCAGCCGGCGGGGTGGCCAAGGAATTCAACACGATAGCGGTCGATGATGGCATAGCGATGGGGCATGATGGCATGCTTTACTCTCTGCCCAGTCGCGAATTGATCGCCGACAGCGTCGAGTTCATGGTCAACGCGCATTGCGCAGACGCAATGGTATGCATCTCCAATTGCGACAAGATCACGCCAGGGATGTTGATGGCGGCTCTGCGGATCAACATTCCCGCAGTGTTCGTCTCGGGCGGGCCGATGGAAGCCGGCAAGGTAATCCTGAAGGGAAGGGAGGTCGCCCTCGACCTCGTCGACGCAATGGTGGCCGCAGGCGACGAGAGCTACACGGACGAGGAAGTGGCCGATATCGAACGCGCGGCATGCCCCACGTGCGGCTCGTGTTCGGGGATGTTCACCGCCAATTCGATGAACTGTCTGACTGAGGCGCTCGGCCTTTCGCTACCGGGGAACGGCTCGGTCCTCGCGACCCATTCCGACCGTCAGGGCCTGTTCGAACGGGCTGGCCGCCTCGCGGTGGCTCTCTGCGAGCGGTATTACCGCGAGGGGGACGAAAGCGCCTTGCCACGAAGCATCGCGAGCTTCGAAGCGTTCGAGAATGCAATGAGCCTCGACATCGCGATGGGTGGTTCAACGAACACCGTGCTTCACCTGCTCGCCGCCGCACACGAGGCCGGAGTGGATTTCACGATGGCGGATATCGACCGGCTCAGCCGGAACGTTCCCTGCCTGTGCAAGGTGGCGCCGGCCAAAAGCGATGTCCACATGGAGGATGTCCACCGCGCCGGGGGCATCATGGGCATCCTCGGCGAGCTCGATCGCGCGGGGCTGCTCCATACAGCCTTGCCGACCGTTCACAGTCCGACGCTTGGCGATGCGCTCGCCGATTGGGACGTGAGGCTTACCAACAACCCGGCGATACAGGATTTCTACCGCGCCGCGCCGGGCGGTGTGCCCACGCAGACTGCCTTCAGCCAAAGCAGGCGCTGGGACGCGCTGGATACCGACCGCAGGGAAGGAGTGATCCGTTCCCGGGACCACGCTTTCAGCCAGGATGGCGGTCTGGCGGTCCTCTTTGGCAACCTCGCAAAGGACGGGTGCATCGTAAAGACTGCCGGAGTCGACGAACATATCCTGACCTTTGCAGGCCCGGCCAGGGTGTTCGAAAGCCAGGATGCGGCGGTCGCTGCGATCCTCACCGACCAGGTAGCTGCCGGCGATGTCGTTGTGATCCGGTACGAAGGGCCCCGCGGAGGTCCGGGCATGCAGGAAATGCTCTACCCCACGAGCTACCTCAAATCGAAGGGTCTCGGAGCAGACTGCGCGCTGATTACGGACGGACGCTTTTCGGGCGGCACTTCGGGCCTGTCGATCGGCCACGTCAGCCCGGAAGCGGCTGAAGGGGGCGTAATCGCGCTCGTCCAAGATGGCGACCGCATTGAGATCGACATACCTAGGCGTACGATAAACCTTGCCGTCCCCGCAGAGGAGCTCGCGCGCAGAAGCGCGGCCATTTCGGAACGCGGATTTCGTCCGGCCAAACCCCGTCGACGTGTGGTTTCTACCGCGCTGCAGGCTTATGCCGCAATGACGACCAGCGCGGCCCGCGGAGCGGTGCGCGACCTTCGCGGGCTGAGCCGGAACTGATGCGCTGGCTCGTGCTGCCGGTGGCGCTTTATCTGGCCTCATGCTCTTCGGGCGAAGCACAGCCGCAGGCGGGGGAGGATGCAAGGCGGATCGAATGTGCACAGGGCGAGGGCAGTCGTTTCGCGCCCGACTGTCTGGTCGAGAGAGTGTCCGGAGAAGAGGGACCTGAATTCGTGGTTCGACACCCGGGCGGCGCGTTCAGGCGATTCAGGATCGCCAAGGATCGCAAAGGCATGATCGCAATCGACGGCGCCGATGAAGCTGTGAGTGCGCTCAGCGGCGAGCCGCCGGTCATGGAGGTGGCGGTAGGCGTCGATCGGTATCGCTTCCCGGCGGATCTCGATGCGCTCCCCTGAGCAAGTTCTGACGGCTGCGCAGATGCGCCAGGCCGAGCTTGCCCTCATCGAGGGCGGAACGTCGGTCGACGTTCTGATGCAGCGCGCCGGCAAGGGTGCCGCCGACTGGATATGGCGGATAGCCGCCGGCCGCTCGGTGACGATCCTTTGCGGACCGGGAAACAATGGCGGTGACGGCTACGTGATTGCGGAGACGTTGCGCCGGCGGGGGCTCGCCGTGAACCTCGTGGCGCCCGAACTGCCGACAACAGATGCGGCCATTTCCGCAAGGAACCGTTGGCAAGGCGAGAGTACCGATCGTAACGCGCATGGCGGCGTATTCGTCGATTGCCTCTTCGGCTCGGGCTTGACGCGGCCGCTCTCCACCGAACACGCGTCGCTGCTGAACACGCTCGCAGCAACCCACGACCAATGCGTAGCGATAGATTTGCCCAGCGGGATCGCCACTGACAACGGGGCCGTGCTTGGGGCCGTACCGCGCTTTGACGCGACTCTGGCGCTGGGAGCGTGGAAGCCGTCGCACTTCCTCATGCCCGCCATGGCCTTCATGGGCGAGCGTCGGGTGGTGGATATCGGAATCGCGACCTCCTGCCACGCGGGGTCGGTCTTTTCGCGCCCAACGTTGACCGCCCCGTCAATGGACGCTCACAAATACAGCAGGGGGCTCGTGGGGGTGGTCTCCGGATCGATGCCTGGCGCGGCGCTGCTCGCGGCTCAAGCGGCGATGCGCTCCGGCGCGGGATATGTGAAGCTCTTGTCCCAAGACATTCCCGCAGGAGCGCCGGCCGGCCTCGTCATCGACAACTCCCCTCTTGACGAGGTCGTGAACGACAAGCGCTGGTCGGCTTTTCTTGTCGGGCCGGGCCTTGGCCGCGATGCTACCGCCCGGGATCGCCTGGCGACAGTGCTCGAACGCAGGGTGCTCACCGTGATCGACGCCGACGCGCTTCACATCATCGATGACGACCTGCTCGAAGGGATCGACACCTCGCTTCTGCTGTTCACTCCGCATGAAGGCGAGTTGGCGGCGTTAAGCGAGACCTTCGCTGTCGACGAGTCCGACAAGGTGTCGCGCGCCTCTGCAGTCGCGGAAGCTACCGGCGTGACGGTCCTGGCGAAGGGGGCCGACACCGTCGCGGTCGATCGCACAGGAAAGCTTGCATTCTTCCCGCCGGGTCCTAGCTGGCTGTCGGTCGCCGGCTCCGGCGATGTGCTGGCAGGCATGGCGGCGAGCAGGATGGCCGCGGGCAGCGATGCATTCACTGCCGCGGGGGAGGCGGTCTGGCTCCATGCGGAGGCTGCGCGTGTTGCTGGCCCGGCATTGACCGCGGACGATCTTTGTCATGCTGTTTCTGCGGGATACCGACGATTCTTGTAATGGATAGTGAACAAGTTTTGCGGGTCGCCGCCAAGGGTGACGGCGTCACCGAAAGCGGTCGGCATGTCAGCTTCGCCGCGCCGGGAGATGTCCTCCGCGCGGATGGCAGCCTTGAGCCGGGACCGCACCACGCCGTGCCTCCGTGCCGTCATTTCGGCCATTGCGGCAGCTGCCAGTTGCAGCATCTCGACGAAGACACGCTTGCGGATTTCGTGCGCGATCGCGTTCTTCACGCCGCCCAAGGACAAGGCATACAGCCCGCGGAGCTTGCGCGCGCGCACCTGTCGCCGCCGCGATCCCGCAGACGCGCGACGTTGCACGCAGCGATGCAGAGCGGGAAAGTGGCGCTGGGCTTCCGGCAAAGTGGTTCGCATCGAATTGTCGATCTGGCGGAATGTCATGTCATCACGCCCGAGTTGTTCAGCCTGCTCGCACCCCTTCGGCGCCTGCTGCGAAGCCAATCGGGCAGGTGGGCCGTCGACATCGAGCTCACTCAGGGCGACCAGGGGATCGATTGCGGTTTGCGAAATTTCGCTATGGACGGCCTCGAAGCGACCGAGGCGGTCCTGGAGTTCGCACAGGCGCACTCTCTCGCGCGGGTCACGGTGGACCTTGGGTATGGGAGCGAGACAGTTTGGGAGCCGGAGCCCGTCACCGTCACTTTGGGCGGCGTGGCGGTATCGCTGCCTCCGGGCGCGTTTCTTCAGGCGACCCTGGACGGAGAGGCTGCGCTGGTGGCAGCTGCGCGCGAGTGGCTCGCTGCGTCGGAGATCGTGGCCGACCTGTTCGCGGGCCTCGGCACTTTCGCATTCTCGCTGGCTGGGAAGGTCGCCGCATATGAGGCGTCGCGCGATGCGCACCTGGTCTGCCGTCTCGCCGCGGCGCGGTCACTCCCGTCCCTTGAGAGCCACCACCGCGACCTGTTTCGCAACCCTCTGCAGCCCGAAGAGCTTTCTCGTTTCGACGGGGTTCTTCTCGACCCGCCCCGCGCCGGGGCACGCGAACAGGTTGCACATCTGGCTCGCAGTGCCGTCGACCGAGTGGTTTACATCAGCTGCA
Organism: Tsuneonella deserti; assembly: GCF_014644315.1. Lineage (NCBI taxonomy): Bacteria > Pseudomonadati > Pseudomonadota > Alphaproteobacteria > Sphingomonadales > Erythrobacteraceae > Tsuneonella > Tsuneonella deserti. Next base: position 1,239,955 of record NZ_BMKL01000001.1, on the reverse strand, counting down.
ACCCGGCAAGCTGGGCCAAGGACGCAAGAACCCTTGTGGATGGGGGCTTCCGCTTGGCGGAGCTGCGGCCAGTGGGACAGTTCCGCTGGTCAACTCATGTCGAACTCGCGAGCCTGTTCCTGCGCTAGCGGCGAAGCATCTCGATAAGGTGACGATCGAGGAACTCTCGGGCCTGGGGCTCGGCCCATGCATGACCGGCGTCTTTGCACTGGACAACCCGCGGATCGTTTGCGTCCCAGTTTGACTGGAAGACTTGCGCGGTGCGGTCAGCGCCCGCCAGGATAATGCGGACCGGCCCGTCGAAGGCCGCAAGCCCGGCCGCAATTTCCCCGGCAAGATTGGCGGGCGGCGCACTTCTGCGACCGGCGTGGATCAGGCCACGGGCCAGCTTGCCCAGGTCCACCCCGCCGGTAAGCAGCCGCGCGACCTCGCGCGGGTTCCTAAGTTTCTCCGCGTACCGGGCACGTACTGCGGCCGGTGGCGGCGTTTTGTCGTCGCCCTCGATCGTCCAGGGGTTTGACAGGACGAGGGCATCGCAACCGGCACCCCCCGCCAGCATCAACGCGCTGGCCGCGTCGCAGTTGCCGAAGGCGACGACGCGCTCGACCCGAGGCGCGATGACCCGAAAGGCGGCAAGGGCACTTTCGATATCCTTGCGACTCTTTCTGAAACCCTTGTTCTCGCCTCCGCTGTCGCCAACCCCTCGGCGATCGAACCGGAAAACCGGGTAACCGTGGGCTGCAAGGCGTGCGGCCAGTGCCGCCTGACCCGAAAAGGCACCCGAGCGGATTTCATTGCCCCCCGTGACCAGGAGAAGACCGCTGGTGCCCGGCGCGGTGTCCAGGGTCCCCGCGAGTGTGGCGCCAGCGCACTCGAACGTCAGATGAAGGCGGCTCACGCTCCGGTTATGCCCATCGCCAGGATGGATGCCAGCTTGTCCGCCTGTTCAGGATCTTCGTCAGGCTCCGCCCTCAGCCATAGACCGGCACCACCTATGTCCGCCTGTTCAATCATCGCGAGCGAAGCCGCGTGAGTGGCTGTTTCGAGCGCCTTGAACATCCCCGGGCCGATCCACCAGCCCGCCAGTTCGATGCCATCGCGGCGTGCCGTTGCCAGCATCTCGTCCCCGCGCTCGGATATACCGGCTTCGCGCGAGGCAATGGCCCGCGCGCGCAGCAGGGAGCGAAGCACACGCTTGCCTTCGATCGGTGCGTAGCTCCACCCCGCCAGTTCCTTGGGAGCCACCATAGCCCCGGCGCGTATCGCAAGCACATGACTGGCGCCGAAGTGTCCTGCTGCGGCGGCCGCCGCTGTGCGCCAGGATTCGAGCGTCTGCAGTTCGATCGGCAACTCGCTCTCGTTCATACCGGGCAAGTCTGGCAGCATGCTGTCGACGCCGGCTAGATTGAGGCGGCGCATTATTTCGACGGTCTGGCGGCGCAGCTTGTTCGCTTCATCGAACCACGCGGGCAAGACGAGAAGCCGGTGCTGCCGCCCCTGGTCGAAGACGAGCGCCATTTCCTCGTGCGGCTCGCCGGAATTGGCGGGGCACGGCCAGTCGATGAGCTGGAAAGGGATCACGCCGAAGCGGCTTTTGCCTCGGCGAAAGCGAGCAGGCCGCCGTAGGTTTCCAGCATTTCGCCATCGACATCGTCGTCCTCGATGATGATGCCGAGCCGGTCTTCCATCTCGGTGAGAAGGCCCGCTACTGCCATGGAATCGAGTTCAGGCAATTGGCCGAACAAGCCGGTCTCGTTGACGAACTCTGCGACACGCCCAGGCTCGAGGCCCAGTACATCTGCGAGAATGCCGCGAAGCTGCGTGTCGATTTCGCCGCGGCTTGCTGCGATGTGGTGATGATCAACCATCTTGGAATACCTGACGCGAAAAGGCGCGCCGCCACCTAGCGGGCGGGCAGGAACGGCGCAAGCGCGCGCTTGGCGAGCGCCGGCCATGCGCGAGGTTGCGCCGGATCGAGGCAATCGATCCGATAGCGGGGCCGGTCGATCTCCATCCAATCGCGCTTGTACGGATCGTTCCCGGTCCCGAAATCGATCCACTGGACCTTGTCCTCGTCGATGACCTGCCTGAACATCGCCGCGCTAAGGGTCGCTCCCGCGGACAATGGCTTGGCGCTCTCCCGGTGTGCCAGCTTGTGGATGTAGGCGGTCCCATTCTCGACGGTCCAGAACTGCGCGGCGACCGGTACGTCTTCGGCCCGGGCGATGCCGAGCCGAATCCTTCCTGCGGCGCCCTCGGCCTCCGCAAAACGGCGCAGCAGGTTGGGCGCGCCTTCGGTCGGCTTCCAGCTTTCGTTGTAGATAGCCTCGTATGCCTCCCAGGAGGCAGCATCGAACCGGTCAAGGATGGTAACCGAGACCTTCTTGGCCTTTCGCTTCAAGGTGGTGCGCATCGGACCCGGGCGCTCTTGCCAATACTGCGCAAAGCTTCGTCCGTCCACCTCCAGGACGTGATTGTGATCGCACTCCTCGCAGTGAACCGACCAGCCTGCTTCGCGAAAGGCCGCGGTCACCCGGTCGGCGGACTTGTCTTCGCCGGGCACGGGCCACATCGTGACCCGGTGGCTGTGATTGCGCAGGTCCCTGGCCGCTGCTTCCAGCAAGGCTGGACAATCGCTCCCGATCGGACGCCAGGAAAAGGTATACCAGTTCTGCAGCGCTTCCAGGCGACCGTTGGCGCGCGCAAGGGGCAGGGCAACCGCGTTTTCGCCGTCGCTCGTCAGTGCGAACAGCGGCGGCGCCTCGCTGCGTGCAAGCAGATCGAACCATTCAGGTCGATCGAACGGACCTCGCGCCGAGTGAGCCGCAGCTTGCAAGACGTTAACCGTGTGGTGATAGCTGGAGGCGATCAACGCGCTTCTTGTCCCTTCGGAGTACCCATGCCTCTTGCGCTCGATTCCCGGCCTCGACCGCTCGATCATCTCGCCGAACGCGGCGAGGGACGGGCGACGGCGCTGATCCTGCGCTCCGGACCGCTTAACCACGATGATTTAAGGAACCGTGTCGGCCGGCTTGCAGCGTGGCTGGCCGGGCGGACCGCCAAGGGCGACCGCGTGGCAAGCTGGGCAGCCAAGGGTGAGGCGACCTGCCTCCTGCCGCTTGCCTGCGCGCGGGCAGGCGTGGTCCATGTTCCTGTCAACCCGCTGCTCAAGCGGGCGCAGGCAGCCCACATTCTGGGTGACAGCGGGTCTGTCCTGCTGATTGGAAACCGCGCGAGGCTGGCGACACTGGAGGCAGGCGACGTCCCCTCGGGCGCGCAACTTGTCGCCGAGGAGGACCTTTGGGATGCTGCTCTCGCCTGCGATCCAATGGGCCCGTCGGCAAACGACCCGCAGGCACTTGCGGCGATCCTCTACACCAGCGGCTCTACCGGCAAACCCAAGGGCGTAATGCTCAGCCACGCAAACATGTGGCTAGGTGCGGTAAGCGTGGCGCATTACCTGGATATGGGTCCCGACGATGTAACTCTGTCCGTATTGCCACTCAGCTTCGATTACGGGCAGAACCAGTTGCTCTCCACGTGGTATGCGGGCGGAGCGGTCGTGCCTCTCGATTTCCTGGTTCCGCGCGACGTCGTGAAGGCCTGTGCCCGCCACGGTGTCACGACGCTCGCCGCCGTTCCTCCGCTATGGCTGCAGTTGTCCGAGGTCGACTGGCCGGAGGAAGCCACCCGAACGATGCGCCGGTTGACCAACAGCGGGGGTGCACTGACCGAACCTCTCGTGCGTGACCTGCGCCGCATCTTCCCCGCCGCGCGCCTGTTTCCGATGTACGGACTGACCGAGGCGTTTCGCTCAACCTACCTCGATCCAGCACTGGTCGACAGTCATCCGACTTCGATGGGCAAGGCGATACCCTTAGCTGAGATCCTGGTGGTTGCGGACGACGGCGAACTCGCTGCGGATGGCGAGGAGGGCGAACTTGTCCACGCCGGCCCGCTTGTCGCGCAAGGATATTGGCAGGATGCGCAGCGCACGGCTGAGCGCTTCCGACCCGCACCGCGCGGATCCAGTTACGGCGGGACAGCGGTATGGTCCGGGGACAGGGTACGCCGTGATGTTGATGGCCTGCTTTACTTCGTCGGCCGGCGAGATGCGATGATCAAGAGCGCCGGCAACCGCATCAGCCCGCAGGAGATCGAGGACGCAGCCACCGCCACAGGGCTGGTATTGGAGGCGGTCGCCGTCGGGGTTCCCGACGCCAAGCTCGGACAGGCGGTGTGCCTGGCCGTGCGGGCCGGGCGCAACTTCGACGAACAAAACCTCAGGAAGGCTCTGACCGCGACGCTGCCGAACTTCATGCACCCACGACTGATCCGCAGCTACGAGATCATCCCGCGCAATCCGAACGGCAAACTCGACCGGAACGCGATTGCGCAGGATTTCGCCGCGTGAAGCCTCTCGGTCCAATTCCAGCCGGATATGACACCGTCGATGGTGAACTGGCCATCGGTGGACGAACCGCCAGCGAACTGGTGGCCGAGGCCGGCGGCACTCCGCTGTTCGTCTATTCGCGCAAGCATCTCGACGACCGCATGGCGGAATTGCGAGAGTCCCTGCCGCACCGCCTGGCGATCCATTACGCGGTCAAGGCAAACCCGTGGCAGCCGGTGCTGCAGCATATGGCGGGCCTGGTCGATGGGTTTGACATCGCTTCGGGCGGCGAACTGGCGATGGTCGCGGAAGCAGGCATCGACCCGACCCTCGTCAGCTTCGCCGGCCCCGGCAAGCGCGATCCCGAGCTGGAAGCGGCGATCGCCGCGGGCGTGACATTGAACTGCGAGAGCGAGAACGAAGCCCGACGCGCGCTTGCCATTGGAAATCGTTTCTCGGCTACGCCGCGCCTCGCCGTTCGGGTGAACCCCGACTTCGAATTGCGCGGCTCCGGCATGAAAATGGGCGGCGGCGCCAAACCCTTCGGACTCGATGCCGAGCGCGTTGCTCCGCTTGCCAAGGAGATTATCGCCTCCGGTGCCGAATGGCGGGGACTGCACATCTTCACTGGCAGCCAGGCACTCGACGCCGAGGCCATTGCAGAGACACAGGGCAACGTACTCGACCTGGCGGACCGCCTGACGCGAGAGATCGGTGCCGGTCCGTTGCCCAAGCTCAACATGGGAGGAGGACTGGGCATCCCGTATTTCGCCGGAGACCAAGCCCTGAACCTCAGACTTGTGGGGGAGCGGCTCGCCGAGCGATTCAGCCGGCTTCCGGACACTCTCTCCGACACGCAGCTATGCATCGAGCTGGGCCGCTATCTCGTCGGCGAGGCCGGCGTGTATCTGTGCACGGTGATCGACCGGAAGGTAAGCCATGGCGAGACCTACATCATCACAGACGGGGGGCTGCATCACCAACTCGCCGCATCGGGCAATTTCGGCACGGTCGTCCGGCGGAATTATCCGGTTGCCATCGCTTCGCGTTTTGCTGCCGAGCCAGCGGAAGAGGTAAACGTGGTGGGCTGCCTTTGCACCCCTCTCGATCGGCTTGCGGACAAGGCATTCCTGCCAAGGGCGGACGTGAATGACCTCGTGGCCGTGTTCTGTGCGGGAGCCTATGGCGCAAGCGCCTCTCCGGCGATGTTTCTGGGACAAGGGCCGGCGCGCGAGTTGCTGGTTTAACGTTTCTCCTAACGCTGTCCCGCCACGGGACCGGTCGGGTCAAGGCGCTTCAAGCCTAACAGTATCTTCACCAATTTCGGCGAGAGCGGACCCGTATACGCGCCTGTTCGGTGCGCCGGGTCGCTCCCGGCGGTCATCATCGGATGGGCCCGCCTTGAGGCAAGGATCCATCGATGCACTTTTCCCGTCCCGCCCATCTTTTCGCCAGCTTGGCTGTAGCGGCGCTGGCGCTGAGCAGCTGTGCCACTTCCAGCGGCAGCCAATTGCCGCCCGCGTCCTTCGTGGCGATGCAGGAGGGGCCCGGCGAAGACTACGTGATTGGTCCGCTCGACGAACTGACCGTCAATGTCTGGCGCAATCCCGAACTGAGCGCGGAAAAGATCCAGGTGCGGCCGGACGGACGCATTACCACGCCGCTCGTCAACGACATGCCCGCGGTAGGAAAGACCCCGGCGATGCTGGCGGAGGACATGCGGCTGCAGCTCTCGCAGTACATCGAAGATCCGCTGGTCAGCGTCATCGTCACCAACTTCGCCGGTACCTTCAGCCAGCAGGTCCGGATAATCGGAGCGACGGAAAAGCCGGCGAGCATCCCCTACCGCGCGAACATGACCGTGCTCGACGCGATGATCGCCGTGGGCGGCCTGAGCGAGTTCGCTGCCGGTAACCGCGCCAAGCTGATCCGCTTCGACAAGCAGGCCGGCCGACAGCGCGAGTTCGGGCTGCGGCTCGGCGACCTGCTCAAGAAGGGCGAAAGCCGTGCCAACGTCATGCTGCAGCCCGGCGATGTCATCATCATTCCGGAAAGCATGTTCTGATGAACGAGGTGTTCGAGGAACTGCGTGCCGCAGCGGCATCGGCGTGGCACCGGCGATGGCTGGTGCTTGGCGTGGCGTGGGGCGTCTGCCTGCTTGGCTGGATGGCCGTGGCCATGATTCCTAACAAGTACGAATCGAAGGCTCGCATCTTCGTTCAGCTGGACGACGTACTCGCTGACCAGCTCAAGATAGCCAACGGCGGAAAGGGCGAGATCGAGCGTGTGCGCAAGACGCTCGCCGGCGCGGTGAACCTCGAAAAGGTGGTTCGCGGCACCGACCTGGGCCGGGACATCTCGAGCCAGCGGCAGATGGAGCGCACGGTCGCCAGCCTCGCGGAAAGCGTCAAGGTTGAGAGCGTCGAGGACAACCTGTTCACGATCACCGCGCTCGTCGGCAAGTCCAGCCTGTCGGACGCAGAGAACGCCAAGCTCGCGCAGGACGTCGTCCAGAAACTGATCGATATCTTCCGCGAGGAGAACATCGCCGGCAATCGCGGAGAGGTTGCCGAGACTGTGGTGTTCCTCGACCAGCAGCTCGAGCAGCGCAAGACCGAACTCGAAGCTGCCGAGGCCAAGCTGTCGGCGTTCGAAGCGGCACACCCGGAATTGATCGGCGGGAGCACTGCCATCTCGGGCCGCCTCGCCGCGACCCGGCAGGAGGTGCGCGGCGTCGACGCGGACCTCGCCGCGGCACAGAGCGCGCTGGCGGCTATAAACGGGCAGCTCGCGGGCACTCCGCGAAGCCTGGCGGGACCGGGCGGCGAAGGGAGCGCACTGGGCCAGGCGCAGGCGCAGCTTGCTGCCATGCAGGCCCGCGGGCTCACCGATAGTCATCCCGATGTGGTCGCTTTGAAGCGCCAGATCGCCCTTCTCCAGCGCGCAGGCGGCGCGGCGACGGGCGGAATGCCGAATCCTGCTTACAGCTCGCTGGTATCGATCAAGGCCGAGCGCGAGGCCAACGTCCAGGCCCTCATGGCGCGCAAGGCGGCATTGCAGGCCGACCTGTCCGGAGCGATGGCCGATCAGTCGAGCGAACCCGCTGTCTCCGCAGAGGCAAACCGCATCAGCCGTGACTACGACGTACTCAAGAAGAAGTACGACGAACTCCTTCAGAACCGCGAGGAAATGCGCCTCCGCGGTCAGGTCGAGAGCGAGCGGTCGAGCTTCAAGTTCAACGTCGTCGATCCTCCTTCCACGCCGCGTAACCCGGCCTCTCCAAACCGCCCGCTGCTGCTGTTCGGCATCCTGGTTGCGGGGCTGGGAGCGGGAATCGCGGCGGCAGTTGGCCTTTCCCATGTGCGGTCCACCTTCGCCACGGCTTCGGCACTGGAGCGAGCGCTCGATTTGCCGGTGCTGGGTTCGATTTCGGAAAACCTGACCGAGAATGCCAAAGCCTTGAGGGCCAAGCGCATGAAGCTGTTCTACGCCGGCAGCGCCTCGTTGGCGGGTCTCTTCGTGGTCTTGCTGACGATCGAGTTCGTCCAGCGCGGAATGGTGGCCTGAGATGACCGAACATAGCAAGATCCCCCTTCCTCGCACGGGACCAGATCAAGCCGCTTCATCGCTGTTCGAACGTGCCAGCGGCGCGTTCGCGCTCGAGCCCTTCCGGTCCGCTCCTGTCCCGCAAATCTTGGCGCCGGAACTACCCAGGCGCACACCGCCGCGTCCGGCCCGGCAGGCGGCGCCTCCCACACCTCATGCCGTGCCAGAAGTCGAGCCTGCCCAACGAAGCGGAAAGGAACCCGTCGCGACCGCTAACCGGATCGAAGAACCGGCAGTGGAGTTGGGCGGCGAGCGCCATCCGATCGATCGCGACCGCCTGTACGATCTCGGCATGATCGTCCCGGAAGCAGGCGCCACGGCGTTGCTCGAGGAATTCCGCATCATCAAGCGCCAGGTGCTTGCCGCTGCGAATGCCAGCGCGGCGTCGCGGCGCATTCTGGTGTGTTCTCCGCTACCCGGCGATGGAAAGACTTTCTGCGCCACCAACCTGGCGATCGCCATGGCGGGTGAGCGGGACGGCGAAGTGGTCCTGATCGATGCCGACTTTGGCAAGCCCTCCATCCTTTCGACGCTGGGCCTGCCGCAAGGCCCGGGCCTGATGGATGCCCTTGCCGATCCGGCTCTCCCGGTGGAAAATCTCGTCCTTGCAACCGACATCCCGGGCCTGTTCGTGCTTCCCGCGGGCAGCAGAACGACCGCGGACAGTGAATGGCTCGCCAGCGCGCGTACGGCGGAAGTGCTGGATCGCCTGACGCGGGGGGCACCTCATCGGATCTTGATCTTCGACAGCCCGCCGGCGTTGGCCGCATCCCCCGCAGCCGATCTTGCCCGTCACGTTGGCCAGGCGATCCTCGTTGCGCGCGCGGACAGGACCGGCCGCAGCGCGCTTGAAGATGCGGTGCAGCTTCTTGGCGCATGCCCGGACATCAAGTTCATCCTCAATGGAACGCATTTCAGCCCGAGCGGACGCCGCTTCGGCACCTATTACGGGTACGAGGGGTAAGCTCATGAAAGCGCGGACTTACCGTGCGGCGTTAGGACTGGCGGTCGCGATCTGCGCCGTGCCCTCGTTCGCTGAGGAAGGGAACACCGGTCAACGCACGCGACAAGTGAGCGTCGCACCGTACATCGAAGCAAACCAGGTTCTCACCTCGGAGCTTTCGCCGGGCAGCGACACCGTAACCTACACCCAGGTGGCGGTCGGGGTCGACGCCGGGGTTCAGGGCCGCAACAACGGCGGCTCGGCTTCGATCAGGTACGAAAGGACTTTCGGCTACGACAGCAGCGTGTCGGACAGCTCTACGCTCTCGGGAGTCGCGCGCGGCTATGCCAGCGTGGTCCCCCGCGCGGTCACGGTCGAGGGCGGAGCTCTCGCGACGCGCACACGGATCAATGCAAACGGCGGCGCCACTGTCGGCGCCGGGTCCAGGCGCGATGGCGCAAGCCAGGTCTATTCGGCATATGCTGGTCCTTCCGTCCACACGAGTGCGGGGGACGCCGAGATCAACGCCAACTACCGGATCGGGTACACCCGCGTTGACGGCCCAGACGTCGCTGCCACAGCGCCGGGTGCACCGGTGCTCGATGTGTTCGACGAGAGCGTTGCTCAAAGGGCGGGTGTGCACGTCGGCACGCGTCCGGGCGCGCCGCTGCCGGTTGGACTCGGCATCGGCGGCGGGGCTTACCAGGAAGACGTGTCGAACCTGGACCAGCGGGTGCGCGACCTGCACGTGCGGGCCGATGTAAGCGTTCCATTAACGCCCTCGCTCGCCGCCGTCGGAGGCGTGGGCTACGAAGACGTCGAGGTATCGAGCCGGGACGCCTTGCGGGACGCCGGCGGCAACCCCGTGGTGGGAGCTGATGGCCGTTTCGTCACGGACGACAACGCCCCCCGCAAACTGGCTTACGACGTGGTCGGGATCATCTGGGATGTCGGCGTGATGTGGCGGCCAAGCAGCCGCACCTCCGCCGAGGCGCATATCGGTCGGCGCTACGACTCCCTGACTTATTACGGAAGTTTCGCCTGGGCACCGGACACGCGCAGCTCGGTCAACCTGGCCGTTTACGACGGGCTGTCCGGCTTCGGCGGACAGCTCAATAACGCGCTTGTCGCTTTGCCGACCGATTTCGCCGCCAACCGCAACCCGATCACGGGCGAGGTGACCGGTTGCGTAGCGAGTCTGCAGGGAAGCAACTGCCTCACAGGTGTACTCGGTTCGGTCCGCTCGGCAGTGTTCAGAGGACGAGGGATGGCGGCAAGCTATTCCCGCCAGCTTGGCCGGATGAGCGCGGGCGTGGGACTGGGATACGATCGCCGCAAGTTCATTGCCGCGCCCGGCACCGTGCTCGCCATTGCCAACGGGGTGATCGACGAAAGCGTCTGGGCTGCGGCTTACCTGTCCGGACAGATCGACGCGCGTTCGGCCTTCAATGTCAACGCTTACGCCAACTGGATCACGAGTGGCTTCGCCGGGGCAGGAGATGCGACTGCCATCGGCGCTTCGGCAGCATACCGGCGTTACCTGCTTTACGGTTTGTCGGCCAACGCGGCAGTCGGTGTGGACAGCCTGGACAGCTCTCTCGCCGGCGAGGACCTCACCACTGCATCGGCACTGCTCGGCCTGCGGTACGACTTCTAAAAGGCTAGGAAAAAGAGACGATGTTCGACAACTTCTACGGCCTGACCGGACGCCCATTTCAGCTTACGCCCGATCCCGCATTCTTTTTCGAGAGCGCAACTCACCGGAAGGCGCTCAGCTACCTCGGTTACGGTCTCGCGCAGGGCGAGGGCTTCATGGTGATCACCGGCGAGGTTGGCGCGGGCAAGTCCACGCTCGTCGGGCACCTCATGCGCAAGGTGGATCCTGCACAGCTCACGGTCGGGCAAATCGTCACCAGCAACCTCGATGGCGAAGAGCTGGTTCATCTCGCCGCACAGAGTTTCAGGCTGGCGGTCGAAGGACATGACAAGGCTTCCGCACTCGCAGCGATCGAAGGTTTTCTTCACGAAGAAGCCAGGGCGGGGCGTCGCTGCCTGCTGGTTGTCGACGAGTCCCAGAATCTCAGCGTCGAAGCCCTGGAAGAGCTGCGCATGCTTTCGAATTTCCAGCTCGGCGCGCATCCCCTCCTGCAGATCCTTCTTCTCGGCCAACCCGAGTTCAAGGACATGCTTGCAGCCAGCCCATCACTCGAGCAGCTGCGCCAGCGCGTCATCGCAGCGCATCACCTCGAGGCAATGGCCTCGGGCGAGATAGAGCCATACGTGGTCCACCGGCTTCAATGCGTCGGCTGGACCGGCAACCCTGCCTTCGATCCGGATGTCTTCCCCGCGATATACCAAGCGACTGGCGGAATCCCGCGTCGCGTCAACCAGGTGATGAGCAGGCTCATGCTGCTGGGCGCAGTCGAGCAGCGCGACGAGATCGACGTCGAGATGCTCGCGGCTGTCTTGACCGAGATGGAGGCCGACAGCGCCGGTCGCACCTCGCCAGCTGGGTCTGCACCTCGCACAGAGCCGCCCACGGCCCCTCAATCGCCCGCTCCGCCCTCCGTCCCTGAAGCCGGGGTGATGAAGACGATTATTGCGAACCATGACGAGCAGATCCGCAGCCTCGACGCGGCGATTGCGAAGCTTTCAGCGGCGATCACCGACCGATCCGCGCTCCCTTCCGAGTGGGCGGAGCGTATCGAGAACATCGAGTTGCAGGTTGCCGAACAGGACCGTGCCGTCCGGCACGTGCTCACCATGCTGATCGAATGGTTCGAGGGCGAAGCGCCCCGCGAAGCGGCCTGAGGAAAGGCTGGCAGGCATGCCGGTCGGCGCCGTCCCTTCCTCTTGCATCGTCAACGGTCTCTCCGTTGACGTGGAGGACTGGTTCCAGGTTGGCGCGTTCGAGAATGTCATCGAGCGCAGCACCTGGGACCGCCTGCCTCTGCGAGTAGAAGACAACGTGCTGCGCATCCTCGATCTTTTCGACGAGGCGCAGGTCAAGGCGACGTTCTTCACTCTCGGATGGGTGGCTCGCAAGAACCCCTCGCTCATCCGCCGGATTGCCGAGGCGGGCCATGAAGTCGCCAGCCACGGGTGGGACCATGCGAGGGTGTTCACTTTGGGGCGGGACGGTTTCGCCGAGGATATCTCCGCGGCTCGCAAGGTGCTGGAAGACGCGAGCGGCACCCGCATTACGGGGTATCGCGCGCCGAGCTTCTCGATCGACCACCGCACCCCTTGGGCCTACGAAGTGCTGGCGGATCAGGGCTACATATATAGCTCGTCGGTCGCGCCGGTCGCCCATGATCATTATGGGTGGCCCGAAGCGCCCCGGTTCGCCTTCAGTCCGCGGCCCGATCATCCCTTGCTGGAAATTCCGGTCACGACTGCCATTCTGGGAGGCAGGCGCGTGGCGGCGGGTGGTGGCGGCTTCTTTCGCGTCCTTCCGTATGGCTTCAGCCGGTGGGCGATACGCCAGGTGAACCGGCAGGCCCGCCGACCGGCAGTGTTTTACTTCCATCCTTGGGAGATCGACCCGGCGCAGCCCAAAGTGCCCGACGCGCCCGTCCGGTCGAAGCTGCGGCACTACACCGGTCTCGACAAGATGGCCGTCAAGCTGAGAGAGCTTGTGCACGAGTTCGCGTGGGGCCGGATGGACGAACTCGCGAGCCGCGAAGCGGCGCTGGCAACGAACCTTGCCGCATGAACGCGCCGTTCGCATCGTCCAGTCTTGTCGTCAGGATAGCGGATCTGCGGGATCGTTGGGAAGCGTCACGGGTCGAAGGATTTCTTGACGACAGATGCGCTACGCCCTTTCACCGGCCGGCGTGGCTGCTGGCCATCGAACAGGGAACCGGACAACGCGCCTGCGGCCTCGTCGCCGAGCGGCATGGTGTGATTACGGGTTGGCTGCCGCTCGTCGAAGCACGCTCCCCGTTCTTCCCGGCCGCACTGGTTTCCAGCGGCTTCGGAGTGGCTGGCGGCCCCTTGGCCGAAACCAATTGCGAGGCGACACGGCTGCTGGAGGCCGCAACCGAACTCGCCGTCAGGCTGTCGTGCGCGTCGGTCGAGATCCGGGGTGGTCATATTCCGGCAGATTGGGCGCGCCAAACGGGCAAACATGCCAACTTTTTGGCACCGCTCTCCAGCGACGATGCCGCCCAGCTTTCGTCCATTCCGCGCAAGCAAAGGGCTGAGGTCCGAAAAGGACTGGAGCAGGCGTTCACCGTCAGAACTGGCAACGGCAACTGCGATCGGGCTGCCCATTTCTCCGTCTATGCCGAAAGCGTACGCAATCTGGGCACGCCCGTGTTCCCGCGTTCGCTGTTCGACGCTGTTCTCGATCATTTCGGCAAAGATGCCGACACCCTGACGCTTTGCCTGCAGGACAAGCCGATCGCGAGTGTGCTGACGCTTTACCATCGCGGCGTCGCAATGCCGTATTGGGGAGGCGGAACATTTACCGCGCGGGCGACGCGGGCAAACGAACGGCTCTACTTCGAACTGATGCGCCATGCGCGCGAGCGTGGATGCCATACGTTCGATTTCGGTCGCTCCAAGGTGGGTAGCGGCGCATATGCCTACAAAAAGAATTGGGGCTTCGAACCCACTCCGTTGAACTACGCGGTTTGGAGCGCGCCCGGCAGCGCCGCGAGAGACGTCGATCCCACAAGTGAAAGCTATTCTGGCAAGATCGCGATGTGGAAACGCCTGCCGCTGGCCGTGGCAAACCGCCTCGGGCCGCGGATTGCAAGAGGCCTCGCCTAATGGGCGAGATTTTGTTCATCGCCCACCGGATCCCTTTCCCGCCCGACCGGGGGGACAAGATCCGTTCGCACCACCTTCTTAAGGCGCTTGCACGCCTGGGCCCGGTTCACGTCGCCACCTTGGGAGAAACCGAAGCGGACTTCGCCGCCGAGCCGATGCTGGCAAAAGTCGCGGCAAGTTATTGCCTCGCCGGCCGCCGGGCCAATCTGCCGCTCGCCGGGCTGCGCGCGCTTATCGCCGGCGAACCTGTAAGCCTTGCGGCATTCTTCAGCCCCCGGCTGCGCAAATGGATCGATCACACGCTGTCCGCCCGCCCAATCGAGGCGATATTCGTGTTTTCCGGCCAGATGGGGCAGTACGTGCCGGCCAGCTATGCCGGGCGCGTGGTAGTCGACCTGTGCGATGTCGACTCCGCGAAGTTCGAGGCTTACGCGGCGAAAGGCTCCCCACCGCGACGATGGATAGATGCACGGGAAGGGCGCCTGCTGGCGGCGGAGGAAGCCCGGCTCGCCCGACGGGCCTCCACGACATTGCTGGTGAGCGAGGCCGAAGCAGCGCTTTTCCGTGGCCGCGCGGGGAGCGGGGCAGTCAATGTCCGCGCGCTGGGCAACGGCGTGGACGCCACCTTCTTCCATCCCGATGTCGTTGAGCCCCATTCCGCTCTGGCCGCGGCACCCGGGCCCAATCTCGTCTTTACCGGGCAGATGGACTATCCACCGAATATCGCAGCCGCGGAGCGTACTGCCCGCGATCTGATGCCGTCCGTCAGAGCTGTATACCCGCAAGCGCGCTTCCACGTCGTCGGTCGAGCGCCTTCGGCTCAAGTCCGGTCACTCGAAGGGCTCCATGGCACCAGGGTCTGGGGCGAAGTGCCCGATGTGCGGCCGTTCGTGGCAGCCGCGAATCTCGTCATCGCGCCGCTGACGATTGCCCGCGGGATCCAGAACAAGGTGCTCGAAGCGATGGCGATGGCAAGGCCGGTGCTCCTGACTCCGGCCGCGGCAGAGGGCATCGGCGGGTCCGACGGCATCCATTATGCGGTGGGCGAGGATAACGCATCGCTGGCCGCCCATGTGTTGCGGCTGCTTGATGACCCGCCCGCCCGGCACGCGATGGGCGTGGCAGCGCGACATTTCGTCATTGAAAGCATGAGCTGGGACGCAGTTCTCGCGCCGCTGGCGGAGATGGTTGGTTGCTCGGCAAGCGAAGCTGTGCGCGATGCCGCCTGAAAGCGCCGCGCTCGGACATTCCTCGAACTATCCCGGGGCGGGGCCTTGGCTTAGGCCCGTTTTGTGGCTGGGCGCCGCTTCCTGTCTGCTTTTTGCCCTCACGTCCCAAGCCTGGCGCGAAATGGCGCACCAGTGGTGGAACATCGATACCTATGCGCACATCCTTCTCGTCCCGCCGATCATAGCCTGGCTCACCTGGCTGAGGCGCCACGAACTGTCCCGTCTTGCCCCATGCCGATGGTGGCCAGGTCTCGCGGTGATTGGGGCAGGGTTGTCCATGTGGCTCATTGGCACGGAGTCCGGGCTAAATCTGCTGGCCCACGCAGGGGCTGTGCTGGCTTTGCAGGGAGCAGTGCTCACGATCCTGGGCCTGCCAATCGGTTTGATATTGGCATTTCCCCTTTGCTTCGCCGTGTTCCTGGTGCCTTTCGGGGACGAGATCATTCCTTTCCTGCAGAACGTGACGGCGCGGATCGCCGTCGCTTTGACCCACGCCAGTGGCGTCCCGGCCGTTGCGCACGGATTGTTCATCGACACTCCTGCGGGGAGGTTCGTCGTGGCGGAGGAATGTTCGGGCGTGAAATTCCTGATTGCCATGGTCGCACTTGCCACGCTCGTCGCATGGACCGCATTTCGGAGCTGGCAGCGCCGCCTGGTCCTGCTCGTCGCGGCTGTTTCGATTTCCATTCTCGCCAACGGTGTCCGTGCATGGGCGACGATCTTTGTGGCACAGTTCGTCGGCGCCCGGCGCGCGGGAGGGTTCGACCACATCGTCTATGGCTGGGTCTTCTTCGGCCTTGTTATCGCAATAGTCCTCGGTTGCGCGTGGCGTTTTGCAGAGCGCGACCCTGCCGACGCGGGATGGACCGCGGAGCAGGCCGAGCGCCTCGCGTCCACGATCGCGGGTCACCCGGCACTTCCCGCTACAACCACGCTTTTGACTGCAATCGCGTTCGCCTTTGCCGTGTTCGCGCTGCTCGTCTAGGCAGCGGCCATGTGCGGCATAGCGGGCATTTTCCATTGTGGCACACCCAAGCCGGTCGATCCGTCCCGCCTCACGAGAATGTGCGAAGCGATCGCCCACCGGGGACCGGATGGCTCCGGTGTGTGGACTGCACCTGGCGTGGGACTGGGCCATCGGCGGCTGTCGATCATCGACCTCGCGGGATCACCGCAGCCGATGCCATCCTTCGATGGCCGGGCGATGCTGGTCTTCAACGGCGAGATCTACAACTTCCGGGAGCTGCGCCGCGAACTCGAAGGGCTCGGGGCCCGGTTCCGCACGCATGGCGACAGCGAGACTATCCTGGCGGCGTGGCAGCAATGGGGTGTCGATTGTCTGCGAAGGTTGCAGGGCATGTTCGCCTTCGCGATCTACGACCTGGAGAAAAGGGAGCTGTTCCTTGCGCGTGACCGCCTGGGGGTGAAGCCCCTCTTCACCGCTCTGCTCAGTGATGGAAGCCTTGCCTTTGGCTCGGAACTCAAGGCCTTGCTTGCCCACCCCCTGCTGCGGCGCGAGGTCGATCCCCTTGCTGTCGAAGACTATCTCGCCTGGGGCTATGTGCCCGATCACCGCTCGATCCTCACCGGGGTGGAGAAGCTCCCTGCTGGCCACTATCGCCTGCTCAAGCATGATGCTTCTCCCGCAGCGCCGGTGCGCTGGTGGGACGTCAGCTTCTTGGAGCGAAGGCGAGACAAGCCGGAGGATCTCGAGGCCGAGCTGCTGTTCCACCTGCGCGAGGCAGTCGGCAGCCGGATGATAGCGGATGTCCCGCTGGGTGCGTTTCTCTCGGGCGGGGTAGACAGTTCAAGCGTGGTGGCGCTGATGTCCGAAAGCTCACCCGAGCCGGTTCGCACTTGTTCGATCGGGTTCGACCACGCATCGCTCGACGAGACATCCTACGCCCGCTTGGTTGCCGAGCGCTTTCACACCGACCATCGCGAGCGAATTGTCTCCTCGGACGATTTCGACGAGATCGATCGCCTGTCCGGCATGTTCGACGAGCCTTTCGCCGACGCATCGGCTTTGCCGACCTGGCGGGTGTGCCAGCTCGCCAGGGAGACCGTCACTGTTGCGCTGTCGGGTGACGGCGCCGATGAGGCGTTCGCCGGCTACCGCCGCCAAAGCTTCCATGCAGCCGAGGAAAGGGCAAGGGCATTGCTGCCCCGCTGGTTGCGTCAGTCCGTCTTCGGCACGCTTGGCAAGTATTACCCCAAGGCGGATTGGGCACCTCGGCCGCTTCGGGCAAAGACCACCTTCCAGTCGCTCGCCTCATCGGGAGAAGAGGGGTACGCTCGGGCGTTGGCCGTCATGCCGCCGGAAATCCGCCAAACCCTCTACACAGATGGCTTCAGAAGACGGCTGGAAGGATACCGCGCCGAACAGCCGCTCTTGGCGCTGATGCACCGGGCTCCCGCGCGATCGGGCCTGGACCGTGCGCAGTATGCGGATCTAGCCTTCTGGCTGCCCGGCGACATCCTCACCAAAGTGGATCGCACAAGCATGGCCGTCGGCCTCGAAGCGCGCGAACCGCTGCTCGATCACCGTCTGGTCGAATTCGCTGCCAGCTTGCCGGAAAAACTCCGCATCCGGCGTGGTCAGGGCAAGTGGCTGCTGAAGCACGCGATGGAGCGCTATCTTCCGCACTCCGTGCTTTATCGGCCCAAGCAAGGGTTCGTCACGCCGATCGCCCAGTGGTTGCGCGGGCCGCTTGCGAGCGAGGCGCGAGCGATCGGACGCGGTGCTAGGATCGCGCGTACCGGGTGGTTCGATGGCGACCGCCTGTCCGCGCTAGCAGAGGCGCATATTTCCGGAAAAAGCGACCATTCCCGGTTCTTGTGGCAGATGCTGATGCTCGACCGCTCGCTCAGGCAGCTGGGCGTCGCTTGACGCTGAGGGGGTGTGTGCAACTCCGAATCGACCTCATATCCAGCCGAATGACGCCGACGTCGATGACTCCGATCCCGCGCCCCATCGGTTGCCAAGGCTCTTCTCGAAGTCGTTATCATGACTGGCAATTAACGCCATGCCCGCGCGCCATGTAGTCAGCGCTACGCATCTCCTCTAGCCGGCTGACGGTCCGGGCAAATTCGAAGCTGCCCTCTCCGCTTCGATAGAGAGCAGCCGGTACCGCGGCAGCGGTCGCGAACAGCTTCACGTTGTTCTCATACAGCGCGTCGATCAGCTTGGTGAATCGCAGCGCCTGATCGCGGTTCTCGGGACCCATCACCGGGATGCCCACGACGATGACCGTATGATATGCTCGGGCGATGGCGAGGTAGTCCGCGGCACCGCGGTTTTCCGCACACAGTCGCTTGAAACTGAACACCCCTACGCCCTTGAGGCTCTTGGGCACATGCAGCGTTCGTCCCCCCGGCAGGGGGAGTTCGGCGCTGGGGACATGGTCGGCATCCTCGGGCCGGTAGTCAGTTAGGCGAAAGAACGCTTCGCGGACTTGTTCTGTCGCAGCGTTGCCAAGCGGCGAATGCCAGGTCGCGATTCCGGCTAACCGGTCGAGCCGGTAATCCACCGGTCCATTGAGGGGGATTACGTCCAGCTGCCGTTCGGCGAGTTCGATGAAAGGCAGAAAGAGCGAACGGTTGAGCCCATCCTTGTACAGGTCCCGGGGCGGGCGGTTACTCGTGGTCACGACAGTGACCCCATGATCGACGATCAGCGCGGTGAAGAGTCGTCCCATTATCGCCGCATCTGCAGTATTGGTGACCACCATTTCGTCGAATGCGAGACACCGTGTATCGGCCGCGATGGCCGCCGCCACCGGCGCGATCGGATCGCCTGCTTCCCGGGCCCGCTCGCGGCGTATCAGCTGGTCGACATCAAGCATGAAGGCGTGGAAGTGATCGCGCCGCTTATCGCGAATCCCAAGGGTCTCGATGAAAAGATCCATCAGCATCGACTTTCCGCGGCCTACGTCGCCCCAAAGGTACAGGCCGCGGGGGGAGCGGGGCCGGCGTCCGAGAAGCCGTCCAACGATCCCGATGCTTTCCTGGGTTTCCAGCTGAGACTGCAGCCGATCGAGCGCTTCGGCAGCGATGCGCTGGTCGGGATCGGGCTGCAACTCACGCGCGGCCAGCAACGCTTCGTAGCGGGCAAGCATTCCCGGCATCAGCCGTTCGCCTTGCGCACCAGTCCCGAATACGCTGCGACGAGGTGATCGCCCTGCTCGACATGCCCGCGCATGAACAGCGTCCGCCCGGTTTCACGCAGGACCTCGACCACCGAATCAAGTGGGGCATCCATCCGCCCGGCTCCGATGAACTGGGTCGACAGTTCCAGGGTAACGGCGCGGGCGCCTTCATTGTCGGTCAGTGTGCGCATCCCGGCAAACAGGGATATGTCGATCAGCGCCAGCGTGACCGCACCGTGGATCATGTCCTGCAGATTGGAATGCTTGCGTTCCGGATGCATCCGGACACGGCACTTCTCGCCCTCTAGGCGGAGCATCATCGGCCCCATGACGGCGTGATTGAAGCGCGTCTCGTCAAGGATGTTCCAGGTATACCACCCGGGCTTGTCCTCGATCGGGCGGTAGCGAAAGAAGCGGTCGTCAGCGCTCACGCGTCAGCCGTGCTTCTCGACCTGCAGTTTCTTGATCTCCGAGATCGCGCGCGCCGGATTGAGGCCCTTGGGGCACACATTGGCGCAGTTCATGATGGTATGGCAGCGATAGAGACGGAATGGATCCTCCAGCTCCGCAAGACGCTCGCCGGCCATTTCGTCGCGGCTGTCGGCCAGCCAGCGATAGGCCTGCAGGAGGATCGCGGGACCGAGAAACTTGTCGGAGTTCCACCAATAGCTTGGGCAAGCGGTCGAGCAGCAGGCGCACAGGATGCACTCATACAAGCCGTCGAGCTTCTCACGCTGCTCGGGGCTCTGCAGCCTTTCCTTGCCCGATGGGGTCGGGCTGACGGTCTGTAGCCAAGGCTTGATCGAGGCATATTGAGCGTAGAAGTGCGTGAAGTCCGGCACGAGGTCCTTGACCACTTCCATCGCGGGGAGCGGGGTGATCCGCACATCGCCCTTCAAGTCCTCGATCGCGGTCGTGCAGGCGAGGCCATTCCGGCCGTCGATATTCATCGAACAACTGCCGCAGATCCCCTCGCGGCAGGAACGCCGGAAAGTAAGCGTCGGATCGATCTCGTTCTTGATCTTGATAAGCGCGTCGAGGACCATCGGACCGCAATCGTCGAGATCGATTTCGAATGTATCGTAACGCGGATTTTCGCCGCTGTCGGGGTCGAAACGATAGATCCGGAAAGTGCGAACGCGACCACCGCTCTGGGCCTTGTGAACGCGGCCCTTGCTGGTGATTTTCGAATTCTTGGGCAGGCTGAACGTTGCCATGAGCAGGCGGTCCTCAATCGGAGATTGCCGCCTATCTAACGTCTCGCCAGCCGAGGGCAAGGGTCGCGCGGGGGCCAGCCCCGCGCGACTGCGCTTCCCATGGCAACGGATTGTCCCTACGGGACCGCAGCCGATGAGCGCCACTGACGAATCTCCCGAAATCATCGATAGTCACCGGGTCGCTCGCGAACTCGGCACCTCGTCGCTCGCGCGGCTGGCCGGCGTGATCGAAGTCATATCGCAACCGCTCTACGTTCTCATGTATGGGCTCGCGTCCTTCGGTCTTTACGCGGTGCTGTGGAGCATCGTGAACCTGGTCGAGAATTTCGCCGACTTGGGAATGACAAGCGCGATGCAGCGCACTGTTCCGCAAGCCGCGACCAGGCGCGAGCAGGCACTGGCATTTCGCGCCGCTCTGATCCTGGGGGTTTTGCCATGCCTGGCCATCGCGATCGGCGCGGTGGTCTTTTCCCATGAAGTCGCTCACCTCTTCAACGCCGCCCCCGAGGACGAGGAGCGGCTGGCGAGCGCGATCCGGATCTTCGCCTGGGCCCTGCCGATCTGGGCGTTCGTGGAGATCGCGACGTCCGCGCTTCGCGCGCAACGCCTGTTCGGGCCGGAAATTCGGCTCCGCGTGTTCTGGGAGCAGGTCATCAGGATGGCATTCGCGGTCGTCTTCTGGCTGCTGGGCTGGGGCTTCATCGGATTGCTGGCAGCCCATCTGGTCTCGCTGAGCCTTACGGCTGTGCTCGCCGCCCGCCTGTCCCTGCGGTACTTCAGCATCAGCGATCTGTTTACGGGAAAGCCCGATGCGCCCATCTTTTGGGAGACGGCGCGCGCCGGCCTGGCCATCATGCCCGCCAACCTTTCGCAGCGCTTCTACAGCGACGGCGGTGTCATCGCGCTCAACTGGTTGCTGCCAGGCGCAGCCGGGGCAGTCGCTGCGGGCTTGTTCACCATCGCGCGCAAGATTTCGAGCCTGATCCAGGCAATCCGGCTGGCCTTCGCCTACGTGCTCGCTCCGCTTGCTTCAGCGGCGTCTCGCGGCGCGCGGGAAGAAGTGCAGGCAATCTACGGCTTCGCGACCGGGGTTCTGGCGGCAATAGCGATACCGGCCGGCACCGTGCTCGCCGCAGGCACTCCGGCGGTGCTGTCGCTTTTCGGGAAGCAGGCTGATCCGGCAGTCGCAGCGGTGATGATCCTGGTCGGATCGCGAATCGTCGAGGCGGTCGCGGGCGCAGCGCAGCCAATCCAGCAAGTCATCTCTTCCTATCGCGCGCAACTCCTCGCCGCCAACGCCGGAATGGTGGTGGCCGTCATAGTGGGCTGGTCGCTGTTGCCTGAGTGGGGGGCTGACCGGCATGGCAGTCGCAGTCACCGCGGGTCTTTGCGTTGGCGCAATCCTTCCGGTCGTTCAGATGTGGTACGATGAAGGACTGAGCCCGCTTTCCGACCATTCGATCCGCACCTTCGGCGTCACGATCGCGGTCGCGGCGGTCGCGGGAGCCCTCGCGTACGCCTGCAACCTGCTGCCCGATGCCGTCGCGCTTGGAGTGGTGATCCTGCTGATGCTCGGCGCGACCTGGACTGCATGCCGGTTCGCTCTGCCGCATTCCGATCGCCTGGCGCTGGGCAAAATGGGACGCACACTGCGGCTCGTCTGAATCGGAACGGCGGTCTTTGGGTTTCCTCTCGGGAAAAAAAGTCTAGAGGCGCTGCGCAACTGCGGCGGGAACGGCCCGCCGCGCGGACGGACATTTCAATGTATCAGCATGAACTGGCGCGGAGTGGGAAGTTCCTCTTCGTTATCCGCGGCGCCTACATCTACATCGTCATCGCGCTGGCAATCGCCATCATGTGGTTTGCTCGCGATCTCGGCCCGTTCGCGGGCGAGCAGGCCGACCGATCGTGGTTCGTCGCCGGGGTCGTTGTGGCAACGTTGGGCGCCGTCATCCGCATCTTTACAAGCGGCTGGGCAGCACTCGGGACTTCGGGACGTGTGAAAGCCGCGGCTGAGGCTGCGGAGCTCAACACAACCGGCCCCTACTCCCTTGTACGCAACCCGCTGTATGTCGGTCGTATCGTCAATTATACCGGCATGGCCATGCTTAGCGGAAGCTGGGCATTCGCGGCGATCACCTTGCTGCTGTCCATCCTGATCTATGAGCGTGTCTCGATCTACGAGGAAGAGTTCCTGCGCGGCAAGTTCGGACAGGCACATGCCGATTGGGCTAAGGACGTCCCGGCGTTGTTTCCGCGTTTTCACGGCTGGGTAAAGCCCAAGTACAACTTCTGGTGGAAGCGCATGATCTGGCGCGAGCGGCAAAAGGTGTTTCTGCTGTGGACTTCGGTCGCGGGCACGTTGTTCGCTTACGCCGGCTTCGATCTTGAGTCCGTTGCACCTGCCCACATGTGGGTGATGCAGGGCTGGGCGGTCGTCGCGGCGCTTTTCCTGCTGTCCGAGATCGCCTCCTGGGCGGGATATTACCGGGATATGAGGTGAAGGAGAACGGGCCTCTTGCACCGGTGATTGCGATCGTCGGTGCGGACGGGTCGGGAAAATCCACGCTGGCCGCCGATCTTGCCGCTGACCTGGCGGCGGAAAGACCGGCTGAATACGTTTACCTGGGGCTTGGCTCTGGTCAGATCGGCCACCGCATCGCCACGACGCCGATCCTTGGGGCGCTGCTTACGCCCTTCATTGCCAAGAAGGCAGGCCGGACCCGCGACCCGAAGGATCGCATTCCAGGGCTGCTGACCGCGTTGGTGGTCTATCTGTTCTCACGCAGCCGGAAGGCGCGCTTCGATGCGATGCTTGCCCGGAGAAGGCGCGGCATTGTCGTGATCACCGATCGCTACCCCCAGGTCGAAGTACCAGGCTTCTACGACGGCCCGGGATTGTCGGCTGCGCGGGCGGAAGGTCCCTTTGTGCGCTGGCTCGCCGCGCGTGAGGCGCGCCTCTATGCGGAGATGGCCACGTACGTTCCGACGCTCGTCATCAGGCTCGCCATCGACGCCGATACCGCTTTGGCGCGCAAACCCGAACATGATCGGACTCTGGTCGAGCAGAAGATCGCGGTGACGCCCCTGCTAACGTTCGGGGGGGCTCGAATCGCGGAAATCGACGCGACGATGGACTATGCGGCGGAGCGCGCAGAAGCACGGCGGCTGATCGATCAGGTGCTCGGCGCCTGACGCTCGGCCAGCACCCTCTCGATCAGCGTGATGTCGGCAGGCTTGTCGGCATCGATGCACGCCTCCGCAGCATTCATCGCAACTATTTTCGCGCTCAACCCGAATCGTCCCGCCGCCCTTGCTGCGAACGTGTGGATGTCTATCCACCGCATGGCCGCGCCCAGTAACAGACTAGGGCCGAATGCGCCGACGAGCTTGAGTCCTTTCTTCCGGTCCTGCTCAATCGTGCGCCAGAATTCGACGAGGGGTAAAACTTGTGGGCCGCCAAGCAGGAACAGGTTCGCACCGGACCATTGATCACCCCGGAATTTGAGCCAGGTTCGCGCCGAGGAATAACCGGCCGTCTCGAGTGCACGACGGGAAACCATGCCCACGCCGACATCGCTTCCGTGCGCCTCGTCGAGGAACTGGGAAATCATCGCCGGCGTGAGCAAGACGTTGTCCGCCGTAGTAACCAGGAGAGGGCCGCCCGTCTTCCTCAACGCGTCAGCGACCGCATCCGCGATCGACCCGTTCGAGTTGTACCATTCCGCCCGGCCAGCCAAATCGGCGACTACAGGGTGTGCCGCGAGCGCCGAAGTGTCCTGGGCAACGATCGTGATCGACCCAACTTGGTCGCTTGGCGCGAGGGCGGCGAGCACGTGGGCGAGCATCGGTTTGCCGGCCACCGGCAGGAGGGCCTTGCTGCCGAGACCGGTGCCGACCAGCAGAGGATCGGGACCGGGGCGGGATCCGGCGAGGACAAGCGTGGCTATCGGTTCGACCATCAATCCCGCGCTTATCCCGATTGCCACTCGTTGTGCCAGCGTTAGGATCGGGCCCGGGAGGACAAAGGATGGATTTGCGCGCCTGGTACGACCGAAAGATTATGCCGCGGCTGATCACCTGCGCCTGCGGACAAAAGGAAATCGACCACCTGCGTGCGAAGATTGTCCCGGTAGCCTATGGTAGCGTCCTGGAGATCGGCTGCGGCGGGGGGCTGAACCAGCGTCACTATGATCCGGCGAAAGTGACCAGATTCGCCGGTATCGACCCCAACGAAACCCTTCGGCAGGGAGCGCTCTCGCGAGCCCGCGCCCGGGGATGGGATGCCGAAATTCGCGACGGTATGGCGGAGGAAATCCCCTTCAGCAGTGAGCTGTTCGATACCGTGGTATGCACTTACACGCTCTGTTCAGTCGATAATCACGCACAGGCCATCGGCGAGATGCGTCGCGTGCTGAAGCATGACGGTGTTCTGCTTTTTCTTGAGCACGGGCGCGCGCCCGATGCGGGGCCCGCCGCATGGCAAAGGCGTATCGAACCGATCTGGAAGCGGCTGGCCGGTAACTGCCATCTCACTCGCCCGATAGGCAGCGCTCTCGAGCAGGCCGGGTTGACCGTCGAGCGGGCCGGGCAGGGGTATCTGCCTCACGCGCCTCGTTTTCTTGCCTGGATGGAGTGGGGAATGGCGCGCAGAGCGCCAGTCTGACCTACCGAATCCCCGGCCGCGCCGCGACCGGGGATTTTCGTTGTTACTCGCCGAAAGTCCGCTGCCACCAACCGCGTTTCGCAGCCGGCGCGGGCTCTGCGCCAGTCGAGGGCTCTTCGCTCTGGACCGCTTCCTCCGCCGGAGCGGTGACGGGATCAGCGCTGACCGGTTCGGCGACTTCGGCCGGAGAAGCTTTCTTCGCGCGCGACCGGCGAGGCTTGGGGGCAGGAGCTTCTTCGCCCGCAGGCGCTTCAGGGCTCGTCGCCTCAGCGACTACACTGTCTTCCGGTTGCGCGACCGGGTCGGCTTTCTTTCGACGGGTGCGCTTGGGCTTTTCAGCCGCAGGGGCGGGTCCCTCTTCCGCTGCTGGCGCAGGATGCTCTTGCGCGGAAGCCTCGGGCTCCTTCGTCCCGTCGACGGGCGCAGCATCTGCCACCGGCTTGCGCCTGCGTGACCGCTTCTTGGGTTGCTCGAGTTCCGGCGATCCGCCGGCCGGCTCACCATCGGTCGGAGCACCGACTACCGCGGCATCCTCGGTCAGCTGCGCTCCGATCGATGCCTCGATAGCTTCGGCGTCGCCAGTTTCGATATCGCCGCCCTCGGCCTTGCCGCTCGTTGCTTCGCCCTCATCGCGCCCGCGACCGCGCCTGCGACGCCCACCGCGACGGCGGCGGTTCTTGCGCGGACGGTCCTCGTCATCACCGTCTTCGGCCCGTTCCTGGGCCTCGCCAGAAGCCTCGCCGGAGACGTCGTCCTGGTCGACAGCAGTTTCGTCGGCCTCTTCCGAAGACCCTCCTTCGCGTAGTCCCTCCCGTTCCCGACGGTTGCGGCCACCACGGCGGCGCCGGTTTTTCCGGTTACGATCGTTGTCGTCGTCGGGAGATTCCTCAGCCTCAGCCTCGAATTCTTCTTCCTCGACCGGCTCTTCATCGATTTCGACGATGGGTTCGAATCTCGGCGGAGTGGTGGGGCGGGGGCCGCTGCTGGCGACGCGCATCTTCGCGCCCTCCTGCTCACCCTCCGGCAGTACTTCCACCATCACGCCGTAGCGATCCTCTATCTCGGCGAGGTCCGAGCGCTTGGCATTGAGCAAGTACACGGCCGCTTCGGTTGATGCGAAGAGGCTGATGACCGAACCCTTGCCCTTGGCGGCTTCGTCTTCGATCAGGCGCAGCGCGGAAAGCCCTGCGCTTGAAGCGGTGCGCACCAGCCCGGTGCCATCGCAGTGCGGACATTCGCGCGTCGTAGCCTCGAGGACGCCGGTGCGAAGGCGCTGGCGGCTCATTTCCATCAAGCCGAAGCTGGAAATACGGCCGACCTGGATGCGCGCGCGATCGTTCTTCAGAGCGTCCTTCATCGCCCTCTCGACCTTCCGCACGTTCGAGCCGTGCTCCATGTCGATGAAGTCGATCACGACCAGCCCGGCCATGTCGCGCAAGCGCAGTTGACGGGCAATTTCGCGAGCAGCTTCGAGGTTGGTGTTGACCGCGGTCGCTTCGATCCCATGCTCCTTGGTCGAGCGACCCGAGTTGATGTCGATCGAAACCAGGGCCTCGGTCGGGTTGATGACGAGGTAGCCGCCGCTCTTGAGCTGGACGACCGGATCGTACATCGCGCGCAGCTGGTCTTCGGCGCCGTAGCGCTGGAACAGCGGGACGGGATCGGAATACGCCTTCACCCGCCGCACGTGGCTCGGCATCAGCAGCTTCATGAATTCGCGGGCCAGGCGATAACCTTGTTCGCCCTCGACGACGACTTCCTCGACTTCCTTGTTGTAGATGTCCCGGATCGCCCGTTTGATGAGGTCCGAATCCGAATGGATCATCGCCGGGGCGACACTGGATAGCGTGCGCTCCCGGATTTCGTCCCACAGGCGTGCGAGGTAATCGAAATCGCGCTTGATCTCGGGCTTGGTGCGCTGGAGGCCCGCGGTGCGAACGATAAGACCCATGGACTTGGGCAGCGACAGGTCGCTAACGATCGATTTGAGCCGGCTGCGATCCGCGGCCGAGCTGATCTTGCGGCTGATGCCACCCCCGTGGCTGGAATTGGGCATGAGCACGCAATAGCGGCCTGCCAGGCTGAGGTATGTGGTCAGGGCAGCGCCCTTGTTGCCGCGCTCTTCCTTGACGACCTGGACCAGCAGCACCTGACGCCGCTGGATGACGTCCTGGATCTTGTACCGCCGACGCAGCGCCATGCGCTTGGCGCGCACTTCGTCCACTTCCTTGGCGCGGCTGCGGCCACCCTTGCCCTGACGGCGTCCGCGGCCACGGCCACGCGAACGATCTTCCTCATCGCTTCCGTCGGATGACTCTTCGCCATCCCGGCCGTCTTCATCGCCTTCGTCGCCGTTTTCATCGTCGCCATTCTCGAGGTGTCCACCTTCAATCGTGGAGACGTGATCCTTCTCGGAGGTGTCGATTTCCTCGACCCCATCCTCGGCGATTTCTTCGACCAGTGCCTCGCCAGTCTCGTCATCGGCGTCGTATTCATCGCCCGGCGAATGACCGCTTTCTTCCTCCTCCGCGCGGAGCTTTGCCTCCTCCTCGGCCGCCTCGGCCTCCTCGGCGAGCAGCTGTTCGCGATCCTCCTTGGGGATCTGGTAGTAATCGGGGTGGATCTCGCTGAAGGCCAGGAAACCGTGCCGGTTGCCGCCGAAATCCACGAACGCGGCCTGCAGGCTGGGTTCTACCCGGGTTACCTTGGCAAGGTAGATATTGCCTTTGATCTGCTTGTGTTCGGCAGATTCGAAATCGAATTCCTCGATCCGGTTACCCTGCAGTACCGCCACCCGGGTTTCTTCCGGGTGGCGCGCATCGATAAGCATGCGCGTTGCCATATTGAATTCTCCGTGCGCGGGCCGGCCGGGCTCGATCTGCATCGAACCGGACAGAGGCCTCGCGCGAAATGGGTGAACCGCCGCCAGGCGATGTTTGCGAAGCGGCGAAAACTAACCGGCCTGCACGCCGACAGGCGGCAGGCCGGAATGATGTGTCTGCAAGGATGTGCTTGTACACGCACCGCGCGCCCCGGCCGGCAAAGCTCGCGCGGCCGCGCAGCGGCGCCGTCGAGGTTTGCAGGGAGGGGAGGCTCATCGCTTGCGTCAACCTGGTAGTGAACCGGTGCGAAATGCCACGGTCGGTAGCCGGGTGCGATCCTGTCCTGCGCATCGATACATGCGCTGTGGCTGGCACTAAGGCAGGGTGCCCCGGTTATCTATCTGCTAGCATCGTGGGTTAAACCCGGCAACCATATTGCGCGGAGCCCGCGCAACCTCCTAACCATCGTGCGCAATGTCCCTGCGCGCTCGGCTCTGGCTGATTTTTCTCTCCCCGGTTGCCCTCCTCGGGGCACTTTTTGTCTTCGGATTGACCTTGCCGGTGCCGACGCTGGGACGGGGCTATGTCATCAGGTTCGCCCTCCCGCCGGCTGGCGAACCGGTCGATCTCCCGAAAATCTATGGCCCACCCGACAAGTCGCGTCCGCTGGTGGTCATCGACGCGGGCCACGGGGGACATGATCCGGGGGCCAGCGGGCAAGGTTTTCGCGAGAAGGATCTCGTGCTCGCGCTCGCGACTGCGCTGCGGGACGAGATCGTGCGAGAGGGAGGGGTGCGCGTCGCGCTGACGCGTACTGACGATCGTTTCCTCGTGCTCGATGAGCGGTTCGCGATTGCCCGGGCGTTGGGCGCCGACCTATTCCTGTCGATCCACGCAGATTCGGCGGGCGAGAAAGACTCGATTGCGGGAGCGAGCATCTATACCCTTTCCCTGACTGCATCGAGCGAGGCGGCCGCCCGGTTCGCAGCGCGCGAAAATGCCGTCGACACCGTAAATGGGGTCCCGCTCACCGGGCAGAGCGACGCGGTAAATTCGATCCTAGTCGAGTTGTCGCAGGAACGAACGCAGGCTGACAGCGCCGAATTCGCCAGGCTGGTTGCGCGTGAAGGGAAGGGAAGCCTTGTCTTCCATCCCCAGGCAATCCGCTCCGCAGGACTAGCTGTTCTAAAGGCACCCGACGTGCCCTCTGTCCTTTACGAGGCAGGGTTTATCTCGAACCTAGACGAGGCCACCCGTCTCGCCTCGCCCGCAGGCCGGGAGACGTTCGCCCGAGTCCTTGCTCGCGCCATTCGCATCTATTTCGCGCGGCAGTCGAACACAGCGTAACCTTTGGAACTGGCGCGGCGAGGAATCGGCATGCTAAGGCGCGCGCGATTTATGCCCGATACCACCACGCTCGAACATTTTCGCTACCGCATCCGCCGCGACACGCAGGGGGTGGCCCAGTGGTTCCGCGGCAACTGGCGCGAGAAGCGCTGGTTCCGCTGGCTTGCAAGCGTGATCGCCGCAGGCCTGGTGCTTCTCGTAATAGGCTGGGCCTTCCTCGCGAAGGACCTGCCCGACGCGGAGACCCTCCTGGACTACGAGCCGCCATTGCCAACGATCGTACGCGGCATCGACGGGGGTATCGTCCACTCCTATGCCCGGGAGCGGCGGGTCCAGCTTCAATACGCCGACTTTCCGCAAGAGCTCATCGAATCGTTTCTGGCGGCGGAGGACAAGACGTTCTTCAGTCATGGCGGAGTGGACATCACCGGAACCCTGTTCGCGGTCATCGACTATGCCACCAAGTTCGGTTCCGGCGAACGCGCTGTCGGCGGTTCGACGATCACCCAGCAGGTCGCCAAGAACATCCTGCTGGGCGACGAGTACTCGGTGACGCGCAAGCTAAAGGAAATGATTCTGGCGCGGCGGATCGAGGGCGTGCTTACCAAGCCCCAAATCCTGGAGCTCTACCTGAATGAAATCCCTCTTGGCCGCCGCAGTTACGGCGTCCAGGCAGCATCCCGAGCCTACTTCGACAAGGACGTGGGCGACCTTGATCTGCATGAGATGGCTTTCCTCGCGATCCTTCCCAAGGCGCCCGAACGCTACGGGCGCAAGAAGTACGAAGGCATGGCGCTCGCCCGCCGCAATTTCGTCCTCGATCAGATGGTGGCCAATGACTTCATCACGGCCGAGCAGGGTGCCGCGGCCAAGGCGAAGCCGCTCGGTCTGAAGCCTTCGCGGTCGACCGTTCCATCGGTTGACGCCGGCTACTTCCTTGAAGACGTTCGCCGCCAGCTGATGGAGAAGTTCGGCGAAACCGCCGATGACGGCAAGAACAGCGTGTATGCGGGCGGCCTGTGGGTGCGCACGTCGCTCGACCCGAAGCTGCAGACAGCGGCACGCGACGCCCTCCGGGGCGGAATACTGCGTTACAGCGCTGGCAAAGGCTGGAGCGGCCCGCTTGCACATATCGAAGTCGGTGACGACACGTGGCAATCCCAACTCGCCGCGTCTCCTCTCGGCATCAACTACAAGGACTGGCGCATTGGCGTGGTGACCAGGCGAAGCGGGTCAAGCGCCACGATCGGCTTTTCCGACGGCGACACCGCGCCGCTGACCGGTCTGCCTGACGCGCTGAAAGCCGGCGACGTGATTGCGGCCGCGCCCGCGGGCAGTTCCTATGCCGTGCGCACTGTGCCGGAAGTTTCGGGCGGCTTCGTTGCAGAGGAGCCTGCAACCGGGCGCGTACTCGCGATGCAGGGCGGCTTCGACTATCGGCTGACGGACTTCAACCGCGCGACGCAGGCGCTGCGCCAGCCCGGTTCCACCATCAAGCCGTTCGTCTATGCGACCGGCCTCGACCAGGGAATGACCCCGGCGACTGAGGTGCCCGACCAGGCCTACTGCTTCTATCAGGGCGCCGCCCTTGGCGAGAAATGCTTCCGCAACTTCGGCGGGGGAGGGGGCGGGGTGCATACCATGCGCTGGGGGCTCGAGCAGAGCCGGAACCTGATGACCGTGCATATCGCGATGGATGCAGGGATGCCCAACGTGGTGCGCACATTCGAGCGGATGGGAATCGGCTCGTACAAGCCCTACCCTGCGTTCGCCCTGGGTGCGGGTGACACGACGGTTCTGAAGATGGTCAATGCCTACTCGGCGCTGGCAAACTTCGGGCGGATGCATACTCCGTCGCTGATCGACTACGTGCAGGATCGGCGCGGCAAGATCATCTGGCGCGCCGACAAGCGCGAGTGCGCGGGGTGCAACATGGCCGAATGGAATGGCAAGGGCATGCCCCGCCTCGCGGCGTCCGGGCGGCAGGTGATGGACCCGCGGACTGCCTACCAGGTGATTCACATGCTCGAGGGCGTGGTCCAACGGGGGACGGCGGTCCGCGTGAGCGCGCTCAAGCTCCCGCTGTTTGGCAAAACGGGTACGACCACCGGTCCGACGAACGCCTGGTTCGTGGGCGGATCGCCGGACATCGTGGCCGGTACGTATATCGGCTTTGACAAGCCGCGGAACCTTGGTGGTTGGGTTCAGGGCGGCAACACCGGCGCACCGATCTTCATCGACTTCGTGAAGTCCACCCGCGATCGCTGGTCCGACGAACCCTTCGTCGCTCCGGCCGGTGTGCGAATGGTGCGGATCGACCGCCAGAGCGGCAAGCGCGTGTTCGATGCGTGGCCGACCAACGAGCCCAAGGCCTCGGTCATTTGGGAAGCCTTCAAGCCGAGCACGGAGCCGCCTCGGGCCACGAGGCAAGACGAGGTCGCGGCACGACGCAATGAAATCCTCGAGCTGATCCGCCGCGGACGCCAGGCGAATACCGCCGCGGCCGCCGCCAGGCAGAAACGGCAGGACACAGAAAAGCAGGATTTCGTAGAGGACCAGGGCGGGATTTACTGATGCACCGCCTCATGACGAACAGGGAGTGGAGCCCTCACATGAAAATGTTTGCTGCCTTCGCCGCCGCTTTCCTGCTCGTTGCCGGTCCAGCTTCCGCGCACCTACCCGTAGGGGCCAAGGCACCCAACTTCGCAACCCAGGCGGCGCTCGCGGGCAAAGCATTCGGCTTCAACTTGAAGGCCGCCCTCGCGAAAGGGCCGGTCGTCCTCTATTTCTACCCCAAGGCCTTCACCAAGGGTTGTACGCTCGAGGCTCACGGGTTCGCAGAGGCTACTCCAGAGTTCGCCCGCTATGGCGCGACGGTAATCGGGGTGTCCAATGACGAGATCGAGACGCTAAAGCGGTTTTCGCAGGAAGCCTGCCGCGACAAATTCGCCGTGGCAGTCGCAACTCCGAAGATCGTGCAGGCCTATGACGCAGCGCTCGTTTCGGATGGCAAGGAGACGGGTTTGACCCAGCGCACCAGCTACGTGATCGATCGCAACGGGCGCATCGCATTCGTGCACTCGGACCTCGACTACAAGGATCACGTGCGGCTGACTCTCGAAGCGGTGCGCAAGCTGAAGGCGAAGCCCCGCCGCTAACGCGGGGACTGACCGGATCCCTTTGCCAACCGCCCATGGTCCGCTAAGCGGCGGACCAATTTTCTTTGGAGTAATATTTCATGCGTGCCGAAGGGCAGGCCAACATCGATCGTATTCACGCCGCCCTCGCGCTCGTCCGGCAGTCGCTGGACTGGGACCGCGCGCTGCGTCGGCTCGATGAGCTCAATGCACGGGTGGAAGATCCCAAGCTGTGGGACGATCCCAAGGCGGCCGAGGCGATCATGCGCGAACGCCGCCGGCTCGATGCGGCAGTCGGGACCGTCAACGAGATCAGCGCCGAAATGGCCGATGCGATCGAATTCGTCGAACTTGGCGAAGCGGAAAACGATGCGGACGTGATCCAGGAGGGGCTGTCATCGCTCCAGCGTCTCGCCGAGCGCGCCGATGCCGACAAGGTCCAGGCACTGCTTTCGGGCGAAGCCGATCCCAACGATACCTATCTCGAGATTCACGCCGGCGCGGGAGGAACCGAGAGCCAGGACTGGGCCGAAATGCTGCAGCGGATGTACACCCGCTGGGCTGAGCGCCGGGGCTTCAAGGTCGATCTGGTGGACTATCATTCCGGGGACCAGGCAGGCATCAAGAGCGCTACTCTGCTGATCAAGGGCGAGAACGCGTACGGCTATGCCAAGACTGAAAGCGGCGTTCACCGGCTTGTCCGCATCAGCCCGTACGACAGCTCCGCGCGGCGGCATACCAGCTTCAGTTCGGTCTGGGTCTATCCCGTGATCGACGACAACATCTCGATCGAGGTGAATCCGGCCGACCTCAAAATCGACACCTACCGCGCGAGCGGTGCAGGCGGGCAGCACGTCAACACGACCGACAGCGCGGTGCGCATCACTCACGTGCCGAGCGGAATCATTGTCGCCAGCCAGATCGACCGCAGCCAGCACAAGAACCGCGAAATCGCCATGAACATGCTGAAGGCGCGGATGTTCGAGGCCGAAATGCGCAAGCGCGAGGAAGCCGCATCTGCGGAGCACGCGAGCAAGACCGACATCGGCTGGGGCCACCAGATACGCAGCTATGTCCTGCAGCCGTACCAGATGGTGAAGGACCTGCGCACGGGCTACACTTCGCCATCCCCCGACGATGTGCTCGATGGCGCGCTCGATCCGTTCATTTCGGCAGCGCTCGCCCAGCGGGTGACCGGTGAGACGGTCGATGTCGAAGACGTAGACTGATGCATCGCACCGGGCGCCTGTTGCTGGCCGCGCTTACGCTCGTGGCGGGAGGCTGCAATTGGCTGCAGCCGGGGCGGGACAGCTCTCGTCCGGAGACCGCGCGCGAATTTCCCCGCCCTGAGCGCGCAATATCGAAGCTGGGCTCCAACCAGTTCTCGACCGAGGTCCAGCGCGATAGCGTGGGCGAAGCCCGCAAGGTGATGGATCTTGCGCAAATCGAGCCCGGCATGACAGTGGCCGACCTAGGTGCAGGCGAAGGGTATTACACGGTCCGGTTGGCGGAGGCGGTGGGGAGGACCGGCCGGGTGCTGGCGCAGGACATCGACCGCGACGCGCTCGACCGGCTGGGCCAGCGCGTCGAGCGGGAGCGGCTGGACAATGTTTCGATCCGTCTCGGTACGCCCGACGATCCCCGCCTGCCGGCAAATAGCTTCGATCGGGTGTTCATGGTCCACATGTATCATGAGGTTCAGGAGCCTTACGCCTTTCTTTGGCGGCTCTGGCCCAGCCTCCGCACGAACGGGCGGGTGATCGTGGTCGAGGTCAATCGGCCAAGCAACCAGCACGGGATCGATCCGTTGCTGCTGAGCTGTGAGTTCGAACGGGTCGGCTTCACGCTGGACGCGTTCAAGGACGCCCCGGAAATCGCGGGGTACTATGCACAGTTCAAGCGAGCCGCTACGAGGCCCGAGCCGAAGACTATAAAGCCATGCCGACAGGAAGCGGGAACGACCGGCTCGACCACGCGCTGATTTCAGCGCATCTGTTTTTAACTGAGGAAGCGATCAGCTCGATGTCGTTCAAGGGTCTGCAGCCAATTCTCTATGGCGGGCGCGAAGTTTGGCCGCTCGTTGAAGGTGGCAAGGGCGTCTCGGCGACCAATCACATGAGCTCCGGCGCATGGGCCGCGGCCGGAGGAATCGGCACCGTAAGTGCGGTGAATGCCGACAGCTATGACGCCGAGGGCAAGATCGTGCCTCAGGTTTACGATGCCCTGACGCGCAAGGAGCGGCACGAGCAACTGATCCGCTATGCCATCGATGGCGCGGTGGAGCAGGTACGCCGCGCGCACGAAATCGCCGGCGGCAACGGCGCGATCAACATCAATGTCCTTTGGGAAATGGGCGGCGCCCAGACCATACTAGAGAATGTCCTGGAGCAGACGCGGGGGCTGGTCGCTGGCGTAACCTGCGGCGCGGGGATGCCATACAAGCTCGCTGAGATCGCGCAGCGCTACAATGTCCACTACCTGCCGATCGTCAGTTCGGCCCGTGCTTTCCGCGCGCTTTGGAAACGTAGCTACAGCAAGGTGCCCGATTTGATGGCGGCGGTTGTCTATGAGGACCCGTGGCTGGCCGGGGGTCACAACGGCCTGTCGAACGCCGAAGACCCGCTGAAGCCCGAGGATCCCTATCCGCGCGTGAAGGCGCTACGCGAGACGATGCGCGCCGAGGGCGTCTCGGAAGACACTGCTATCGTCATGGCGGGCGGGGTCTGGTTCCTGCGTGAGTGGAACGACTGGATCGACAACCCCGAGCTCGGAAAGATCGTGTTCCAGTTCGGCACCCGTCCACTGCTTACCGTCGAAAGCCCGATCCCCCAGGCGTGGAAGGATGCTCTGCGGGAGATCGATGAGGGAGACGTGCTGCTGCACAAGTTCTCACCAACCGGCTTCTACAGCTCGGCGGTGAAGAACGATTTCCTCTACGACCTTATTCACCGCTCCGAACGGCAAATTCCTTTCAGCAAGGTTGCCGCCGGAGAACACACCCGGCAGTTGGACATCGGCGTGCGCGGGAAGAACTTCTGGGTCGCGCCCAAGGACTACGAGCGCGCCTGCGGCTGGTTCGCACAGGGTTACACCGAAGTGCTCAAGACCCCCGATGACACCATCGTCTACGTCACGCCCCAAAGCCGGGATGTGATCCGGCAGGACCAGAAGGACTGCATGGGCTGCCTGTCGCACTGCCAGTTCTCGAGCTGGAAGGATCACGACGATTACACTACCGGCCGATTGGCGGATCCGCGCAGTTTCTGCATCCAGAAGGCCCTGCAGAACATTGCTCACGGAGAGCCGATCAACGAAAACCTGATGTTCGCCGGCCACGCTGCCTACCGGTTCAAGCAGGACCCGTTCTATTCGAACAACTTCACGCCTACGGTGAAGGAATTGGTCGATCGTATCCTGATGGGTGACTGAGCCCGGCTGATTTTAGGCTGACTTGCGCGTCATCCATCTGGATTTTGGGCCCAGGAAATGGCGCTCGACAAAGATTCTGAAGGCCGCGAACCGCGCCAAAGCGAGTAGGCGGGCAGGCGCACGGTTCTCGGCCGATTCCGAAAGTAAATCTCTAGCGAGACGGTCCGCAGTCACGTCACCCGGCAAGGCGTCCTGTACCAACTTGCGCATTGCCAGAGCCTGCTCGACCAACCCGTGAGCGGCTCCTGGCTCCAACTCGCCTTGCAGCATGCCCTCGAGCACGCGGCAGGTGTAATCGCTGCAGCGAAAGGGGCGGATCCGATAAATCGAACACGCGGGCGCAATGAAATGGGGGCAGGGATGCTGCAACTTTTCGGAAGCAACCAGGCCATGCGCGGCAAGGCGCTGTTGGTCCTCTTCGTTCAATTCAACCAGTTCGAAAAGTCCGCCGTCGCAGCACAGTCCGCAGCTCAGGCATAGCGCGCTGGCAGTATCGACGCCCTCCGCCGCTTCAGGGGGGGCTGGATCGGTCAGAAAAGACCCTCCAGGACCTGGTCCGGCGGCCGGTGCCCGTCGGCCCAGAAGCGGATGTTGGCGATGACCTTTTCACCCGAGGCCTCTCTCCCTTCCACCGTGGCGCTTCCGATATGCGGCTGCGCAATGACGTTGGGCAGCGCGACCAGGCGATCGTCGACCTTGGGCTCTTGCGGAAACACATCGAGCCCCGCGCCGCCGAGGTGACCGCTCTCCAGTGCGGCGATCATCGCTTCGTAATCAATGAGATCCGCGCGCGCGGTGTTCACGATAGTGGCGCCAGGTTTCATCGACGCAATACGCTCGGCACTGATCATGCCCCGAGTCGCTTCCGTCGCGGGCGCGTGGAGAGTGACGATGTCCGCGTCGCGCAGAAGCGTATCCAGATCTTCCACATATTCGGCGCCGAACATCGTCTCTATCGCTTGCGGCAGGCGATGGCGGTTATGATAGCGGATCGTCAGGCCAAAGGCGCGCGCGCGCCAGGCAACGGCCTGCCCGATCCTTCCCATTCCGACAATACCCAGCACCTTGCCTCCAAGTTTGCGTCCCAGCAGCACGGAAGGGGCCCATCCGGTCCATTCGTGCCGCCGGATCAGCGCGGTTCCCTCGCGCAGGCGGCGGGGTACTCCGATGATCAACGCCATCGTGAGATCAGCGGTGTCGTCGGTGAAGACCCCGGGCGTGTTTGTGACAATGATGCGCCGCGCGCGGGCAGCCGCAAGGTCGATGTGATCAACGCCGGCCCCGAAGTTCGCGATAAGACCGAGCTGCGGTCCGGCAGCCGCGATCAACTCTGCGTCGATCCTGTCCGTGACCGTCGGAACGAGGACGTCCGCCTCCTGGACGGCAGCGACCAATTGCTCGTGGGTGAGGGGCAAGTCGGCTTGGTTGAATGTCGCGTCGAACAATTCGCCCAGACGCGCTTCAATCGACGGAAGCAGATGACGCGTGACCACCACCCTGGGCTTGCTTGTACGGCGCGGGGCTGGACTTTCGCTCATTCATAGCGAGGGCTAGTGGGTGGAAGGGCGAGTGGTCAAGCGGTCGTGGCTTGAAGCAGACGGTGTTCACACGCTATCGCTTCTTTCGACATGCGCCTCAGACTTCCGGCCTTTCTCTTTCTGGCTCTCACCGCTCCGCTCGCCGCACAGGACCGTGAGGTCCCATATTGGGCGTCGATCAAGACGGAAAAGCTAAACCTGCGCGCGGGACCCGGACGGGACTATCCTGTGCGCTGGGTTTACCACCGGCCGGGCTTGCCGCTCAAGGTCATCCGCGTCCACGAGGGCTGGCGCCTCGTGCGCGACCCTGCAGGAGACGAGGGGTGGGTCACCGCGAACCTCCTGAGCAAGGAGCGGGGCGGCATCGTCGTCGGCGAGGGTCTGGCTGCGATTCGGGAGAAGCCGGGTGACGGGTCGAAGCTGAAATGGAACGCGGAGCCCGGCGTCGTCGCCCATATCGATGATTGCGCTGATGGCTGGTGCCGGATCGACGTCGAGGGGCGGGCCGGCTTCATGCGGGCCGAGCGTTTGTGGGGCGCGGCAAGGCCGTAAGCCGAGAAGGGCGGCCATTTCGGGCCGCCCTCCAAGTGCGATACCGAAGCACCCGCAATCAGGTCGCCGTGGGCGCCGGAGTCGCCGCCGCGGTCGTAGCGGTCGCGGTGGGCGTGGCAGCCGTGGTGACGGTCGTCGTCACACTGGCCGGAGTGACGGTGACCGTGGTCTTTCCGTCGGGCATGGTGGCCGTGAAGCCGCCATCGGCACCGGGCGCGGTAACCGACCAGCAGACTTCTGGATCGGCACCTTCGGGATCGAAGCAATCCTTGCCGTCCTTGCGGACGTAAGCACCGCGGGTCTCCTTGCCGTCCTTGTCGGTATCGACGTAGGTGCCGTCCGCGTTAATGACCGTCTTGGCCATGGTGCCGTCGGCCATCTTCACATCGTAAGTGCCCGTCGTCACCCCCGCCGCCGGCTCTGCTTCGGCCATCGTCGTATCGGTCGCGGCCGGAGCCTCGTCAGCCTTCTGGGAACACGCCGAAAGCGCGGCCACCGCCGCCATCAGACCAAGCCTCTTCATCGCTTTGTCTCCCCCATTGTTGGACCCGTTTCCGGGCAAGCCTGAATACGCCCGGGGGGTAATGACGATAAGCGGGTCAGGCCATCTCCACCGCGACGGCGGTCGCTTCGCCCCCACCGATGCACAGCGAGGCGACTCCGCGCTTCAATCCCTTCTGCCTGAGCGCGTTGAGCAAGGTCACGATGATGCGGGTGCCGCTGGCCCCGATCGGGTGGCCGAGCGCGGTGGCGCCTCCGTTGACGTTCACCTTTTCGTGCGGAAGACCCAGATCCTTCATCGCGAACATCGCCACGCAGGCGAATGCCTCGTTGACTTCGAACAGGTCGACATCGTCGACGGTCCAACCGGCCTTGTCGAGCACCTTGCGGATCGCGCCCACGGGAGCGGTGGTGAAGTCCTTCGGCGCCTGGGCGTGAGCCGCCATCGCCACCACGCGGGCGACCGGAGCCAGCCCCTTTTCCTTCGCAACGCTTTCGCGGGCCAGCACCACGGCGGCGGCTCCATCGCTTATCGAACTCGACGAGGCCGCGGTGATCGTGCCGTCCTTGGCGAACGCGGCGCGAAGCTGGCGCAGCTTTTCGGGGTTCCCCTTGGGCGGTTGCTCGTCGGTGTCGACGGTCACTTCGCCCTTGCGCGAGGTCACCGTGACCGGGACGATCTCGTCCGCAAAGGCACCGCTGGTGATCGCCTCGTTCGCGCGGCGGAGCGACTCCACCGAGTAATCGTCCTGGTTTTCCCGGGTGAGCTGGTATTCGTTGGCGGTGTCCTGCGCGAAGGTGCCCATTGCGCGCCCTGCCTCGTAGGCGTCTTCCAGCCCGTCGAGGAACATGTGGTCATAGGCGGTGTCATGCCCGATGCGCGCGCCCGAGCGGTGCTTCTTGAGGAGGTAGGGCGCATTGGTCATGCTCTCCATGCCGCCGGCAACCGCGAAGTCGAGCGAGCCGCTCGCGATCGCTTCGCTTGCCATGATCACGGTCTGCATGCCGCTGCCGCAGACCTTGTTGACAGTGGTCGCCTGCACGGAGGTGGGGAGGCCCGCCTTGATCGCCGCCTGACGAGCCGGGGCCTGACCGAGGCCGGCGGGGAGAACGCAGCCCATGTAGATCCGCTCGATCTCCTCTCCGGAAACGCCCGCGCGCTCAACCGCGGCCTTGACCGCCGTGGCGCCGAGTTCGGTTGCTGAAACATCGCTCAGAACGCCCTGCATGCCGCCCATCGGCGTGCGCGCGTACGAAAGGATGACGACCGGATCGGCGGCGGAAAAAGCGGGCATGGCTGGGCCTTTCTGATTGCGTATGCGAGCGATCTAATGCTGCACTGCGGCAATGGCAAACAACGCTTGAGTTGCCGGCGAGAAGCCTCGCTCTGTTGGATCGGTGGACCACTTGGACCACTGTCCTGGCGGCGAAAACCTAACCGCCATCGGTTGCGCAAGAAACAAGTCTGGGCAGAAGGCGAAACAAGGTCATCCGGCCTATTCGCACGGAGCCACTGTGTAGGAAAGCGTGGGCTCCGTCCGGCGCTTGCCAAGCTGCCCGCTATCGTCGAAAAAAGGTGGCAAATCACAACTCGCGGGAGACTGTCATGGCCGAAGATCGCAAAGCCGAGCTCGAAGCTCTGCTCAAGAAACAGCGCGCCGCGTTCACCGCGGCGCGGCCCGAGCCGCTGGCCGTTCGCAAGGACCGCGTGGAGCGCGCGATGGCGCTTTTGAAAGAACATGGCGATGCGCTGTGCCGGGCGATGAGCGCGGACTTCGGCAACCGCAGCCCGCACCAGTCGATGATCACCGATATCGCCGGCACCGTGGGGTTCGGGAAGTATTGCCTGAAGCACATCGACCAGTGGTCGCGTCCGGAAAAGCGCAAGGTGCAGTTCCCGCTCGGCCTGCTCGGCGCGAAGGCGGAACTCCGCTTCGAACCGAAGGGCGTGATCGGCATTCTCGCCCCCTGGAATTTCCCGGTGAACCTCAGCTTCGGGCCGTTGATGCAGGTGTTCGCCGCGGGCAACCGCGCGATGATGAAGCCGAGCGAGTTCACCGAACGAACCAGCGAATTGATGGCCGAACTGGTGTCCAAACGCTTTGCCGAGGACGAATGTGCGGTGGTGCTGGGCGGGCCGGAAGTGGCTCACGCCTTTTCCGAGCTTCCGTTCGACCACCTCGTGTTCACCGGATCGACCGCTACGGGTCGCAAAGTAATGGAAGCCGCGGCCAAGAACCTCGTGCCGGTCACGCTCGAACTGGGCGGCAAGAGCCCGGTGTTCCTCGGCCGGAACGCGGATCTCGCCAAGGCAGGCGAGCGCATCGCTCTGGGCAAGATGATGAATGCCGGGCAGATCTGCCTAGCGCCGGATTACATGTACGTTCCTGAGG
This sequence comes from Tsuneonella deserti, assembly GCF_014644315.1. Taxonomy (NCBI): domain Bacteria; kingdom Pseudomonadati; phylum Pseudomonadota; class Alphaproteobacteria; order Sphingomonadales; family Erythrobacteraceae; genus Tsuneonella; species Tsuneonella deserti. The sequence goes on along the minus strand of NZ_BMKL01000001.1, from coordinate 1,199,258 downwards.
AAATGGAGGAAGGCGCGGTCGCCGCGGTCCAGCTTGGCGTGCACAACATGTATCCCAGGCTGCTCGACAACGAGGATTACGCGAGCGTTGTCTCGGACCGGCACTTCGACCGGCTGCAAGGGCTGGTGGCCGATGCGCGCGAGAAGGGCGCCGAGGTGATCGAGGTCAACCCGGCCGACGAGGACTTCGGTTCGTCCAACGCGCGCAAGATGCCGCTGACAATCCTGCGCAACGTGACCGACGACATGGCCGCGATGCAGGAGGAAATCTTCGGACCGGTGCTGCCGGTGAAGACCTACAAGGCGATCGACGAAGCGATCGATTACGTGAACGAGCACGATCGCCCGCTCGGCCTGTATTACTTCGGCGAGGACGTCGGCGAGCGAGACAAGGTCCTCACGCGAACTATTTCCGGTGGCGTGACGGTCAATGACGTGATCTTCCACGTCTCGATGGAAGACCTGCCGTTCGGCGGCGTCGGACCGTCTGGAATGGGATCGTACCATGGCATCGAGGGCTTCCGCGAATTCAGCCACGCGCGCAGCGTCTATACCCAGCCCAAGATCGACATCGCCAAGCTGGGCGGGTTCAAGCCTCCCTACGGGCCGGCGACCGTCAAGGCAGTGAAGGGTATGATGAAATAAGCGCAACAGGCAGGGGATTAATGCAACCCCACGGCCTTGCGCGGTTCGGGCACGCGGCCTAGAGGCGGGCCGCAACCGAGCCCGCAACTGGATTCATCGTGGTCGATCTTAGTCAGTATCTGCCGATCCTGATCTTCCTCGGCATAGCCGTGGCATTGTCGGCGCTCTTCGTGTTCCTGCCGATGGGCGTCTCCCGCCTGACGGGTACCCACAACCCCGACGCCGAGAAGCTGTCGGAATACGAATGCGGCTTTCCCGCGTTCGAGGATCCGCGCAGCCAGTTCGACGTGCGCTTCTACCTGGTGGCGATCCTGTTCATCATCTTCGATCTCGAAGCCGCGTTCCTGTTTCCCTGGGCTGTCAGCCTCGACATGACGGGCTGGGCAGGCTGGGCCACGATGATGGTGTTCCTCGGTGAACTCGCGATCGGCCTTGCGTATGCCTGGAAGAAGGGAGCGCTCGAATGGGAGTAGATCGCCAGCCTTCGCTCAGTCACCAGCTTGCCAACCCCGCCGCGTCGACTGCGAGCGGGCCGGACGAAAACTGGGTTCTCCACCCGGAGGGCAAGGCGCCGGACCAGAGCTTCTACAACGGCCTCTCGACCGAGCTGGATAACAAGGGTTTCCTCGTCACTTCGACGGAGGAGCTGTTCCAGTGGGCCCGCACCGGCTCGCTGTGGTGGATGACCTTCGGGCTCGCCTGTTGCGCGGTCGAGATGATCCACGTGAACATGCCGCGCTATGACATGGAACGCTTCGGCGTCGCGCCGCGCGCGTCTCCGCGCCAGTCGGACGTGATGATCGTGGCCGGAACGCTGTGCAACAAGATGGCCCCCGCGCTGCGCAAGGTCTACGACCAGATGTCGGACCCGAAGTACGTCATCTCGATGGGCAGCTGCGCCAATGGCGGCGGGTACTATCACTACAGCTACAGTGTCGTGCGCGGGTGCGACCGGATCGTGCCGGTCGACATCTACGTGCCCGGCTGCCCTCCCACTGCCGAGGCGCTTCTCTACGGCGTGATGCAACTGCAGCGAAAGATCCGCCGCGAGGGGACGGTCGAACGATGAGGGAGGTCTCCTGACATGGCGAGCATCCTTCATCCGGCTCCCAGGATCGCCTCCAGCGAAGGCGTGAGCGAAGCACTCTCGGCCGCGCTGGGCACCATGCTCGTCGCTGCCCGGGAAGAGCATGGCGAGATCGTGCTGACCGTTGCCCGCGATGCGGTCGCCGACGCGCTGCGCTTGCTGCGCGACGAGCACCACTATCAGCAGCTGATGGACATAGCGGGGGCCGACTACCCGAGCCGCGCCGAGCGGTTCGAAGTCGTCTACATGCTGCTCAGCCTCACGAAGAACCACCGCATCATCGTCAAGTGCGCCGCGGCTGAAGCGACCCCCGTTCCTACGGTGACCACGCTGTGGCCCAACGCCGGCTGGCTCGAGCGGGAGGTGTTCGACATGTTCGGCGTCGTCTTCGCCGGCAACACCGACCTGCGGCGCATTCTCACCGACTACGGGTTTGAAGGGCATCCTTTCCGCAAGGACTTCCCGCTGACCGGTTACTCGGAACTGCGCTACTCCGAGGACGAGAAGCGCGTGGTCTATGAGCCGGTGGACCTGCCGCAGGACCTGCGCCAGTTCGATTTCATGAGCCCGTGGGAAGGGGCGGATTACGTACTGCCGGGCGACGAGAAGGCCGCTCCGGTGCCCCCGGCTCCGGAACCGAAGCCGGTCGTCAACGCCGACAAGAGCGTGGACAGCAAGGCGCCCGAAACGCGCGGCGCCCCGGAGGTGCACGAAGTCAAGACCACCGAGAGCCCCAAGGAAACGGGCGCCGGCGAGGCGACCGACAAGAAAGCCGCCGAGCCTGTCGCGCCGGCCTCGACTGAAGGAACCGTCGCTGGGCAAGGGCAAGGCCAGCCGGCTCCTGTCGAGACCGGCACGCCGGCTCCGGACGCTCCCGAACCGACCGAAAGCCGGCCCGCCCGCAAGCCGCGGAAGGCGACGGCGAAGGACACCAAGCCCGCGAGCGAGCCAAAGAAGCGCACCCGCAAGCCCAAGGCGGACAAGCCATGAGAGCAGCGGCCGCACTCCTCGCGGCAATGCTGGCGGCTTGCTCCCAGCAGCCCGGGCAGACCCCGCGCGAAACAGCCGATGTCGGCCCCGGACCGCTGGCAGAGACCAACGCGCAGCCGGTCAAGGCGTCGGAAGGCGATCTGACGCTTACCCCGCTTTCTCCCGAAGGAGGCAAGGCGATCGGGCTGACGAACGACAATTGTCGATATGCCTATCAGGGCCGCACGCTGCTGATCGCGGGAAGCGGCAAGGCCGTCGTCGTTCTCGACGGATCCACCGTTATGCTGAAGGCCGATGCGTCTGACGATCTCGCTTACTCTGGCGAGGGTATCAATTTGGCAATCGAACCTGCCGAAGGTTCCAACGAGCCCCTCGACAGCGGCAAGCAATCGCCCGCCGACTTGAAAATCGGCGGCTCAAAGGGCGAGGCTGAATTCTCGGCCGGAACGTGGACCTGCAGCTCATGACGATGCAACTGGAACGCTCGCCGACCACCGGCGACGAGGTCATCACCAACTACACGATCAATTTCGGGCCCCAACACCCGGCCGCGCACGGCGTGCTGCGCATGGTGATGGAACTGGACGGGGAGATCATCGAGCGCATCGATCCTCACGTCGGCCTGCTCCACCGCGGGACCGAGAAGCTGATCGAGCACAAGACCTATCTCCAGGCGCTGCCGTACTTCGACCGCCTCGATTACTGCAGCCCGCTGTGCATGGAGCACAGCTACGTTCTCGCTATCGAAAAGCTCCTCAACATCGAAGTGCCGCTGCGCGCGCAGTATCTGCGGGTCTTGTTTGCCGAGTTGACCCGCATCTGCAATCACATGCTCAATCTCGGCAGTCACGTGATGGACGTCGGCGCGATGACGCCGAACCTGTGGCTGTTCGAAATCCGCGAGGACTGCCTCAACTTCTTCGAACGTGCTTCGGGCGCGCGGATGCACGCGGCATGGTTTCGCCCGGGCGGCGTGCACCAGGATGTCCCGCTAAAGCTGCTGACAGACATTGCCGATTGGCTCGACACCCGGCTGCCGCGCTTGTTCGAGGACGCCATGAGCCTTGTCGTCGACAACCGCATCTTCAAGCAGCGCAACGTCGACATCGCTGTGGTGAGCAAGACGGACGCTATCGCCTGGGGCTTCTCGGGTCCGATGATCCGCGCCGCCGGCATTCCCTGGGACTTGCGCAAGAGCCAGCCTTACGACGTGTACGACCGGATGGATTTCGACATCCCGGTGGGCACCAACTCGGACTGCTACGACCGGTTCATGGTCCGGGTCGAGGAAGTGCGGCAATCGGCCCGCATCATGAAGCAGTGCCTGGCCGAAATGCCTGAAGGCCCGGTCGCCAGCACCGATCGCAAGGTTGTCCCGCCCAAGCGCGGCGAGATGAAACAGTCGATGGAAGCGCTGATCCACCACTTCAAGCTTTACACCGAGGGCTTTCACGTGCCCGCTGGCGAGGTTTACGTCGCTACCGAAAGCCCCAAGGGCGAGTTTGGCGTCTATCTGGTCAGCGACGGGAGCAACAAGCCCTATCGCTGCAAGATCCGCCCGACAGCGTTCAGTCACCTGCAGGCGATGGATTTCATGTCGAAAGGCCACATGTTGCCCGACGCGACCGCCATCCTTGGCGCGATCGATGTCGTTTTCGGGGAGTGCGACCGCTAATGGCTGATCGCTCCCCCCATCCCGATACCCCCGAGTTGCGCGAGCGCTGGGGCAATTTCGCATGGACGCCAGATAACGCGGCCAAGGCGAAAGAGATCGTCGCGCGCTATCCCGAAGGGCGCCAGCGTTCGGCAGTGATGCCGTTGCTGTTCCTGGCACAATATCAGGTCGGCGCGGAGACGAGCACGCAGGGTTGGCTGCCGCTGCCCGTGATGGAGTTCATCGCGCGCGAGCTGGATATGCCCGTGATCCGCGTGCTCGAGGTCGCGACGTTTTACACGATGTACAACATCGCCCCCGTCGGCCGCTTCCATGTGCAGGTCTGCGGAACGACGCCCTGCATGCTCCGCGGGTCGGATGCCATCCTGGATGCCTGTTACGAGCGCGGGATGAAGAAGGGGCACACGACCGAGGATGGGCTGTTCACGCTCACCGAGGTCGAGTGCATGGGCAACTGCGCCAGCGCGCCGATGGTGCAGATCAACGACGCCAATTACGAGGACCTGACGCCCGAGCGGCTGAACCACGTTCTCGACGAGCTTGCCGCAGGGCGCTTCCCGAAGGAAGGCACCCAGGATCCGGCGCGGCACACGGTTGAGCCGGTCGGCGGTCCGACCACGCTGACCGCGATGGTCGGCGAAAACCACGATTACCGGGGCGAGTGGTAATGGCGATCCGCAAGCTCCTCATCGTGTTCGCGCTGGTCCTGTTCGGTCTCGCGATCGCGTTCTTCATCAAGGGCGATGTCGCTCTCGGCGCATCGATGGTGGCCATCGCGACGTCGCAGATCGCGGTCTTCACCGCGCTCGCCGCGAAGGCGAAACTCGACGCGCAGCGTGAGGATGCCGCTCGATGAGCATCGCCACGATCATCATTGCGCTGATCCTCATCTTCATCGCCTGGAAGGTGGTGAAAGGCGTGATCAAGTTCGGCCTGATCGCGCTGATCGTCGTCGCGGCAATCTACTTCCTCGGCCAAGGAGGAATGGGTTGATGCGCAAGTTCGTGAAACCCTTGATCGCCGTACTTGCAGGCATGGCCATGAGCCTGGGCCTGCAGGCCGTAGGCGTCGAGCCGCTCTACGCAAAGCTGGCAGGTCTTGCAGTGGTCGCGGTTGTCATAACAGTGTTCTGGCGCAGGAGCGCGGGTATATGAGCCTGGCCGACAAGGACCGCATCTTCACCAATCTGTACGGCTACCAGGATTGGCGCCTGAAGGCGGCCGAAGCCCGCGGCGACTGGGACGACACGAAGGCGCTGACCGCGCGCGGCCAGGACGCGATCATTCAGGAGATCAAGGACTCCGGTCTGCGCGGGCGGGGCGGCGCCGGCTTCCCGACCGGTATGAAGTGGTCCTTCATGCCCAAGGAATCGAAGGACGGCCGTCCGAGCTTCCTGGTCATCAACGCGGATGAATCCGAACCCGGCTCGTGCAAGGACCGCGAGATCATCCGCCACGATCCCCACAAGCTGATCGAGGGCGCGCTGATCGCCGGCTTCGCGATGCGCGCGCGGGCGGCCTACATCTACATACGCGGCGAATACATCCGCGAGGCGGAGACCCTGTTCGCCGCCGTGCAGGAGGCTTACGATGCCGGCCTCCTGGGCAAGAACGCTGCGGGTTCGGGATACGATTTTGACGTCTTCGTCCACCGCGGCGCGGGCGCCTACATATGCGGCGAAGAGACCGCGATGATCGAGAGCCTGGAAGGCAAGAAGGGCCAGCCGCGCCTCAAGCCGCCTTTTCCGGCGGGCGCGGGGCTCTATGGGTGCCCGACCACGGTCAACAACGTCGAGAGCATAGCGGTCGTCCCTACGATCCTTCGGCGCGGGGCGAGCTGGTTCTCCAGCTTCGGGCGCGAGGGGAACAAGGGAACCAAGCTGTTCCAGATCTCGGGCCACGTCGAGCGGCCATGCGTCGTCGAAGAGGCGATGAGCATCCCTTTCCGCGAGCTGATCGAAAAGCACTGCGGAGGCATAACCGGCGGGTGGGACAACCTTTTGGCGGTGATCCCCGGCGGCTCATCGGTCCCGCTGGTCCCCGCGGCCCAGATCATGGACTGCCCGATGGATTTCGACGGGCTCAAGGAATTGGGTTCGGGCCTGGGCACCGCGGCGGTCATCGTGATGGACAAATCGACCGACATCGTTCGCGCGATCAGCCGCATCAGCTACTTCTACAAGCACGAGAGCTGCGGGCAGTGTACCCCGTGCCGTGAAGGCACCGGATGGATGTGGCGCGTGATGGAACGCCTGCGAACCGGCGATGCCGACGCAAGCGAGATCGACATGCTCTTTGAAGTGACAAAGCAGGTCGAGGGCCACACAATCTGCGCGCTCGGCGATGCGGCGGCGTGGCCGATCCAGGGACTGATCAGGCATTTCCGGCCCGAGCTGGAACGGCGAATCCAGGAGAATATCGTAAGTTCGCCGGCTCCGGGCCACAATGCGGCAGGCTCGGCAGAGTCGCTACGAACAGTGGAGGGTGCATTATGAAGAAGGGTCAATTTCAATCGACGGTCACGGTCCTCGCAACCGCGGCGATTGCGCTCGTCTTGTCGTCGGCTTCGGTGGCGCAAAGCGTGCCATCCAGGCCCATAAGCCCGTCGGACATGAGCCATAACGCCAATGTCATCCATGCCAACGACAGCTTCCAATCCCAATACAACATGAGCCTGTTGAATTCGAAGGATCCGGTCCAGGCCGAGTACATCGCGGCCATGACGGCGGCCAAGTGCGTCAGCCGCCGGGCGAAGGGTGAAGCAGCGAAGTACATCGGCGGCCCCCAGACCGACGATCCCGGATACGCGGCGCTTACCGGGTTGCTGACCAAGAAATTCGCCAACTGTCTCAGCGGCGTCCAAAAGGCGATACCCGTGGCCGTGGTCAATGCCGCGCTCGCCGAGCAGCTCCTTGGCGAAATGCCGGAAACGATGCCTGACAAGGCCGCGTCGCTCGATACCGGGAAGGCGCACTCGTATTACCTGACCAACGGCAAGATCGATTCTCTCGATGCGCTTTCCCGCTGCATCGCGGTCAATTCGCCGGGTCTTGTCCAGAAAGCATTGAAGACTCAGGCCGGCAGCAACGAAGAGAAGGCGGCTCTCGCCACGGCGTACAGTTCCACGCCGGAGTGCGGCGTAACGGCCGCTCCGCAGATCGCGAGCGTCCAGCATCGCGAAATGCTGGCGCTGGGTCTTTATCAGTGGCTCCACTTGATTGACTGAGAGGCGCCGCCGTCTCTCTCTTTATTCTCCAAGCCAAAGAGTTTCCACCCATGCCTAAAGTCACCGTAGACGGTCAGGAGATCGACGTCCCGGACGGGGCGACGGTGCTGCAGGCGTGCGAGCTTGCCGGCAAGGAGATCCCGCGTTTCTGCTATCACGAGCGGCTGAGCATCGCCGGCAACTGCCGGATGTGCCTCGTCGAAGTAAAGCCTGGGCCGCCCAAGCCGCAGGCGTCGTGCGCGCTGCCGGCGACCGAGGGGCAAGAAATCCGTACCGACAGCGAAATGGTCAAGAAGGCGCGGGAAGGGGTGATGGAGTTCCTCCTCATCAACCACCCGCTCGATTGCCCCATTTGCGACCAGGGCGGCGAATGCGACCTGCAGGACCAGAGCCTGACGTATGGCCGCGGCGCATCGCGCTATCACGAGAACAAGCGTGCGGTGACCGAGAAGTACATGGGTCCGCTGATCAAGACGATCATGACCCGGTGCATCCACTGCACCCGCTGCGTGCGGTTCTCGGAAGAGATCGCGGGCGTGGACGAAATCGGCGCACTCTATCGCGGCGAAAACATGCAGATCACCACCTACCTCGAGCAGGCGGCGAAGCATGAGCTTTCGGCCAACGTCATCGATCTGTGCCCGGTCGGCGCCCTCACCTCGCGGCCCTATGCGTTCGAGGCGCGGCCGTGGGAGCTCAAGAAGACTCTTTCGATAGACGTGTCGGACGCGGTCGGCGCGAACATCCGGCTCGACAGCCGGGGCCGCGAGGTCCTGCGCGCACTCCCGCGGATCAACGACGACGTCAATGAAGAGTGGCTGAGCGACAAGGGCCGCTACATGGTCGACGGCCTGACCCGCCGGCGGCTCGACAAGGTATGGATCCGCAAAGGTGGCAGACTCGAGGCTGGGACCTGGCACGAGGCTTTCGCGGCGATCCGCAAGGCCGAGCCGGGCGCGAGCATCGCGGCGATCGCCGGCGACCTTGTCGACTGCGAGACGATGTTCGCCGCCAAGACGCTGCTCGGCGCGATGGGATCGACCCTGCTCGAAGGGCGCCAGACCGGAATGGATTACCCGGTCGAAAACCTCGCAGCAGTCAATTTCAATTCAACGCTGGCGGGCATCGAAACCGCCGACGCGATCCTGATCGTCGGCAGCCACGTCCGCTGGGAAGCGCCGCTGGTCAATGTCCGCCTGCGCAAGGCAGTCAAGCGCGGCGCGAAGGTGTTCGTCGTGGGGCCGAAGTGGGAAACCACCTTTCCCGCCGAATTTCTGGGCGACGACGCAGCGGTACTGCATGACTTGCCGGGCCACGTCAGCGAGGCTCTCGTCAAGGCTGAGCGTCCGGCGGTTATCCTCGGCGGTGCCGGGCTGGCGGCGGGAGCACTCAACGCAGCCCTGTCGCTCGACGTGCAACGCGACGGCTGGAATGGCTTCAACGTCCTGCACATGGCGGCGAGCCGCATGGGCGGATTGATGCTCGGCTTCGCGCAGAAGGGCGGCATCGCCGACATCGTCAAGGCGGCGCCCAAGGTCGTGCTCGCGCTTGGCGCGGATGAGGTGGACTGGTCACAGTTCGGCGGGAGCCTGAAGGTCTATATCGGACACCACGGCGACAAGGGCGCGCACGCCGCCGACATCATCTTGCCGGCTGCTGCGTACAGCGAGAAGGATGGCACTTACGTCAACACGGAAGGGCGGGTTCAGTTCGCCGAGAAAGCCGTTTTCGCACCCGGCGATGCCCGCGAGGACTGGACGATCCTGCGCGCGCTTGCCGATGCTTTCGAAGTGAGCGTCGGTTTCGACAGCCTCGCCGAATTGCAGGCGAAGATGATCGAAGCGGTGCCCGCACTCGGCGTCGAGGGGCTGGCAAACTATGGCAAGCTTCCCAGGCCCAAGGCGGCGAAGGCGAAGGGACGGATCGCTTATCCGGTCAAGGATTTCTACCTGACCAATCCGATCGCGCGCGCGAGCGTGGTCATGCAGCGGTGTTCGGCTGAACTGCTCCACGGTGAAGAGATGGCGGAGGCCGCGGAATGACCGAGACCTTCCAATCATGGGGCATGTCGTACGACTGGGCGTGGTTCACCGCGACCATCGCCGGCATCCTTCTCATCGCCCTCCCGCTGATGCTGGCCGTCGCGATGATCATCTACGCCGACCGCAAGATCTGGGCGGCGATGGCGCTGCGCCGCGGACCCAACGTGGTCGGTCCGTTCGGCCTGCTGCAGAGCTTCGCCGACGGGCTGAAGGTGTTCCTGCAGGAGACCATCATCCCATCGGCGGCTAACAAGGGCCTCTTCCTGATCGCGCCGATTATCACGTTCACCGTTGCGCTGATGGCGTGGGCGGTCATTCCGTTCAATTCGGGCGCGGTGCTGGCCAACATCAACGTCGGCCTGCTTTATGTGCTCGCGATCAGCAGCCTCGGCGTTTACGGCATCGTCATCGCCGGCTGGGCTTCGAACTCGAAGTACCCGTTTTTCTCCGCCATGCGCGCCGCGGCCCAGATGATCAGCTACGAAGTCTCGATCGGCTTTGTGCTCATCTGCGTCGTGCTCTACGCCAATTCGTTCAATCTCAACGCGATCGTGGAAGCGCAACGCGGGCATGGGCTGGGCATCGTCAACGGGTTCTGGTTCAACCTGCTGCTGTTTCCGATGTGGGTCGTATTCCTCATTTCCAGCATGGCGGAAACCGCTCGCGCGCCCTTCGACCTGACCGAGGCCGAGAGTGAACTCGTCGCCGGGTACCAGACCGAATACTCGAGCATGAGCTTCGCGCTCTACTGGCTGGGCGAATACGCCAACGTGCTGCTGATGTGTGCGCTCAACGCGACGCTGTTCTTCGGCGGATGGTTGCCCCCGTTGAACATCGACCTCATCCCCTGGTTCGACATTCCGGGCTGGATCTGGTTGTTCGCGAAGATCCTGTTTTTCTTCTTCATCTTCAGCTGGGTGAAGGCGACGGTGCCGCGGTACCGCTATGACCAACTGATGCGTCTGGGGTGGAAAGTGTTCCTGCCGCTGTCGCTTTCATTCGTCGTGCTCGTCTCGGGCTGGCTCATGTTCACGAGGTACGGGGCATGAGTGTCGCCCATCTCATCAAGTCGTTCACCCTGTGGGAGTTCGTGAAGGCGCATCTCCTGACGCTGAAGTACTTCTTCAAGCCGAAGGCGACGATCAACTATCCGTTCGAGAAGAACCCACTGTCCCCGCGCTTCCGCGGAGAGCACGCGCTGCGACGTTACCCGAACGGAGAAGAGCGTTGCATCGCCTGCAAGCTGTGCGAAGCGGTGTGTCCGGCGCAGGCGATCACGATCGAGAGCGAGCCACGCGAAGACGGCAGCCGCCGGACGACGCGCTACGATATCGACATGACGAAGTGTATCTACTGTGGCTTCTGCCAGGAAGCATGCCCGGTCGATGCCATCGTCGAAGGGCCGAACTTCGAGTTCTCGACCGAGACGCGCGAGGAATTGCTCTACGACAAGGCGAAACTGCTGGCCAACGGGGACAAGTGGGAGCGGGCGCTGGCCGCGAACCTTGAAGCCGATGCGCCCTACCGATAGGGGCCCCGCCAACTCATGATCCACGTCCTTGCCTTCTATCTCTTCGCGGCGGTCGCGATCCTTTCTGCGGTGTTCGTGATCGTCTCGCGCAATCCCGTTCATTCGGTGCTGTGGCTCATCCTCGCGTTCTTCAACGCGGCGGGCCTGATGGTGCTGGCAGGGGCGGAGTTCATCGCGATGCTCCTGGTCATCGTCTATGTCGGCGCGGTCGCGGTGCTTTTCCTGTTCGTCGTCATGATGCTCGACATCGACTTCGCCGAGTTGCGAGCCGGGTTCGTGCGGAACTTCCCGCTCGGGCTCGCAATCGCCGCGGTACTGCTTGCCGAGCTGGTGTTCGGTATCGGCGCCTACCAGGCTGGGTCGATCGACCTTGCCCCGGCGGCCGCCGCTCAAGCTGCTCCCCTGGAGGTGAGCAATATCGCCGCCATCGGGCAGCTCCTCTACGGCAGCTATCTCTTCCTGTTCGAGAGCGCTGGCATCATCCTTCTTGTAGCGATGATCGGGGCGATCGTGCTCACGCACCGCGAACGCAAGGATACACGACCGCAGGACATCTCCCGGCAGAACCGTCGCCGCCCCGAAGACGCGGTGGTCAAGATGCGTCCCCCGGTGGGCGAGGGGATGAAGCTATGATCGGCCTCGAACATTACATCGTCGTCGGCGCGATCCTGTTCGTGCTCGGCGTGCTGGGCATCTTTCTCAACCGCAAGAACATCATCGTGATCCTGATGGCGATCGAACTGATCCTGCTGGCCGTGAACATCAACCTGGTCGCGTTCAGCAGCTTTCTGGGCGATCTCACCGGGCAGGTCTTTGCGATGTTCGTTCTCACCGTCGCCGCGGGCGAGGCAGCAATCGGCCTGGCGATCCTGGTCATCTATTTCCGCGGCCGCGGCACAATCGCGGTCGATTCCGTCGACCGGCTGAAGGGATAAAGACCCTTGCACCCGATCCTTCTCATCGTCTTCGCGCCTCTGGCCGCAGCCATCGTCGGGGGCCTCGGCAACCGAGCGCTCGGCAACACGGTCGTCAAATCCCTGACGACCGGCGCGCTGTTCCTGTCTTGCGCGCTGTCCTGGCCGATCTTCCTCGGGTTCCTGAACGGGACGGCCGAGGCGAGCGTCGTGCCGGTGCTCCAGTGGGTGCGTTCGGGCGATCTCGCGTTCGACTGGGCACTGCGGGTCGACACGCTGACCGCCGTCATGCTGGTGGTCATCACCACGGTGTCCGCGCTCGTGCATCTCTACAGCTGGGGCTACATGGAGGAGGACCCGGATCAGCCGCGTTTCTTCGCCTACCTCAGCCTGTTCACCTTCGCGATGCTGATGCTGGTGACGGCGGACAACCTCGTCCAGATGTTCTTCGGCTGGGAAGGGGTGGGCCTGGCGAGCTACCTGCTGATCGGTTTCTGGTTCAGGAAGCCGAGCGCCAATGCGGCGGCGATCAAAGCGTTCGTGGTCAACCGCGTCGGCGACCTTGGCTTCATGCTCGGCATCTTCGGGACGTACCTGGTGTTCGGCACCGTCTCGATCCCCGAGATTCTTGCTGCGGCGCCCGGGATGGCGGGCAGCACGATCGGCTTCCTCGGCTACCGCGTCGATACGATGGACGTCTTGTGCATCCTCCTGTTCATCGGCGCGATGGGCAAGTCGGCGCAGCTTGGCCTGCACACCTGGTTGCCCGATGCAATGGAGGGCCCGACCCCCGTCTCAGCACTGATCCACGCGGCGACGATGGTCACCGCTGGCGTGTTCATGGTCTGCCGGCTGTCACCGATGTTCGAAGCAGCGCCAATCGCGCTGATGTTCGTGACCTTCATCGGCGCGGCAACCTGCCTGTTCGCTGCCACTGTCGGGACTACGCAGTGGGACATCAAGCGGGTCATCGCCTATTCGACCTGCTCGCAGCTGGGCTACATGTTCTTCGCAGCGGGCGTCGGCGCCTACAATGCGGCGATGTTCCATCTGTTCACGCACGCGTTCTTCAAGGCGCTGCTTTTCCTGGGCGCGGGCAGCGTGATTCACGCAATGCATCACGAGCAGGACATGCGGTACTATGGCGGCCTGCGTAAGAGCATTCCGCTCACCTTCTGGGCGATGATGGCCGGCACGCTGGCGATCACCGGTGTGGGCATCTACTGGCTGCACGCGGGCTTTGCCGGCTTCCACTCGAAGGACGCGATCCTCGAGGCAGCGTGGGGCCGCGGCACCGAGATGGCGCACTTCGCGTTCTGGCTCGGCGCGTTCGCGGCGCTGCTGACCAGCTTCTATTCCTGGCGCCTCATTTTCCTCACCTTCTTCGGAAAGCCCCGCTGGGCCGAGAGCGAGCATATCCAGCACGCCGTCCATCACGGGCATGACGAGCCGGAGGAAGCCAACCCGCCCGTCCAGGAGGATGCCGGGCACGACGTGGCGCATCATGTGCCGCATCCCGATCACGGTGATGGCACTGCGGGATATCACCCGCATGAAAGCCCGGTCTCGATGCTCGTTCCGCTCGGCGTGCTGACGCTCGGGGCGGTGGCCGCGGGCTTCGTCTTCCAGGACGCGTTCCTCAACCAGGAAGGTTTCTGGAAGGGCGCGATCTTCTACAACGAAGGTCTGATGCATGCGATGCACGGCGTTCCGTTGTGGGTGAAGCTGACCGCCACTATCGTCATGTTGATCGGTTTCGCGATCGCCTGGCTCGGCTACATCCGCGATACCGGAATGCCGGAGCGAGCCGCGCGGCAGCTTGGTCCCGTCTACTCGTTCTTCTTCAACAAGTGGTATTTCGACGAGCTCTACAACCTGATCTTCGTGCGCCCGGCGTTCTGGATCGGCCGCCTGTTCTGGAAGACGGGTGACGAAGGTATCATCGACCGCTTCGGGCCAAACGGAGCGGCGTGGGTCGTAGCGCAGGGCTCGGTCGGGAACCGGCGGATCCAGTCGGGCTATCTCACCACTTACGCGCTGTGGATGCTCGTCGGCGTCATTGGCGCCGTAACCTGGGTGCTACTGTAATGGGGGGCTTCCCGATTCTTTCCGTGATGCTTCTCGTGCCGCTGGTCGGGTCGCTGGCGTGCTTCTTCCTCGAGGCCAAGGCGGCGCGCGTGGTCGCTCTCGTCGCCACGCTGATCGACCTGGCGCTCGGCATTGTCCTGTGGGCCAACTTCGATATCGGCGGTGCGCAGTGGCAGTTTACCGAGCGGGCGCCGCTGTTCGCGGGCTTCGAATATGCGTTGGGGATCGACGGGATCGCTCTCCTGCTGATCGTGCTGAGCGTGTTCCTGATGCCGATCTGCATCCTGGCCAGCTGGGAATCGATCGAGAAACGCGTCGGCGAGTACATGGCCGCGTTCCTGTTCATGGAACTCCTGATGATCGGCGTGTTCGCCTCGCAGGATCTGCTGCTGTTCTACATCTTCTTCGAGGCCGGCCTCATTCCGATGTACCTGATCATCGGTATCTGGGGCGGGACGAACCGGATTTACGCCAGCTACAAGTTCTTCCTCTACACCCTGCTCGGCTCGGTCGTGATGCTGATCGCGATGCTGTGGATGATGAACGAGGCGGGCACCTCGGACATCCCGACGCTGATGCAGTACGATTTCGCGCCCGGGGTGCAGACATGGCTGTGGCTCGCCTTCTTCGCCAGCTTCGCGGTGAAGATGCCCATGTGGCCGGTGCATACCTGGCTTCCCGACGCACACGTGCAGGCGCCCACCGCGGGCTCCGTTATCCTCGCGGGCGTACTGCTCAAGATGGGCGGCTACGGCTTCATCCGCTTCAGCCTTCCGATGTTTCCTGAAGCGAGCGCGCAGTTCGCCTGGCTGGTCTTCGCCCTGAGCATGATCGCGGTCGTGGTCACCAGCCTGATCGCGCTCGTCCAGAGCGACATGAAGAAGCTGATCGCCTATTCGTCGGTCGCGCACATGGCGATCGTCACCATCGGCCTGTTCGCATTCAACGTGCAGGGTCTCGAAGGCGCGATGATCGTGATGCTGAGCCACGGCTTGGTTTCCGGCGCGCTGTTCCTGTGCGTCGGAGTCATCTACGACCGGCTGCACACGCGTGAGATCGGCCGTTACGGCGGGCTCAGCATCAACATGCCGAAGTACGCGCTGTTCTTCCTGCTGTTCACGATGGCCAGCATTGGCCTGCCGGGTACGAGCGGCTTCGTCGGCGAATTCCTGAGCCTGGCGGGCACTTACCAGGTCAGCACCTGGGTTACCCTCGTCTGCACTACCGGCATCATTCTGGGCGCTGCATACATGCTCTATCTCTACCGCCGCGTCGCCTTTGGCGCACAGGTCAATCCGGATGCGGCCGCCATGCGCGATCTGAACCTTCGCGAATGGGCCATGCTCGCGCCTATCGCTGCGGCAGTGCTGTGGATGGGCGTCTATCCCGAAAGCTTCCTGGCTCCCATGCGAAAGGACATCGCTGCCCTCGATGCGCGACTTTCGCGCGCGGCACCGGCCGGTGACAGCGCCTTGGCGCCCCCCGCTCAAGGTAAGGGGCGTACACACGCCGCCAACGTCATGACCCATGGCGAAGCGGGTGCAGGGGAGGCTCACTGATGAACCTGACCCAATCCCTGCAGCTCATCGTACCTGAGGAAATCCTCAGCATCGGGGGGCTCGTTCTTCTCCTTGCCGCAGCCTGGCTGGGCGACAAGGCAAGTCGCGCCATTTCCATCGCCGCGGTCGTGCTCATGGCCGCTGCGGCCGCGTTCACGGTTCCCGTTCTTGCGGGCGGAGCGATGGGCGCCGACACCTGGGCGTTCCTTGGACAGATGCGCGTCGATGCCTTCGCGGCTTTCGCCAAGCTTCTGATCTACATCTCCGGCGCCGCCTGCCTGATGATCGCTCCGCGCTTCTTCAACCAGTGGAACGCGATGCGGGCGGAATACCCGGTGCTTCTCCTGTTCGCCGTCCTCGGGACCGGAATCATGGTTTCGGCCGGCGACCTGATGACACTCTACATCGGGCTCGAGATGAACAGCCTCGCCGCGTACGTGCTGGCCGCGTTCCTGCGGGTGGACTCTCGATCGGAAGAAGCGGGCCTGAAGTATTTCGTCCTGGGTGCACTCGCCAGCGGCATCCTGCTCTACGGGATGAGCCTCGTCTACGGGTTCACCGGCACCACGAGTTTCGACGGGATCCGCGCCGCGCTTGGCGAAGGCGGTTCGCTTTCCACCGGCGCCCTTTTCGGCGTGATTTTCGTACTCGCCGGCCTGGCCTTCAAGATCTCGGCGGTGCCGTTCCACATGTGGACCCCGGACGTCTATGAGGGCGCGCCGACCCCGGTGACGACGTTCTTTTCGACCGCACCCAAGGTCGCGGCGATCGCCCTCACGATGCGCGTGGCGCTGGAAGCGTTCGGCGGTCAATCCGATGCATGGCGCCAGGTAGTGGTATTTGCCTCGCTCGCATCGATCGCGGTGGGTGCGCTGGGCGCCATCGGGCAGGACAACATCAAGCGGCTGCTGGCTTACTCGTCGATCAACAACGTCGGCTTCATCCTCGTCGGCCTCGCGGTCGCGACCCAGGAAGGCGCGAGCGCCATGCTGGTGTACCTGGTCATCTACGTCGCCATGTCGATCGGCAGCTTTGTCGGGGTGCTCATGCTGCGCGATGCGGAAGGCAACCAGATCGAATCCATCGCCCAAATGGCCGGCCTCTCCCGCACCCGCCCGCTGCTCGCCTGGTGCCTGCTCATAATGATGCTGAGCCTTGCCGGCATTCCGCCGCTTTTCGGGTTCTGGGGCAAACTGGTGGTGTTCCGCGCCGCGGTGGACGCTGGCATGCTCGCACTCGCAACACTGGCGATCGTCGGCAGCGTGGTGAGCGCTTACTACTACCTGATGGTCTGCAAGACGATGTTCTTCGACGAGCCGGCTGACAAGGTGCAGGGCCGCAACGACTGGGCGCACTGGTCCCTGCTCATTGGATCGACTTTGTTCGTATCGCCGCTCGGCTTCCTCCTGACGGGATGGCTCGGCGATCTTGCCGACAAGGCCAGCGCCGCGCTGTTCCTCGCCGCTTGATCAGCACGGTTCCGGAAACAGGTTCGACCAACGGGGACCTCGCAGCCGCCATCGCGCGCGGGGATTTCGTCAGCGAAGGCGATTGGCTCGTGGCCGATCGCCAGACTGCCGGCCGTGGTCGTCAAGGGCGTCAATGGTTCGACGGCAGCGGCAATTTCATGGGCTCGACCGTCGTGCGGCCCGCGCCTCACGATCCGCCAGCTCCCACTTTGGCATTGATGACCGGCTTGGCGGTTTACGAGACCATCGCGCCCCTGCTCGCCGACCCGGGCGCATTGTCGCTTAAATGGCCCAACGATCTGTTGATCGGGCGGGCGAAACTGGCTGGCATTCTGCTGGAGCGGGCAGGCGACGCTGTGATCGTCGGCATCGGGGTCAACCTCGCTGCGGCTCCGCAGGTCGACGGGCGGGACACGATCGCACTGGCAGCGCTCGGTCCGGTGCCCGACCGGGACGATTTCGCCGCCAGCCTGGCCGCATCGTTCGATCTGGAACTCGCCCGCTGGCGTTCGGTCGGGATCGAGCCGCTGCTGCGCCGTTGGCAGGCTGTCGCGCACGCTCCAGGCACTACCCTTCGCGTTCACGAGCCGGGCGGCGGCGAGATCGGCGGCACCTTTGCCGGCCTGGCTGGTGACGGCTCGCTCCTGCTGCGCTTGGAAGACGGGACGACCCGGCCTATCCACGCCGGCGACGTATCGATCGGTTAAAGGATCCGCCAATGCTGCTCGCTGCCGATGTCGGCAACACCAACGTCGTTTTCGCCCTCTTCGAAGGACGCGAGATCAAGGCGCGCTGGCGCATCGCCACAGATCCGCGCCGCACCGGAGACGAGTACGCGGTCTGGCTGCTCCAGCTGCTCAAGATCGAGGGGTATTCAAGCGAGCAGATCACGCAGATCATCGTCGGCTCGGTGGTTCCCCGCGCAGTCCACAATCTGACTGTTCTGGCCGAGAAGTATTTCGACATCACACCTCTGGTCGCAGGGGAGGGGGCCGCCGAGTGGGGCTTCTCGGTGGACGTCGATCAACCACGCTCTCTTGGAGCGGACAGGGCGCTCAATGCCATAGCGGCCCATGCCAAGTACGAGGGCGACCTGATCGTCGTCGATTTCGGAACGGCGACGACATTCGACGCGATCGACTTCTCGGGCGCCTACAAGGGTGGAATTATTGCCCCCGGGATTAACCTGTCCCTCGACGCATTGGTCGGAAACACCGCCAAGCTGCCGCGGATTGCGATCGAGGCTCCGAGGAGCAGCAGCGTGATCGGCACGAATACCGAAGATCAGATGCTGATTGGGGTCTACTGGGGTTACGTGGCGCTTATGGAGGGGCTGATCGCCCGCATGCGCGAGGAAATCGGACGGCCTGCGCGAGTGATCGCCACGGGCGGGCTCGCGATCCTGTTCGATGAGCACACCAGTATCTTTGATGCGGTCGATGCGGACCTGACGCTCGAGGGCCTGGCAATACTGGCCGAGAGAGCCGGCAAGCGGGGCGCGGGCGCGTGAAAAAGGACTTCACACCCGAAGACGAACTGCTGTTTCTCGCCCTCGGCGGGTCGGGCGAGATTGGCATGAACGTCAATCTCTACGGCTGTCAGGGCCAGTGGCTGATGGTCGATCTGGGGATGACCTTCAGCGGGAACGAGTACCCCGGGGTCGACCTGGTGTTCGCCGACCTCGAGTTCATCGAGGAGCGGACGGACTCGCTGGTGGGTATCGTACTCACCCACGCGCATGAGGATCATATCGGCGCGGTGCCGTATTTCGCCGCCGAACTTGGCGTGCCGCTTTATGCGACACCGTTCACCGCCGACCTGGTCCGGAGAAAACTTGCCGAGGCCGGTCTCGTGGACGAGGTCGAACTCAATGTCATCGAGCACAATGACAGCTTCGCGCTGGGCCCGTTCGACATAGCCTATGTTCCGCTGGCGCACTCGATCGCGGAGGGCCACGCGCTGTTGATCGACACGCCGCATGGGCGCGTCTTTCACACCGGCGACTGGAAGCTTGACGAAGAGCCGATCATCGGGGAGCCGACCACCGAGGAAGAGCTGTGCGAGATCGGCGACGAAGGGGTCCTGGCGCTCGTCTGCGATTCGACCAACGTCTTCAACCCCGCCGAAAGCGGTTCCGAGGGAGCGGTCTATCGGGCCCTGCATGAAGAAGTCGCCAGGTGGGATGGCCGGCGCGTGCTGGTAACCACCTTCGCCAGCAATGTTGCACGGCTCCACACGCTCGGAGCGGTGGCCCAGGCGACCGGCCGCCGGCTGTGCGTAGCGGGGCGCTCGCTCGACCGGATGATCGAGGTCTCGCAGGACAATGGGTATCTGACCGAATTCCCCGAACTGGTGGATTTCGACACAGCGATGAACCTGCCTCGCGGTGAGGTGCTGATCGTCGCCACCGGGGGGCAGGGGGAGCCGCGGGCCGCGCTCGCTCGCATTGCCGAGAAGCAGCATCCCATCGATCTGACCGAAGGGGATGTCGTGCTTTTCTCCAGCAGGCAGATCCCCGGAAACGAGATTTCGGTCGGGCGCATTCAGAACCTGCTCGCAGAGCGAGGGATTGTCGTCGTCACCGACCGGCAAAGCGCCATCCACGTTTCAGGCCACCCGGGCCGCCCCGAGTTGGAAGCCCTCTACACATGGCTACGGCCCCGGATCCTCGTCCCCGTCCACGGGGAGATGCGCCACATGACCGAGCAAGCGCGTCTCGGCCTTGCGCGAGGCATCCCGAAGGCGGTGGTGCAGAAGAACGGGGATCTGGTCCGTCTTGCTCCAGGCAAGCCGGGCAAGATCGCGGAAGTCCGCGCGGGCCGACTTATCCTGGATGGCGACATCATAGCCCCTGCCGATGGCGAGGCGATGGCCATGCGCCGCCGTATCGCACGAGAAGGGCTGGTCGTCGTTGCCGTCGGTCCCCAACGGCAAGTCCAGGTCGAAGGAGTGGGACTGCCGCTCGACGAAGATTACGGCGCCTTCGTCTCCGAGGCGCAATCGGATATCGCGGATGCGATCGCTCGCCTCAAAGGTGCCGCCGCCCGCAATCGGGAAGATGTGATCGAAGCTGCCCGCTTGGCTGCGCGCAGGGCGGCAACGCGCTGGTCTGGAAAACGGCCGCAGGTGCGCGTTCTGCTCCCGGGGAGTGAACGCGGATGAGTTGGACCTCGATCCTGGCGATCTACTTCCTGTTCTGGGTCGCCAGTGCCTTCGTCCTGCTGCCTTTTGGAGTGAAGACGCACGAGGAGCTGGGCATCGAACGGGTGCCCGGGCAGGCCGATAGCGCGCCGGCGAACTTCCGGCCGCTTCGGATCGTGGTGGGGGCGACCCTGCTTTCGGCTGCCCTTACGGCCCTTTATGTCGCCAATTACGTCAACGGGTGGATCACCACAGACGACCTTCTCGCCCTGTACTGAACGCTCTCAATCGCGAAGCCGCTCGATCGCCTGGGCCAGTGCCACGTAAAGCTTGCCCATGTCGCTGCTGA
Organism: Tsuneonella deserti; assembly: GCF_014644315.1. Classification (NCBI taxonomy): domain Bacteria; kingdom Pseudomonadati; phylum Pseudomonadota; class Alphaproteobacteria; order Sphingomonadales; family Erythrobacteraceae; genus Tsuneonella; species Tsuneonella deserti. The sequence goes on along the minus strand of NZ_BMKL01000001.1, from coordinate 1,178,544 downwards.
GAAGAGTCACGCCGATCGCGTGACCGTCGCGCGTAGACAGCATGGTGCGCAGCATCGCCTCGAAATCGTGAATGTATCGGCTGACATGCTCGCGGAATTCGCTGTCGGTTTCGAACAATTCGGCGATCTCACGCGCTTCGGTGTTGTCGATCAGGCGGACCGCGCGGCGGGTGAAGATGCCACGGTCGCCGCGGAGATAGCTTTCCCACGCGGTATCCGTCACGTCGCTCGACAAGGCCTTGGCGATATCGATTGCGTTGGAGTTGAGGCTCTCCGTTATCAGCGCGACGCGCCGCGAGAAGTCCGTATCCACCTGCTCCTCGGCCCGCTGGCGGGCATGCGCCACGCGGTTTTCGAGATTTCCGGCGAGCTCGTTGACCCGCGCCAGCTGGTCGCGCAGCTGCACCGCGACTTCACGCCCCGCTCCGGCAGCCCGCGCGGCGGTATCGTCCAGCTCGGCTATCGCGCTGGTAACATGTTCCTGCACGACCCGGTCTATTACCGCTGCAGCATCGGTCCCGATGCGTTGAGCAAGCGCTTCGATCTGGCCGGTGCTGTTCTCGTGAACGGCACGGACGGCGGCACGCGCAGACGTCTCAAGCTGGGTGATCGCATCGCGAAGCGGTCCCTGAGCGTCGGTCGCGACGTCTCGGCTCGATTGCGCAAGATCGTCCAGTTGCGCGCGCAGGCCCGCAATGAGCTCCGCATTTTCCGCGTGGGCTGCGGCGACTTCCGCATGGAGTGACTTCAGTCCCTCCATGGCGGCACTGCTATCGGTGCTCGCCGTGAGAACATACTCCGACAGCTCGCGGCTGCGATCGCTCGCGGTGCTCAGCATCAGGGTCAGCTTCTCCCCCTGGCCGCCCAACTCGTTCAGGCGCTCCTCGGCATTACCCAGTGCGGCCGGCAGATCGGTTCTCGTGTGCTCGGCGCTCGCCCGTATGAGCTCCAGCAGACGAACGCTCGCGTCGGTAAGTTCCGCCACCGCCTGGTCGGTGTTGCCGAGCGCCTCACGGCTCGCGGAGAGCCGCAAAGCCAATGCATCGATCGCAGCGGCAAGCGCGGCCTCGGCGGTGCGGCCAAGCTCACCGGCACGGCGCATTTCAGCGCCGAGGGAGTCGAGACGTTCGCCGATCGCTTCACTTTGCTCAGCCAGCGCGGCCGACCGGGCGAGTTGAGCCGCGCGCCGTTCCTCCATGGCCATATCAAGAGCGGTGAGCTGCTGACCGATTTGCTGCGCCTGTTCATGCGCGAGAGCGCCGGCTTCAGCCCGCCGCTTTTCGACTTCGGTCACGAAGATGGTATGCGATTCGGTGAGCTTGGCATCGACGAGTTCCGCCTCCTGACGGATAGTCTGCAACCGCTCGACCGCTCCCGCCTTCGCCGCCGCATCGACTTTCTCGACGTGGCGAATGGCGGTTTCGAGGTCTGCCTTCATCGCCTCTAGTCGCTTGCTCCACGCCGCGAGCGCTTCGCGCTCGTGCCCTGCAAGGCCCGCGCCAACAGTGGCGGCACCTTCCCGCAGCGAACTCAGACGCGCCTGAAGCGATTTCAGCAGCTCTTCCTCCTGCGCCTCAAGAGCGGCGGCGGTACTGGCGACTTCCTCGCGCAAGCGGTCGGCGCGATGGCGCATCGCCGCCAGCGCATCGATCTCGCGGCCGTCCAGTTCGCCCCGGAACTCGTCGCTCTTTTCACGCAAGGCAGCGAAGCGGGTTCCCGCGATCTCATCGAGCTGAAGCGCCTGCGCTTCGAAGCCCGCGATGGCGGCATCCACCTTGCCGCGCAGAACGCCGACCTGACGCTCGCTGGCCTGGCCGAATTCGTTGAGGCGATTGAAGCCGGCGATCAGTTCGGCAAGGTGTGCGTGCGCGGTGTTTCCGGCATTGCCGATCTGGTTCGAAACGTCGCGCGCCGCATTCGCGACCACCGGGAGATCGTCGCGCAGCTTGTTCATGTTGTCGAGTGCCGTGCGGCTGACGCTCGATATCGCGTCCACCTGAGCGCCGTTGTCTCGAATCAGCTCCTGGAGCCGATCCGCGTGTTCCGAAACGCGCTGGGTCGCTACCCGCCCGAGGGAATCGAGCTCACGGGTCTGGGCGGCGAGAAACTCGCGGGCAAGGCTCAGCTCGCGGTTGACGGCCGACAGACGCACCTCGAGCGAGCCGCTGGCGCTCTGCAGCGAGCTCGCCGCATCGCTGAAGCGGTTCGCCTCGCGTCGGCTGGTTCGCATGGCGAGCAGCCACAGCACCATCACGAGCAGGGTGGGAATCGACCAGTCGACGAGCAAGCGCGCCCCGCCGATAGGTGAAATCCCGGCGCGCACTTCCTCCAAGTGAGCCCAGCCATAGAAGCCGGTCCATGCAGCGCCTGCGGTACCGGCAAGGATCGGGGCGATGATCCCGCCCCGGTGTGGGCGGAGGGGCTCTTCTGCCCAGTTCTCTTCCAGCGGCGCGGCCTCTTGCTCCCAGTTCTCGTCGAGATTCAGCGGCTCCTGAGCCTTATCCGAAGTTTCGCCTGGCGCTTGAGCGCCGCTTCCCGGGCCTACAGCCCAAATGTGTGAACCCCCACTCATGGGGCGGTGAAATACACCAATGGGATATGGTTAAACAGTGTCTTAATCATAAGCGGCCTATCGAACCGCCCCATGGCTTACGAACACGGTGCATTCGATGCGACGCTTAGGGCCGCCGCCGGACAGGACCCTGCGTTGCTCGCCGAGTTGCGAGCGGCCTTCTGCGACAGTCTTGACCGGCAGTTCGACCTGCTCAGGCGGGCTCGCTGCGATGGAAACTGGACGGTTGCCGCGCAGCGGTTGAAGGGTCTGGCCACAAGCTTCCACGCTGGTGAACTGATCGATCTCGCCGAGGAAGCGATCGCGGCGGCACCGCGAGAGCCGACCATCCTGAGGCGGATCGAGCAATATCGGGATCGTTTCGTCGCCAGCGCTCCAGCAGCGCGCTAGCCAAGGTGGCAGTCAGACACTAGCTTCGCGCTCCAACCGGGGCGAGAGGGTTAGGTGGCTTGCGCGTTGCGCTGATTTCAATGCCGGGGGAGGGCGCCAGCACTGTCAGGCTGGCCGGTCACTCGATCGCCTGGCATCAGGTGCAGGCTGCACTCGCACTTGCTTGCGAACGGGTCGTCTGCCTGGCGGATCGTCCGGGGCCCGAACTTGCGCTGGTCCAGCGCGAGGCGGAGCGCCGCGGGGTCTCATTCCACGGCACAGGCAGCCACAGGGCACTGTCCGGCCTGGTGAAAGCCGCCGACACCCTGATCGTTTTCGCCCCCGGCATCCTTCCCGACCGCGAGTGGCTGGCGCAGGCATTCGGTGGCCGGGTCGGGGTTGCGGTCTTGTCCTCGGAAGGCGCGGTCGAGCGCGGTTTCGAACGGATTGACCGTGAGCGAGCTTGGGCCGGAGTTCTCGCGACCCGGGGAGACGCGGTCGAGGCGCTCGGCGCCTTGCCGCCCGATGCCGACCCGATCGCGGGGCTTCTTCGTGTGTCGCTCCAGCGCGGAGCGAGCGGAATAGCGGTCCCTGACAAGTGGCTGGACGAAGATCGGTGGGCTCTGGTGGGAAGCCCCGCTGCTGCCGAGCGCTACGAGGTACACTGGTACCAAAGGCATGCACCGCCTCCGCCACCGCATGTGCCCGGCGCCGCCCTCGCGCATCGCTTCGCGCGTTGGCTTGCCGGGCGCGTCGGCGATGCACGGCGCGCACGGATTGCCCTGGCCGCAAGCGGAGTAGCTGCCGGGATCGCCGGTGCTACGGCAGGTTTTCTCGGCCAGACGACCGCCGCCATGACTGGATTGACGGCAGCCAGTCTTTTGCTGGCCATTGCCGCGGCCCTGGGCAGACTATCGCGAGCGGGTACGGGCGAACCCGCTAGAGACAGGTGGGAGGAGCAACGGCGCGCCTTCCTGGATCTTTCACTGGTCGCGGTTGCCACAAGCCCGCGGACCTTCGAAGGCTGGACCACCGCGTTCGCCGCACTGGTGCTGGTCGCGGCAATCCGGCTGGCGGCCGAGCCATCTTCCCCACTCTTCTTGCGGCCGATGTCCGACCGCACTTTGATGCTGGCCCTGTTGACGATCGCCGCAGCGGGCGAACTCTTCGCACCTGCCATGGCGCTGTTGGCGCTACTCGCGTTGGCGCTGCGGATTTTCTGGCCCCACCAAAAGAAGCTAACACCCGCTTAACCACGGGGATGCTACTGCGCCGGCAATGGAAAATTCCGCGCCGTTCCCAGCCAGCGAGGCTGCCATTGAAGCCGCCGTGGGTGAAGAACTCGCACGCGGCGACGCAGTGCTGCGGACGGCCGGGCCGGTTCTTGGTCACTTGCTGTCCACTCGCCATAGCTCCCTGTTCAGCGATGAGATCGTCAGCCGCGTACGTGGCATGGTTGGCGATCTGGCCCGCCAGTTGCTGTTCGCGCGAGCGACAGCAGCGGGCGAGAAAGACGCGCGCGCGCACGCCGGTCATGACACTCCCGATCTCGCCGCGAACCTTCTTGCCGACCAGCGCCTTGTCTTGCACTGCCATGCCCTTGCCCTGGAATGGCAGCTCGCCTCGCGCCTTGAGGCACGCAGCGCCATCGACCCCGTGCTTTCTCCTTTACTCGAGTCACTGATAGCATCGGACGATCCCACAACGGCGTCGATGGCGATGGCAGCGCTGGCGGCCCAAGCCCGCTTTGTACAATTCCAGCGGCGGATGGAGTTACCCCTGGACGAACTCCCAGCGGAACACTTTCATATTGCTATCACGGCGCTGGAGCGGGAATGCGGAGGGGACGACGAGGCGGCGCGTCTAGCGGCGAAATCGCTGCGTGACGGGTATGACGAGGGTGCGAGCCGACTTGGACTGCTTGCCCGTCTCATTCATGCGATGGGAGCAGGTGCATTGGCCGCGCTCTCCGTCAATCATGCGGGCGCCGCCATCTTCCTGACGGCGCTGGCAGCGACGACGCACCAGCAGCGCGACCTTGCGATACTTTCCACCAATGAACGACAGATCGTGCGGCTCGCGTTGTCGCTTCGCGCAGCCGGACTGAAGCCGAGGGCGATAGAGGAGCAATTCGTCCACCTTCATCCCGACCTCAACGTGCCGCAGGAACTCACTGCGCTCGACACCGCCGGGGCCCACCGCATTCTAGGTGCCTCGCAATTGAACCCGGGCGTTCTGAGATGAGCGCTTCGAATGTCTTCGCGCGCGGTGTGACGGACGGGGAGGACCGTCTGATCGAGGCAGACGAGCCCCTGGCCGGGCTGCAGACGCGCTGCGGCGGTGATCTGCCAGGAACCGTCGCGATACCACAATTGCTCGAAGCGGTTCGAAAATCACGCACCCTTGGCCTGAAGATTGCCCGGACAATCATAGCCTTCGATGGCGAGGCCATGGTACGGGCCTGGGTCGATATTGCACCTCCACAACAGTCGCATGGCGGTTGCACCATCGAGGTTGGCGCGTGGACCGCCACGCCTCCCACTGCGGAAACCGATGATGCCGCAGCAGCCCGTCGGATCGAAATCGATCGCGATGTGGCGGAACTTACCGCGCGACTGGATGGCAGCCAGCGTTTGCTGACGGTGGACGCCCACGCAGCCGATCTCGACCAAGTGGCCCACGCAATGCGAGCGGGGCAAGGCAAGCTGTGGAGCGAGTTCGTCACGTTTCCCGACCTTGCTCACCGGCAGCCGCTGCACTGGCGCCTGCTCGATGGCGCACGGTGCGAGATTCCCGGTTCGGGGCGCCGCTGGACGGTTACCCTTGTTCCTTTGGGACGGCCGGAGCCGGGAAGCGCGGGGTTCGAGCTTCTATTTGTCGCCGACACTCCGTTGTCCGAGCAGGCGCCGCTATTGGAAGAGCCACTCGCTATCCCGCCAGCATTCGCACAGGAGGTGACGCCGGTCCTGCGCCAGCCCATCGCCCGCATCATCGCCAATGCGGAAACCATTCGGGCGCGCCTGGCTGGACCGCTGGCCGACGAATACAGCGATTATGCGGCCGACATTGCCAGCGCTGGGCAGCACCTTCTTTCGCTCATCGATGACCTCGCCGACCTGGAAGCGGTCGAGTCGGCGGATTTCTCAACGCAGCCCGATCTCATCGATCTCGCGGACGTGGCCCGGCGCGCGACGGGTATCCTCGCGGTGCGTGCCCGCGCGAAAGACATCCAGCTATTGGCGCCCGGCGAGAGCGAGGCCGCACCCGCGACCGGTGAATTCCGCCGGGTCCTTCAGATCTTGCTTAACCTTGTCGGCAACGCGATCGCCTATTCACCTGCAGGGTCACGCGTGACCCTTTCCGTAGACAAGGCAGAGGAAGTCTCTCGCGTGACGGTCGCCGACGAAGGGCCGGGCATGTCAGCCGAGCAGGGGGGAAGGGTGTTCAACCAGTTCGAACGCCTCGGCCGCAGCGGCGACGGGGGTTCCGGGCTTGGTCTGTATATTTCGCGCAAGCTGGCCCGTGCCATGGGCGGGGACCTTGTTGTCGAGAGCGCGCCGGGGGAGGGAGCGCGCTTTATCCTGACCCTTCCCGGCTAGGCGCGGCGCGCCCTGCTCCAAAGTATCAGGAGCAGTCCGATCACCGCCATCACGCCGCCGTAAAGCGCCCAGGTTTTGTCGGCGAGCATGAAGCTATCGCTGGGCCACATGACAATCCCCAGGCCCTGCAGCGCGAACAATCCTCCCGCCAGGACAAGGAGGAAGCCGAGCGCGGCTGCCAGGGCCTGCATCTCGTGATGCCTTAGCGCTGATCGATCGGCACGTAATCCCGCTGAGTGGGACCCGTGTAGAGCTGGCGGGGACGTCCGATGACCTGCGCGGGGTCGGAAATCATCTCGTTCCACTGCGCCACCCAGCCCACGGTCCGGGCGAGGGCGAACAGCGCCGTGAACATCGTGGTCGGGAAGCCAATCGCGGAAAGGATCACGCCCGAGTAGAAATCCACATTCGGGAACAGCTTCTTTTCGATGAAATAATCGTCCTTCAGCGCCAGCTCCTCGAGCCGCAGAGCGGTCTCGAACAGCGGATCGTTGACCTTCAACGCATCGAACACCTCGCGCACCGTCTGCTGCATGACCGTCGCGCGAGGATCGTAGTTCTTGTACACCCGGTGGCCGAAACCCATCAGGCGGAACGGATCGTTCTTGTCCTTCGCCCGCTCGATGTAGTGGGGGATCTTGTCGGGCGTTCCGATCTCGCGGAGCATGTTGAGCGCCGCTTCGTTCGCGCCGCCATGGGCTGGGCCCCACAGGCAGGCGATGCCCGCCGCGATGCACGCAAACGGGTTGGCGCCCGACGAGCCGGCAAGACGCACCGTGGAAGTGGAGGCGTTCTGTTCATGGTCGGCGTGGAGAATGAAAATCCGGTCCATCGCCTTTTCGACCGCTGGGACGACTTCGTACGGCTCTGCCGGCACGCCGAAGGTCATGCGCAGGAAATTGCCGGTGTAGGACAGCGAATTGTCCGGGTAGAGAAACGGCTGTCCGACCGAATATTTGTACGCCATCGCCGCGATCGTCGGCATCTTGGCGACCAGACGGTGACTTGCGATCTTGCGCTGCTCGGGATCGGAAATATCGGCGCTGTCATGATAGAAAGCCGACAGCGCGCCCACCACGCCGCACATGATCGCCATCGGATGCGCGTCGCGGCGGAACCCCCGGTAAAACGTCGCCAGCTGTTCGTGCACCATCGTATGACGGCTGATCGTGTGCGTGAACTCGTCAAGCTGGCTCTTTGAAGGCAGCTCACCGTTAAGCAGGAGGTAGCTGACTTCCATGAAGCTCGATTGCTCGGCCAGTTGGCCGATCGGGTAGCCGCGGTGGAGCAGGATGCCTTCGTCGCCGTCGATGTAAGTGAGCGCGCTTTCGCAGCTGCCAGTCGACTTGTAGCCCGGATCGTAAGTGAACGCGCCGGTCTGCGCGTACAGCTTGCGAATATCAATGACTTCCGGCCCGACACTGCCTTCCAGAACCGGCAGATCGATGCTCTTGTCCCTGTAGCTCAGCGTCGCCTGCTTGTCGGCCATGGTCGGTCTCCTTAAATTTGCTGCTCCGCGTCGGCAGACGAAGCTTGCGCGTCAAGCCGCGCCAGCGATTCGTCCCGTCCGAGCAGGGCCAGTACATCGAATATTCCCGGGGAGGTGGACGTCCCGGTCAGGGCGGCGCGCATCGGCTGCGCCAGCTTCCCGAGACCCAACCCGAGCTCTTCAGCAAGTGCCTTCAGCGTGGCTTCCAGAGCCGGCACTGTCCAGTCGGTTTGCGTTCGCAAAAGCGCAGAAATCCTTCCGAGCAGGTCGCGCGCACCTTCAGCCTGCAAGAGGGCTGACGCTTTCTCGTCCAGCGCGAGCGGGCGCGACTTGAACAGGAAAGCAGCGCCGGCAGCGAGTTCGTCGAGATCCCTGGCTCTCAATTTGAGCTGCGGCATGGCCTGGGTCAGCAGGGCCTGGTCCACCGCAGGGCCGATGCGCGGCGCAACGAGCGCGGCAAGGCGGGCGTCATCCGCCAGGCGGATGTAATGCCCGTTCAGGTGATGCAGCTTTTTAAGATCGAAGCGGGATGGGCTCTTGCCCACCCCGGACAGGTCGAACAGCGCGATCGCCTCGTCGCGGGTGATTTCTTCCTTGTCCCCGTGGCCCCATCCGAGGCGCAGGAGATAGTTGAAAAGCGCTTCCGGCAGGATGCCGAACTCGTCCCTGTAAGTTTCCGCGCCAAGCGCGCCGTGCCGCTTCGACAGCTTCGCGCCATCGGCGCCATGGATCAGCGGGATGTGCGCGTAAACCGGTTCGGGCCAGCCCATCGCGCGATAGATCGGCAGCTGACGGAAAGCATTGTTGAGGTGGTCGTCGCCCCGGATCACATGGGTCACGCCCATGTCGTGATCATCAACCACCACTGCCAGCATGTAGGTCGGTGAGCCGTCGGCGCGCAGGAGGACGTAATCGTCAAGCTCCTCGTTCCGCACCGTGACCCGGCCTTGCACCTGGTCGTCGATCACCGTCTCCCCCTCGTCCGGAGTCTTCAGGCGGATTACGAACGGGGCGCCTTCGGGCGCGTGTGACGGGTCGCGGTCGCGCCAACGACCGTCGTATCGCAGCGGCTGCTTCGCGGCGCGCTGGGCCGCGCGCATTTCCTCGAGTTCCTCGGTCGTGGCGTAGCACTTGTAAGCATGACCATTCTCGAGAAGCTGGAAGGCCACCTCGGCATGCCGCGCCGCGCGCTCTGACTGAAAAACGGGGGGTGCATCATAATCGAGGCCGAGCCAGGAAAGGCCGTCGATGATGGCGTCGATTGCTTCGGCTGTACTGCGCTTGCGGTCTGTATCCTCGATCCGCAGAAGGGCCCGGCCACCATGATGGCGCGCATAAAGCCAGTTGAACAAGGCCGTGCGCGCGCCGCCGATATGAAGAAACCCGGTAGGCGAGGGGGCGAAGCGGGTGACTACTTCTCCGCTAGCGCTTGCCATCCGAATTTGCTTCCTTATCCAACAGTTGCATGGCGAACCGCGTCGCGTCGCTCGTGCCTCTGGAGGGCGACCAGGACGATGCTGCAGTGCAGCAGCAGCCTTGGCGCAAGCCATTGCGCTTGTCCAGCCTCGGAGACGCCGCCGAAGCGCGGCTCGAGCGTGCGGGCTTCGACCGCGCGCCCTGGCTGGCGGTTGCCTTGGCGGCCGGGATCGCCTCATGGTTCACGCTGCCGGGCATGGAGTGGTGGTCAGGCGCGCTTGGCCTGGCGCTCGGTTTGGCCGTCCTGGCCTGGCTTGGATGGCGAGGCGCCGAGAATCGGCAACAGCTGCAGCGGGCAGTCATCGCAATCGCGCTAATGATCGCGCTTGGCATCGTGCTCATCTGGGCCCGATCGGCGATGATTGGCGCGCTGCCGGTTGCGCGGCCGCAAGTCGTCATGATCGATGGCCGGATACTGGTCCGCGAGGACCGGCCCGCGGAAGATCGCATCCGGCTAACTCTGGCGTACCGGGATGCCGAAAACGGGTCCGCCCGAAAGGTGCGCATTAATCTTCCACCTTCATCACTCGGACCGGAGGTCACCGAAGGTGCGCGGGTCCGCGTACGCGCCCGGCTCATGCCACCCGCTGCCCCGATGGTGCCGGGAGCGTACGACTTCGCCCGCACCGCATGGTTCGCCGGGCTTTCGGCTACGGGGAGCGCCATCGGCCCGGTCGAAGTTGTGGAGGCCAGCTCAAAGCGCAAAACGATGGACAAGCTCCAGCGGGAGCTTTCGAAGCACGTTCGCGATCAGCTCGCCGGTTCTGGCGGCGCAATCGCCGCCGCTTTCGCTAGCGGGGACCGCGGTGGAATCTCGCCTGTCGACGAACAGGCGATGCGCGATTCAGGTCTGACGCACCTGCTATCGATCAGCGGGCTGCATGTGAGCGCCGTGATCGCTGGCGTCTACTTTCTGGCAATCCGCTTGCTCGCGCTGTGGCCGTGGCTTGCGCTTCGCGTGCGTTTGCCATTGGTCGCCGCAGCGAGCGGCGCGGCCGCCGGCATAGCATATACCCTGCTGACCGGGGCCGAAGTTCCCACGGTGAGGAGTTGCGTCGGCGCCCTGCTGGTCTTGGGCGCGCTGGCATTGGGGCGGGAGCCACTTTCGATGCGGATGGTCGCCGCAGGGGCCTTCGTGGTCATGCTCGCGTGGCCAGAAGCCGTCGTGAGTCCGAGCTTCCAGATGAGCTTCGCGGCGGTCATCGCAAATCGTAGCGCTGCACTCCGCCGGACCCATTCGGGCCTTTCTCGCTCCGCGGGAAGAAAGCACTCTATCGCAGATCGCCAGGCGAACCGGCATGCTCCTGCTAACGGGCCTGACCATCGAGCTGGCACTGATGCCCGTCGTGCTGTTCCACTTTCACCGCGCGGGCTTCTACGGCGCGCTCGCCAACGTGGTGGCGATTCCGCTGGTCACATTCATTTCAATGCCCCTGATTGCATTGTCATTGGCGCTCGACCTGATGGGCTTGGGCGCGCCTGCCTGGTGGCTCGTCGGCCAGTCACTCGATCTGCTCCTGACAATTGCTCATTTCACCTCGGGGCAACCGGGCGCGGTCAAGCTGATGCCACAAATGGACGGCTGGGCCTTTGCCAGTTTCACCGCCGGTGGATTGTGGCTGGCGTTATGGCAGGGAAGTGTCAGGCTGTGGGGACTCCTGCCGGTCGCCGTGGGTGCGCTCGCGCTTGCCGCCACACCGGCGCCCGATATTCTGATATCCGGCGATGGCACGCATGTGGGCGTTCGGGTCCGCGGCGAGCAGCTGCTGATGTTGCGTGAGAGCCGGAGCGACTATGCACGCGACAATCTGCGAGAGCTGGCTGGCGTCGACGGAGAAACGATCGCCATGGAACGGTGGCACGGTGCCAGCTGCAGCCGTGATTTCTGCACGCTTGGGATGCAACGGGGCGAACGTCGCTGGCGCATACTGATGGCTCGGAGCCGCTCACGCATCGAGGAGCGCGCCTTGGCCGCCGCGTGTGACCAGGCCGATATCGTCATAGCCGACCGGTGGCTGCCCCGCAGTTGCACTCCGGGCTGGCTCAAAGCCGACCGCCGCCTCCTGGCTGAAAGCGGAGGTCTTGCCCTGTACCTTGCCGATGCCGGCGTAACGAAAGTGGCGGAGGGCCGGAGCGGTCACCCGTGGTGGGTGGCCCGCGGCAATCAGCGTCGAAAGGCGGTCAGTTGTACCGCCGCAGCAAGCCCGCAAGCTTGCCCTGCACTTTGACTTCGCCAGGACGGTAGATTTGAGGCTCATACGCGCCGTTGGCAGGGTCGAGCCGGATCATCCCGTCTTCCCGCCGCAGGTACTTCAGAGTCGCTTCCTCGTCCCGCACCAGAGCGACGACGATCTCGCCGTCACGCGCGACTTCGGTCTTGCGAACCAGCGCGAAATCGCCGTCAAAAATACCCGCTTCGATCATCGAATCGCCCGAAACCTCCAGAGCGTAGTGCTCTCCAGGGCCAAGCAGCGCTGCCGGAACCGGTAACGTACTCTGACCTTCGAGCGCCTCGATCGGAACACCGGCGGCGATCCGTCCATGAAGCGGCAGCTCGACCACGTCGTTTGCCGCATGAGCACGCGGCGGCGAGAGGCGGTGGAGGGGGATCACGTTATCACTGGCCCGAACCCGGGGGGCCGCGACGGAGTCTTCAGGCTGGCGGATGACCTCCAGAGCCCGCGCTCGATTGGGCAGGCGGCGAATGAAACCGCGTTCCTCCAGTGCGGAAATCAGGCGGTGCACACCGGACTTGCTTTTCAGATCCAGCGCCTCCTTCATTTCCTCGAATGACGGCGACACGCCGCTCTCTTCGAGCCGGATGGTGATGAACTTGAGCAGTTCGCGTTGCTTAGCGGTGAGCATGCGCGTTCCTCTGGCTAAACGTTCCAATTCGGGAACGAACGCGGAACAATTAGGCAACTCCAACAGCTCCGTCAAGAGCTTCCGCTACAGAGTGTTTGCGCGCCAGGGTCCCGACTTGCCGCCCGATTTTTCGACAAGGCGAATTTCCCCCAGAACCATCCCCTTATCGAGCGCCTTGGCCATGTCGTAGATTGTCAACAGGGCGACGCAACATGCGGTCATCGCTTCCATTTCCACCCCGGTTCGGCCCGTCAGGGTCGCGCGAGCGGTGGCGCGCACGCCGCCGGGCTCGAAGGTGAAATCTACCGTTACCGCTTCAAGCAGAAGCGGATGACATAGCGGGATCAACTCAGACGTTTTCTTGGCCGCCATGATGCCGGCAATGCGAGCTGCGGCGAGAACATCGCCCTTGGGGCCGGACCCCTCGCGAATTGCGGACAAGGCCTCCGCAGTCATCGCTATCCGGCCGGATGCCGTCGCTGAACGCAGCGTTTCCGCCTTCCCGCCCACGTCGACCATACGGGCAGCCCCCGTCTCGTCGAGATGGGTAAGACCGCTCATCGGGGTTCGCCATCCAGGAGGCGCCGCGTCGCAGCTTCGAGGTCGTGCTGGCGCATGAGGCTTTCTCCGACAAGAAACGACCGCACCCCGCTGTGAGAAAGCCTTACGCAGTCATCGTGCGTTTCGATCCCGCTCTCGCTGACGAGCAAGGCATCCTCGGGTGCCATGCGGACCAGACGTTCCGTCGTGCCAATATCGGTGCGGAAGGTTTTCAAATCGCGGTTGTTTATCCCGATCAATCGGGACCGAAGGACAGAGGCGCGCGCCATTTCCTCCTCGTCGTGAACTTCGACCAGCACATCCATCCTGCGCTCCAGCGCCGCGGCTTCAATCTCCCGCATAAGGACGTCATCCAGCGCGGCCACAATGATCAGGATCGCATCCGCCCCAATCGCCCGAGCCTCGGCGACCTGCCACGGATCCACCAGGAAATCCTTGCGCAGAACTGGCAGCTCGCACGCGCGCCGGGCGTCGGCCAGATAGTCCTCGTGCCCCTGGAAGTACGGGGCATCCGTCAGGACGGACAGGCAGGCAGCCCCCGCCAACTGGTACGCCGCCGCGTGTTCCGCAGGACGGAAATCGGGCCGGATCAAACCTTTGGACGGCGAAGCTTTCTTGATTTCCGCGATCAGGGCAAACCCGTCGCGCGACTTATTCTCCAGCGCAGCGCGAAATCCGCGTGGCGCCGTCTGCCCGGCAGCCATTCTATCGAGATCATCCACGGTGGCCAGAGCACGGCGCTCGGCCACCTCTTGCCGCTTGGTCGCGCAAATCTCCTCGAGCTTGTTCATCGGGTGAGTTCGATCCAGCGAGCGAGGAGATCTTCGGCCCGCCCGGAATCGAGCGCTTCGGCTGCGCGCACCGCTCCCTCGGAGTAATCGGATGCGCGACCGGCGATAATCAGCGCGGCGGCAGCGTTGAACAGCACTGCATCGCGATAGGGTCCGGGTGCGCCCATGAGCAATGCCTTCAACGCCTTGGCATTGTGCAGCGCGTCCCCGCCCCGGATCGCCTCGATCGGGGCCGTAGGCAGCCCGGCGTCCGACGCTCGCGCGCGGCGCAGCTCCCATTCGTGCCCGCGCACGTCGGCGACTTCATTGCCACCCGCCAGGCTCAACTCGTCGAGACCCTCGTCACCCGACACGATCATCGTCCGGCGAGTCCCAAGGCGAGCTGCGGCTTCCGCGTAAATCGGAACATATGCGGGCCGGGCAATGCCGATGAGTTGGCCTTTCACTCCGGCAGGATTCGACAGCGGGCCCATCAGGTTGAAGATGGTGCGGCGACCCAGTTTCTGGCGGATGGGCTGGATGCGGCGCATCGCGGGGTGGTGGTTGGCGGCGAACAGGAAGCATATTCCCAACTCCGACAACGACTTCTCTGCCGTCCTTCCCGCCGCTTCCATGTTCATGCCGAGCGCTTCGAGCGTGTCGGCCGCGCCGGCCTTGCTGCTCGCGGCGCGGTTGCCATGCTTGGCGACCGGCACGCCGGAGCTGGCCACGACCAGACTGACGGCTGTCGAAACGTTAAGCGTATGATGCCCGTCACCGCCGGTGCCGCAAACGTCGATCGCATCGTCCGGCGCATCCACCGGGATCAGCCTTGCCCGCAGAGCCCGCGCGGCTCCCGCAATCTCATCCGCCGTCTCGCCGCGATCGGACATCTCACAGAGGAAGCGCGCGATTTCCGCCTCGCTCACCTCTCCGTCCAGAAGCGCGCCGAAGACCTCTTCAGCCTGGCTCTCTTTCAGATGGGGCTCGGCGGCGGGCAGCGTCTTCATGCGACCTTCTTTGCCGCGATCCCACACATGGCAAGGAAATTGGCGAGCAATGCGTGTCCGTGTTCGGTCGCGATGCTCTCCGGGTGGAACTGCACACCGTGAATTGGCAGCTCGATGTGCCGGAATCCCATGACGTGGGTATCCTCCGAGGTCGCATTGACCACCAGGGCGGGTGGCACCTGCTCCACCACGAGGCTGTGGTAGCGCGTCGCCATGAAGGGCGAGGGGAGTCCGACGAACACTCCGGTGCTGTCGTGAGTCACCGCGCTGGTTTTGCCGTGCATCAGCCCGCCGCGCACAACCCGCCCGCCAAAGTGCTGGCCAATGGACTGGTGGCCCAGGCAAACCCCGAGCAGCGGCTTGCCGGCCGCGGCGCACGCACCGACCAGATCGAGGCTCACTCCAGCCTCGTTGGGGGTGCACGGGCCGGGGCTGATGAGAAATCCCTGGGCACCGCTCTGAATTGCCTCGTCCGCACTGATCGCGTCATTGCGAACCACGCGGACCTCGGCGCCCAGCTCCATCAGGTAGTGGACCAGGTTGAACGTGAAGCTGTCGTAATTGTCGATGACGAGGATCATGGGGTTCAGCCCGCGAACATGTCTGTCGCGCGTACCAGACCGTCGGTGATGCCTGGTTCCGAGAACGAATGGCTGGCGTCCGGCACGATCTGGAGATCGACCTGCGGCCAAGCCTTTTTCAGCGACCAAGCGGCTGACGGCGGGGTGCAGCAATCATGTCGCCCCTGCACGATAACCCCGGGGATATCGTGCAGCTTATGCGCATCGCGCAGGAGTTGACCGGGTTCGAGCCAACACATGTGATTGAAATAATGCGTTTCTATCCGCGCGATTGCATCGGCGTGCTCGTCCTGCGTTGATTCCTCCAGACCCTTGGGATCCGGCAGCAGCGTGACGGTGACACCTTCCCAGCGGCTCCACGCCTTGGCTGCAGCAATGCGAGCCTGACGGTCCTCACCGGTCAGCCTGCGCGAATACGCAGCGAGCAGGTCCCCGCGCTCGGACGCGGGAATATGATCATTGAAGGCTTCCCATTCCTCCGGGAAAACTTCGCTTGCGCCGTATTCGTACAGCCAGTCCAGTTCATTTTGCTCGCACAGAAAAATACCGCGGAGGATGAGTTCGCTGACCCGCTCCGGATGTTTTTGAGCGTAGCAGAGCGAAAGGGTGGAGCCCCAGCTACCGCCGAAGACCTGCCATTTGTCGTGGCCGTACATCTCGCGCAGAGCCTCGATGTCCGCGACAAGGTCCCAGGTCGTGTTGTTCTCCAGGCTGGCAAACGGCTTCGACCGGCCGCACCCGCGCTGATCGAACAGCAGCACGTCGTAAAGGGCCGGATTCCACTGGCTCCGGTGCTTTTCGTTGCATCCCGCGCCCGGCCCCCCGTGCAGCATCACTGCCGGCTTCGCGCCGGGAGTGCCGACGCGCTCCCAGTAGATCGAATGACCACCGCCGACGTCCAGCATTCCCGATTGGTATGGCTCGATCGGCGGATAGAGCGTGCGGCGCCCGGAATAGCTGGCGGTCATTCCGGCTTCTCCTCGACAACAATCATCGGCCCGATCGGGGCGCGCGCATCCATCCTGCCCATGGCCGGCACCCAGACGGCGGAAACCCCGCCATCGAGATAGAGCGCATCGGACGTCTTGGGTATATCGCGGAAATAACGCGCGAGCTTGCCGAAGCTGACCGGGCCTTCGCTAATCACGAAATGGGCGCGGCCGGATGCGTCGACGCCAACGCCGTTGCGGATCGTCCGGCTTGGACCATCCTCGGTTATTTCTGGATGGAGCTTGCCGCCGATCAGTAGCATGGGTCCGCTCTGGGTTCCGAATTCCGGCCGGTCGCTCACCTTGGCGTAAAAATCGTCCGCGGTCATCACCCGCCACTGGCCGCCGCTGCCGAAAAAGACCCCGTTGGGCTTCATGTGAAAATTACCGGGGCCATCGTTGCGGTTCAGTTCGTGACCCCGCTCCCCGTCCTTCACGTAATAGCCGATGGGTTTTCCATCTTCGCCGAACATTCCTCCGTTCACCGCGAAAGCGACTTTCGGTGCAGCTGGGCCGCGCGCATCGGCGAGGGCCTTGAAGCCCCGGTACGGTGGATTGCCGAGCACGGTCGTGATGCGATGACGAGCCGGATCGGCCACGCAATCGGTGAACGCGGCGTCTTCGAACGTGACCGTTTTGCAGGCGGAATCAGCGACGGGCGTCGGCGTCGGCCGCGGGGCGGCCGCGGCGGCGGGGTTATCGAGATCGATACGGGTGACGGGTTCGCCCTCGGCCTGGGGACTGCACGCGCATACGAGGAGCAGGCTGAAAACAGGTGACAGCCGCTTCACTGGCCGTATCCGGGTTCGAGGGCGATGCGGGCAGCTTCTCGCGCCGCGGCGATCAGCGCTCCGGCTTTCGCCTCGCATTCCCGCTGCTCGTATTCGGGAGTGCTATCCGCGACGATCCCGGCGCCTGCCTGGACATGGAGCGTGCCGTCCTTGATGACGCCGGTCCGCAGCACGATGCATGAATCAAGCGTGCCGTCGGGCGCAAAGTAACCCACGCCTCCCGCGTAAGCGCCGCGCACCTCCGGTTCGAGCTCGGCAATTATCTCGCACGCGCGGATCTTGGGCGCTCCGCTGACGGTCCCGGCGGGAAAGCCGGCGAACAGTGCATCGAGGGCATCCTTTGCAGGATCCACCCGGCCGACCACGTTGCTGACGATGTGCATTACGTGGCTGTAACGCTCGATGGTGAAGCTGGCGGTCACCTCCACCGTACCGGGGGCAGCGACCCGGCCGACATCGTTGCGGCCAAGGTCCAGCAGCATCAGGTGTTCGGCGCGCTCCTTGGGATCAGCGAGCAATCCGGTTTCGGCATCCCGGTCCGCTTCAGGCGTCGCTCCACGCGGGCGGGTGCCGGCAATCGGCCGAATGGTTACCTCGCCGTCACGGACCCGCACGAGGATTTCCGGACTCGAGCCGACGATCGAAAACCGGGGAAGATCGAGGAAGTAGAGGAACGGGCTCGGATTGATGCGACGCAGGGCGCGATACAGCGCGAACGGCGGAAGCGGGAACGGGCAGGTGAAGCGCTGCGCAAGAACCACCTGGAACACGTCGCCAGCCTCGATGTACTCCTTGGCTCGCATGACCATGGAACGGTAGTCCCCGGAGGGAACGACAGGCTCCAGTGCAAGATCAGGAATGGCCGGCGCCGGCTCCGGTACAGGCGGCGAGAGGGAAAGCTTGCGCAAAGCCTCATCGATCCGATCTGACGCAGCCTCGACCGCCGCCTCGGGCGGGCCGCCATCCGGCCACAGGGGCGCGATGCAGAAAAGCTCGTCTCCCAACCGGTCGAACACCAGGATCAGGGTTGGCCGGACAAAAAGCATGTCGGGCAGGCCGAGTCCCTCTCCGCGCGCCCGCGGCAGTCGCTCGACCAGTCCGATCGTCTCGTAGCCGAAATATCCGACGAGGCAGGAGATTGGCGGGAGTCCAGGCGGCACGTCGATCCGGCACTCTTCAACCAGATTGCGCAAGGCAAGGAGGGCGCCCTCCTCGCACGGCGCGAAGCCATCGCGCCGACGCCGCCAATCGTGGTTGACCTCCGCCCGCGCGCCTTCGGCCCGGAACACGAGGTCCGGATCGAGCCCCAGCAGGCTATAACGCCCGCGCACTTCGCCTCCTTCGACAGATTCGAGGAGGAAATCGCCCCGCCCGGTTTCGATGAGCTTGAGCGCCGCGCCGACAGGCGTTTCCGTGTCCGCGACGATACGCCGCCATACCAATGACGGACGACCCTCGCGAAGCGCCGCGCGCGCCGCTTCGACGTTTTGAGACGATGATCCGGTCAGCGAAACAGCCCTCAGTTTTCGCCGATAAGACGCTTGCGCACTTCGGCGACCGCTTCCGGGTTTCGCTCGACGCCCACTTCCTTGCGGATGGCTACCCTCAGCGCGTCGCCATATTCGCGTCCCAGCAGTTGCCCAAGGCTGTTGGCCGCCTGAGCGACAATCGGGTCGCTCGGTGCGATCTTCCCCGGCTCAACGGAATTCAACGAGACCACGTACCAGCCGATATCGTTCGGTGCTTCGAGCTTCTTCACGCTGTTCTTTGCCATCGAGAACAGCAGCGCCAGAGGCGGGGGAACCTGACGGCCCTGGGCCGCCAGTTGCTCGCGCGACATGTCGACGGGGTTGGGCGAGGGCAGGGAGACCTTCTCGGCGGCGAGCGCCTGGCTGAGCGACTGCCCCTTGGCGATCCGGGCCAGGATGCGATCGGCGGCAGCCTTGGCGGCGGCGGAGCCCGTCGCGCGCCGCCAACCGGCGACGACGTCCTCGCGAATTTCGGCCATTGGCGCGGCAGCGGAGGGGGTAATGCGGCTAGTTTCGTAGACGAGGTAGCTCTGCCCTCCGGGAAGCGCGGCGATTTGCGGCTCGCCCTCCTCCATCTCGAATGCGCTCGCCAGTGCAGGGGCAAGCACCTCGGGCGCGCGCTCGGTCGATGAGCCGTACACCCGCCCGTCGGCTACCACCGGCTTCGTTGTCTGCAGTTCCACCTTGAGCGACTTGGCGATGTCGGCCAGCGCATTACCCTCATCGATCTGCTGTTCCACGTCCGAAGCAAGTTCGGACAGGGCACGGCTGCGCTTCTCGTCACGAAGGGCCGCGGCAATCTCGCCGCGCACTTGATCGAGTGAGCGGGCGGGCGTGCTGGTGACTGCATCGATCCGCACCACGTACCAGCCGAGACCACCCTTTGTCGGCGTCGCGATCGTTCCACGGGGAGCCGCGAACACCGCGCTGGCCACCGACTGCGACGTCTGGCCCGCATAGGTTTGCCGGTCGACCTCCGCGACCTTCGCCGTTTCCAGGCCGGCCTGCTTTGCACCTGCCTCAAGCGCGCCGGGGCCGCGCTGGGCAATGGATTGTGCAGCCTGGCGAGTGGGCACGATCAATTGCGTCAGGTTGCGGCGTTCGCGCGCGGCATACTTGGTTGACCGGTCACGAGCGTAGCGCGCGGCGATCTCCGCGTCCGTGGGGTCGACGGACCCAAGCGACTTGGCGTCAAATACCGCGTAACGCAGCTCCCGCCTCTCGGGCCGGATGAAGTCGGACTTGTGAGCGTTGTAATAGGAGACGAGCTGCGATTCGGTCGGCGCGCCCTTGGGTGCGAAGGCGCTGCTCGGGATGACTGCTACGGCTCCCTGGCGGCGCTCCTTGGCCAGCGCCGCATAGCGCAGGGCGATCTTCTGCGGCATTTTCGCGCCGAATGCCGCCGGCACCAGCGTCTGCTGGGCGAGAAGCCCGTCCGCGAGGTCGCGGCGAACCACCGCGTCGGTCAGTTTGCGGGCCGCGATCGTCTGCTGATAGATGGCCTCGTTGAATTTGCCATCAGGGCCCGCGAAGGCAGGGATGCGGCGGATCTCACTGTTCACGAGGTTGTTACCGGCGCGCAGGCCGTGATCGCGCGCCCAGTTGCTGATCGCCCTGCGGTCGAGAAGCTGGTCGAGGACCTCGGTCAGTCCGCCCTGTCCAACGAACGCGGCCATCGAAACGGTCGGGTTTTCCTGCCGCACCTGGTCGACCGCGTTGCTTGCGGCCTCGCTCAGTTCGGCGGCGCTGATCTTGTCGCCACCCACGACCGCGACCCGGTCGCCGCCCGAAATTCCTCCACCCAGGGAGCCCGTGCCCGCGACATCGCCCACCGCGAAAGCGACACCGATTATCCCGATAAACACGAGGGTGAGGAGAACGCCGTACTTCGATTTGAAGATATTGCGAAAAAACTGGAGCATGGGGGAGCGGACGCCTGGCGAAACGGGTTGGGCGCCGCAGGGGCGCGAAGGCCGAGGGCTTTAGAGGCCCTGCGACCTTGCCGCAACAGGTCCTGCGCCGTTTTGACGCGACCCGCTTTGCGCGCTAGCAGGCCGGCCGCGTCCGTCGTTATAGCGCGGGCTAACCACTCCACGAACACTGCTAGGAACACTCATGGCCCTTCGGCCCTACGTCGTCGGCAACTGGAAGATGAATGGCACCCGGGCCATGCTCGCCGAGGCGCGTGCTATCGATCGGTCTGCCCAGCGCCTGATGAAGGTCGAGGTCGCGCTGGCTCCCCCCTATACGCTGATCCACGCGGTTCACCGGGAAGCCGAACAGATCGGTGTCGGCGCGCAAGATTGCCATCCGTCGGCCGACGGCGCGTTCACCGGCGACATTTCGGCAGCCATGGTGGCCGATGCCGGCGCCAAGTTCGTGATCCTCGGACACAGCGAGCGCCGCGAAGGCCACGGTGAAACCGACGCTCTGGTGCGGGCCAAGGCAGAGGCCGCCCTGGCTGCCGGTCTCAAGCTGATCGTCTGTTGCGGCGAGAGCGAGCAGGTGCGCGATGAAGGCCGGGCGGAGCGATTCGTCACCGCCCAACTGGAAGCCTCGCTCCCCGATGAAATCGACGCCGCGGACGAGCGGCTGTCGGTCGCTTACGAACCGATCTGGGCCATCGGCACCGGCCGGACACCTACTGTCGCCGATATCGGCGCGATGCACCGCGCTATTCGCGACTTGCTCGTGTCCCGTTATGGCCAGGATCAGGGCTCGGCCGTGCGCATCCTGTATGGCGGCTCCGTCAAACCCGAGAATGCGCGCGAATTGCTGGCCGCCGATGAAGTGGGCGGCGCCCTCGTGGGCGGCGCCAGCCTGACCGCGGAAAGCTTCCTCGGCATCGTGGTCGCCGCGGTCGATCTGCAGGACGCCTGAAACGTACCGTACTTGCCGTTCCCACCCGTCGCGCCTAAGTCGCGCGGGCCCATCAATGCTCATTGAAGCAAACGGATCGATCGCTAGCCCATGTCGCTGTTCATTTTCCTCCTCGTTCTCCAGGCGATCGTCGCCGCAGCACTGGTTGGGGTGATCCTCATCCAGCGGTCCGAAGGGGGCGGTCTGGGTATCGGCGGCAGCCCGAGCGGAATGATGAGCGCGCGCGGCGCGGCCGACTTCCTGACCAGGGCCACGCGTTGGCTGGCAGTCGTGTTCGTGGTGCTTTCGATCATTCTGGCGGCCATTGCAGCCAACACCTCGGGCGGGTCCACATCGGTCGAATCGACGCTCGATCGCGCAGCCCCGGTCCAGAATGCGCCGGCTCCGGCGGAGACTGCGCCGGCCGCGCCGACAGCACCGTCGAATGGCGACGATCCGCTGGCCGACGTTACCCGCTAGTTTTTCCTCCAAGCCGGTCCGCCGCGGGACGAAGCGGTTGTGGATTGCGGCACTCCGCCGCCCCCACCGGCTTGCCTCCACCCCACTCACAGGCTTAAGGCCCAACTCCCATGGCGCGGTATATCTTTATCACCGGCGGCGTGGTCTCCTCGCTCGGCAAAGGTCTCATGGCGGCGAGCCTGGCGGCTCTGCTGCAGGCACGGGGGTTCCGCGTTCGAATCCGGAAGTTCGACCCCTATCTCAATGTCGATCCGGGCACGATGAGCCCATACCAGCATGGCGAAGTCTACGTGACGGATGACGGTGCCGAGACCGATCTCGATCTGGGCCACTATGAACGCTTCACCGGTGTCTCGGCCCACCAGGGCGACAACATCACTTCGGGCCGCGTCTACCGCGACATCATCGCCAAGGAACGGCGCGGGGATTACCTGGGAGCGACCGTGCAGGTGATCCCGCACGTCACCGACGCCATCAAGGCTTTCGCCCAGGCCGAGACCGATGATCTCGATTTCGTCCTGTGCGAAATCGGCGGCACTGTGGGCGATATCGAGAGCCTGCCGTTCATCGAGGCACTTCGCCAGGTCCGCAACGAACTGGGGCGCGAGCGCACCTGTTTCGTCCACGTCACCCTGGTGCCATACATCGCCGCGGCCGGCGAATTGAAAACCAAGCCGACCCAGCATTCCGTGCGCGAGCTCACCGGGCTGGGCATACAGCCGGATCTTCTCCTGTGCCGCTGCGAACAGCCGCTGCCCGACAGCGAGCGGGCGAAGATCGCGCTGTTCTGTAACGTGCGCAAGGAAGCGGTCATCCCGGCGCTCGACGCGACGAGCATCTACGCGGTGCCCGTCCAGTACCATCGCGAGGGCCTCGACGACGAGGTCTTGCGGCACTTCGGAATGAGCGCTCCCGCACCCGAAATGGCCCGTTGGGACGATATTCTCGAACGGTTCGAGCACCCCGAGGGTGAAGTGACGATCGGCGTGGTGGGCAAGTACGTCGGCCTCCCGGATGCCTACAAGTCGCTCAACGAAGCGCTGGTTCACGGCGGGATGGCCAACCGGGTCAAGGTCAACATCCGGTGGATCGACGCCGAACTGTTCGAGGCGGACGACGACGAAATCGCCGCCAGGCTTGAGCCGCTGCACGGGATTCTCGTACCGGGTGGATTCGGCGAACGAGGCTCCGAAGGCAAGATCGCCAGCGTTCGTTTCGCCAAGGAGCGCAATGTACCGTTTCTCGGCATTTGCCTCGGCATGCAGATGGCCTGCATCGAAGGGGTAAGGGCAGCAGGGCGCCCTCTCGCCAGTTCAACCGAGTTCGGTCCGACGGACGAGCCAGTCGTCGGCATCATCACTGAATGGATGAGCAAGGAAGGCCTGCAGAAGCGCAGCGTGGAAGGCGATCTGGGCGGAACGATGCGCCTGGGTGCCTACGAGGCCAAACTCGATGGCAATAGCCACGTCAGCGCGATCTACGGCGGGGCGACCACCATCAGCGAACGCCATCGCCACCGGTACGAGGTCAATTCGGCCTATCGCCAGGCCCTCGAGGCCGACGGGATGGTATTCTCAGGCATGTCACCCGATGGTCTGTTGCCCGAGATAGTCGAGAGGCCCGACCATCCCTGGTTCATCGGCGTCCAGTTCCACCCGGAACTGAAAAGCAAGCCCTTCGACCCCCACCCGCTGTTCGCCGGGTTTATCGGCGCCGCCCTGCGCCAGGCGCGTCTCGTCTAGACCCCAGCCCGGAAAGCGCCTCGGGTTATTTCTTACAAGAAAACTGGCAGCAAACGTTATATATGTTGCCAAACAGGGCCGTTCGCCCGTAGGGGAGCAGGGTTACCGCAAAATTGCCTTTTGCTAAGTTTGTCTGCGGGAAACTGCGTATGGCAGCCCAGGGCAGAACCGAAGCAAGAGAAATGGACTTGGTGCGTGTTTGATCGTCTTCTGCGACCCGGACGGTCAGATTCGCCCGAGGCGGCGTTCACGTCGCGGGGGCGGGCCGCAAGGTCCGCCCCCATTCGTTGAAGTCAGGCGCCAGACGCCGTTGCCTCAGGCGGCATCGGCTGTGCCGGAACTCTCGTCGCCATCCTTGACGACCTCCAGAGCCGGCTGTCCGCCGACGTGGATCTTCTTGGGCTTCATCGCCTCGGGAACCTCGCGCACGAGGTCGATGATCAACAGGCCATCGGCGAGGTCGGCTTTTTCGACTCGCACGAAATCGGCCAGTTCGAACCGGCGTTCGAAGCCACGATTGGCGATCCCCAGGTGGAGCACCTCTCCCTGCGGGTTGTCAGGGCGCTTGCGACCTTGCACGACCAACAGGTTCTGCTGGGCGGTGATATCGAGATCACCGGCGCGGAAACCCGCGACCGCCAGCGTGATGCGGTACTCGTCCTCGCCGCGCCGCTCGATGTTGAACGGCGGGTAGTTGTCCCCCGCGTTGTTGCGCACCTGGCTCTCGAGCAGATCGAACAGCTTGTCGAAGCCAACCGTGGTGCGGCGATAGGGGGTGAAATCAAGGCGTGACATGAAACAAATCCTCCAATGAGCAATTTGAACCACCGACGGACCCGCACCCGCGGCGCCCGCCGAAACGTTGCCTTTCCGCCCGCCTTGCGGCACGGACAGGCTGCCTTGACATAGTTGACTGCATACCCGGTTCAAGAGGGTGTTGCTGGTCTGTAGCGAAGGACAATCGATGGCCGCCCCCGAAGTCGTGATCTACACCAAGTTCGGCTGCGGCTTCTGCTTCCGGGCCAAGCGTCTGCTCGATAAAAAGGGCGTTGCCTATACCGAGCACGACATCACGTTGGGCGGGCCAAAACGTGCCGAGATGCTGCAGCGGGCGCCCGGCGCACGCACCGTGCCCCAGATATTCATCGGCGCCACCCATATAGGGGGATCCGACGATCTCCATGCACTGGAAGCATCCGGCAAACTCGACGCATTACTCGCCGGCGCATGACGCGCATCGCGCTGCTGCAGATGAACGCCGGGATCGACCCGGAAGTGAACGCACGGACTATCGTGTCCGCAGCGGACAATGCCAGCGCGGGCGGCGCAACCATGTTGTTCACCCCCGAGATGAGCGGACTGCTGGACCGCGATCGCGCCCGCGCCTCTCATCACATCGTTCCCGAGGAAGACAATCGCGTTCTCGGCGCGGCCCGCGAGGCGGCGGCACGGCGTGGTCTATGGATTGCCCTCGGTTCCCTCGCGGTGGTGTCGGCCGAGGGGGGCTGGGCCAATCGTTCGCTACTGATTGACTCCCGGGGGGAGATCGCCGCTCGGTACGACAAGATCCACATGTTCGACGTTGATTTGTCGACCGGGGAAAGCTGGCGGGAATCGAACGCCTATCGTGCCGGTACAAGCGTCGTCACGGCTGGCGATACGCCGGTCGGCCGGCTGGGATTGACGGTCTGCTATGACATTCGTTTTCCCGCGCTGTTCGAGGAGCTTGGCAAGCGCTCGTGCGACGTCATCGCCATCCCTGCTGCCTTTACGGTGCCCACGGGCCAGGCGCACTGGCATCTGCTCCAGCGCGCCCGCGCGGTCGAGGCGAGCGCCTGGGTCGTGGCTGCCGCGCAGGTGGGCGCTCATGAGGACGGTCGCCAGACTTACGGTCACAGCCTGGTGGTCGACCCGTGGGGCGACGTGGTGCTCGACATGGGTGGAGAGGGGCCGGGCCTAGGCTTTGCGGAAATCGACCGGTCCCGGACCCGGCAGGTGCGCGCGCAGCTTCCCAGCCTTGCCAATCGCCGTTCGATTGCCACCTGACACCCGATGATCGTGTTCGACCTCACTTGCCCGCAGGGCCATCGGTCGGAGGCGTGGTTCGCCTCCTCTGCGGCCTTTGCCGAGCAGAAAAAGAGAGGACTGGTCGCGTGCCCGCATTGCGGATCGGCTGAGATGGAAAAGGCGCCGATGGCGCCGGCCGTTCCGGCGAAGGGAAATGCGCGCCGGGATGTTCCCCCTACTCAGCCGATGTCGAACGCGATCCCACCGGCGCTGAGGCAAGCAATGGCCGCGCTTGCCAAGGCGCAGGCGGCTGCGCTGCAAGAAAGCACCTGGGTAGGCGAGCGATTTGCCGAAGAGAGTCGCGCGATGCACTATGGCGAGCGCGACGCCGCGACGATCCACGGCCAGGCCACCCCTGACGAAGCGGCCGCTCTCGTTGAAGAAGGGATCGCGGTAGTGCCGCTCCCGTTTCCGGTCGCCCCGCCAGACGAGCTCAACTGATCGAGCCGGATGCCTGCACTGCATGAAGCCGAGCCGATCGACGACCTGCTTGCGGGGATTGCCGCCTGCCGTGCCTGCAGTCACGTTCTGCCGCTCGGTCCCCGGCCGGTCCTGCAGATCTCGCCGACCGCGCGCATCCTCGTCGCGAGCCAGGCACCAGGAACGAAGGTCCATCATAGCGGCGTGCCCTTCGCCGACGCGTCGGGGGATCGACTGCGTGAGTGGATGGGCGTTGCTCGTGAAGAGTTCTACGACGCGAGCCGCGTGGCGATCGTCCCCATGGGACTGTGCTATCCTGGCCGCAAGGGCGGAGGCGATGCGCCGCCGCGCCCGGAGTGCGCCCCGCTGTGGCGCGCGCGCATCATGGCGCAGCTGCGCCAGCTTCGCCTCACCCTGTTGATTGGCAGCTACGCACAGGTCGAGCGGCTAGGTCGTGGCGCCATGACCGAACGCGTGCGCGCGTTTCGGGACCATCTTCCAGAGGTGCTTCCGCTCCCGCACCCTTCGTGGCGTTCGCAAGTCTGGATGAAGCGCAATCCGTGGTTCGAAGCGGAAGTCCTGCCCGCCTTGCGGTCCGCGGTCCGGGAGGCTCTGGCGTGACGGAAACGGACGCCCTCCCGTTATTCACCGTCGGTCATTCGACACGTTCGATCGAGGAATTCGTCGAGCTGTTGCGCGCAGGCCGGATCGATGTGCTGGTCGATATACGAAGCACGCCGCGTTCGCGGACCAACCCGCAATACAACCTCGACACTTTGCCCGAAACGCTGGAGCGTTGGCAAATCGGTCATGTCAGGATCGAGGAGCTGGGCGGACGCAGGCCAAAGTCGAAGACGGTTCCGCCCGAGGTCAACGCTTACTGGACCAATCAAAGCTTTCACAACTACGCAGACTATGCGCTGTCCGACGAATTCCAACGGGGTCTTGCCCAGCTCAGCGCACTCAGCAGTGAGCGGCGTTGCGCGATCATGTGTTCGGAAGCCGTCTGGTGGCGTTGTCACCGTCGCTTCGTAGCGGATTACATGCTCGACGCCGGAAGAGAGGTGTTCCACCTGATGGGAGCCGACCGGGTCGAGCCGGCGAAGATGACCCCCGCCGCCCGCGTAGAGGGGCAGGCGCTGGTGTATCCCGCCGAAGTTTGATGGTGCGCCCGACAGGATTCGAACCTGTGGCCCCCAGATTAGGAATCTGGTGCTCTATCCTGCTGAGCTACGGGCGCGCCGGCGGGTGCCTTATCCGCGCTGCAGCGGGCTGACAATCGCCCATGCGGTTCCGTCTTGCGCGGCATTCGCCAACCGCTAGTCACAAGCGATGGACGAACGCGAGGACCTGGCGGAAATCCGCCGTGCAGTACGGGCGCTCTGCGCCGAGTTTCCGGGCGAGTATTGGCGCGCGAAGGACCGCGACCGGGCCTATCCGGGCAAATTCGTCGACGCGCTCACCCGCGCGGGCTTCCTCGCGGCTCTGATTCCGGAGGAATTTGGCGGAAGCGGGCTGAAGCTCGACGCCGCGGCGGTGATCATGGAGGAGATCCAGGCTTCCGGCTGCAACGGCGCCAGCGCCCACGCGCAAATGTACATCATGAACACCCTGCTTCGGTACGGCAGTGCCGAGCAGAAGTCGCGCTACCTGCCAGGGATCGCCAGCGGCGAGCTGCGCCTGCAGGCGTTCGGCGTGTCCGAACCGACCAGCGGCACCGATACTCTTTCGCTGAAGACGCGCGCGGTGCGCGATGGCGACACGTATGTCGTCAACGGACAGAAGGTCTGGACCAGCCGGGCCGAGCATTCCGACCTCATGCTCCTTCTCGCTCGCACAACCCCGCGCGAAGAGGCCGTGAAGCGAACCGAGGGGCTGTCCATCTTCCTCGTCGATATGCGAGAAGCTCTCGGTAACGGCCTGACGATCAAGCCAATTCGCACCCTCATGAACCACTCGACGACGGAGGTTTTCTTCGAGGATCTGCGCATTCCGGCATCCGCCCTGGTAGGCGAGGAAGGGCAGGGCTTCCGCTACATCCTGTCGGGCATGAATGCCGAACGGATCCTCATCGCCGCGGAATGCGTCGGCGACGCGAAGTGGTTCATCGAGAAGGCCTCGAGCTATGCGAAAGAGCGCATGGTCTTCAACCGGCCCATCGGACAAAACCAGGGAATTCAATTCCCTATTGCCCGTTGCTATGCCCGTATGCGAGCCGCCGAGCTGATGGTCCACCACGCGGCACGTGCATACGACGCTGGCGGTAATCCGGGTGAGGAGGCCAACATGGCCAAACTTCTCGCCAGCGAGGCGAGTTGGGAAGCGGCCGACATGTGCGTTCAGACATTCGGCGGTTTCGGCTTTGCCGAGGAATACGATGTGGAGCGCAAGTTCCGCGAGGCGCGGCTCTATACCGTCGCCCCGATCAGCACGAACCTGATCCTGTCATATCTCGCCGAGCACGTGCTGGGGCTGCCGCGCAGTTATTGAGACATTTCGGCCGCCGATCGGCGCAAGGCGAGCTCCAGAGCCTTCGTCCCGGCAGGGTCGTCGAGCGATACCCCGCTACGCACCACCCGGAGATGCCATCCGCCGCGCTCCCGGCACGCAATGCCCGATGCGCCTTCGCCCACGAAGGCCTTGCAGGGCACCTCACCGTCGCGGAACGTCGAGATGATCCGCACGCCGCTCCCGGGCTGCGTCCGCTGAAGCGCTGTAGCAAGGTGCGGGGAGGCGAAAGTGAGCCCGTCACGTTCGATCGTTGGCGCCCCCTCGGCCAGCAAAAACCGAATCGCAAACGCAATTGCGATCACCGCCATGGCACCCAGGGTCCATTTGAAAGAGCGGGCCGCCTTCATGACGCCAGATTATCGTCACCCTGCGGCCTTGGCAGCACATTTCGCGCGGTCTTCAACCAGTTTCGCAATCCGCGCCCACAAACCTCTTGATACCCGAAGTTAACTGTGATTCTGTGAGATTGTGACACGCGAGGGACACACAATCACTTCACCAAAGGAGCGGCTGACGCAGGGTGCGGCTCTGTTTATCCTGCTCGTTCTCGGCGGCCTGGCCATCGCCGGGCCCAGCGGGCTGCTGGCCTGGGGCGAGAATCTTCGCGTGCTCGATCAGCGCAAGGCCGAAATTGCCCGTCTCGCTCACCAGCGTGACGAGCTGAAGCTGCAGGTCGACTTGCTCGATCCCAACCATGCTGACGCTGACCTCAGCGGCGAACTCATCCGCAAGAACCTGAACGTCGTCCACCCTGACGAGGTCGTGCTGATCCTCAAGCCCGAGCGTTAGCCGCGGGGGACTCCGGGCCGGCAAGGCGCGGTTTCCGCTACGGCAATTTCGTGTCCCGGTGCATTGCACCCCGTGGGTGCTTGGGCCATAGGCTGACCGCCACACGCCACCTCCCCGGCGAGACACGATAGCGAGGACCACCTTGGCCAGATCAGCCACCAAGGGCAAAACCGGCGCCCCATCAGCAGCCAACCCCGCCAATGGCGGAAACGCCGCCAGCAACGAACCGGAATTCATCCTTCATTCGCTGCAGGAAACGCACGCAAAGTCACCGCGTTACGAGGCGTCTGACGAAGAGCTTCTGAAGTTCTACGAACAGATGCTCCTGATCCGGCGCTTCGAGGAACGGGCGGGCCAGCTCTACGGCCTCGGCCTCATCGGCGGCTTCTGCCACCTCTATATCGGCCAGGAAGCTGTCGCGATCGGCCTGCAGAGCGCGCTCGACAACGACAAGGACAGCGTGATCACCGGGTACCGCGATCACGGCCACATGCTCGCCTACGGCATCGATCCCAAGGTCATCATGGCAGAACTGACCGGGCGCGAGGCGGGCATCTCGAAGGGCAAGGGCGGGTCGATGCACATGTTTTCGACCGAGCATAAGTTTTACGGCGGCCACGGCATCGTCGGTGCGCAGGTGGCGCTGGGCGGTGGTCTTGCTCTGGCACACCAGTACCGCGGAGACGGCGGATTGTGCCTGGCCTATTTCGGAGACGGCGCCGCCAATCAGGGCCAGGTCTACGAGACGTTCAACATGGCCTCGCTGTGGAAGCTGCCGATCGTCTTCGCGATCGAGAACAACCAGTATGCGATGGGCACCAGCACCGCGCGTTCGAGTGCCGAGACAGAGTTCTACCGTCGCGGAACCGCTTTCCGTATTCCCGGCATGGACGTGAACGGCATGGACGTGCTCGAAGTTCGTCAGGCTGCCGAGCTGGCATTCAAGCACGTGCGCGAGGGCAACGGACCGGTGCTGATGGAGCTCAACACCTATCGGTATCGCGGGCACTCCATGTCCGATCCGGCCAAGTACCGCACGCGCGAGGAAGTGCAGGACCAGCGCGAACATAATGACCCGATCGAGCGGGCGAAAACCGAACTGCTCGCGCGCGGCAAGACAGAGGATGAATTGAAGGACATCGACAAGCGCATCCGCGCGACCGGTTCGGAAGCTGCAGACTTTGCGGAAAGCTCGCCCGAGCCGGCGCCGGCCGAACTCTACACCGACGTCCTGGTGGAGAGCTACTGATGGCGCTCGAACTGAAGATGCCTGCGCTCTCCCCGACGATGGAAGAGGGCACGCTGGCCAAGTGGCTCGTCAAGGAAGGCGACGAAGTTCACGCCGGCGACATCCTCGCGGAGATCGAGACCGACAAGGCAACGATGGAATTCGAGGCGGTGGACGAGGGGACGATCGGCAAGATCGTCGTACCTGAAGGAACCGAGAACGTGAAAGTCGGCGCAGTGATCGCGACGATGGCGGGCGAGGGCGGTGAAGTCGCTTCCGCGCCTGCCCAGGGCGCGGAAGCGCCGGCGGATGTGCCGGGCGAGGGCAAGGACGTAGGCCGGGCAGAAGGTCCTGCTGTCGCTCACCGGGCCGAGATCGAGCATCAGTTCGCAAACAAGGGCCCCGCGCGCGATCCCGAGGTGCCCGCGGGCACGGCGATGAAGACCGTCACCGTGCGGGAAGCCCTGCGTGACGCGATGGCCGAGGAAATGCGCCGCGACGACCGTGTGTTCGTGATGGGCGAGGAAGTCGCCCAGTATCAGGGCGCCTACAAGGTTACCCAGGGGCTGCTCGATGAATTCGGACCCAAGCGGGTGATCGACACCCCGATCACCGAATACGGGTTCGCCGGCATCGGCAGCGGGGCCGCGATGGGGGGCCTGCGCCCGATCGTCGAGTTCATGACCTTCAACTTCGCCATGCAGGCGATCGACCATATCATCAACTCGGCCGCCAAGACCAATTACATGTCTGGCGGGCAGATGCGCTGTCCGATCGTTTTCCGGGGACCGAACGGAGCCGCCAGCCGGGTGGGCGCGCAGCACAGCCAGAACTACGGGCCGTGGTACGCCAGCGTCCCCGGCCTGATCGTCATCGCACCGTATGACGCGGCCGACGCCAAGGGTTTGCTCAAGGCAGCCATCCGCACCGAGGACCCCGTGGTCTTCCTCGAAAACGAACTGGTCTATGGCCGTACGTTTGAGATCCCGGACCTCGAAGATCATGTCTTGCCGATCGGGAAGGCTCGCGTCGTGCGCGAGGGCCAGGACGTCACCATCGTCAGCTACTCGATCGGGGTCGGGCTTTCGCTCGAAGCGGCCGAAAAGCTGGCGGCCGAGGGCATCGATGCCGAAGTCATCGACCTGCGCACCCTTCGCCCGCTCGATAAGGCGACGGTCCTGGAGAGCCTGGCCAAGACCAATCGCATGGTCGTCGCGGAGGAAGGTTGGCCGACTTGCTCGATCTCCTCGGAGATCATCGCGATCGCCATGGAGGAAGGCTTCGATCACCTCGACGCGCCGGTCCTGCGCGTGTGCGATGCGGACGTGCCGCTACCGTATGCCGCCAACCTGGAGGCACTGGCACTGATCGACAGCGATGCGATCGTCAGTGCGGTGAAAAAGGTCTGCTATCGCGACTGAAGCCACTTCAAAGAAGCGCAGCCCATGGATCCTTCCGGATCAGCCTAGACCTTTAAAACGAATACCGGGCGCGAGAGAGTGATTTCGAATGCATCGATGGCTATTCCGCCTGCAATCGAAGGAAGGTTGTAGCTCAGATCAAGTGTGAACTCGCGCGCCCCACTGACGGTACTTGGGGTCACTTCCGTCAAGTGGACTTCCAGGCGCGACTCGTTCAGGAAGTATGGCGCTTTGGTCCCGAACGATAGAATGTTGTCCTCAAGCGCAGTGGACGACATCGGATGGTTCTTCTGGTACTCAACAGCGGCGAAGCGGGATGCATCGGCGGCAAGCGAACGCAATGCGTTATAGTTTTGCATGTAGATGCCGATTTGGATTGCTCCAAAGAGCAAGGCAAAGAAAAGCGGAGCCAGCAGCGCAAACTCCACTGCTGATGCTGCCACCGAATTTTGCCCAATCCGGTCGAGGAATGACTTTGGATGAGTCATGAGGTTTGCACCGTCCGGACGATGTTATAGTTGACAGGCGAACCGACGCCGAACTGAGTCCAGACAGGATTGTAAGTTTCGGTAAGGTTCAACCTGACGTACGTATAGATGGGCATTGGCGGTGCGCAGGTTTCAGAGGTGGGCTTCGTTGTTACAAGCGTCGGTGACGCATCGCACCGAAACCTTTGTTCGATCGTCAGCTGGCTCGGCTGAATGCCCAGGGAATTCACGAGGATCGTCTTGAGATCCGAAGAGTTTATGCCAGGACCCGAAGATGCTGCGAGAACGACCTCGGCGGCCTCGTTTGCCGCGCTCTGAAGCTGTTGCTGTCGCGACAGAATCCGGCTGGCGTCGAACGCTCCGAGGGCCAACGTCGCGAGAACCGGAAGCACGATAGCGGTTTCGATCGCCATCGTGCCACGCTGGGCAGCCCAAAGCCGCATGACGGTGGATCGTACGGTCCTCACGCTACGAGCCTCACGCCGCCCGCGGCAGATCCCGCCGAGTTCGTCTGGCTGCTCGTACAGGTAGTGGTGATGGTAGTATTACCGTTGATTTTAAGCGTTGAGGCCCAGAGCTGGAAACAGAGGGGAGACGTATTCGAGTTGCCATTGACCGTCAGGTTGCCGTTCGGAAGATAGAACGTTCCTCGCACTGAGACGTCGGCGTTTCCGTTGAAGACATGCTCAACTGGCGATGATTGGCCGGTTTTATCTTCGTAGATCAACATACCCGCATAAAGATTCCGGTAAGCCTCGTTCGGGGTGCCCACGAAGTCTGCCGCTTCCATGGGGCTGAGATTAATGATCCCCCCGGTCCCGCTGCCCCCCATTTTAACCTGGGCTCCGTTTCTCAGAACGAACATCACACCGGTCCCGGTGATATTTCCCTTATTGCTCGTAAGATCCATCACCCCGCCGTCGATAATATAAATACCTTTGGTCATGACGACTTTGCAGGTCACATTGAATCCACCCACGTACCGCCCAGGGGATAGGTACTGCGTGCCCTTACCGCTGCTGGGGCAATTCAGCGAGGTCGCACTATTATCAGTCGGTGCTGGCGGCGGAAGGTCCTCAAAGGGATTGCTTATCGAGGTCGCGTAGTCGGTGACCTTGTCTTGAAGATCGGTTGGCACCTGCGAGGTACCGCATGACACAATACTGTTTGTGGTCACGTGGCTTGAGCCATCGATCGTAATCGCGTTCGGCTCGCAGGAGAGAGCTCCGAGGCCACACAGGGCGTTTACGGTCGCGTTGCCCCCTATGGTGAAAGTTCCCGACGCCTCCTTCTTAAGGCTCATCAAACATGCCTGGTAGACACCGCCCTGCTTGAACGTCGCCTGCGCCCTAGCGGCGATCGTCAGCGATTGGCCGATCAAGTAGCCGGAAAAAGGCAGCCTTTTGGTAACCGAAGACGCAACGATAATGCTGTTGTTGGTTGCGGGCCCGTAGCTACCCAATTGAATCGTGGGAGTCGCGTCGAAGGAAGCCGTGTACACCTGGTTAGCGTCATATTCCTGTTGCGCACGAATTTTGTAATTGGTCGCATTTTTATCATAAGCCAGTGTCCACGCACCAGCTAGAGCCGCCTGATCGACCGAATGCTGCAGTTCACGTTTCCAAACATAAACTTGCGATAAGTCGACGGCGTAACCAGCCGCGCCTATCAGCACCGGCATGGCGAGCGCGACTATGACAGAAGCTTGACCGAGCTTCTGACCGATCAAATCCCGCAAGAGTCTTTTGAACGCCCTCATGGGACAGATTTCCTTCTCTTCGAACGGATTTTTCTCAGATGCGTGATACGCACGCAGGGTAAGCAGTTCGCGAAAGATTGTAGTTAATGAAGCGTTTAAGCGCACCGCGTCTAAACCAGCTGGTTGCGCGTGTGCCGGGAAGGGACATCCCAATCGTTATGCCGGAAACAGCGCAATCCGATCCCGGCCTGGCCGTCTGCCTGGCGTGGCAGCCATTCGGGAGCCGAGCCGGACTGTCCGTCCTGTTCCAGCTGGACGAGCGGCTGGCAGCGGCGGTGGCCCAGGCGCGGGAGCCCATGCTCGCCCAGGTGCGGCTTGCCTGGTGGCGTGAACGATTGTCGGAAATCGCAAGCAACCCAGCCTCGGGCGAACCGCTCCTCGCGAGAGTGAGCGAGACGTGGGGCCCATCCGGCGGCCGGCTGGCTGCCCTGGTGGATGGCTGGGAGCACCTGGTGGGCGAGCCCTCCCTTTCGACTGAGGACATGACCGCTTTTGCAACTGGCCGGGCGGAAGCGCTGCGGGCGTTCGCCAACCATGCGGGGGCGGGCGCGGATGCGGACGCCGCCGCCTCTATCGGCCGAGCCTGGGCGTTCGCAGACCTTGCGGTCCGCGCCTCGGACGAAGCGGAAAGGAAGATGGCGCGGTCGCTCGGTTCGGCTGAAACCGTGGCGCTTCCCCGCTCCAGGCGTTTGCGTGGAGTGGCAGTGCTGGGCGGCTTGTCCGCCCGCGCCCTTCTGCGCGGAGAACCGATCATGGAGGGACGAGGCGCTGCGGCCGCCGCAATGCGCCTTGGCTTGTTCGGCAGATAGCCTATGACCCGGCGAAAGACCGGGGCGCATTCAATGAACCGTATGATTTTGGGGGCTTTCCTGACGCTGGTGCTGGTCGGCGTCGGGCTGTTCTGGTGGCAGGGCAGGGCGGAAGTCGAGCAGGCCGCTCCGCCCCCAGTTGAGCAACCCGCGAAACCTTCTCCCGAAGATTTGCCGACGACTGCGGCGACGGACTTGCGCGGGCCTGCTCCGCCGGAAGCGACCGAGCTCACCCGCGAGGAGGAGCGCTTTTTCCGCTACGATCGGAACCGCGACAGGCGCATCACCCGCAACGAGATGCTCTCGACGCGCAGCGACGCCTTCCGCAAGCTCGACAAGGACGGGAACAACCTGCTCGACTTCGAGGAATGGGCGGTGGCGACTGCCCAGCGGTTCGACAAGGCGGACGCCAACCGAAACCGGGAGCTCGATCTCGCCGAGTTCGCCACCACCGCGCCCAAGCCCGCCAAGCGAAAGCCGGCTTGCCGGTGCTAGGCTAGCTCCACCGCGCGATCGCCGATCCAGCGATCGAGGTCGGCTTTGGCGCGTTCGGTGTAGGCTTCCTTGCGCGCCTTCTTCTTCACCTCGGGCAAGGGCGGAAACAGGCCGAAGTTGACGTTCATGGGCTGATATGTCTCGGCTTCCGCATCGCCGGTGATATGAGCCAGCAATGCACCGAGCGCCGTCGTGCGCGGAGGCGCCTGCCACGTCTCTCCCGCCAGTTCCGTAGCAGCCATCATGCCCGCCATCAGCCCCACGGCGGCGCTTTCCACGTATCCTTCACAGCCCGTTATCTGGCCGGCAAACCGCACATGGCTGGATCTCCTCAGCCGCAACTCGCGATCAAGAACCATTGGGGAATTGATGAAGGTGTTCCGGTGCAGCCCGCCGAGCCGGGCGAACTCCGCATTCTCCAGACCGGGGATGGTGCGGAACAGGCGGACCTGCTCGGCGTGCTTCAACTTGGTCTGGAAGCCTACCATGTTCCACAGCGTGCCGAGCTTGTTGTCCTGGCGCAGTTGCACGACCGCGTAAGGCCAGCGGCCATTCGGATGTTCCGCCGTGGCCCAGTGCGGATTGTCGAGCCCGACCGGCTTCATGGGACCGAAGCGCAAGGTTTCGATCCCACGCGATGCCATCACTTCGATCGGCATGCATCCTTCGAAGTACGGCGTGCTTGCTTCCCACTCGCGGAACTCGGTCTTCTCTCCATCGAGAAGGCCTTGCACGAAGGCCTCGTACTGTTCGCGGGTCATGGGGCAGTTGATGTAATCCTTGCCCCCCTTGTCCCAGCGCGCTGCCATCCAGCACACATCCATGTCGATGCTGTCGCGGTGCACGATCGGAGCGATGGCGTCGAAAAAGGCCAGGCTATCCTGCCCGGTGGCCTCGGCCACGCTTTCGGCAAGAGGCGCGGCAGTGAGCGGGCCTGTCGCGATGATCGTCGGCCCGGAGGCGGGCAGCCGGTCGATCCGCTCGCGGACGACGTGAACATTGGAGAGCGCCGCCAGTTCGCGCTCCACTTCGGCGGAGAAGACATCCCGGTCCACCGCCATCGCGGAACCGGCAGGCACCCTGGCCACTTCGCCTGCGCGCATGACGAGGCTGTCGAGTGCGCGCATCTCATGATGCAGCAGTCCCACGGCGTTCTTTTCGCTATCGTCCGACCGAAACGAATTGGAGCATACCAATTCGGCAAGGCCCGTTCCCTGGTGGGCTGGAGTCATGTCTCCACCGCCGCGCATTTCCGACAGGCGCACGCTGAAACCGCGACGTCCGAGCTGCCAGGCCGCCTCGCTGCCCGCGAGCCCGCCACCGATCACATGAATGTCGTGAGTCATGGAAAGGGCCATGCCGCCGACTGGCCGCGAAGTCGATATGCGCCCTGCATTGCGCTCGACTTGGCCGCGCGCGGGCCGCTATGTGGG
The DNA here is from genome assembly GCF_014644315.1 of Tsuneonella deserti. NCBI lineage: Bacteria > Pseudomonadati > Pseudomonadota > Alphaproteobacteria > Sphingomonadales > Erythrobacteraceae > Tsuneonella > Tsuneonella deserti. The sequence continues at coordinate 1,141,442 of NZ_BMKL01000001.1, read as the reverse complement.
CAGGCAACAAGGGGGGCAGCTTGCCGAAACGCGCACTGATCGAAAGCCGGCCATGGCTGGTGCTGGGCGTCGCGCTCGCTCTCGCGTTCTGGGTCCTTTCGGACAGCGCTCTGGGTGGCCTGTTCCAGATGGCGCTCAAGGGTGGATCGGTCGCGGCCCTGGCGGCCTACGCCTTGTCGCGAAGTTCTGCGCGAGATGCCCGGTTGATCGCTGCAGTCATGGCAATCGGCGCCGCCGGGGACATCGGCATGGAGCTCGACACGGTGGCCGGCGGAGCGCTGTTCCTGCTGTCGCACCTCGTTGCGATCGTACTCTATCTGCGGAACCGGAGACCGCATCCCGCCCTCACTCAAAGGGCCGCCGCCGCCGCGCTGCTTGCGGGAGTGCCGTTGACTACCTGGCTGATTGCGCGTGATCCGATGCCGGTCCTTTATTCGGTATCGCTCGCCGCGATGGCCGCGACCGCCTGGATGAGCCGGTTCAGCCGCTACAACGTGGGGATCGGCGCGCTGCTGTTCGTTGCAAGCGACCTGCTGATATTTGCCCGGCTGGGCGGGGCCCTCGACCCCTCGCTGACCGAGTGGCTGGTCTGGCCGCTCTATTACGCCGGGCAATTGATGATCTGCACCGGCGTCATCCGCACATTGCGGCGCGATCACCAGGCCTAGACAGAGGCTCCCTCGGGAGCGGCCACGGTGGTGCGGTGCAATTCGCGCCGATGTCCTTCGTATCCCCCCGTCGCGCGGTGCAGCACTGCACGGTTGTCCCACAGGACGAGCATATTGGGCTCCCACCGGCGGCGGTGGACGAACCGATCGGCTGTCTGCCACTCGTAAAGTTCGCGCAGCAGAGGCAGCGCCTCCTGTTCGCTCATTCCCTCGATGCCGACGATGTAACCGAAGGTGCTGAAGAAGCCCCGCCTGCCGGTTTCCGGGTGCGTGACGATCAGGGGGTGAGTCTGCGTGGCCATCGCCGCATCGCTCGGCCGGATGTCCATTGATCGACCCTTGTCCTTCTCCCCATAGGTCCCTTGGGGCGCGTAGGCGTAGCGCGCGCTATGGATCGCGACGAGCCCTTCGAGCTCCGCCTGGCGAGCCGCGGGGAGGGCTTCCCATGCCGAATGCTGGTCGGCGAACAACGTGTCGCCTCCCACGGGAGGAATGTCGATCGCCAGCAGGCAGGTTCCCGCCGGAGGACGTGGCAGGAAGCTCCAGTCGCTGTGCCAGTTTTCCGCAAACAGCGGCGTCGTCTCGTCTGCCTCCCGCCGAATGGCGGCGATGTGCGAGCGGCCGGCAATGGGAGCAAAGAACGGGTCCTCCCCGAAGCCGCCCATCGCCAGGGTAAAGCGTTCAAGCGCGTCGTCGTCCATTGCCTGATCGCGAAAGGCGAGCACCCGGTGTTCGAGCCAGGCAGCGCGGATTTCCGCGACCAGATCATCATCGAGCTCTCGGGACAGATCGATGCCGGTAACGCTGGCACCGCATGCTTCACCCGATCGCTCGATGTGCATCGCTATTCCTCCGGTTCGCCCGCGATGTCGTCGTCGCTTTGCGGCGTGGTCTCGGGCTCTGTTTCCACGGTCCCCCGGCCGATGATCTCCTCCGCGATGGCTTCCTCAGCGGGGTTCTCCGGGCTTTCGTCCTCGTCCAGTCGGACGGCGCTGACGATGTGTTCGCCTTCCGCGACGTTGAACAGGCGCACGCCGGCACTGGCGCGGCCGATGACGCGCAGCGAATCCAGCCCGATGCGGATCAGCTTGGCCTGGTCGGTCACCAGCATGAGCTGGTCGGCGCGCGTGGCGGTGAAGCTCGCCACGACCGGGCCATTTCGCTCGACATTGTCGATGTTCGTGATTCCCTGGCCCCCGCGCCCGGTGCGGCGATACTCGTAAGCCGAAGACAGCTTGCCGTAACCGTTGGCGCAGACGGTGAGAATGAACTGTTCCTTCGCGGCCAGTTCCCCGAAGCGCTCGGCGGCGATAGCCGGCTCGCCCTCCTTGTCCGGTTTCCACGGCGCAAAGCGCAGGTACTGCTCGCGCTCGTCGGCTTCCGTGCCCACGCGGTGAAGGATCGACAGCGAAACGACCTCGTCGTCTCCCATCAGCCGCATGCCGCGTACGCCGGTGCTGGTGCGGCTCTGGAACTCGCGCACATCGTCACCGGCGAAGCGGATCGCCTTGCCCATCCGGCTGGCGAGCAGCACGTCGTCGCCCGGCTCGAGCAATGCCACGCCGATGAGACGATCCTCGCTGCCCTCGTCGAAGCGCATCGCATACTTCCCGTTCGTCGGGATGTTGGCGAAGGCGTCCATGCTGTTCCTGCGGATGCCGCCCTTGGCTGTGGCGAACACCACGTTGAGCGCGCCCCAGGTATCTTCGTCTTCCGGCAGCGGCAGCACCGCGGCGATGGTTTCGCCGTCGTCCAGCGCGGGAAGCAGGTTGACGATCGGCCGCCCGCGCGTGGCGGGGCCACCTTCGGGCAGGCGCCATACCTTGAGGCGATAGGCCTTGCCCGCGGTCGAGAAGAACAGCACCGGATTGTGCGTGCTGGTGACGAACATGTTCGACACCGCGTCCTCCTCCTTCGTCGCCATGCCGGCGCGGCCCTTGCCCCCGCGGTTCTGCGCACGGAAAGTCGAGAGCGGGGTACGCTTGATGTAGCCGTCGAGGGTGACGGTAACGACCATCTCGTCGCGCTCGATCAGGTCCTCGTCCTCGAGGCCATCCCACGCGGGGGCGATCTCGCTCAGGCGCGGCGTGGCGTAGAGATCGCGGATCTCGACCAGTTCGCCGCGCATCACGGCATAGAGCTTGGCGCGGTCGCCCAGGATCGCCAGGTATTCCTCGATGTTGCCGGCCAGTTCCTCCAGTTCGCCGCCGATCTCGTCACGACCCAAGGCGGTGAGACGGTGGAGGCGCAAGTCGAGGATCGCGCGCACCTGGCGTTCGGACAGGCGATAGGTTCCGCCCGCCTGCTCGGCGTCCGGCTCGATCGCCTCGATCAGAGCGATGTACTGCGCGATGTCGCCGATCGGCCATTCGCGAGCCTGGAGCCGGGCACGCGCTTCCGCCGGGTTCGGCGCCCCGCGGATCATCGCGACGACCTCGTCGAGGTTCGATACCGCGACCACCAGGCCGAGCAGGATATGGGCCCGCTCGCGCGCCTTCATCAATTCATACTTGGTGCGGCGGGTGATCACCTCCTCGCGGAAGGTGATGAACGCCTTGAGGATGTCCTTCAGTCCAAGGGTCTCGGGCCGCCCCCCGCGGATGGCGAGCATGTTGGCCGGAAAGCTCGCCTGCGCCGGCGTGTGGCGCCAGATCTGGTTGAGCACCACTTCGGGCGTGGCATCGCGCTTGAGATCGATGACCACGCGCACGCCCTGGCGGTTCGATTCGTCGCGGATGTCGGAGACGCCCTCGATCCGCTTGTCCTTGGCAGCCTCGGCGATCTTCTCCACCAGGCCGGCCTTGCCGACCTGGTAGGGGATCGAGGTGAACACGATCGATTGCCGGTCGCCCCGGCCGCTTTCGATCTCGTGCCGCGCGCGCATCAGGATCGATCCGCGGCCGGTCATGTAGGCATTGCGCGCGCCCGACTGCCCGAGGATCAGGGGGGCGGTCGGGAAGTCCGGACCCGGGATGATCTCCATCAGCCTTTCGGGCGAGGTCAGCGGATCGTCGATCAGCGCGAGGCACCCGTCGATGACTTCGCCCAGGTTGTGCGGCGGGATGTTGGTCGCCATGCCGACCGCGATGCCGCCGGCGCCGTTGACCAGCAGGTTGGGGAACCGCGCCGGGAGAACCGTCGGCTCCCGCCGCGAACCGTCGTAGTTCTCCTGGAAATCGACCGTATCCTTGTCGAGATCGTCGAGCAGGCTGTTGGAAACCCGCGCGAGCCGCGCCTCGGTATATCGCATCGACGCCGGATCGTCGGGATCCATCGAGCCGAAGTTGCCCTGGCCATCGACCAGCGGCACCCGCATCGACCAGTCCTGCGCCATGCGCACCAGCGCGAAGTAGATCGCGCTGTCGCCGTGCGGGTGGTAGTTGCCCATCACGTCGCCGACGATCTTGGCGCACTTGCGATAGGGGCGCCCGGCGACCATCCCGCCTTCCTGGGCCGCGAACAGGATGCGCCGGTGAACCGGCTTCAATCCGTCACGCACATCGGGAAGGGCGCGCGAGACGATCACGCTCATCGCGTAATCGAGGTAGCTCGTCTTCATCTCGTCGACGATGTCGACGCGCGCGTAATCGCCCATCGGGGAGGGCGGGCTCAGGGTTTCGATTTCGTCGCTCAAGGTGCTGTATTTCTCATGGCGCGCCAAGCGGGCGCGGAGGGTGGCACAAGCCTAGGGGAAGGGTCCGCAAACCGCCAGTTCGGGCAAGGAAGTGATGACTGCGCGTGGGGCGTTTTCCACATAAGATTGACCCCCACCGGAAGCAACCGGTGAGCGGAACCTTACCTGCCCGTTCAAAGCGCGTTCACGGCCCGGTCGATAGAGGAATTGCATTGTTTGGCACGAGGCGTCACTACGCCCCCTGTCCGGCAACAGGGCCGCAAGCACTGGCCGTCCATCCACTCATGGGAGACCACTCAATGTCCTTTATCCGTCGCCCCGGCGCCGCCTCGCGCATGGCCCTGGCCATTGCCCTCTCGTCGGGCATCGCGCTGACCGCGGCTGCTCCGGCGCAAGCCGCCAAGAAGCAGGTACAGCCCGCGGCTCCGAAGTCGAACTATTCCAAGGGCTTCGTCGGCGTGTACCAGCCGTTCGCGGTCAAGCTGAAGGCCGGCGGAGACCTCACCCCGCTCAAGGCGGAACTCGCCGCGGTGCAGGCCGCCGCCTCGACTCCCGACGACAAGTTTGCCGCCGGGCAGGTCACCTACAGCTTGGGCGCGCAGACCAAGGATCTGGCGCTGCAGCGCCAGGGCATCAACATGATGATCGACAGCAACAGCCCGCTTGGCGCGGCCGACCGCCCGAGCCACCTGTTCGCTGCCTCCCAGCTCGCCTACCAGGACAAGGACTGGGCAACCGCGCGCGCCCGCGCCGAACAGGCCCTGGCGGCTGGCTACACCGGCGACGCGGAACTGATCATCGCGGAAACCTATTTCGCGCAGGACCAGGATGCGGCCGGCGTGGAATCGCTCGACAAGGTCATCGCGAAGAAGGTGGCGGCGGGCGAGACTCCTCCGGAAACCTGGGTGAAGCGCGGCCTGGCGGCAGCCTACACCGCCAAAATGGAACCTCAGGCGGCCAAGTATGCGGCTATGTATGCCCAGTACTATCCGTCCAAGGACAGCTGGGGCGACGCCATCGCGATCCAGCGCAATCTCAATAACTACGACGGGCAGGACCTGCTCGACCTGATGCGCCTTGCCGAGCGGACGGGCTCGCTGCGCAACGAGCGCGACTATGTCGATTACATCTCTGCGGCCGATGCGCGGCGCCTTCCGGGCGAAACCCAGCGGATCATCAAGGCAGGCATCGCCGCCGGGCTGCTGAAATCGGGCGATGTGTTCGTGACCGAGGCGAACTCCATCTCGTCTGCCCGGTTGCAGGCCGACACCGCCGATCTGCCCAAGCTGGCGACCGACGCGCGTTCTGCCGGCGCGAGTGTCGCCACCCTCATGGCGGCTGGCGACGCATTCCTCAGCTATCGCAAGCCGGCCGAGGCGGAGGAGTTCTATGCCCGCGCGCTGACCAAGCCCGGGGTCGATACGCCCCGCGTCCTGACCCGGCTCGGCATCGCCCAGGCGGACCAGGGCAAGAGTGCCGAAGCTGTGGCCACTTTCGCCAAGGTGGAGGGTGCGCGGCAGGCCATCGCGCGGCTGTGGGCGGTCTACGCCCAGCAGGCCGGCAAGACGGCTGCTCCCGCGGCGCAGTAACCGCTACTCTTTTTGAAAAAGGGGACGCGGGTCCGGCTGGATCCGCGCCCCTTTTCTTTTCAGGGCCGCATAGTCAGCGGAGGCGCTTGACCCACAGCTCGGCGCCTTCGCGCCGTTCGACCTTGAAGTTCGGCAGGTTGCGAAACATCGCCGACAGGCTGCTGAAGCCGTAGTTGCGTACGTCGAAGCTCGAACGGTTGCCGGCAATCTGCCCGACCTGCTGGACGCGGGCCCAGCCTTCCTCGTCGCGTTTCGCTTCCTTGTAGGCCGCCCCGATCAGCTCCATCAGTTCGGTGTCGGCCGCCGCGGTGGTGGCCGACTCGCCCGCGGTGGTGGCGGTTTCCGCAGCCTGGGTAGTCTTGATCAGCTGGTCCACGTCGATGAACCGGGTGCAGACGGACTTGAATGCCTGCGGGGTCTTCGCACTGCCGAAACCGTAGACGACGATGCCGTCCTGCCGCAGCCGGGTTACCAGGGGCGTGAAGTCACTGTCGGAACTCATGATGCCGAACCCGTCCACCTTGCCCTGGTTGAGCAGATCGATGGCGTCGATCGTCATGGCCATGTCGGTCGCGTTCTTGCCTTTCGACACGTCGAACTGCTGCTGCGGGCGGATGCCATAGCGATTTGTGATGGTGTCCCACTTGGTCAACGCCTGCTTGGCGAAGTTGCCGTAGGCGCGCCGGATGTTGACCTGGCCAAGTTCGGCCATGACGGTCAGTACGGGGTCTATGGCTGCCGGGTTGACGTTGTCGGCGTCGATGAGCAGCGCGATGTTCTTCAGGCTTTCGTTATTATCCATGCGCGGCTAGATGGGCGGAACGCGCGGGAAGCGCAACGCTCCTCCGCTCCGGGCAGGGCTTTCCTACACAGCGCGAACCTGCCTTAACCTGCCGGATGAAACGCCGTTGCTCCCACCTGCGACCTGCCGATTTCCGCTGCGCGCGGAAGGTGACAAATCCGACCGGGAGAGCCTTGCGAGTCCGCCGATTATGTTATTGTTCTCGCAGGGAAATCGCCCATCAGAGCGCGTCGGGAGCAGTTCTTTTTCGACCCCCGGTATGCGGTCCACGGCGCGTTCACGCAACCGGCGCGAATTCCCCTGATTCCTCGTCGAGCAGGTGCAGCACGCCGTCGGAGATGGCGAAGAACGCGCCGCGCAGCTTGAGCCGGCCCTGCTTTTCGAGTTCGGCGACGCACGGGAAAGTGCGCAAGTTGGCCAGGCTCACCTTGACGCCGGCGAGCTCCATCGCCCGTTCGGCTTCGCGGCCCTCGGTGCCGTGCTTGGCGACGACTTCCTCGCGCGCCTCGTCCAGCAAGTCGATCCAGTCGGCGATGAAACCGCCCTGGCCGGGCTCGGTGCCCTGGACGCTCTGGGTGAGCGCTGCCTTGCAGCCGCCGCACATCCCGTGGCCCATGACGACGACTTCGCGGACCTTGAGGAATTGCACCGCGAACTCGAGCGCGGCGGAAACCCCGTGGTGGCCAGGCGTGGTCTCGAAAGGAGGTACCATCGCGGCAATGTTGCGCACGGTGAAGATTTCGCCCGGATCGGCGTCGAACACGAGCGCGGGATCGGTGCGGCTATCGGCGCACGCGATCACCATTATGCGGGGCTCCTGACCTTCGCGCAGGGCCGCCCAGCGTTCGCGCCGCGGCTCCCACCCGGTTTCACGGAAACGGCGATAGCCTTCGATCAGGCCGGCGAGCTCAAGCGAGGGGGCGATGGTCATGCCAGCCCGTTGCCGCATGGCCTTGCCGCTGACAAGCCCCGGGACTAAGTGGGCGCGCATGAACGACCTCGCGTCAGCCCCCATCGCTCCCCGCCAGCGCAAACCCGACTGGATCCGCGTCAAGGCACCGGTCAGCAAAGGTTATCACGAGACGCGCCAGTTGATGCGCGACCTCTCGCTCAACACGGTGTGCGAGGAGGCCGCCTGCCCGAACATCGGCGAGTGCTGGACCAAGAAGCACGCGACGGTGATGATCCTGGGCGACGTCTGCACGCGGGCCTGCGCGTTCTGCAACGTCAAGACCGGGATGCCTCGGACCGTCGATCCGCTCGAGCCCGAGCATGTCGCGGCCGCCGCGGCCAAGCTGGGTCTGCAGCACATCGTCGTCACCAGCGTCGACCGTGACGATCTTCCCGACGGCGGCGCGTCGCAGTTCGTGAAGGTCATCGAGGCGCTGCGCCGCGAGACGCCGGATACCACGATCGAGATTCTCACGCCCGACTTCCGCAACAAGATGCGCCCTGCGGTCGAGGCGATCTGCCAGGCGGGGCCGGACGTTTACAACCACAATCTCGAAACCGTCCCGCGGCTCTATCCGACGATCCGTCCGGGTGCGCGGTACTACGCGTCGCTGCGCCTGCTGGAGGAAGTGAAGGCGCACGATCCACTCATCTTCACCAAGTCGGGCGTGATGATGGGGCTGGGCGAACAGCGGCTCGAGGTACACCAGGTGATGGACGACATGCGCAGCGCCGATGTCGATTTCATTACCATGGGCCAGTACCTGCAGCCGACGCCCAAGCACGCGAAAGTGGAGGAGTTCGTCTCCCCCAAGGCGTTCGCCGCTTACGGCGCGATCGCGCGGGCAAAGGGCTTCCTGCAGGTCGCGGCAAGCCCGCTGACCCGGTCGAGCTACCATGCTGGCGACGATTTCGCCGCCATGAAGGCCGCGCGCGAAAGCAGGCTCGCCAAGAAGGGCGCCTGATGCCGGGCATCCACGAGGTTCGCCGGCTTCCCTACACGGCGGAGCAGATGTTTGATCTCGTGGCCGATGTCGGCCGCTACGGCGAGTTCCTGCCGTGGGTCGTGGCAACACGCGTGCGCTCGGACAGCGAGAGCGAGATGACCGCCGATATGCTGGTCGGTTTCAAGCACCTGCGCGAAAAGTTCACCTCGCGGGTGGAAAAGCAACGGCCCAACCGGATCGAGGTGTTCTACCTCGACGGGCCTATGAAGGACCTCGACAATCGCTGGCTGTTCACGCCGCTTTCCGATGAGGGCTGCGAGATCGACTTCTGTGTCGATTTCACCTTTCGCAGCAGCGTCTTCGAAGCGCTGGCCGGACAGTACTTCGACCGCGCGTTCCGCAAGATGATGGCCGCGTTCGAAGCCCGCGCCGACGCGCTCTACGGAAGCAGCAGTTCCAGCGCGACCAGCGTTGCCTGATGGCGGATCTCGCTACGGGTAGCTCCGTCCAGGTGGCGCATCTCACCTTCAGGTTCCCCTTCGCCGGAGCGCGCCGCGCGGGCAAAGACGACCGTGCCGACAGGCTTCATCTCGCTGCCCCCGCCTGGGCCCGCAATGCCGCTGATGGCGACGGCGACATCCGCTTCGCTATGCGCAAGCGCCCCTTGCGCCATTGCCCACACGCAGGCAATCGACACCGCGCCGAAAGTCTCGATGATGTCGCTCGGCACCGATAAGGACTGCTCCTTGGCCTCGTTGGAGTAGGTCACGAAACCGCGATCAAGAACGGCGGACGAGCCGGGTATCTCGGTCAACGCGGCGGCGACCAGCCCCCCCGTGCAGCTCTCCGCCACGGTTACACGGCGCCCGATAGCCGCGTTCTCCTCTACCACCCGGCCGGCCAGCGCGATGATATCGGCGGGTAGCAGACCGTCAGCCACCCTGGCTTGACCCGGTTTTCTTGTCGCGGCGGGTCATGTCGAACAGGAAGCCGGCGATGCCAGCAATGTTTTCCGGCGGCAGTGGTGCAAGCAGTTCGAGCCCTCGCTCGATATCGCCGCAGTTAGCTGGCTTGATCTTGGTGGCGATCATCGACGAGATGGTAGCGTCCACGAACGGCTTGAGCGCGGAATCGGGCATCTTCGAGAACATTTCAACCATGTCCGATTTGTCCGTATCCGCGCCGAGCGCCATCAGCGCCGTGCGCGCGGCGGGCCATGCGGCCTCCGAGCCGTTCGAATACCGCGCGAGCAACGCAGCGCCATTCGTGGCGAGGTATCCCGTGGACGACAACTTCGGTGCACACGTCGCGCGCACACCCGAAAGCAGGTGCGGCAAAGCATAGCGCACCGCAGCCTGGGTCGCTTCCGGACTCAGGTCGGCACGGGCCTGCGCGGACGCGGGCAGGGAAAGTGCGGCAAAGGCAGCAAGGGCAACAAAACTTTTCATGGGGACCCCCTCAAGAACGAACGAGCGTGAGTATAGCCTGCGCGGCAATCCCTTCGCCGCGGCCGGTGAACCCCAGCCGCTCGGTAGTAGTCGCCTTCACGTTTACAGCGGCTGCGTCGATCCCGGCAAGCGCGGCGATCGAGGCGCGCATCGCATCGCGATGCGGCCCGATCTTGGGTGCCTCGCAAATCAGCGTCACGTCGATGTTGCCGACGCGGTAACCCGCTTGCGTAACCAGGTCGACGGCATGCGCAACAAAGAGGGATGAGGGGGCTCCCTTCCAGCGCTCGTCGGTGGGCGGGAAATGCTGGCCGATGTCGCCCGCGCCGATCGCGCCGAGAAGGGCGTCGACCACTGCGTGGAGCCCCACATCTGCGTCGCTATGGCCGGCAAGACCAAACTCGCTATCGATCCTGATTCCGCACAGCCACAACTGCTTGCCATGCTCCAAGCGATGGACATCGAATCCGGTGCCGACGCGAACGGCGAGATCTGCGTTCATGAAATCCTCGGCGAATGTAAGCTTCTTCAACGCCTCGTCGCCTTGCACGAGGGCAATGGTCCCCCCTGCGGCACGCAGGACCTGGGCGTCGTCGCCAGCATCCGCCGAGCCTTGCCAGCTTGCATGAGCCGTGGCGATGGCGGAGGTGAGAAATGCCTGCGGTGTCTGCACCCGGCGAAGTGAGGCGCGGTCCCCGGTTCCCGTCATCAGCCCGCCTGACTCGACGACGAGACTGTCGACTACCGGCAAGACCGGAATTGCGCCGGGATGATGCTCGAGTGCGGCAAGCAGTCGCTCGATGACGGCGCGGGGAACGTGGGGCCTCGCCGCGTCATGAATAAGAACCTTCTCACTCGCCACAACTGCTTTCAGCCCACGCGCGACGGACTGCTGCCGCGTCTCTCCGCCCGTGACCAGTTCAACCGGCAAGCCTGCCACGGCCGCGCTCGCCAACTCCTCGGCACCTGCGGGTATCACGATGACTACCGGAGAAGCGCCCGCCGCCAGAAGCGCCTCGGCGGAATGCTTTACGACCGGTTTGCCGCGCCAGGGCGCAAACTGCTTGGGCAGCGATTGTCCCGCCCTGAGGCCTTGTCCAGCTGCGACGATCACGGCGGCGAAAGGGGGAAGGGTGCCCATAAGCCGCGCGCTACCGACTTGCGTAGGAGGCATCAATCCACTATGCGCCTGCCTAATTTTTAGGCACCAATGTCCTTCCCCGCTCCCTCCGTCCCCCAGCCGATCCAGGTCGGCGGCGTGAAGATCGATACGCCGGTCGTGCTGGCGCCGATGACCGGCGTCACCGATCTGCCGTTCCGCGCACTCGTCCGGCGTTATGGATCCGGCCTCAACGTGACCGAGATGGTTGCGAGCGAAGCGGCGATCCGCGAAACGCGCCAGTCGATCCAGAAAACCGCCTGGGCGCCCATCGAAGATCCGGTCTCGATGCAACTCGTCGGTTGTGATCCTGTCTCGATGGCGGAAGCCGCAAAAATGAGCGCAGACCGCGGCGCCGCAATTATCGACATCAACTTTGGCTGCCCTGTGCGCAAGGTGGTGGGCCAATATGCTGGCTCAGCCTTGATGCGCGAAGTGCCGCTGGCGGTTCGGTTGATGGAAGCCTGCGTGAAGGCGGTGGACGTGCCCGTAACCGTCAAGATGCGGATGGGGTGGGATCACGATAGTCTCAACGCACCCGAGCTAGCCCGGATCGCCGAAGACATCGGCGTGAAGATGGTGGCGGTGCACGGGCGCACTCGCAACCAGATGTACAAGGGCAGTGCCGACTGGTCGTTCGTCCGCAAGGTGAAGGACGCGGTGAGCATCCCGGTGATCGTCAACGGTGACATCTGCTCGATCCAGGATGCAGGGCGGGCGCTTGCGCAGTCCGGTGCGGACGGGCTCATGATCGGGCGCGGCGCCTATGGTCGTCCCTGGCTGCTGGGTCAGGTCATGCACTGGTGGCGGACCAGCGAGAGCCTCGCCGATCCCGACATCGACGAGCAATACGCCCTCATTACCGAACATTACCGGGCAATGCTCGATCACTATGGCAGGGACACCGGGGTCAAGATCGCCCGCAAACATATCGGGTGGTATACCAAGGGACTCCATGGTTCAGCGGAGTTCCGCAACAAGGTGAACTTTATCGACGAGGCACAAGCGGTCCTCGACGAAATCGACCGCTTCTACGAGCCCCTGCTGCGCCGGGTTGCCGCGTGAAAAGCCAGGGCGACGTGCCCGGCGCTCGAGCACAGCTTGCCGGCCTCGTCTTCGCCCTTCTTCTTGTTGACCCTGATACGGTTATTGCCGAGGCTAATCCCGCGAGCGAGGAACTTCTCGGCCGAAGCGCGCATCGGCTGATCGGATCCGGCCTCTTCGACATTCTGGAGATTGACGACCCGCGCGTCACGGATCGCGCGCAAAACCAGGATGCCCCGCTGGTCGCCCGTTGGGTGCGCGTCCGCACGGGCGGAGTGGAGGGTCGCATCAATCTCACGATCTCACCCCTCGCCAGTCACCCGGGTTGGCGCGTAGTAACGCTGTCGGATGCCGGGCAGGAAACGGCTGGTGAAACCGACCGCAGCGCCGCCGGGATCAGCGCGCCGGCTGTCCTCGCGCACGAAATCAAGAATCCGTTGGCCGCGATTCGCGGAGCCGGCCAGCTCATTGCGCGCAAGCTGGAGCCGGAAGACCGCCAGCTCGCCGATCTTATCGAAACCGAGGTTTCCCGCGTGGCGTCACTGCTCGATCGAATGCAGCGCATCGGGACGCGCACCGTGGAGCCCAACGATTCGATCAACCCCCATAAAGCAGTGCGCAGGGCGATCGGTACGATCCGTGCAGGCGGGCTGCGTGACATCGAACTCATCGAGGAATTCGATCCCTCCATACCGCCTGCGCTCGCCAATCGGGGCGCTCTGGAGCAGGTCGTCATCAATCTGCTCGCCAACGCGCGCGATGCGCTAGAACAAGCGGGCGGGGGCCAGATCAAGGTTCGCACCCGCTATGTCAGCGGAGTCATTCTCAACGCGGTTCGGCTGCCGATAGAATTGACGATCACCGACACCGGACCAGGGATCGATGCGGCGTTGCGTGAGAACATCTTCGAACCCTTCGTCAGCACCAAGAAGGGTGGACAGGGTCTCGGCCTTGCCTTGGTCCAACGGCTCGTGCGCGACATGGGCGGGCGCATTTCCTACGAACGCGACGAGAAACAGGGCCTTACTCACTTCCGCGTCCATCTTCCGCAAAGCACATAGGGGAACGATCTTGCCGCGCCGCATCCTGCTTGTGGAGGACGACCGGGCAATTGCCACGGTGATAACCCGGGCGCTGGAGGAGGAAGGTCTCCTCGTCGACCGCGTCGATTCGATCGCGGGCCGCGATCGCGCGCTTGAGGAGAACAAGTATGCAGCGATGCTGACGGATGTAATGCTCGCCGACGGGGATGGACTTTCAACCTTGTCCAGCGTGCGGGAGCGAAATCCTGGCCTCCCGGTCATCGTGTTGTCTGCGCAGAACACGCTCGACACGGCTGTCCGGGCAACCGAGATCCAGGCGTTCGAGTACTTTCCGAAGCCATTCGACCTCGAAGAGCTGGTCCGGGTGACGGTCAAAGCGGCATCGCGCGAGGGAGACCGACCGGCAACCGGACTGGAGGAAACTTCCGAAGCCCTGCCGCTCGTGGGCCGCAGCCAGGCAATGCAGGGCGTCTATCGGATGATCACCCGGGTGCTTCACAACGACCTGACGGTGCTCATCCTCGGCGAGTCCGGCACCGGCAAGGAGCTCGTGGCCGAGGCGATCCACCAGCTCGGTTCACGCCGCTCGGGCCCCTTTGTCGCCGTCAATGCAGCTGCCATTCCTCGCGATCTTCTCGAGAGCGAGCTTTTCGGGCACGAGAAGGGTGCCTTCACCGGGGCAACCAGCCAGGTGATCGGCAAGTTCGAGCAGGCGAACGGCGGCACGCTGTTCCTTGACGAGATCGGCGACATGCCCGCGGAAGCGCAGACGCGGCTCCTGAGGGCGCTTCAGTCGGGCCGCATCAGGCGTGTCGGGGGACGTCAGGAAATCGGCGTGGACGTGCGCATCCTTGCGGCGACCAACCGCGATCTCGCGCCGATGATCGCAGCCGGCACCTTCCGCGAGGATCTGTATTACCGGCTCGCCGTGGTCCCGATCGAACTGCCGCCGCTTCGCGAACGGCGCGACGACATCGCTCCGCTCGTCCGTCATTTTCTGGCGCAAGCTATCTCCGATGGCCTGCCGCGGCGTCAAATCGATGCCGCCGCCTTGACCGCGCTTGAGGCTTGGTCGTGGCCAGGCAACGTCCGCGAGCTTCGCAATGCGGTGTATCGCCTCGCCCTGCTCGCGCGGCAGGACATCATCGATGCGGAGGCGGTTGAAACCATTCTCGGCCAGCGCACCAGGGCGACCGTTGAAGAAGCCCCAGCTGGCTTCGCGAAAGCTTTGACCGCGTGGCTGCGCGATTCTCGGCCTACGGAAGGGGAAATTTACGACTCCGCGATCGCCCAGTTGGAGCGCCCGCTCTTCGAATACGCACTTTCCCGCACCCGCGGAAATCAGCTTCGGGCGGCTCGCCTGCTTGGCATCAATCGCAACACGCTGCGCAAACGACTGACGGATCTCGGGATCGATCCGGACGCTGGCGCTCGGGACAACCCAGGCGGCTTGCAGTATGACGAATAAGGCTTGCAAACCTGCAACAGGGCCGTTGTAACGCGGCAACGATGGCTCTGTCGCAGCCCCTTCCACACAGGAGTTCCCGCCGCAGCCCCCGGTTGTGGCGGCGTTTCCTTGTCGCGAGCCGGCGGGCGAACTTTTATCTGATCCTCGAAGTCGTCGCGGCTGTCGCGTTCCTGGCGATGGTGTGGACCACCTGGTACACTTTCACCAGCGCGCCGCCGGACGGGCAACTGCTCCCTTCGCAACAGGTCGCGGTCCTGGTCATCGGGACCCTGATTCCCGCGATGGCCATGATGGTGCTGTTCGGCCGCCGGCTCGCGTTGCGCAGGGCCGAAGGCAGCACTGCACGGCTGCATGTTCGGCTGGTGTTCTTCTTCTCGCTGGTCGCCGCGGTGCCGACGCTGCTCGTGGCTGCCTTTGCCGCATTCCTGTTCCAGTCCGGCGTCGACTTCTGGTTCTCTGCCAACTCGCGCAGCGTGATGGAGGACGCGAACAACCTGGCGCGGGGATACTACGAGCAGAACCAGTCGCAGGTCAGCCAGCACAGCATCTCGATGGCGGCCGACGTTGGCTATTACCTTGGCAACATGAAGCTCACGGATCCGTTGTTCTCGGATCTTTACGGCCAGCAGCTCGCCGCGCGCGACCTTAACGAATCCGCGATCCTGCAGCTCTTGCCCAACGGGGCAATCCGCACGGCGGCCGTGGCCAATTTGCAGGTCGGCAATGAGCCGCTCTCCTTCGCGCGAAAAGCGCTACCCCAGCTGCAACAGGGAGAACCGGTGGTTGTTACCGGAAACCCGACGCGGTTCGAGGCGATGGTCCCGGTCGATGCAAAGGCCGGGGTGTATCTGTACACGGCCCGCAATACTGAATCCTCCGGCTTCAGCCTGTGGCAGAACGCACTCGCGGTCGCGACGGGGTACGACCAGTTGACCAATCGCGCCCGCGCTCTGCAGTTGCGTTTCAACCTTGCGCTACTGTTTGTGAGCCTCGCCCTGGTCGGGCTTGCAGTCTGGTTCGCGCTAAGATTCGCCGACCGGCAGGTCGAGCCTCTTACCGAACTCGTGGTGGCCGCGCGCAAGGTGGGGGCGGGCAACTTCGCCGTGCGCGTCGAGGGCCGCACCGGGCCCGACGAAATCGGAATGCTGAACCGGGCGTTCAACAGGATGGCCGCGCAGATAGAGCAACAGACTGCCGCGCTGGTAGGGGCGAACCGGCAGCTGGAGGAACGCCGCGCATTTATCGAAGCGGTCATCGAATCCATCTCCGCGGGCATCGTAACCGTGGGTCACTCGGGCCGCGTCCTGCTGATGAACAGCGCTGCCCAAGTGTTGCTTCTGGGGCAGAAAGGTCCCGTTCCGAGCGGCTCGCATCTCCAGGATCTGGCACCGCAATTCGCCGCGCTCGCCGATGCGAGGCTTTCGAGCGGGATCGTCAACTGGACGAAAGGCGGGGAGCTCCTGACCCTTGCCGTCAAAGTAGCTGCTGCTCCGGACGGGCGGGTCATCACGTTCGAGGATATCACACGGCAAATCCTCGACCAGCGTCAGGCCGCGTGGTCTGACGTCGCCCGGCGCATCGCGCATGAAATCAAGAACCCGCTTACTCCGATACAGCTCGCCACCGAGCGGCTCAGGCGCCGCTATCGCAAGCAGATCGAAACCGATGGCGAGTTGTTTGATGAGTTGACCAGCACGATCGTGCGACAAGTCGGCGATTTGCGGAAAATGGTCGATGAGTTTTCCAGCTTTGCGCGCTTGCCCAAGCCTGTTTTCCGACCGGAAAATGCGCACGATCTCGTCAAACAGGCTCTGTTTCTGCAGGAAGTGGCCCATCCGGAAATCGACTTCCGGCTATCGTCGGACAGCGAGACTGCGTTCCAGATTGCCTGCGACCGGCATCAGGTCGGTCAGGCGATGACGAACGTGCTCAAGAACGCCGTCGAAGCCATCGAGGCGAGGGCACGCCACTCGGAGCCGGATTATCGAGGGCGTATCCGCGTATCCATGGAGACGAGCCCGGAAATGCTGTCCATCATGGTAGAGGACAACGGCGTGGGGCTGCCCCAGGACCGCGAGCGCATCGTGGAGCCTTACGTGACCACGCGCGAGAAGGGGACGGGACTGGGACTCGCGATCGTCAACAAGATCGTCGAGGAACATGGGGGCGAAATGACATTCGCCGGGGCGCCGGGGGGCGGAACCCGGGTGATCCTGCGGTTCGCGCGCGACCCGCTCGCGGCCGACACGGCTGCGGCTGAATGAATACGGGAAAGGACCGGCCATAATGGCGCTCGATATCCTCATCGTCGATGACGAACGCGACATCCGCGAACTCGTCGCCGGTGTTCTTAGTGACGAGGGATACGAGTGCCGCACCGCCGCAGACAGCACGAGCGCGCTGGCTGCGGTAGACGAGCGCCGTCCCAGCCTCGTCCTGCTCGATGTGTGGCTCCACGGCAGCCCGATGGATGGGCTGGAAGTGCTCGACGAGATCAAGAAGCGCGAGCCGGAATTGCCTGTGATCATCTTCTCCGGGCACGGTAACATCGACACCGCGGTGTCGGCCGTCAGCCGCGGAGCAATGGACTTCATCGAGAAGCCGTTCGAGGCCGAGAAGCTGTTGCTCCTGGTCCAGCGCGCCACGGAGACCGAAAGGCTGCGGCGCGAAAACACCCGCTTGCGCCAAGGCTTTGCACGCGGGGAGGAATTCACCGGTAACTCGCTAGCGATCAACGCGGTGCGCGCAACGCTGAAACGCGTGGCGACGACGGGAAGCAGGGTAATGATCAGCGGGCCCGGCGGATCGGGCAAGGAAGTGGCCGCTCGTCTGCTCCACGCCTGGAGCAACAGAGCCGACGCCGCGTTCGTCATCGTCAATTCGGCCCGCATCACGCCCGAACGCTTCGAACAGGAACTGTTCGGCGAAGAAGCAGACGGCAAGCTGCTGCGTCCCGGACTCCTGGAGCTCGCCGACGGAGGCACGCTGTACCTGGACGAGGTCGCCGACATGCCCTTGTCCACCCAGGCCCGCATCCTGCGGGTGCTGACCGAGCAGAGCTTTGTACGCGTCGGCGGCAATCGCCAGATCGCGGTCGATGTCCGGGTCGTGTCTTCCTCCTCCCGTGACCTTGCGGGCGAGATGGAGCAGAAGACTTTCCGCGAAGATCTGTTCTACCGTCTGAACGTGGTGCCGGTGGCCATCCCCTCCCTGGCGGAACGGCGCGACGACATCCCGGCGCTCGCCAACCACTTCTTCACCCGGTATGCGGCCGAGCAAGGCATCCCGCCGCCGGAAATTTCCGCCGATGCGATCGCCGCGCTGCAAGCTTACGACTGGCCCGGGAACGTGCGGCAGTTGCGCAACGTGGTCGAACGCACGGTCATCCTCACCCCCCGCGAGCGGCTGGCGACAATCGAGGCGGACATGCTGCCGAGCGAGGTTACGGGCGGCCGTCTGGGCGGGGGCGCTGGACTTTCGGCGATGATGGGAGTGCCGCTTCGCGAAGCACGCGAGACATTCGAGCGGGAATACCTCGCGATTCAAATCCGTCGCTTTTCAGGAAACATCTCGAAAACGGCTAGTTTCATCGGGATGGAGCGCTCGGCATTACACCGCAAGCTAAAGCTCCTTGGAATGGGCGAACGGCGAGACGACGAATAGGGCTCGTCGTCGGAACGGCGAATGGCCGAAAGCATTTGCGAATTGAGGCGAACGCTCCATATTCGCGGTCACCGGCATGCGGACATCCGCCTGCCTGATTGCGAACCGTGAAAGCGGTCGCCAAAAAGACATGGAGATCACGCAAGTGTCCACCCCCCGCACGCTCACCGCGCGCTCTCGCCCAGCTCCAGAGCCTGAAGCGCAGCCGCCTGTCGCCGGCGGTAAACAGCAGAGTCTGCAGGACGCATTCCTCAACCTGCTGCGCAAGAGCAAGACCCCGGTCACCATGTTTCTGGTCAAGGGCGTCAAGCTGCAGGGTATCGTAACCTGGTTCGACAATTTCTCGATCCTGCTGCGGCGGGACGGGCAATCGCAGCTTGTTTACAAGCATGCCGTATCCACGATCATGCCCGGCCAGCCAATCGATGCTGGCCAGTTCGCAAGCCAGGGTTCGAACGCGAGGCAAAGGCTCCTTCAGGACGTCTTCCTCAGCCGCGTGCGCGAGGCCGGGGTGCAAGTAACCATGTTCCTGGTCAACGGCGTAATGCTGCAGGGCAAGATCGCGGCTTACGATCTCTTTTGCATGCTGCTCGAGCGGGAAGGGTACGTGCAGCTCGCCTACAAGCATGCAGTCTCCACCATTCAGCCTGCCACGCTGGTGGATCTCAGCGGCGAATTTGAAGGCGACGGCGACTGAGCTTCGACGAGAACCTGCTGGGTGAGGTTTCGCGCGGCGCGCGGGCCTTGGTCGTGTGTCCCGATGTGCGCGGACGCCACCACGATCTGGAGCCGGAAGCGCGGCTTGAGGAGGCATGCGGCCTGGCCGAAGCCATCGGCATCGTAATTGCCGACGCTTCCGTCATTCCGGTCCGGCAGGTTCGCCCGGGCACGCTGTTCGGCTCGGGTCAAGTCGACAACATCGCCACGGCATGCGAGCAGCACGATGCCGAACTGGTCGTCGTGGATGGCGCCCTGACGCCGATCCAGCAGCGCAATCTCGAGGACCGGCTCAAGCGCAAGGTAATCGACCGGACGGGGCTGATCCTCGAGATCTTCGGAGAGCGAGCTGCTACCGCGGAAGGGCGGCTGCAGGTCGAGCTCGCCCATCTTGATTACCAGCAGAGTCGGCTGGTGCGGTCCTGGACCCACCTCGAACGCCAGCGGGGCGGCTTCGGATTTCTCGGCGGACCGGGTGAAACGCAGATCGAGGCGGACCGAAGGATGATCCGCCAACGCATGGGCAGGCTGCGCAAGGAGCTCGAAAGCGTGCGCAAGACCCGCGCGCTCCATCGGGATCGCCGGGGCAGGGCGCCTTGGCCGATCATTGCCCTGGTCGGCTACACCAACGCGGGAAAATCTACCTTGTTCAACCGCCTGACCGGGGCCGACGTGATGGCGGAGGATCTTCTCTTCGCCACCCTGGACCCAACTATGCGCGCCGTCGCGCTGCCCGGTGTTGAGAAGGCAATCCTGTCCGACACGGTGGGCTTCATCTCCGACCTTCCCACGCAACTCGTCGCCGCCTTCCGCGCAACACTTGAAGAAGTTACGGGCGCGGATCTGATACTCCACGTGCGAGACATCGCGAACCCGTCGACCGCAGCTCAGAAAGCCCAGGTGCTGGAGGTTCTGGGCGATCTCGGCGTGACCGGCCGGGAAGGGGACTCAGCAATCCGGATTATCGAGATCTGGAACAAGATCGATCTTCTCTCGCCGGAGGAAGCGCGCGAAATACGTGGCGCCGCCGCGGGCGATGAGGCTGCAATCGTCATCTCGGCCGAAACCGGCGAGGGAGTGCCCGAATTGCTCCAGCGGTTAAGCGAGCTATTGACACAGCACGCCCACGTCCACGAGTTCGTCCTTCCAGCGAGCGAGGGGCGCCGCATCGCCTGGCTGCATGCCCATGGGGAAGTGCTGGAAGAGGAGGACGCCGGAGCCGGTCCTGATGGCCCACTGCGGCGCCTCGCCGTTCGGCTCAATCCCAAGGAGATGGGCCAATACGAAGCCTTATGACTTTTCGCGTTCCTTGACCTCCTTCCACAGCGCTTCCTGTTGGTCGAGCGATAACCCGGCGAAGCCCGGACCTGCGATCTCCTCCATCGCGCGGAAACGTCGCTCGAACTTGGAATTGGCCGCCCGAAGGGCCTCCTCCGGAGCAATGCCGTAGGCACGCACCACGTTGACGGCAGCGAACAGCAGATCGCCTGCCTCCTCCATCTGCTCCGAGAGCGTAGCCCGGTCGAGTTCTTCAAGTTCTTCAATCAGCTTGTCCGCCGGCCCTCGGCGATCGGGCCAGTCGAATCCCACGCGGGCAGCGCGCTTTTGCAGCTTATCGGCCCGCATCAGCGCCGGTAGCGCGGCCGCCACGCCATCCAAGGCGCTCGTCGCTCCCTTTCTCTCGCGCTCGGACGCCTTCAGCGCCTCCCATCGTTCCTCCCGCGACCCTGGGCCCGGCAGATCACCGGAAAAGATATGCGGATGTCTCTCCTCGAGCTTGTCAGCGATCGAGCGGGCCACGTCATCGAAGGTGAACAACGCGCCTTCTTCCGCGATACGCGCCTGGAAGACGACCTGAAACAACAAATCACCAAGCTCATCGCGCAGGTCACTCACATCACCGCGCTCGACAGCGTCGGCGACTTCGTAGGCTTCCTCGATAGTGTGCGGGACTATCGACGAGAAGGTCTGCTCGCGATCCCATTCGCAGCCATCGGGGCCACGCAGGATAGCCATAATGGCGAGAAGGCGGTCGATCTGGCCAGTCACTGAGGTTGATAATATATATTATGTAAAGTCGGATGAACCGTGAGCTTGTTCATCTGGCGACCAGCGAGAACGCCAAGGCCACCGCAATGAAGATGCCAGCCCAAGTCAGACCCATACGCACATTCTCTTTCCAGCCGAGGCGATATGAGGCGATCGCGCTTCCGGCCAAGATCAGCCATCCGAGCAAGACGACAATCTGGACCGCGCCAAGATCGGTCACAGGACGATCTCCAGACCGTCATAACCCGGTTGGACTCCCGCCGGCAATTCGACTGCCAACGACTGATAATCCATGCTCTTGTCGAGATGCGTCAAGACCGTACGCTTGGCACGGCAGCGCGTCGCAAGTTCAAGCGCCATGTCGAGATGAGCGTGCGTGGGATGCGGCCGGCGGCGCAGGCAATCGCTGATCAGCAGATCAACATCGTCGAACAGTTCGATCATGTCTGGCACGATCTCGCTGAAGTCCGTTGCGTAACCGATTGATTTGCCGTCCGCATCGAAGCGGAACGCGGTTGAGCGCGCAGGTCCGTGCGGCATCAGGCAATGACCAACGCCGAAACCTGCGAAAATTCTCAATCGCTCAAGCGTGTTGAGATCGCAGATCGTCGGATAACCATGCTCACCAGCAAAAACATAGCTGAACCGAGCCCGCAGTCTCCGAGCGGTCTCTTCGCCGGCAAAGCCGGGCAGAGGCCCCGACCTGTCGTAGCGCATGACCCGCAGGTCATCGATACCATGGCAATGATCGGCGTGGTCGTGAGTCCAGAAGACACCATCGACCTTGTCGATCGCGTTTGCGAGGAGCTGGTGACGAAGATCGGGCGAGGTGTCGACAAGAAGCCGTTTCCCTTCGCTGCTCTCGACGACGATGGATACACGTGTCCGGCGATTGCGTGGTTCAGCGGGATCGCACTCCCCCCAATCGCCGCCGACTCTCGGGACCCCGGTCGAGGTGCCTGACCCGAGCATGATTAGTTTCACGCGGAAGCTTTCGCGAACAAATTGAAAAAGTTGCTGGTCGTTGTTTCAGCCAGTTCTTCGATAGTGGCACCGCGTAGCCGCGCAACGAATGCAGCAGTGTCGCGGACAAAGGCTGGCTCGCACGCCCGGCCGCGGTGCGGAACCGGCGCGAGAAACGGACTGTCTGTCTCGACGAGGAGACGATGGGCGGGAAGTCCTGCGGCGATTTCCTGCAAGTCGGCAGCGTTTTTGAACGTGACGATACCTGACAGCGATATCGTCAGGCCAAGGTCCAAGACTTTTCGAGCAAATGCGGACGAAGCTGTGAAGCAGTGAATCAGAGCCAGGAAGGCGCCCTTCCCCATTTCATCTTCGAGTATGCTTAAAGTGTCTTCTTCTGCATCGCGGGTGTGGATTATGATCGGCAAACCAGTTTCGCGCGCGACGCCGATATGCATACGGAAAAGGGCACGCTGCACTGCGCGGTCGGACTTGTCATAGTAATAGTCCAGCCCGGTTTCCCCGATGCCTATCACTCTGGGATGGCTGGAAGCAGCGATCAGCGCCTCCCGGCCCAAATCCGCATGGGCATCGGCCTCATGAGGATGGATGCCGACGCTCGCCCACACGTCAGGCTCGCGCTCGGCGGTCGCGATGACCGCGTCCCACTCGCTCTGGCGGGTCGAGATGTTGAGCATTCCGCTCACACCAGCGTGGCGCGCGCGCTCGAGCACTGCCGCCTGATCGTCGACCAGGCCTTTGTATTGCAGGTGGCAATGGCTATCGATCAGCCTCACGCCGCGTCCTCTGCCGGCAGCTCCAGTCTCGGAAATACCCCGACAGGTTGGGCAAGGCGGAAGCCTGAAGTGGCCAAGCGTGAAAACCAGCCCGAATCCTGAAGCGCAGCCGCATCCCGCTCGCCGGCAGGCACTCCCATCTGCTCGAGCAGGCGATCTGCCGCGGACGGAACAACGGGCCGGATTGCGATCGCCAGGTCACGAACCGCCATGAACAGAGTCAGCAAAACGGCGCGCATCCGCTCTGGATCCGTCTTGCGCAGGGTCCAGGGAGCCTGTTCATCGACATACTGATTACAGGCGAAGACCGCGCGCATCCACGCTTCGATGCCGACCGAGAAGTCAAGCGCCTCGAAGGCGCGGGGAAGTTCATCCCGTGTTGCCATTGCAATCGCTGCGTGCAGCTCTTCATCCTCTTGCCGGGTTTCGAAAAGGCTCAGCTCTCCATCGAGATTCTTGAAGATCATCGACAGCACTCGCTGCGCCAGGTTGCCGAAGCTGTTTGCAAGCTCGGCGTTGCAGCGGGTGACGATCCCCTCGGCGGAGAAACCGCCGTCCTTGCCGAAGGGGACCTCGGCCAGCAGGAAATAGCGAAGCTGGTCGACGCCGAACCGTTCCGCCAGTTCCAGTGGATCGACGACGTTCCCGAGCGACTTCGACATCTTCTCACCCCGGTGGAGGAGAAACCCATGGCCGAAGATGGCCTTCGGCGGAGGAAGTCCCGCGCTCTTGAGGAAGGCTGGCCAGTACACCGCATGAAAACGCACGATGTCCTTGCCGATGAGATGCAGGTCCGCCGGCCAGAACCGCTCGAATTCGCCCTCCCGATTTGGAAACCCGATACCCGTGAGATAGGTCGTCAAAGCATCGACCCAGACGTACATCACGTGGCCAGGGCTGCCCGGCACCGGCACTCCCCAATCGAAGCTCGTACGTGAAACCGACAGGTCCCGCAGCTCATTCCCCTTGAGAAAGGCGAGCACCTCGTTGCGACGGCTGTCAGGCTCCAGAAAGCCCGGACTCTCATTCAGTTCAATGAGATAGTCGCGATATTTCGAAAGCCGGAAGAACCAGCTTTCCTCCACGTTCCATTCGACCGGGGTCCCCTGGGGCGAGAGCTTCCGCCCACCCTCCCCTTCGGTTAGCTCGCTTTCGTCATAGAACGCTTCGTCACGGATCGAATACCAGCCTTCGTAACGGTCCAGGTAGAGATCGCCGGCTTTCGACATACTCTCCCACAACGCAACGCTGGCTGCATGATGCGCGTCTTCAGTCGTTCGGCGGAAAGCGCTATATCCTATGTGAAGCTTGTCGCACATGTCGCGGAAATAGTTGGACATCTCGGTAGCGAACCCGAGCGTATCCCGACCTTGCTCCCGGGCCGTCTTGTCCATTTTGAGGCCGTGTTCATCGGTCCCGGTAACGAGCCGCACATCGAACCCCTGAGCCGCCTTGAAACGGGCGATGACGTCGGCCGCGATGGCTTCGTAGGCATGACCGATATGCGGCCGCCCATTAGGATAGCTTATTGCGGTAGTGAGATAATAGGGATCAGGCATCGGCAGGGTGGCTAGCCGCGCCGGCCGAGGCGAGCAACCCGCCGATTTGCATGACCAGCAAGCCAGGGTCGAAGTTGTAGGTCGGAGCCTGACCGGCCAGCTTCACGAGCTCGGCGTGCGCCTCGACGATAGACGGCAGCTGAGCGCGTGACGCGTCCTGCGACATCCGGGCAATGCTTGCGCGAGCAAGGTCCAGCGCGGCAGCTATCCGCGCCCGGTCCGGACGGGCGCCGATGGCCTCCGCGAGCTTCCCGCGCAGAGTGAATTGCGGATCACCATCGGCAGTGATGCGTCGCATGAGTGCATCGAGCGGGCCGAGGTCATGGGAAACGAATTCCATCGCGGCTCCCGGCGATCCCGCAGCGGCAATCACCGCCGCCTCGCGAGTGGCGGGATCAGTGTCGGGGCATTGCTCCACCAACAGGCGGTCGATCGCTTCGTTAGGCAAGGGTGCGAAGCGCAGCACCCTGCAACGCGAGCGGATGGTCGGGAGTAGCCGCGCGGGCCTGTGCGCAATCAGAAGAAAATGCGTTCCGGCCGGGGGTTCCTCGAGGCTCTTGAGCAAAGCATTCGAAGCCGAGGTCTCGAGGTCGTCGGCAGGGTCGATGATGATGACCCGGCGGGCTCCGAGCGTGGGCCGGGTCGCAAGGCGCCGCTGCATGTCGCGTATTTGCCCTACCTTGATGTTCCGGGCGAGCTCGTACTCCTGCCCCGCCTCTCGCTTTTTCTCTTCCCTGTCATCCTTCGGCAGATGACTCAGCACGAACACATCGGGATGCGCGCCCGTAGGTTGGACAACGCCCGCTTCGGCCACCAGTTCGCGCGCCGCTGCGAGGGCGAAGGCCGACTTGCCAAGTCCCTTTTTGCCCGCCAGCAGCCAGGCGTGGTGCATCCGGGGTCCGGCCATTGCCTTGCGCCATTCCAGCCAGGCGGCTTCATGGCCAAGCATGGTCATCGATCCTGCTCCAGCATAGGAGTCAGCGCTCCGATCAACCGGGCCTGGACAGCTTCGGGCGGGCCGTTTCCGTCGACCAGAACGAACCTGTGGGGCTCAGCTTCCGCCATTTCCTTAAATGCTCTCGCAACGGCCGCGTGATAGAGCTGCCCTCGTCCACCGATAGCATCTGCTGCATTTCCGTCGCGCTGCGCTATACGCCGAGATGCCACAGTCGGATCGACTGCGATCAGCAGCGTCACATCGGGTCGCAATCCGCCGCTGCCAATCTCGTGCAACGCGCGCACGGTTTCATCGCCCACACCGCCCGCGCCACCCTGATATGCGCGGCTCGAATCCACGAAACGATCGCACACTACCCACCGTCCCGCCTCCAGAGCCGGCTTGATCCGGCGAGCGACGTGGTCGGCGCGCGCGGCGGCGAAGAGCAGTGCTTCGGCCTCTGCGCCCCATCCTTCGCCGGGAGGATGAAGCAGCAGGCCCCTGATCGCCTCGGCCCCCGGGGTGCCGCCCGGTTCTCGCGTAAGGTCGACATCAAGGCCGCGCGCTTTCAACGCCTCGGCAAGGAGTTTCGCCTGGGTGGACTTGCCGCTCCCCTCGCCGCCCTCGATGGCAATGAATTGCCCCTTCGCCATCAGAATATCCCGGCTACTCCGTTTAACAGTCGCTCGAACCCGTTTGCTTCGGGAACATCCTGCGCGGCGACCAGCGGCACGCGTGAGGGCCGCATCCCCTCGACCGCTATTTCCAGTTCCGCCACCTGCTCGCCTTTGGCGACGGGAGCCTGCAACGGCCCTTCGTAATGGATCGATAGCTTGACCTTCCCGGTCTGGCCGGAAGGTAAATCGTAACCGACTGCAAGTGGCGCCTTCAGGCCAACCGAACGGTCCGCCCCGCCCTGGACACGGGCCCGGCCCACCAGTGCACCCTTGGAAAATAAAGGAGAGCCGGAATAAGCCTGGAATCCCCATTCAAGAAATTCGCGGCTAGCCTGGTGCTGCGTGCGCGCATTGGGAGCCCCGGCGATCACCATCACCAGCCGGCGCCCGTCGCGCTCGGCGCTGCCAACGAAGCCGTAGCCTGCCTGGTTTGTAAAGCCGGTCTTGATCCCGTCCGCTCCTTCGACGACCCCGGTGACGGGATCATGATTGCGCTGCTCGAAGCCATTGAACTTGAGCAAGCGCTTGCCGAAGTAGCGCGCGTAAAGGTCCGGGTGCCGGGTGATCATGGCTGAAGCCAGGGTGGCGAGGTCACGGGCCGTGACGAAAGTGCGTCCTTCGTCCATCCATCCGTTCGGCGTGCCGAAGTGGCTGTCCCGCATGCCGATCTCGCGCGCCTTGGCGTTCATCATCTCAGTCCACTTGGGAAGTGATCCGGCGAGCCCTTCACCCAGAACCGCCGCGCCGTCGTTCGCGGATACCGTGGTGACGCCGTGCAACAGGGCATCGACGCTGACCCTCTGGTGCAAATCCAGAAACATCGTCGAACCCACCCCATGCCACTCGGTCCAGGCTCCGTCGCTCACCATAAGGAGCTGCTCGGGAGAAATCTTGCCGGAGTCGATCAGTTCGAACGCGGTGAAGACGGTCATCACCTTGGTGATCGAGGCCGGCATGAAGCGGCGGTCGGGTTCACGCGAATAAAGGGTCTGACCGCTCGAAAGATCGACTAGCAGCGCGATGGGCACGTCGGCTGGAGGCGGCGCAAAGGTGGGATAGGGACCGGGAGCCTCGGCACTCGTAGCAGCGACACCGGTCGCCAGCGCGCAAGCCGCGATGAGGGTTTTCGTGAACTGGGTCAAATGCGCTCCCGCCGCCGGGCGGAAGCCGGCGGTTCAATCTGCGGTGTAGACTCGCGCGTCCCTATAACCGGCGCTCCGCACCTTGGCGAGCGTCGCGTCTGCCTGAGCGCGCTTGGCGAAAGGACCGGTGCGCACGCGGAATAGCTTTCCGGAAGGGCTGACGAAACCGTCAATGGCCTTGGCAGCGCGCTCGGCGTTCGCGCGGTTGGCAAAGGCGCCGACCTGGACGACGAAGCCGCCTTTCGCGAAAGGTTCTGCCTTGGAAGCTTGCGCCGGTGCGGAGTCTGACATGTGAGCCACCCCCGTGGCGGCGACCGCGGGCACGGGAGAAACCTCGAAGGAATCGGCCTCCACGGTAATCCCGGCCGCAGGCGCGACCCCGCTCCGGCCCGTTGCCGGGCCATTGTCGCGCAAGCTCGTGGCGCCGACTGCAGGCAGCTTTCGCCTCAGTACCTCGACAAGTGACTTCGGCGTCTCCAATCGCGCTGGCGCGTCTCGCCCGGCTCGTAGTTCCGCGCGCTCGGCCTCACTCGGGTTGACCCTGCGAACGCGCACAGGAGCAGTGCCGGAAATGCCCAGTTGCGATGCGGCGGCCGGAGAGAGAGCAAGGAGGTTGCCACCCGTCATCGGCCCGCGCCGTTCAATGCGGACCAATATCGTCTTGCCCGTGTCCAGGGAGGTCACCTCAACATAACTGGGCAGCGGCAACGTCCGGTGTGCCGCGGTCACCCCGTTGCCGTCTTCCACCCCTGCGTAACCTACGGCGTCGTAGTTGAGGGTGTCAGCCGGGGTGTAGTTAACCCCGTCGATGGAAAAGGGTTCGCCAAGTACTATCGGATAATCGGCTGCCGGTCCGTTGACAGCAGCCGCGGCGACGGGAACCGGCAAAACGCCGGATCGATCGCCGCCGGCGCCGCAGCCAGCGAGGGTTGTGGCCAGTCCAAAGATCAGAAGCCGGGAAGCGGCGTCAGCGGGCAATCTCATCTGCAAGTAACCCCACGCTCATCGCATAGTAGTTCGAGCAGTTGTATTCGAGGATGACCCGATAATTTGCGGTTAAGAGCCAGGCGCGCGTTCCGGGGCCGTCGGGCTGGAACAGCGAGGCCATGACCGAATCATCAAGGTAAACCTGAGGCTGGACCCCCAGGGCCCTCCACTCGCGCACGGTTTTCCATCGGCTGTGCCGTTCATGCACCCGGCCGCATACTGGCGAGTTCATCGGACTTTCAACCGCGTTCCAGTTGAACCCGCCGGGCACCGTCGCCTGGACCCCCCACGGCTGCCCCGGGCGCCATCCCGCGTCGCGAAAATAGTTGGCTATCGAGGCGAGCGTGTCGGCGCGGCTGTTCCAGATGTCGCGGTGCCCGTCGCCATCACCATCCTGTGCGAGACGCAGGTAAATGCTGGGCAAGAACTGCGGGTTGCCGAAGGCGCCGGCCCAGCTTCCCTTGAGCGTTCCCCGATCGACCCCGAGGTCGGCAATCTTGAGCAGGTCCACGAACTCGGTGGCAAACAACTCGCGCCGCCGGCCCTCCCAGGCCAGCGTGGCGAGACTGCGGGCCAGGTCGAAGTCGCCCGTGTAGCTGCCGTAATTAGTCTCGTGCCCCCAGATCGCGACGACAATCGGGGCCGGAACGCCATACCGCGCCTCGATCCTGGCGGCGAGCGGGCCGAGGGCCTGCAGGTTGCGCCGACCGCCACCGATGCGCGCCGCATCGACATGCTGGTCAAGATAGGATTGCACCCTCGGAAAGGTTCCGCTGCTCGACGGCGTGCCCGGCTGACCGCGATCGAGAGTGATCACCCGCTGGTTGGGAGTCAGGTCGTACGTCATTCTACGGATGGTAGGCTCGCTCACCCCCTCGGCCCGCGCGCGGGCAATCAATATTTGCAAATACGAATCGAACGGCAGGTCCTGTGCCGCTGACGGTACCGACGAACAGGCAGCGGCAAGGGAGGCGAGAATTCCAAGCAGTGTCAGACGCATGATGCTTTGTCGCATAGGCAGTCCAACGGGGCAAACCGCAAACGGTTCGTGACAGCGGCAGTTCGTCGCGCTAGCCGAGCCCTTCGCCGGACAGGTGGCCGAGTGGTTTAAGGCAGCGGTCTTGAAAACCGCCGTGGGTTCACGCTCACCGTGGGTTCGAATCCCACCCTGTCCGCCATTGATTCTGGAGCAAAGCGTTTGGCCCGTTTCCTCATCGTCGAAGCCCGGTTTTATGGTCACCTCAACGATATGCTCGTTGCCGGCGCAGGCGCGGCTTTCAAGGCTGCCGGGCATGAATACGAAGTCATGGTCGTGCCCGGCGCGCTCGAGATACCGGGCGCCATCTCGCTTGCGTCGGAAGGCGATCGCTTCGACGGGTTCGTGGCGATTGGCGTCGTGATCCGGGGCGAGACATATCACTTCGAAATCGTCGCAGGCGAAAGCGCGCGCGGGATCATGGCGCTCACGATGGACGGCATTCCTGTCGGCAACGGGATCCTCACGGTCGAGAACGAGGCACAGGCGCTCGTTCGGGCCGACCCTTCGCAAGGAAACAAGGGGGGGGACGCGGCGAAGGCTGCAATGGCCCTGCTGACGATCAAGGAGCAGTACGCATGAGCGAGCAGGACTTCATCGCCGGCATTCCCCTCGTGCTGGGTGGCAACGTGTTCGGCTTCACGGCGAAGGGCGATGAGGCGTTCGCTGTGCTCGATGCGTTCTACGAAGCCGGCGGCCGGATGATCGACACCGCCGACGTCTATTCGGCGTGGGTTCCGGGTCACAAGGGCGGCGAATCGGAAACCGTGCTCGGCCAGTGGTTCGACAAGAGCGGCGTGCGGGACGACATGCGCATCCACACCAAGACGGGGATGCTGGGTGGTGCCGAACTGTACGAGCCCGCGCGCGTGCTCCAGTCGCTCGACGCCTCGCTCGATCGGCTGCGGACCGACCGGGTCGATCTTTATTACGCGCACAAGGATTATCCTGAACTCGACATCGCGCAAATCGTCGAAGCATTCGACGGCACCGTCCGCTCGGGCAAGGTGCACGCGCTAGGCGCTTCGAACTTCGACGCGGCCCGTCTGTCTGCGGCCGTGTCGCAAGCTGAGGCGAGCGGAGCAACGCCGTTCACCGCGCTCCAGAACGAATACAACCTCGTCGCTCGCGAAGCCTATGGCCCGGATCTCCAGCGGCTGGTGACCGAACGCGGCATCGCGATGCTCCCGTTCTTCGGGCTCGCTTCGGGCTATCTGACCGGCAAGTACCGGAGCGAGGCGGATTACGCGAAATCGGTTCGCGGCGAGCGGGCAAAGCAGCTCGCTGGCGGAAACGGCCCGCAAGTGCTTGCCGTGATGGACGAGGTGGCCTCCGAAACCGGCGCGAGCCTTCCGGCGATCGCGCTCGCGTGGCTGGTTCGGCAGCCGGGCATCCCGGCGCCGATCGCCAGCGCGCGGACGGTCGAGCAGCTTCACGAACTGCTGGAATTCACCCGCCTCGAACTGTCCCAAGACCAGATCGACCGGCTCACCGCCGCAGCCTAGGCCGGGTCGGAAAGGCCCTGCAACCCGAGCGGGTCGTAGGGCCCGATCGCAAGCTGCTCGAAAGTGCCTGCGCCGGCTTCTCCAGCGGGACCGGTGACGCGGCAGATCAGCTGCACGTGAAGGTTGTCCGGACGCTCAGGGTCCACCGAAGCAAGATCGATGTCTTCGCGCTCGATCTCGAGCGTGCCGTGATCAAGGCCGTGGTTCCACCTCGGCGAAGTGTAACCCAAGCCGCGCATCTGGAAACGGCCGACAGGTTCCAGCTCGAATTGCTCCTCGCCGATGCTCAGCGTCCCACGGGATGGCCAGCGGGTGCCTGCGGCAGGCGGCGCGTGCATCGTGGCATGCTCGAATTCGCTGAACGCCTCGGCCCCGTTCCCGTCGGGAGCTACCACCGCGCGGGTGTTCCAGGGCGTGCCGTCCTGGTGCGCGTTGAGGTGATAGAACAGGCTGCGCTTGGGAAGATTGATCGGACTCCACTGCCAGAAGAACTGGCGGATGCCGCCGCCTGCAGCCTGTGGGTCGGAAGCGCCGACCGGGCGCACCCCCCAGCTGCGGTCGCGGGTGCCGGCCGTGCCGGACGCGACAATCTCGCGCTTGCCGTCGATCTCGATCCAGCCTTCGTAATGACCGTTCTGGGTCAGCCGCGTGTAGTCCATGATCGTGCGCGGCCCGACCCGCCAGGTGAATCGCGGCTCCTCGATCGGGAAGGCCCGGCCTGTGAAAGTCAGGTCTGCCGCGATACCTTCGCCCTGGACGATTACACGCAGCTTCTGGAGCGGCTCGATCACCTCGATCCGGATCGGCCCGCAGGTAAGGTCCATGCGCTCCATCCCGAGCTTGCGGCTGGCGTGAAGGCAGTGTTGAGTGCCCTCACGGATGGCGCAGAAGTGCGCGTCGGCCACGTCTAGATGGGGATATACGCCAAAGGCGACTGCGAAGAAGCCGCTACCGTCCGGCGCGTAGCCGTTGAAGAAGTAACGGTCGTAAAAATTGCGGTCGGTGCCGGCGTAAGCGACCGGCTCGGCAGTCTGATGAAGCGGATAGTCGTCGCCCTTGGAAAGCATGGTCAGCCCTTGCCAGTGAGTAGATCGATGGAGCCGTGCGCCAACGCGAGTGCGCAGGCGCCGCGCGCCATCGACAGGAAGTTGGCGTCGCCGCGATCGGTGCGTTCGACGAACGCGGCGCTGAACACGGCGGTAGAAACTCCGTGCAAGGCACCGAGACGATAATCGTCCCACACGGCGTCGCGGCTGAGCGGAACGCCGCGCGCCGTCATTTCATTGCAATAGAGATCGATCAATTCGCGTTCGGCTTCGCGTCGCAACGCATCGCCGATGCCGCAGCCGAGGAAGTAGCCGATGTCGGTGAGCCCGCTGCCGACCGCGACAGTTTGCCAGTCGAGCACCGCGATGGGTTCTGCGCCGCCCTTGATATCGAACAGCATGTTATCGACCCGGAAATCGCCGTGGATCAGGCAGCGGTCGCCCCCCTCGCGGCCAAACCAATGCTCGTTTGCCTCGTTGAGCTCGGCGCAAACGCGCATCAGCTCTGGCTCCAGCGTATCGGCGTAGCGCTCCGCGAAGATCGCGTGCGCCTGCGGGTATAGCGCCTTGATCTGGGCCAGCGCTTCGGGCTTCGTGTGCAGCCATTCGTGATCGATCAGCTCGGGCAAGTTCCAGCTCGGCGCATGGATCGCCGCTGCTTGCCGGATGGCGTGGCGCGCATCTTCAAGCGAGCAGCTTTCGAGCTGGTTGCCCTGACGGCATGGCCCAAGGTCTTCGAACAGCAGGACGAACTCGGCGCCCCTCTCATCGACTTCCGCCGCATAAGTGCGCGGCACCCGCACAGTGAGCTTCGGGGCCAGCTCGCGGTAGAAGCCGACCTCCTTGGCGTAGAGGCCGAA
Source organism: Tsuneonella deserti (assembly GCF_014644315.1). Classification (NCBI taxonomy): domain Bacteria; kingdom Pseudomonadati; phylum Pseudomonadota; class Alphaproteobacteria; order Sphingomonadales; family Erythrobacteraceae; genus Tsuneonella; species Tsuneonella deserti. Next base: position 1,108,751 of record NZ_BMKL01000001.1, on the reverse strand, counting down.
GGCCGCGGCGGTACCGCGGCTGGTCGCGTCTTCGGCGGGAAACTTTCCGGCGAGGGTCGGGGGCCCCTCCCCCCCTTCGTATTGAAGCGCGAAACGCGCGCTATCGCCAACCTGGCCGGTGCCGATCGGCTGCCACGCGACTGATGTTACTCGGCCTTGGTCCAACTCACCCGCTGCGCGCAGGCGTTCGGTCAGCCATTCTGCTGTCACCGCACCAGGGTGCGTTGGAAACTCGCTCACGCCCTCTCCTTCGTTCGCGCAGGAACGCTAGGGGCTGCCGCGGCTTATGACAATCGAGCTTGGAAGAAGGGCGGCATGGACGGACCACTCGAATGGATTGCCGCGATCGGCACGATGCTTGCCGCGGGCCTCGTCGCGGCAGATCTGGGCCGCAGGGTGACCGGCTTCGGGTTCGTGCTGTTCTGCGCGGTGGCGATCACCTGGGTCGTCTCGGGCCTGACGAGCGACGCCTTGCCCATCGCCGCGATGAACGCGGTGCTGCTCCTCATCAACGCCTACGGCGTGTGGCAGTACTTGCTCAGCCCGAAGAACCGGAAGGTCATGGACCGGCTCGAGCCGGTCGCCGAGCGGATCGAGAAACAGGTGGAGGCGGAGGAGGCGGCCTAGCCCCCTCCCCCGGTTCCGATCACCAGACCTTCACGCGCTTTTCCGGCGGCAGGTATAGCTTGTCGCCTTCCTTCACGTCGAACGCCTTGTACCATTCGTCCATGTTGCGGACCGTCAACGCGCGGTACTGGCCCGGCGCGTGGCCGTCGGTCGCGATGCGCTGGCGAAGAGCCTCTTCGCGCATCTTGGTCGCCCAGGTTTGCGCAAAGGCGATGAAGAAGCGCTGGTCGCCGGTAAAGCCGTCGATAACCGGCGCTTCCTTGCCGTTCAATGAAGCGTGGTATGCATCGTACGCTGCCTGCAGCCCGGCGATGTCGGCGATGTTCTCACCCAGTGTAAGTTCGCCCTTCACGTTCAGGCCGGGGAACGGCTCGTAGGTATCGAACTGCGCCGCGAGCGCCTTGCCTGCCTCGTTGAACTTCGCCTTGTCGGCATCGGTCCACCAGTTGCGCATCGCGCCCGACGAATCGAACGCAGCCCCGTTGTTGTCGAAGCTGTGGCTGATTTCGTGCCCGATCACCGCGCCGATTGCGCCGTAATTGAACGCGGGGTCCGCCTTCGGATCGAAAAACGGAGGCTGCAGGATCGCTGCGGGGAAGTTGAGCGCATTCTGCACCGGCAGGTTGACCGCGTTCACCAGCTGCGCGTTCATCCACCACTCGTTCTTGTCGAGCGGCTTGCCAACCTTGGCGAGCTGCTGGGCGTAGCGCGCCTTTTCGGCGGCCAGCACGGCGTCGTAGGGGCTGCCTTCGTCGATCGTCAGGCCCGAGTAATCGACCCAGGTGTCGGGATAACCGACTCCGACGGCCATCGTCTCGACCTTCTTCTTGGCTTCGGCCTTGGTTTCGGGCGCCATCCAATCGAGCGCCTCGATGCGCTTGGCGAAGGCATCCTTGATGTTGCCGACCATGCCCTGGATCTCGGTCTTGGCCGAGGCCGGGAAGTACTTTTCGACATAGAGCTTGCCGAGCGCGTCGCCCATGTATTCGTTGAGCGCGGCGAGCGCGCGCTTCTCGCGCGGACGCTGCGCTTCCTGGCCGAACAGCTTCTCGCCGTAGAAAGCGAAGTGAAGCTGGTCGAGCTTGCTCGGCAAGACATCCGTGTGGCTGTTGATCTGGTGAAACGCCAGCCAGTCTTTCCATGCATCGAGCGGCTCGCTGGCTACCAGCGCCGAGAGCTTGGTGATCGCTCCCGGGTGATAGGCGTCGAAGGTCTGATACCCAGCAAGGTTAGCGCCCTTGAAGAAGGCATCCCAATCCATGCCGGGAGCCTTGGAGGCAAAGTCGCTCTGCTTCCACAAGCTGCTCGCGGTTGCCCAGTCGTCACTTTCCTCTCGGCTCGCATGCGCTTGCGCGATCTTCATCTCGAGATCGTAAATCCGCTGCGCCTTGGCTTCGGCGTCGGCCATACCGGCCGCCGTAAGGAGGTCTGCGACATAAGTCCGATAGGCCGTGCGGATCGACGCCATCTTGGGGTCGGATGAGAGGTAGTACTCGCGCTCGGGCATCCCCAGCCCGCCCTGCAGGATGTAGGGCACCACGTCGCCGCCTTTGAGCGCCTGGGTGACGAACACGCCGAACAGGTTCTCGGTTTCGAAATCAGTCGAATTGAGCGGGTCGACATCGGCGCGCGTCTGGCTGCCGATGACCTGGGACAGCGCAGCCTTGTCGGCGATCTGGGAGAAACGCGTGAGATCGGCCTGCACCGGCTTCATGCCGGCGGCGTCGATCGCCTTGGTATCGAGGTAGGCGTTGTAAAACGCCTTGACCTTGGCGGCCTCGCTGCCTTCTTCCGGTTCCGACTTCTGGATGTCGGCGATCAGGGCCTCGAGGTTCTTCTCCGTCTGCTGATCCGCGATGAAGAACCCGCCGACGCTCGAACGGTCAGCGGGTATCTCGGTCTTCTTGTACCATCCGCCGTCCGCATACTGGAACCAGTCGTCACCCGGCTTGACCGAGGTGTCCATCCAGTCCTTGCGAATGCCAAGCTCGGTGCCGGGCGTGGCAACGGCATTGGTCGCGCTGTTCATGTCGCAGGCGACCGGCCCGAGCGTGGCCGTGGCAACGCCGAGCAGCAGCGCGGCGATCAGGCGATTGTTCATCAGCGATTTTCCTCTCAAGGCCGCTCCCACGGCTTATCCATGCGTCGGAGCGTTAGGCGCGCGCCCACGCCGGCGCAATCGCGCCGGTCGCCCCGCAGTCGCCGTTGGTCGATACCTATCGGGCGAGACGGCCGAAGCATCCCGCGCCGGCGTAGACTGCACTGTCGCCCAGCTCTTCCTCGATGCGGATAAGCTGGTTGTACTTCGCCAGCCGATCGGAACGCGCAAGGCTTCCGGTCTTGATCTGTCCGCAGTTGGTGGCGACGGCGAGGTCGGCGATGGTGGTGTCTTCAGTCTCGCCCGAGCGATGGCTCATGACCGCGGTATAGCCGGCTCGCTGGGCGATGCCGACGGCCTCCAGCGTCTCGGTGAGAGTGCCGATCTGGTTCACCTTGACCAGAAGCGAGTTGGCCAGACCCTTGCCGATCCCCACGCGCAGGCGTTCGGGATTGGTGACGAACAGATCGTCACCCACTAGCTGAACCTTGTTCCCGATGCGGTCGGTCAGTCCCTTCCACCCCTCGAAGTCGTCCTCGCTCATGCCGTCCTCGATGGAACGGATCGGGTATGCATCGCACAGGTCCGCCAGCCAGGCCGCCTTTTCCTGCGAGGTGAGCGAGATGCCCTCGCCCGTCATCTCGTACCTGCCGCCCTTGAAGTACTCGGTCGCCGCGCAGTCGAGCGCGAGCGCGATGTCGGTGCCCGGCTGAAAGCCGGCCTGCTCGATCGACGCCATGACGAAGTCGAGCGCCGCGCGAGTGCTGGCAAGGTCCGGTGCAAAGCCGCCTTCGTCACCCACCGCGGTGGCCAGGCCCTTGTCATGGAGTGCCTTCTTGAGGGTGTGGAACACCTCCGCACCCCAGCGCACGCCTTCCGCGAGCGTCGGCGCGCCAATCGGCATGATCATGAATTCCTGCACATCGATCGGATTGTCGGCGTGCTCGCCGCCGTTGATGATGTTCATCATCGGCACCGGCAGGACGTGCGCTGCCACGCCACCGATGTAGCTGTACAGCGGCAGCCCCCGCGCATCGGCGGCGGCCTTGGCGACCGCGAGGCTGACCCCGAGGATGGCGTTGGCGCCGAGGGTGCCCTTGTTGGCGCTGCCATCGGCCTCGATCATGGCGAGATCGATCTCGCGCTGGTCCTCCGCGTCGATCCCGTCGAGCAGATCGCGCAAGGTTCCATTGACTGCCTCGACCGCCTTCGTGACGCCCTTGCCAAGGTAGCGAGTCTTGTCTCCGTCGCGCAGCTCGACTGCCTCGTGCGCCCCCGTGCTGGCGCCCGAGGGGACCGCGGCACGGCCAAAGCCGCCGTCCTCCAGAAGGACATCGACCTCGACCGTGGGATTGCCCCGGCTGTCAAGAATTTCGCGTGCATGGAGGTCGATGATCGCGGTCATGAAGGCTCCGGATATTTACTGGTGTTGTAATCGACTATGACAGTGCCATATCGACTGTAGCCGCGCTCTATGCGGCGGAACTATGCGACGCAAGTTGCGTTGCTGTTTCGATCCGTCCGGCACCGCCGGGCACTACCTGTAAGCAACCGAGGGCATGAGGAAAACAACGATGGCAGACACGAACCAGACCCCCAAACCCAAGGCTGCCCGTAAGCCGTCCGCCAAGAACGCCTCGGGCGGAAATTCCGCGTCCTCGGGCACGACGGGTTCGACTGCCGCGGCGGCAACCGAACCGGCCGCTCTTACCGCAAGTCACACTGCGGAGGCCAAGGGCCGTTTCAACGCCGCGCTGCAGGAAGCCAAAGCTGGCGCGGCTGCGCTGCGCAGCGAAGCGGCGGACCGCGCCGCCGCCTACCGCAACCAGGCCCGGACGCAGAGCGAAGACTGGGTAGCCGAAGCCAGGAACTATGGCGACCAGGCCCGGGGCAAGGCTGGCGAGCTGGCGACCGAAGGCAAGGGCAAGCTGGCGGAGGCCATTTCGGCGCTCGGCCGCGCCGTGTTCGATACCGCACCGACCGTCGATGAAAAGCTGGGCGCGAAATACGGCGACTATGCCCGCTCGGCCTCGCGATCCTTGCAGGACGTATCGACCCGGCTTGATGCGAAATCGGTCGATGAGCTGGGAGAGGACGCTCGCGAATTCGTTCGGAAGAGCCCCGGCCTCGCGGTAGGCATCGCGGCCGTGGGCGGTTTCCTCCTGGCGCGGATGTTCCGCGGCTCGAACGATTGACCCTTCCTTCCCGGGAGGGGCAATTGAACGAACAATCCACCCGTCCTGACCCCTTGGCCGGCGAGCGATCGCCGGCCGGCGGATCCGCTCATGGCGATGGGTCGGTAGTCGACGACATCCAGACGCTGCTCGACGACGGGAAGACGTACCTCCAGGCTGAGCTTCAGTTCCAGAAAAGTCGGGCGTCCTTCGCGGTCGCTCGAGGGCGCTCGGGCGCAGTTTACGGGGTGGCGGCGCTCATGGCGGCGCACCTCGCGCTGATCGCACTCGTAGTGGGCCTCGTGTTCGCTTTGAGCTCGCTCATCGGGCCATGGGGCGCCACTGCGATCGTCTTCGGCGTTCTGATAGTCGCCGGGATCGTGTTGGCCCTGGCGGCCAGGCGCCGCCTCGCCGCGGTGTCCTCAGCGTTTCGTGAGGGTAGCAAATGAGCGAGCTTCTCGAGCGTACGATGCGCGATGATCGGCTGGTCCGCGATGCTGCCCGCGCTGTTGTCGATGCGGATATCGCTCATCTTCGTGCCGACCTCGCCAGCCGAAGCATCCCGACGCGGATCAAGGACCGGATCAGCGAAGGCGCGGCGGACGTTCTCGACGAAGCCGTTGCCGTGGCCGAGGACAACAAGGGCGTCATAGCGACGCTCGTAGGCGCGATCGTACTCTGGTTCGCACGACACCCGCTGCTCGATCTCGTGAGCAACAACGAAAGCGCCGCGGAACGCCCGAACGCCGGCGATCGTTAGGATCCTAATCCCAAGCAATTAACATTCAGGAGTGGCAGCAGTGTCCAGCAACGACAAACGCGACGAGCTGAAAAGCAAAGTTGACGCGGCGCAAAAGCGCAATCAGCAGCGTACCCTGGGCGATTATGCTCGCGAAGCGGGCGAAGGGGCGAGTTCCTTCGTAAAGGAGCGCCCGCTCACTACCATACTGGGCGGCGTAGCGGTTGGGGTTCTCATAGCTTCACTCGTGCCAGGACCAGGGCGACGCCTGCGCAAGAAGGCGACCAAGCGGGGAGCTGCTCTTGCCGCGGTGATCGCCGATTTGGCGGTTACCTACGGTTCGCGGGCGATGGAGAACGCCGGCGATGCCGCCCGCTCGGGCCAGAGCCGACTGAGCGATCTGGGCGAGACCCTCAGCGAAGTGTTGAGCGAAGGGGCCCGCAATGTGCGGCGCGAGGCGGGCGACGTTTCCGAAGCTACGGAGAAGTTCACCCGCCATGCCGGAAAGCGCGCCAGCCGCACGCTGCGCAACCTGCGCTCGCGCATGTCGAACTGAACATTAGCCAGCGTGATTAGCGGCGCGGCGGGGTTTCCCTGCCGCGCCGCTTTGCTTATGGGGCTGCCGCATCGTCCCTCGACGGACGCCTCCCCAAGAGTATTCAGGACATCCGAATGGCCGAAAAGAAGCAACTGCTCCACCTGGTGATGGGTGGACGCGTGACCGATCCGCGCAAGCTCGAGTTTCAGGATCTGGGCGCAATCGACATGGTCGGCGTATTTCCGGACTATCCTAGTGCGCTCGAGGCCTGGCGTAGTGCTTCGCAGCGCACGGTCGACGATGCCGAAATGAAATACGTCATCGTGCACCTGCACAAGCTGCTCGATCCCGGAGCAGCCGACCAGTAGCGTCTAAAGGGCGCTACCGATCGCTGCGGCAAGCAGGACACCCACCAAAGCGATGGCCGCACGAGTGCGCCGTTCCCGGCGGCGCTTGGTCCATGTCGGCGTATCGAGGTACCATCGCCCGCCCGGAACCAACCGCAACACCTGTTCGCGCTGAAGCCGCTCGAAAGCGCTATTCCGGACCGGGCGGCCGGAAGCATACGCGATTGCGCAGTCCGGGCCGACGGCATCCAGTGACATGAAGTGTTCGACGATCCGCCGCTCGGCGATCGGTCGGGCCGGTACAGGCATGCTCGCTCCCCTTTCGGACCACAGCGGGACCGGGAGCGATGCCTAAATGAACTCGATCTTCTCGACGAGGTAGAACTTGTCGCCGGAGGGAACCGTCACTTCGATTTCATCGCCCACCTTGCGGGTGATCAGCGCCCGGCCGAGGGGCGAGTTGTAGCTGATCCGCCCCACCTTTGCATCCGCTTCGGTCTGGCCGACGATCTGGTACTTGACGGTCTTGTCCTCGTCATCGCGCAGGGTGACGGTGGCGCCGAACACGATGCGGTCGCCCGAAAGCGATGCCGGATCGATGATCTGCGCGCGGCTGATGCGGTCTTCCAGCTCGGCGATCTGCGCCTCGACCTGGCCCTGCCGCTCCTTGGCGGCGTGGTATTCCGCGTTTTCGGAAAGGTCGCCATGGGCGCGCGCTTCCTCGATCGCATCGACGATCTTGGGACGCTCCGCGCGATAGGCCTTCAGGTCGGCGGTAAGCCGCTCGTAACCCTCGGCCAGCATCGGCACCTTTTCCATCGTAGCCATCTTGCAATCTTTCTCTCTGCCCGCCCCCCGACAACAAGAAATCGCTAACCGGCTGCCCGTGGGACAGCCCCGTTCGGTCGCGATGTCGGGGGAGAGCCTTGTCTGGTTCAGCTATGATAGTCTTGCAACGGACGCACTTCAAGCTGGCTGGGGTTAACTTCCGTTATCGCACGCGTCACGGCCAGGCTCGCCGCCGCGGTCGTATAATACGGGACCTTCGCCGAAAGCGCGCTGGCGCGGATGGACTGGCTGTCCAGATGCGATTGCCAGCCTTCGGTCGTATTGAAGATCAGAGCGACCTCGTGGTCGATGATCCTGTCGACGATATGAGGCTGACCCTCCGCGACCTTGTTCACGCGTTCGACCTGCAGGCCCTGGTCGGCCAGGTAACGCTGGGTCCCTGCCGTGGCGATGGCAGTGAAGCCGTGCTCGATCAGGGCGCGCACGGCGGGGACGATGGCCGCCTTGTCGCTGTCTTTGACGGAGACGAAAAGCACGCCCCCGCTCGGCAGGCGGTCGCCCGCGCCAAGCTGTGATTTCAGGAACGCGGTGGGGAAATCGCGATCGATGCCCATCACCTCGCCGGTCGATTTCATTTCCGGAGTGAGGACCGGGTCGGCGCCGGGGAAACGGGCGAAGGGGAATACCGCCTCCTTGACCGCCATGTAATCGAAATCCCGCTTGAACTGGGGGAAGCTGGCCAGGGTTTCACCCGCCATCACGCGCGCTGCGATCTTGGCTACCGGCTGCCCGATCGCCTTGGCGACGAAGGGCACCGTGCGGCTCGCGCGCGGGTTCACCTCGATGAGGAACACTTCGCCGTCCTTGACCGCGAACTGGATGTTCATCAGCCCCTTCACGCGCAGCGCTATGGCCAGCGCAGCGGCCTGGCGCTCCATCTCGGCAACGATCTGCGGAGGCAGGCTGTAAGGCGGCAGGGTGCAGGCGCTGTCGCCCGAATGGACGCCGGCCTCTTCGATGTGCTGCATCACGCCGGCAATGCGCACCTCGGTGCCGTCGCACAGCGCATCGACATCGCACTCGATCGCATCGCGCAGGTATTGGTCAACCAGCACCGGGCTGTCACCCGACACGTTCACCGCGGTGGCGATGTAGTTGTCGAGCTGGGCCTCGCTGTCGACGATTTCCATTGCCCGGCCACCGAGCACGTAGGAAGGCCGCAGAAGCACCGGGTAGCCGATCCGGTTGGCAATCGCGGCCGCCTCGTCGCGGGTGCGGGCGAGGCCGTTGGCCGGCTGCTTGAGCTTGAGGTCTGTCACCAGCCTGGCGAACCGCTCGCGGTCTTCCGCCAGGTCGATCGCATCGGGCGAAGTGCCGAGGATCGGGATACCCTCGTCCTCCAGCGCCTGGGCGAGCTTGAGCGGGGTCTGCCCGCCGAACTGGACGATGACGCCAACCAATTCCCCGTTCTGCTGCTCGACGCGGAGGATTTCCAGGACGTCCTCCGCAGTTAGCGGCTCGAAATAAAGCCGGTCCGAAGTGTCGTAGTCGGTGCTCACCGTCTCAGGATTGCAGTTGACCATGATGGTCTCGTAGCCGGCCTCGGTCAGCGCGAAGCAGGCGTGCACGCAGCAGTAATCGAATTCGATGCCCTGCCCGATGCGGTTGGGCCCGCCGCCCAGGATGACGATCTTGCGCCGGTCGCTCGGCATGGCCTCGTCCTCCGGTTCGCCAAACGTCGGCGCCTCGTAGGTCGAATACATGTAAGGCGTGATCGCCTCGAATTCGGCGGCGCAGCTATCGATGCGCTTGAACACGGGGAACACGCCCAGCTTGCGGCGCAACTGGCGCACTTCCTTCTCGCTGGTCGCCCCCGCCATTGCGCGCAAGGTGTCGTGCAGCAACCCGGCGCGCTTGGCCTGGGTTTCCCCCAGCCCACCCGCCACACCGACCGAACGCACCGCCAGCGTCGCGAGGCGCCGGTCCGAAAAGCCCATCGCCTTCAGCCGCCGCATCTCCTGCGCGTTGCGCGGCAGGCCGTGGTGATCGATCATCTTCTCCTCGTAGATGATCTCTTCGATCTGGCGCAGGAACCACGGATCGTAGCCGGTGATGCGGGCGATCTCGTCCAGCTCGATTTCCTCGCGAAACGCCTGCGCCACCTTGAGCAGGCGGTCGGGCGTGCGCTTGCTTAGGGAAGCGAAGATCTCGTCCCGCGGCGCGCCTTCCAGCTCGACCACGCGGTTGAATCCGTCGAGGCCGGTCTCAAGCCCGCGCAGGGCCTTCTGCACGCTCTCCTGGAAATTGCGGCCGATCGCCATGACTTCGCCGACGGACTTCATAGCGGTCGACAGGTCGTTCTTGGCGCCCTTGAACTTCTCGAACGCGAAGCGGGGTATCTTGGTGACGACGTAGTCGATCGTCGGTTCGAACGCGGCGGGGGTCGCCCCGGTGATCTCGTTGGTGATCTCGTCGAGGGTGTAGCCGACCGCCAGCTTGGCGGCGACGCGGGCGATCGGGAAGCCGGTCGCCTTCGAGGCGAGCGCCGACGAGCGCGAGACGCGCGGGTTCATCTCGATGACGATCAGCCGCCCGTCCTTCGGATTGACTGCGAACTGAACGTTCGAACCGCCTGTTTCGACACCGATTTCACGCAGCACGGCGATGCTCGCCGAACGCATGATCTGGTATTCCTTGTCGGTCAGCGTCAGCGCCGGGGCGACGGTGATGGAGTCCCCGGTGTGGACCCCCATCGGGTCGACGTTCTCGATCGAGCAGATGATGATGGCATTGTCGTTCCGGTCGCGAACGACCTCCATCTCGTACTCTTTCCAGCCGAGCAGTGATTCCTCGATCAGGACTTCGGTGGTCGGGCTGGCGTCAAGCCCTTCGCGCACGATGCGCTCGAACTCGGCCTTGTTGTAAGCGATGCCGCCGCCTGTGCCGCCAAGTGTGAAGCTCGGCCGGATGATCGACGGGAGGCCGGTTCTCTCCAGCACTTCAAAGGCCTGCTCGACGGTGTTGGCAACGCCGCTGCGCGCGCTTTCGAGGCCGATCTTGTCCATCGCCTCGCGGAAGCGCTGGCGGTTCTCGGCCTTGTCGATCGCGTCGGCATCGGCGCCGATCATCTGCACGCCCAGGCGATCGAGCGTGCCGTCGTTGTAGAGCGCGAGCGCGGTGTTGAGCGCCGTCTGCCCGCCCATCGTCGGGAGCAGCGCGTCGGGCCGCTCCTTCTCGATGATCTTCGCGACGATCTCGGGCGTGATCGGCTCGACATAGGTCGCGTCGGCGAACTCGGGATCGGTCATGATCGTGGCGGGGTTGGAGTTGACCAGAATCACCCGGTACCCCTCCTCCTTCAAAGCCTTGATCGCCTGCGTGCCCGAATAATCGAACTCGCACGCCTGCCCGATGACGATCGGCCCGGCGCCAATGACGAGGATCGAAGAGATGTCAGTGCGTTTGGGCATTATTGGCTCTCGTCCGGGATTCCGATGTAGCGCCTCTCTTCGAGAGACAACTGCGCGCCAGCGTTCAATCTGGTTTGCAGCATGAGTTGGGTGGCAACGTCACGCATCGCCTTCTGGGAATCCATCAACAGACGCTCGCGTTCGGCCCATCCAGACGAGGCATAACCAGTCGTCTGCAAATCAGTTTCTCGAATACCAAACCCAAGGGATCGTGCGATTTCAAAAACGAGCCTGATCGTCTTGGTCTCAGTGTTCTTGACAATCCGCTCATCGTTCACCCCATCGAGCGAAACGTTGATCGCTTCGATGAATTCTTTGTAGGCATCCATAACTGACCTGTTTCGACCGAATTCAACGGGGATCAGATTGATCGCGAGTTGAAAGGAAGGGTCAGCTGGAACGTGCCGGGTTGCGAGCAGCATTCGCAAGATAGTCAGCTTTTGATCGCGGTCCTTACGCCTTCCATCGATCCAAAGGGTGATGAGTACGGCGACTATTGGCCCGACTATGATGCCCAGCAAGGTGAGCAGTTCATAGAGCTCAAGCCCAAGGAAGGTGTCTCCGTTCACCCCAACATCCCCACGAACTTCTCGAATAAATAGAAACTGTCCTGCGGGCCGGGGCTCGCCTCAGGGTGGTACTGCACCCCAAACGCGCGCTTGCCCTTGAGCGAAATGCCGCAATTGGAGCCATCGAACAGGCTAACGTGCGTCTCCTCCACTCCCTCCGGCAACGACTGATTATCGACCGCGAAACCATGGTTCATCGAGGTGATCTCGACCACGCCGTCGCTGAGCCGCTTGACCGGATGGTTCGCGCCGCGGTGGCCCTGGTGCATCTTGCTCGTCTTCGCACCGGCGGCGAGGCCGAGCATCTGGTGGCCGAGGCAGATGCCGAAGATCGGCACGTCCTTGTCGAGCAGCGCGCGAATGGTCGGCACCGCATACTCACCCGTCGCCGCCGGGTCGCCCGGGCCGTTGGAGAGGAACACGCCATCGGGCTGCAGTGCCTCGATTTCCGCGAGCGAGGTCTGCGCCGGCACCACCGTCACCCGCGCTCCCGCCTTGGCGAGATTGCGGAAAATGTTGTCCTTGCTGCCGTAGTCGATGGCGACGACATGCGGCTTGGGCTTGCCGCCTTCGCCGGTCCACGATGCGCGGCTGTAGCCCTTGCCGAGCTCCCAATAGCCGCCGCCCCACTGTTCCTGGTCCTCGCGGCTGACGCGGGCGGCGAGGTCCATGCCTTCGAGCCCCGGCCAATCCTTCGCGCGTTTCACCAGCGCTGGGATGTCGAACCGGTCCTTGGGATCGTGCGCAATGACTGCGTTCGGGGCACCGGCCAGCCGGATGCGGCGGGTCAGCGCGCGGGTATCGACTCCCGACAGGCCGATCTTGCCCTTGGCAGCGAGCCAGTCGCCCAGTTCCATCTCGGCGCGAAAGTTCGAGTGCGGGGTAACCGCCTCACGCACCACGCAGCCGACCGCGCCTTCGACCTGGCTCTCGACGTCCTCGGCGTTGGCGCCGACGTTACCGATGTGAGGAAAGGTGAAGGTGACGATCTGCGCGGCGTAGGAGGGATCGGTCATCACCTCCTGGTAGCCGGTCATCGCGGTGTTGAAGCACACCTCGCCCACCGCGCTGCCGGTTGCGCCGAAGCCCTTGCCCCAGATGCAGGTTCCATCGGCCAATACCAGCACGCCGGTCGCGCCTTCAGGTTGCGCGTGGCTATGTGCGGCGTCGGCCATGGGTGGCGCTCCGAGTCAGGTGTTTTCCGGCGATGTTGCTAAGTCCCAGCCGCTAGGCGCGCGGCCCGCACTCGTCAACCTGTCCAAGCGCCGTTTCTCGGGTTAAGTGGCCGCCGCATCCTCCAGCTTCAATCCGAAAGGCGCATTTCCATGATCCGCGACACCATCAAGCAGGCCCAGATCGCGGCGATGAAAGGCGGCGACAAGGAGCGCCTCGCCGCGGTTCGCTTGATCCTCGCGAAGCTCAAGGACCGGGACATAGAGCTGCGAACCGCCTCGTCACAGCCGGACGACGACACGCTGGTGGTCGACGTCCTGCAAAAGATGGCCAAGCAGCGGCGCGAGTCGATAACCATGTATGTTGACGGTAATCGCGAGGAACTGGCCGAGCAGGAGCGGAAAGAACTCAAGGTTATCGAGGAGTTCCTCCCCGCCCAGCTTTCGGACGACGAAACCCGCGCCGCGATCGCGGACATCAAGTCAACCTTAAACGCTGAATCCATTAAGGATATGGGCCGCGTGATGGCGGAACTAAAGGCCCGCCACGGCACTGTGCTCGACATGCAGACCGCCAGCCGGCTGGTCAAAGAGGCACTGTCGTAAGAGGGAAACCATGAGGAAGCTGATCGCCGCGGGCGCACTGGCGCTGCTGGCTGCCGGATGCTCGGACGAACCGAGCCAGCGCGAGGTGCAGGACCAGGAGGTGACCGACCTCAACCGCGTGAACAGCGATGGCGAGGCGGTCGCCAAGGCCAAGGCGCTGCCTGCGGGCGACCTGACCGAATTCACCCTTGGCGGCCGGATCGGCGAGAAGACCGTGGCCATGACGAACGCGGCCGGTAGCTTCGCGGACCTGCGCAGCTTCGTCGCCTGTCCCAAGGGCATGGACCCGTGCGACCCGAAAATCGCGCCGGCTGGCACCGTCTATACCTACGTGATGGTGGTCTATCCCGGCGGCGACAACGACGAGGATACCGGCATCGGCGCGCACAACACCGCCAGCGACATCGAGCGGGCGACCGCCTTCCGCATGACGATGCCGGCGCACGGCTTCACGGGCAAGGCCGGCTACGCCAAGCCCGAAGCGCTCGCCGCTATCGGCCCCAAGGCTGACGTCGTGGTCTCATGCGATGCGGGCAGGATCGTCTGGACCGTGAGCGCGGGCGACGGCGGCAACCAGTGGGAGCAGAAGGAGCCGCTGACCTTTTACTGGCAGTCCACCCTGCCCCCGGCCGGAACCGCCAAGGCCTACGCCTTCGATGCCGACAGTACCGAGGCGATTGGCATGGGATTTTATCCGGCAGCGCGTGAAGGCGTGGCCAACGCCTGCGCTTGAGGTTGCATCGGGGCGCGATTCGCCCGCATTGAGGGCGCATGGCGCTCTCCCCGCAATGGCTCGACGAACTGCGCGCGCGGGTGACGCTGAGCGGCGTGGTCATGCGCACCACCAAGCTCCAGCGCGCCGGCCGCGAGTGGAAGGCCTGCTGCCCGTTCCATAACGAGAAGTCGCCCAGCTTCACCGTCAGCGACGAGAAAGGGTTCTACCACTGCTTCGGTTGCGGCGCGCATGGCGATGTAATCCGCTGGATGACCGACCAGCGCGGCCTTTCCTTCATGGATGCGATCAAGGAGCTCGCCGCCGAGGCGGGCCTCGAAGTTCCCGCCCCAGATCCGCGCGCCGCGAAGAGAGCCGAGCAACAGGCGGGCCTCCACGACGTGATGCAGGCGGCGCAGGACTGGTTCCGCGGCAACCTCGACACGCCAGGCGGCGCGAAGGCGCGCGAGTATCTCGCCGGACGCGGGTTCGACGCGCACACCCTGGAGCGCTTCGGCTTCGGCTACGCACCGGCTGCGCGCAACGCGATCGCGAAGGCGCTTAGCCAGTTCGACCGGGGCATGCTGGTCGAGGCGGGTCTGCTGATCGCAGTGGACGACAAGGAGCCCTACGACCGCTTCCGCGAGAGACTGACCATCCCGATCCACGATCCCCGCGGCCGGGTGATCGCCTTCGCCGCACGCATCCTCGACGCGGACAAGAAAGACGCGCCCAAGTATCTGAATTCGCCCGATACTCCGCTTTTCGACAAGGGGCGCACGCTGTTCAACCTCCACCGCGCTGGCCCCACCGCGCGGCGGAGCGGGCGCATGATCGTGGTCGAAGGCCAGATGGACGCGGTCGCAATGGCCGCCGGCGGTTTCGAAGAGGCCGTCGCGCCGATGGGAACCGCGCTCACCGAGCGGCACCTCGAACTGCTCTGGCGGATGGTCGATGCTCCGGTCCTGTGCTTCGACGGCGACAGCGCGGGTCAACGCGCGGCGATGCGGGGCATCAGCCGCGCGCTGCCGATGCTAGCTCCGGGCAAGACCCTGTCGATCGTGCGACTGCCCGCGGGCCTCGACCCGGATGACCTTATCAAGCAGCAGGGCGCAAAGGCGATGGAGGACCTCCTCGCCAGCCCCGCCAGCATGATCGACACCCTGTGGGCGTTCGAGCGCGATGCCGCGCCGCTGCGCACTCCGGAAGAGAAGGCGGGTCTCAAGGCGCGGCTGCTTGATCATTGCGAGGCGATCCAGCATCCGGACATCAAGGCGCTCTATCGCCGCGAACTGCTCGACAGGTTTTCCGAATTTGCTTTCCCTCCCAAGCCGCCCCGCCCGCCCCGCGAGAGGCGCGAGTGGAGAAGCGGGTTCGGAAAGCCGATGGCGCCCGCTCTCGATCCGGCTGCAGCGGGCCGGCTCCGCAAGGCAGCGGACGGGGGATCGCGCGACCTCCTGGCAGGGGCCGTGATCGCCGGGCTATTGCGTTTCCCCGACCAGATCCTCGTTCACGCCGATCCGCTCGCGAGCTTTGCCGCGAGCGACGGGCGCAACGGCCCTGCCCTCGAATCGCTGATCGAAGCGGCCGAAATGCTTGAACACGCGGGCGACACGCCCATATCCGCGCCACAGGGGTTCGCTCCGCCGCCGGACAAAAGCCGCTTTGCCTTCCTCGATGAAGGCGCCGATCCGCGGGACGCGCGCGAAGACCTGGCCGAAGCCGTGGCGTTACTGGTCGAACGGCCCGCGCTGGAAGCTGCCCTGGCAGCGGCCACCGCGCGCTTCGAGACCGACCCGGAAGCCGCATTTGCCGAGCAGCAACGGCTGCTTAAACGAAAGCTGGCGTTCGAGAAACGACTCGGGCTAATGGCGAGCCGCAGAGCCGCGCGCGCGGCTCAACCCGAATTTGACTCTCCGGTGGCAGACCCCGGCACTCCGGACGAGAATCACGAATGACGCGAGACGAAATGGCCACGCAAGAAGACGCCACCGGCAAGGACGACGCACCGCTCATCGACCTCAACGAGGCGTCGGTGAAGAAGCTGATCGCGAAGGCCAAGCGCCGCGGTTACATCACCGTGGACGAACTCAACGAGGCGCTGCCCCAGGACGAGATGTCGTCCGAGCAGATCGAGGACGTGATGTCCGCGATCAGCGAAATGGGCGTCAACATCGTCGAAACCGACGAAGATGCCGAGGCCGAAGGGGAGAGCGAGGAAGACGCCGAGGAAATCGTCGACGAAGACGATGATGAGGAAGGCGCATCCAACAAGCCGGCGAAGCCCGCCGCCGCGGCCAAGAAGAAAGAGACCGTCGAGCGCACCGACGATCCCGTGCGGATGTACCTGCGCGAGATGGGGGCGGTCGAGCTGCTCAGCCGCGAGGGCGAGATCGCCATCGCCAAGCGCATCGAAGCAGGTCGCGACATGATGATCATGGGCCTGTGCGAAAGCCCGATCACCTTCCACGCGATCATCCATTGGTCCGAAGCGCTCAACAACGAGGAAATGCAACTGCGCGAGATTCTCGATCTCGACGCCATGCTGTCGAAGGAGCCGCCGGTCGAGAAAATGACCGAGGACGCCGAGGACGACGAGGACGACGGCGAGATCTCCGAAGCGACCGCCGGCCCTTCCTTCAAGGAGGAGGAAGAGGTCGAGGAAGAAGAAGAGGCCGACGAGGACGAGGACGGCGAACCGCGTTCGCGCCGCGTCGAAGAGGAGGAGGAAGAGGATAACACTCTTTCGCTCGCCCAGATGGAAGCCGCGCTCAAGCCGGAGGCGCTCGAGACTTTCGCCCGTATCACCGACCTCTTCAAGAAGTTCGAAAAACTCCAGGCCGAACGCGTCGACGTTCTGGGCCGGGGCGAAGAATTCCCCAAGGCCAAGGAAAAGAAGTACGAGGACCTGCGCGAGCAGCTCACCGCGGAAGTGGAGAGCGTGCAGTTCCACGCGACCAAGATCGAGTTTCTGGTCGACAACCTCTATGCCTTCAATCGCCGCCTGACGACGCTTGGCGGCCAGATGCTGCGCCTCGCCGAGCGTCACAAGGTAAAGCGCGCCGATTTCCTCAATGCCTACATCGGCAACGAACTCGACGATTCCTGGCTGCAGGCGAATGCCAAGAAGGACAAGAAGTGGGCCGCCTTCGCCGAGAAGGAAGCCGACGCGGTCGAACGCATCCGCGCCGAAATCGCGGACATCGCGGCGGCGACCGGCATGTCGCTCCCCGAGTTCCGGCGCATCGTCAACATGGTCCAGAAGGGCGAGCGCGAGGCGCGCATCGCCAAGAAGGAAATGGTCGAGGCGAACCTGCGCCTGGTGATCTCGATCGCCAAGAAATACACCAACCGCGGCTTGCAATTCCTCGACCTCATCCAGGAAGGGAATATCGGCCTGATGAAGGCGGTCGACAAGTTCGAGTACCGCCGCGGCTACAAGTTCTCGACTTACGCGACCTGGTGGATCCGGCAGGCGATCACCCGCTCGATCGCCGACCAGGCGCGCACGATTCGCATCCCGGTCCATATGATCGAGACGATCAACAAGCTGGTCCGCACCAGCCGCCAGTTCCTCCACGAGCACGGCCGCGAGCCGACGCCCGAGGAAATGGCCGAGCGCCTGTCGATGCCGCTCGAAAAGGTGCGCAAGGTGATGAAGATCGCCAAGGAGCCGATCTCCCTCGAAACGCCGATCGGCGACGAGGAAGATTCGCACCTGGGTGATTTCATCGAGGACAAGAATGCGGTCATCCCGGTGGATGCGGCGATCCAGTCGAACCTCAAGGAAACCGTTACTCGGGTGCTGGCATCGCTCACTCCGCGCGAGGAACGCGTGCTGCGCATGCGCTTCGGCATCGGGATGAACACCGATCACACGCTCGAAGAAGTCGGCCAGCAATTTTCGGTGACGCGCGAACGAATTCGTCAAATCGAAGCAAAGGCGCTGAGGAAACTGAAGCATCCGAGCCGAAGCCGGAAGATGCGCAGCTTCCTCGACCAGTAAGTCAGGCAATCGTTCGGGCCGCGTTTTTTCAAGCGCGGCCCGTTTGACATGTGGCGCAGCGCCACTCATGCAGCGACAGAATATGAGCGAACTGCCTCCGATAGATTTCGCCTCGCTGTTCGCCGGATCTCCCAATCCTTACGTTGTCATGGATCGGGATCTGACGATCGTCTGGATGAACGACGCCTACCTGGCTGCTACCCTGCGCCGGGCCGAGGACATACTCGGCAAGAGGATGTTCGAGGCGTTCCCGAGCGATCCGGGAAGCGAGAGCCACCAGCTTCTAAGCCAGTCGTTCGACCGCGTCCTGCGCACGGGCGAGCGCGATGAAATCGCGCTGATCCGGTACGACATCGCGAACGCCGCCGGTGAAATGGAAGTGCGTTACTGGAGCGCTACCCACACGCCGGTGAAGGATTCGGCGGGGGGTCTGGCTTTCATCCTTCAGCACACGGTTGACGTCACCGAACTCCACAGCCTGCGCCGCTCCCGCGACGAAGCGGGCCTGGTCCAGCGGGCGGATGCCATCCAGGCCCGCAACCGCGATCTTGCCGAGGAACGCGATCGGTTCCGGCGGATGTTCGAACAGGCGCCGGGGTTCGTCGCCGTGGTGGGCGGGTCGCGGCATGTCTTTCTGATGGCGAACGCCGCCTATCACCGCCTGGTCGGGGAGCGGGACTTGATGGGCAAGGCAGCCGCAGATGCCTTGCCGGAGGTCGTCGAACAGGGATTCATCGACCTGCTCGACCGCGTTCGCGCGGAAGGCAAAGTCTACGTAGGTGAGCGCGAGCCGATCATGTTGCGGAGCGAAGGATCGGAGGCCCTGAGCCGCCGTTACCTGACGTTCGTCTACCAACCCATCTTCGACGCTGGCAGCGTTACCGCGATTTTCGTCCAGGGTTATGACGTGACCGACGAGGTGGAAGCCTCCGAAGCACAGAAACTGCTCATCAACGAGCTCAATCACCGGGTGAAGAACACGCTGGCGATCGTCCAGGGCCTGGCGGCACAATCCTTTCGCAACATCGATGCGGCGGCGGATGGGCTGAAGGCGCTGGATGCACGGCTGAACGCCTTGGCCGCGGCGCACAGCCTGCTTACCGAGAGAAATTGGGAAGCGGCCAGGCTGAAAGACACCATCCGAAGCGCCGTCCAGGCGACGCTGGGGAGCGAAGCAGACCGCGTCACGCTCGTCGGCCCTGCGCTTTCACTCCCGCCGCAGACGACAGTCTCACTCGCCATGCTGGTGCACGAACTGAGCACGAACGCGCTCAAGTATGGCGCGCTCGCCAACGCCGAGGGAAAGATAGACGTGCGCTGGCAAGTGACCGGAGAGCCGGGAAAGCGCCGGCTCGAGATCGACTGGCGGGAAAGCGGCGGACCGCCGGTGGTTCAACCGGCAAGGCGCGGTTTCGGCACCCGCCTGATCGAGAGGGGCCTGTCTGCCGAAGGTAGCGCCAAGACCAGCATCGACTTCCATCCCCTGGGCCTGCATTGCACCGTCGTGACGAATATCGGAGAGAACGGCTGATGGACCTCGAAGGCAAGACTATCCTCGTTCTGGAGGACGAGCCCATCATTGCCATGGCGCTTGAAGATCATCTCGACATTGCCGGCGCCATCCCCGTGGTCGCCGCCACGCTCGCCCAGGCGCACGAGGCCTTGGCCGAACAACCGCTCGACGCCGCGATCCTCGACGTGAACGTGCACGGGGAGAAAAGCTTCCCCGTTGCCGAGTCGCTGAATTCGAAAGGCATCCCATTCGTGTTCGCCTCGGGCTACGGAGACAACCTCCACGAGGCTGCCTTCGCCAAGGTGCCAACGGTCACGAAGCCTTACAATCTGGAGGCGATTCGCCAGGCGTTCTCCCGCTTCTCCCAAGGCTGAGGCCACACCGAAGCCCGCAGGCAAGGCCAGCTTTTGCATTGCGGGTGGCGGCAGGAAAGCGGAACGACTATGGCGCGCGCATGCGCATCGCCATCGCTTCCGACCACGCCGCTTTCGATCTCAAGGCCCGCCTGCGCGAATGGCTGATCGAAGAGGGCCATGAAGTGGCCGATCTCGGACCCGACAGCCCCGACAGCGTCGACTACCCCGATTACGGCTACAAGCTGGCGGATGTGGTGGCGGACGGGACGGCCCGGCTCGGCGTGGCCCTGTGCGGATCGGGCATCGGCATTTCCATCTCGGTCAACCGTAACCCCGCCGTGCGCTGCGCGCTGGTGTCGGAACCCCTGTCGGCCGCACTCGCGCGCGAGCACAACGATGCGAACGTCATCGCATTGGGCGCGCGGCTGATCGGGATCGACATGGCCAAGGCCTGCATCGGCGCATTCCTGACAACCGAATTCGCCGGCGGCCGTCACCAGCGGCGCGTCGACAAGCTCAGCCAACCGCCCGCATTCAAGGAGCAGGCATGACCCCCTCTTTCGCAGATGGCGCATCCGACACCCTCGCCCGCGCCGACGCCGGGACCAGCGACCCGCTGGCCCGGTTCTGGGGCGACGACCTTGCCACGGCGGACCCCGAGATCGCCCAGGCCATCCGCCACGAACTCGACCGCCAGCGCAACCGGATCGAGCTGATCGCGAGCGAGAACATCACGAGCCGCGCGGTTCTCGAGGCGACCGGATCGGTCTTCACCAACAAGTATGCCGAAGGTTATCCCGGCAAGCGCTACTACGGCGGCTGCGAATATGCCGATGTGGTGGAAAACCTCGCGATCGAGCGCGCCAGGAAGCTGTTCGGGTGCGAATTCGCCAACGTCCAGCCCAACAGCGGCAGCCAGATGAACCAGGCGGTGTTCCTGGCGCTGCTGCAGCCGGGCGACACCTTCATGGGCCTGGACCTGAATTCGGGCGGCCACCTGACTCACGGCTCGCCCGTCAACATGAGCGGCAAGTGGTTCAATCCGGTGAGCTACGGCGTGCGCAAGGATGACGAGCGGATCGACATGGACGCCGTCCGCGCGACCGCCCTGGAGCACAAGCCCAAGCTCATCATCGCCGGCGGCACCGCCTATTCGCGGGTGTGGGACTGGGAAGCATTCCGCAGCATCGCCGACGAGGTGGGCGCGTACCTTCTCGTCGACATGAGCCACATCGCCGGTCTCGTCGCCGGCGGCGCGCACCCTTCCCCCGTGCCCCACGCTCACGTCACCACCACCACGACGCACAAGAGCTTGCGCGGCCCGCGCTCGGGCGTGATCCTGTGGAACGACGAGGCGCTGTCGAAGCCGCTCAACATGGCGGTCTTTCCCGGCCTCCAGGGCGGCCCGCTGATGCACGTCGTCGCGGCCAAGGCGGTCGCTTTCGGAGAAGCGCTACGGCCCGATTTCGCAGATTACGCGCACCGCATCGTCGCGAACGCGCGTGCGCTGGCCGAGGGTGTCGAAGCCGGCGGCCTGCGGGTCGTCTCGGGCGGGACCGACAACCATTCGATGCTGGTGGACCTGACGCCCAAGGACGTGACCGGCAAGGCTGCCGAGCACGGCCTCGACCGCGCCTACCTGACCTGCAACAAGAACGGCATTCCCTACGACACGCGCAGCCCGTTCGTGACCAGCGGCATCCGCCTCGGGACGCCCGCCGGCACGACGCGCGGCTTCGGCCCGGATGAGTTCCGCGCAATCGGCGGCCTGATCGCCGAAGTGGTCGATGGCCTCTCGCGCAATGGGCCCGAAGGCGATGCGCAGGTGGAACAAAGCGTCCGCCGCCGCGTCAGCGAACTGTGCGATCAATTTCCCGTATATCCCGGAAGGCAATGACAATGGACCAGAATAACCCGAACGACGGCGGCAAGCAGGACTGGGTCGAGGACATCAAGAGCGAAGTCAGCGGCATGGCCAAGGAAGGCATGCACCATCCCTCGACAAAGCCGGTGCTCGCCGGCGCAGCGATCGGCGCGGTAGCCGGCGCCCTGCTCCCTGTGATCAGCCTTCCGGTCGGCCTCCTCGCCGGAGCCGGCATCGCGCTCTACAACCGCGTCAAGAAGTAAGCGTCGCGGATGCGCTGTCCTTTTTGCGCGCACGACGATTCGCAGGTCAAGGACAGCCGCCCGGCCGAAGACAGCACCGCGATACGCCGGCGCCGCCAGTGCGAAAGCTGCGGCGCGCGTTTCACCACTTTCGAACGCGTGCAACTGCGCGACGTGACCGTGGTGAAGTCCGGCGACCGGCGAGAGCCGTTCGACCGGCGCAAGCTCGAACAGTCGATCACGCTCGCGGTGCGCAAGCGGGGAATCGAGCAGGAGCGGATCGACCAACTGGTCAGCGGCATTCAGCGGCAGGTCGAAACCTCGGGCGAAAGCGAGGTGCCTTCGGCGCGGATCGGCGAGATGGTCATGGAGGGCCTCCGCCAGATCGACAGCGTCGCCTACATCCGGTTCGCCTCGGTCTACCGCGATTTCGGAGAAGCCCGCGATTTCGAGGAATTCGCCAGCAATGTGCGCGACTTCGGCGGCGCTGGCTGATCCCTCCCTTGCCCACGCTGTCCGGTTCATGAAGCACCAACCGCCCGTCATCGTCCTCGTCCGTCCCCAACTGGGGGAGAATATCGGCAAGGCGGCACGCGCCATGCTCAATTTCGGGCTCACCGAGATGCGCCTTGTCGAACCGCGCGACGGATGGCCCAATCCCTCTGCAGGGCCTGCTGCTTCCGGGGCGGACGTGGTGCTGGAAAATGCCCGCGTGTTCGCCACCACCGCAGAGGCTGTCGCGGATTGCGCGCACGTCTATGCAACCACGGTGCGCAAGCGCGGGGTGACCAAGCCTGTGCTGACGCCGGACGCCGCCGCGCGCGAAATCCATTCGCAGACCGGGCGCAGCGCGATCCTGTTCGGGCCCGAGCGATCAGGGCTGGAAACCGACGACGTCGCCCTCGCCCGGGCCATCCTGACGGTGCCCATCAATCCCGAATTCGGCTCGCTGAACCTGGCCCAGGCCGTGATCCTGGTGGCTTATGAGTGGTCGAAGGGCGAAGCGCTCGCTACCCCGACCGAGGAAGATCTCCTGCCGCCCGCGCCCCAGGAAGATCTGGAGGGAATGATTGCCCAGCTCGAGACAATGCTTGAGCCCAGGGGTTTCTTCCGGCCCGAAAGCCGGCGGCCGCACACGCGGCGGACCCTGCGCAGCTTGCTGACCAAGCCGGGCTGGAACCATCTCGAAGTCAGGACCCTGCGCGGCGTGCTGAGCCACCTCGGCAAACCCGACCGCGATTAGCGGCGCAAGCGATCCCACTCGTCGAATTCGTAGGCGATCGAGGCTTCGACCAGCCTTTCCCATAGCTCCGCGATCGCTTCACGCGGCAGTCCGGCCGCAGCAGCACGATCCGCCGCCGCTTCGATAACCGCGGCCTTGCGCGCTTCGTCGCGCACGCTGGCGCGGTCCTGCTTGATCCGCGCGGCGGCGCGCATATAGCCGAAACGGCGCTCGAGCAGCGCTACCAGCTCGCGGTCGGTCTGGTCGACGCCCGCGCGCACCTCCAGCATCGTCTGGCAATCGTCGGGCAGCTTGAGGGTGTCGATCATGGCCTGCGCGTTGGCCGGTCGGGCTGGCTTTGTCGAGGCCGCTGCCTTGACCTTCCCACGGTTCCTGCTATGCGCGCGCCTCGCATTTGATCCCGTATCCCGGTGAAGCGGAGATCGCGGCGGACATAGCAGGTCCGCCGGGCGATGCCGGGTTGAACGGCCATCATTGGGATGGTCCAGCAAAATGAAGGACATATCATGTCGAAGCGCAAGAGCGCCAAGCACAAACTCGACCGCCGCATGGGCGAGAACATCTGGGGCCGCCCCAGCTCGCCGGTCAACCGCCGTTCGTACGGTCCGGGCCAGCATGGCCAGCGCCGCAAGGGCAAGACCAGCGACTTCGGCCTGCAGCTGCGCGCCAAGCAGAAGCTCAAGGGCTACTACGGCGACGTCACCGAGAAGCAGTTCAAGGCGACTTACGCCGAAGCCGCCCGCATGAAGGGTGACACCGGCCAGAACCTCATCGGCCTGCTCGAGCGGCGGCTCGACATGATCGTCTACCGCGCCAAGTTCGCGCCGACGATCTTCGCCGCGCGCCAGATCGTTTCGCACGGCCACATTCGCGTCAACGGCGTGAAGTGCAACATCGCCAGCCGCCGGGTTGCCGCTGGCGACGTCATCAGCCTGGGCGACAAGGCCCAGGAAATGGCGCTGATCATCGAAGCGCAGAGCCTGCCCGAGCGCGACATTCCCGATTACGTCAGCCCCGACGGCACCGACAAGGTAACCTTCAGCCGCGTTCCGACGCTGGATGAAGTGCCCTATCCGGTCACGATGGAACCGAACCTGGTGGTCGAGTTCTACTCGCGCTGATCCAGCTTCCACGATTTTGCGAAAGGGCGGCCCGAAACGGCCGCCCTTTTTCGTTTCGGCATCATCTCGCCGCAAACTTTCAGCAACTTAGGAACCGACGCGGCAAAGCCAGATTGTCGGGATGAAATGACACGTTATCGCTTTCGAACCCCTCACCGCGCCGGCAAATGGTACACCGATCTGAAGCAGGCTCAGGCGTTCGCCTGCCGCATCGGAGCAGGCTTTCTTGACCGCCTGACAGGACGATTCATCGCCTATCCGGGCACGGAACTGGAAAGCCGCGATTTCTCGGCCTGAACCGCGTCACGGCGCGATGCGGCTGCCGTCCCACGCGAAATGACCACCGCTGTCGGCGGGTGAAAGGCCTTCCAGGACGCGCAGCATCCGCTCCGCCGACTGCCGCGGCGTGAACAGGCTGCCTTCGGCGACGTTGCCCTGGAACGGCCTGCTGAGGCCGGTGTCGACGGTGCCCGGATGCAGCGCCACGCAAACCGCTTCGGGCCGGCTGCGGGCAAGTTCGATCGCGAGCGTTCGCACGAGCATCGCCAGCGCCGCCTTCGAGGCTCGATAGCCGTACCATCCGCCGAGGCGATTGTCGCCGATGCTGCCCACCCGCGCGCCCAGCGCGGCGAAAGCGCAGCGCCCCTGCCGCGGAAGCACTGGCAGGAAGTGCTTTGCGACCAGCGCCGGACCTATCGCGTTGATGGCATAGCTGCGCGCGAGGAGGTCGGCATCGAGCGAGCGCCAGGTCTTCTCGGGAGGGCTGCCGCCGATCGTCAAAGCGCCGGTGGCCACGAACACCAGGTCGGGCGGCCCACCTTCAGCGACCCGGGCTGCAGCGGCGGCGATGCTGGCCTCGTCCTCGATATCGATGCGCTGCGCGTCGCGTGACGAGCGGGAAAAGGGCAGAACCTCGCTGCCGCCGTTTTCCAGGATGCCGGCAAGCGCGTTGCCGATCCCGCCGCTTGCGCCGATCACGACGGCGCGGCGCCAGCTCACCTGCCGGCCCGGTAGTCGCTCAGGAACGATGCCGCGAACTGGGCGAAGCTTCCTCCGGCGATAGCATCCCGCATAGCCTGCATGAGCTGTTGGTAGAACGAGAGGTTATGCTCGGTCATCAACATCGCGCCGAGCATCTCGCCCGCCTTGTTGAGATGGTGGAGATAGGCGCGGCTGTAGGTGGAGCACACGTCGCACCCGCAACGCGGATCGAGCGGCTCTTCGGCCTCGGCGTGAAAGGCGTTGCGGATGTTGAGCGGGCCGTTCCAGGTGAACGCCTGCCCGTTGCGGCCCGATCGGGTCGGCAACACGCAATCGAACATGTCCACCCCGCGGCCAACCGCGCCGACGAGGTCGTCCGGCTTGCCCACCCCCATCAGGTAGCGGGGCCGGTCGGCCGGCAATTGATCGGGCGCGAAATCGAGCGTGGCGAACATCGCCTCCTGGCCCTCCCCCACTGCCAGGCCGCCGATGGCGTACCCGTCGAACCCGATCTCCTGCAATGCCTCGGCCGAGTGGGCGCGCAGTCCTTCGTCGAGCGCGCCCTGTTGGATCCCGAACAGGGCGGAACGCGCTGCATGCTCTTCACCCGCGTCGAACGCTGTTCGGCTGCGTTCGGCCCACCGCATCGAGCGCTTCATTGACGACTCGATCTCGGGAAGCGGACGGTCTGCCCGCGGGCATTCGTCGAATGCCATCACGATGTCGCTGCCGAGCAAGCGCTGGATTTCCATCGACCGTTCGGGCGTCAGCATGTGGCGGGAACCATCGATATGGCTCTGGAAAGAGACCCCGTCCTCGCTCAATTTCCGCAAGTTCGCCAGGCTCATCACCTGGTAGCCGCCGCTGTCGGTGAGGATCGGGCGCGGCCAGTTCATGAACTTGTGAAGGCCGCCCAGCCGCGCGACACGCTCCGCGCCGGGGCGAAGCATCAGGTGGTAAGTGTTGCCAAGGATGATGTCCGCGCCCGTCGCACGTACGGTCTCCGGCTTCATCGCCTTGACCGTCGCGGCGGTGCCGACCGGCATGAATGCCGGGGTGCGGATATCCCCGCGCTGCATCCTCAGCACGCCGGTGCGCGCCTTGCCGTCGGTGGCATCCACCGAGAATTCGAAGCGGGGCGCCACGGTCAGAACCCGTAGACCAGGCTGAAGCGCGATATCGTGTCTGTCGCCACCCGGCCTGCCGGCGGGTTGCTGTCGTAATCGACTGCGTACGAGAAGCGAGTGCTCAGCCTATCGCTGACTTTCGCTTCGAGCCCGGTGACCAGGTTCAACGTCGTGCTGCGCGAATCGACGAGCAACGTCGCCGCGCCGCCGCTTTCGGTGACGGCATTGGTGTCTTGGGTCAGCGTCAGGCGATCCGTGATCCGCCAATCGACGTCGAGCCCGAGCAGCCCGGCCAGGCGGGTGTCGCTCGCCCCATCGGTGCCACGGGTGATGCGCAGAGCCGGCCCGGCCTTGAGCGACAGATCCAGCGCACCGGAGTCGACCAGCTTCGCGCCGACCCCGCCCGAAAGCGCAAAGCGCGCGGTGTAGCCCTGGAACGGATCACGATCGTACTGGGCCAGACCGTAGGCAAACGTGCCCTCGCTGATGTCGTACCGCGGCTCGTAGGCAGCAAACAGCTTTTCGCGCGATGTGCTGCCGCCGCTGCGCTGATAATCGGCCCGCAAGGTCAGCTTGTGGTCCCAGGCGATGCCCCTACGTTCGAGGGCGAGCGCCCCGCTGAGGCCCAGTGTGTCGGTGTTGCCGGTCGAGCGGTTCGCGCCCACCTCGCCCCGCCCTTTCCACAGGTCGAACAGCCCCGCCGAACGGATCGCCTTTTCCTTCTCGCGCTGCTTGCGCGAGGCGAGCCGTGCCTGGTTATCGCGGAATTCGGAATAGATCGCCTCGATCTCGTCCTTGGCGTCAGGATTGGTCGCCTTGGCCAGATCGACGACCATGTCGACCTTGCGCGCATCGCCGGTTTCCACCGCGGCGGCGATCATCGCCCGCACCGGGTCCGGCAAGGCAGCGTGTAGAGGGGCGGTGAGAGACAGCAGCACCAAAGGAAGCGCGACGCGAAACATGCGGGCAGCAACTAGCGGCTCAGCTTCGGAGCCGCCACCCCGTGCGGAAGATCCATGCGATGACCGCAATGCAAATCGCGAGGAATGCCAGCGTCAGTCCCAGCGAAACCACGATGCTGACGTCCGCCTTGCCGTAAAAGGTCCAGCGCAGTCCGTTCACTAGGTAGACGATAGGGTTCATCAGCGCGACCGTGCGCCAGGGCTCGGCCAGCATCTCGATGGAATAGAACGTGCCGCCCAGAAACGTCAGCGGGGTAAGGATCAGCATCGGTACGAGCTGCAGCTTCTCGAACCCTTCTGCCCAGACACCGAGGATGAAACCGAGCAGCGAAAAACTCGCCGAAACGAGGACGACGAACAGGAGCGCGAACAAGGGGTGCGCGATGGTGTAGTCGACGAACAGCGTTGCGGTCGCGAGGATGACGGCGGCCAGGATCAGGCTCTTGGTCGCCGCCGCTCCCACGAACCCGAGAAGCGTTTCCGCGACGCCCACCGGCGCCGACAGCAGTTCGTATATCGCCCCGGTGAAACGCGGCATGTAGATGCCGAAGCTGGCGTTGCTGGTGCTTTCCGAAAGAAGCGTCAGCATCAGCAGGCCCGGGACAATAAAGGCGCCGTAGTCCACCCCGCCGACTGCGTTCATCCGCCCGCCGATCGCCGCTCCGAAAACGATGAAGTAAAGGCTGGTCGTGAGGACCGGGGAAACCAACGATCCGAACACGGTGCGCATGAAGCGCACCAGTTCGTTGCGGTAGATCGCATAGGTGGAACGCCAGTTGATCATGCTGCGCCCTCCTCGACGAGGCCCACGAAGATGTCCTCCAGGCTGGAAGCCTTCTGGTCGATCGCGGTGTATGCAATGCCCTGTTGCGCGAGGGCCTGAGCCAGCGCGGCGACTTCCGCCCTGCCCTTGCCCGTCCCGTCGCCGCCTCGATAAGCGAGCGTCATGCCGTCATCCTCGAGGTGCAGCGGATAGGCGAACAGCGATGGCGGCACTTCGGCCAGCGGCGCGGCGAGCTGGAAGCGCGCCTCCGTGCGGCCCATGCGCGCCATCATCGCGTCCTTCTCGTCCACCAGCAGCAGGCGGCCCTTGTCGATCACGCCGACTCGATCCGCCATTTCCTCCGCCTCTTCGATATAGTGGGTGGTGAGGATCACGGTCGTGCCGCGTTCACGCAGCGCGGCGATTTGCCGCCACATGTCGCGCCGCAATTCGACATCGACGCCCGCGGTCGGCTCGTCGAGGAACAGCAGTTCGGGATCGTGGCTGAGAGCCTTGGCGATAAGCACGCGGCGCTTCATCCCGCCAGACAGCGCGCGGATCTGTTCCTTGCGCTTGTCCCACAGGCTCAGCGAGCGCAGCACCTCCTCGATCCGGTCGGGATCGGGCGCGCAGCCGAACAGCCCGCGGGAATAGGCGACCTGGCGCTGGACGGTATCGAACATGTCGAAACCCAGTTCCTGCGGCACCAGCCCGATGCGGCGCCGCGCGCTGCGCCAATGGTGATACAGGTCCTGCCCGAACGCGGTGATTGTGCCGCCCGTCACCCGCACCAGCCCGCAGACCGCGCCGATCAAGGTGGTCTTGCCCGCGCCGTTCGGCCCCAGCAGCGCGAAGATCTCGCCTCGGCGAATCTCGAGGTCGACCTCGTCCAGCGCCTTCAGGCCGTTGGGATAGACCTTGGTCAGCTTCTCGGTGCGCAGAATAGACTCCATGATCTGCGAGTGGCGTCACCGGGCGCGCTTGCCAAGCAAGAACGTGAGTCCCACATCGCTTGTCGGAGGGGCAAGCGATCGGAACCCGCCCATGACGAAGTTGCCTGCCCTGTTCATCGGCCACGGCAGTCCAATGAATACGCTCGAACTCAACGGATACACGCGCGCATGGCGCGAGCTTGGCGAGGCGCTGCCCCGGCCCCGTGCGATCCTGGTGATATCGGCGCATTGGTACATCGGCGCGACCGCGGTGACCGCCATGTCCAGACCGCGCACGATCCACGATTTCTTCGGATTCCCGCAGGAGCTGTTCGATTTCGAGTACCCGGCCCCGGGATCACCGGAAGTCGCGGGAGAGATCGTCGAGGCGGTCAAGCCGGAGTGGGTTGGCCTCGATCACGAGCAATGGGGTCTCGACCACGGCACCTGGAGCGTGCTCGCTCACCTTTTTCCGCGCGCCGACGTCCCCGTGGTGCAGCTTTCGCTCAACGCATCGAAGCCGCTCGCCTACCATTTCGATCTGGGCGCCCGGCTCGCCGCCTTGCGCGACAAGGGCGTGCTGATCGTCTCGAGCGGCAACGTCGTGCACAATTTGCGGCTCATCGAATGGGACAAGCCGACTGCGGGGACCGCCTGGGCGCGCCGGTTCGACGAAGCGGCGCGCGAGCAGATGCGGCGCGATCCGGCCGGGATCGCCGATCTCACCCAGCACACCGACTACGCGCGAGCGGTGCCCACCCCCGATCACTTCCTTCCGCTGCTCTACACCGCGGGACTCGCCGCGGCGGAGGGGGGAGGCGCGCAGCCGATCCTGGAGGGCTATGCGATGGGCTCGCTGTCGATGACCGGATACAACGTCGGGCCGCCGATCTCGCTGAATACCTGCCCCGAAGACGCGGCGGAGATCCCGGCCAACGTACCGGCGGACCAGACCAACACCTAAGGCAGCAGCAGCGAAGAATCGCCGTAGGAATAGAAGCGGTAACCGCGCCCGATCGCATGGGCATAGGCTGCCTGCATCCGCTCACGTCCAACGAGCGCTGACACCAGCATGAATAACGTCGACCTGGGCAGGTGGAAATTGGTCATCAGCCCGTCGATGCCGCGGAAGCGGTAACCTGGCGTGATGAAGATCGAGGTGTCGCCCTCGAACGGGCGGATCGTCCCCGTTTCGTCCGCGGCACTTTCGATGAGCCGCAGCGAGGTTGTCCCGACCGCTATCACCCTTCCGCCCGCCGCCCGCGCCGCGTTGAGGCGATCGGCGGTGGCGCCGTCGATACGGCCCCACTCTGCGTGCATCGCATGGTCTTCCGTGTCCTCGGCCTTGACCGGAAGGAAGGTTCCCGCGCCGACGTGGAGCGTGAGGGTTTCGCGGCCGATGCCGGCCTCATCCAGACGCGCGATCAGTTCGGGCGTAAAATGGAGCGCAGCGGTCGGCGCGGCGACCGCACCGTCGCGCGCGGCAAACATCGTCTGGTAATCGCTACGGTCCTGCTCGTCGGTAGGACGCTTGCCGGCGATGTAGGGCGGCAGCGGCATTTGCCCGGCCCGCTCGAGCAGTACCTCGACGGGCTCATCGCCGGCGAACGCGAGAGTCCACGAGCCATCGGGAAAGCGCGCCTCGGCGACTGCCGTCACATCGGCGCCAAAGACGATCTGATCGCCTTCGCGCAGCCGCTTGGCATTACGCACGAACGCCTGCCAGCGCCTGAGATCGATGCGCTTGTGCAGGGTCGCTCCGATCCGCGCCTCTCCACGCATCCCCTCCAGTTGCGCGGGGATCACTCGAGTGTCGTTGAACACGAGGACGTCGCCTGCGCGGAGCAGCCCGGGCAGGTCGCGCACCGACCGGTCTTCGAAAGGCGCATCGCCCGCTACCACGAGCATGCGCGCCGCATCGCGCGGGCGCGCGGGGCGCAGCGCGATCAGCTCGGGCGGGAGGTCGAAATCGAACAGGTCAACGCGCATCGGCGGCGCGCTAGCAGAGGAATCCGCGCGGGGGGAGGATCAGTTCGATTGCGGCGCGTTGAGCATGTCGGCGGTAATCGCGCTTTCCGGAGCGGCCGGAGCAGCGGTCGCCTGAGGCTTGCCGTCGGCCGCGATAGAAGCCTGGAGCACGACCGTAGGGTTCGCAGGCGGCTCACCACGCTGGATGGCGTCAATCGCGTCCATGCCCGCGATCACCCGTCCGAAGTTGGTGTACTTCCGGTCCAGGCTGAAGCGCGGGTAGAAGGTGATGAAGAACTGGCTGTTCGCCGAATCGTCGCTCGCGGCGTGCGCCATCGAGATCGTGCCGCGCAGGTGCGGCATCGGGTTGAATTCGGCCTTGAGGTCGGGAAGCGAGGAGCCGCCACGCCCGGTGCCGGTCGGGTCGCCGGTCTGCGCCATGAAACCTTCGATCACGCGGTGAAACTTCACTCCGTCATAGAAGCCTTGCCGGGTCAGCGTCTTGATCCGCTCGACGTGGTTCGGGGCCCAGTCCGGCATCAGCCGGATGGCGACGCGGCGACCGTTGGAAAGGTCGAGCAGCAGGATGTTCTCGGGATCGTGGGTGATGTCGTAATCAATCGCCGCATACGTGCGCGGTCCCGCCGGTGCATCGGCAACCGGAGCCGCGGTATCGGCCGCGGGGCTCGCCGCTGCATCGTCCTGCGCATTGGCAGGCAGGGAAAACGCGAGCGCGGCAAGCGCCAAAGGAGCCAACGCCGAAGGGGCGAGCAGGCGGTTCAGCATGGAGATCCCGTCTTTTTGATAGCTGTCTAGTTGGCCCGCGCTGTAGCGGGCACGGACTGTCGGTTCAATGAATGGTTAGCGCGGGTCGGCGCGGCCCATGTTGGCCACCCGGTCGATCACGTCCTGACGCACCGCGGGGCTCACGAACTTGGCGATGTCACCGCCATAATGGGCGATCTCCTTCACCAGGCGGCTGGCGATCGGTTGCAGGCTGACGTCCGCCATCAGAAAGACCGTCTCGATGCGGTCGTTGAGCTGCCGGTTCATGCCCGTCAGCTGATATTCGTATTCGAAATCGGTCACGCCGCGGATGCCGCGGATGATCACCGATGCCCCCTGGCTTTCGGCGAAGTCCATCAGCAGCGAATTGAACCCGACCACCTCGATGTTGCCGATCGCGGAAACCTCCCGGCGGACGATAGCGATGCGCTCGTCGTCGGTGAACATCGGCGACTTCTGGATATTGGTCGTCACCGCCACGATCAGCCGGTCCACCAGAGTGGCGCCCCGCTCGATAATGTCCATGTGGCCGAGCGTGATCGGGTCGAATGTGCCCGGGTAGATGCCCACCCGCTCGCGCGATCCTGAGGCGTTCACTTCAGCGGTCCCTTTCAACGATGTATCGCGCCAGTGCGCGCAGCAGGTCGGCTTCGGGCCCATGCGCGGCGAGGTGGCCGACGGCCTGGGTCACTAGCGCATTGGCCTGGGTGCGAGCGGCTTCAACGCCCATCAGGCTGACGAAAGTCGCCTTGCCCGCATCTTCGTCCTTGCGCAGCGCCTTGCCCGCGGCCGCCTCGTCCCCCTCGACGTCGAGCAGGTCGTCCGCGATCTGAAACGCCAGCCCGATGTCCCGCGCATAGTAGCGCAGGTGCGAGCGTCCTTCTTCGGGCACCCGGCCCAGGATTGCACCCATCTCCACCGCCGCGCCGAGCAGCGCACCGGTCTTCAGTTGCTGCAGCCGCGTGATCGTCGGCAGATCGTATCCCTGCCCCTCGGCGGCGATATCCATCATCTGCCCGCCGGCCATCCCGTTCCAGCCGCTTGCCCCCGCCAACGCGGCGATCAGCTGTGCCCGCACGATGGGATCGGCAGATGTCTCGGGCATCGAGAGGATTTCGAATGCCAATGCGTGAAGCGAGTCGCCGGCGAGCACGGCGGTCGCCTCGTCGAACGCCTTGTGCAGCGTCGGCTTCCCGTGGCGCAGGTCGTCGTCGTCCATGCAGGGAAGATCGTCGTGAACCAGCGAATAGACGTGGATCGCCTCTACCGCGCAGCCCGCGCGGACAGCCGCATCGCGCTGGACCGCGTACATGGCGGCAGTGGCGACCGTGAGCAGCGGGCGGACGCGTTTTCCGCCTCCGATCGCGGCATAGCGCATCGCCTCGACCAACCGGGAACGTGCGTCCTCGGGTACCGGAAGAAACCCGGAAAACGCGGCATCCACCTCGCGCTGGATGCGCGCCAGGGCGTCCGCCAGGCGGCTTCCGTCGTCGTCGAGCCGGTCAATCATTGCTGTCGAACGGAACCGCGTGGCTGGCGCGGCCATCGGGCCCGGCGACGATCTTCTCGATCCGCGCCTGGGCCGCGTCGAGCCGCGCCTGGCAGTGAGCGCGCAGCGCCTCCCCCCGCTCGTACAGTTCTATCGACTGATCGAGCGGCACTTCGCCGCTTTCGAGCCTGCGAACGACATCCTCCAACGCTCTAAGCGCGTCTTCAAAGGTCAGCGTGTCGATGCCGTTTGCGGTCTGGTCCATTGGCGCGGTTTGGCTTCCGCGCCAGCGCGGGTCAAGCCGCTCTCCGGTCAGTTGCCGATAGCGTCCTCGAACCGCGGAACAAGGCTGGCCCAGAATTCCAGGTTGTCCTCGAACAGGGCCTGGCTGATTCCGCCGTCGTCGAGATCGATATCCATCTGCAGGGCAGGATCGCCCTCATCGTCGATATACGCACGACCGAACCGCTGGCTGCTGTTCCACTTGTTCATGTCGTTCACATCGGCGGATGAGCCGGTGTAGCCGGTACTGAACTGGATCGTGCGGCAGTCCACGTGTTCGGTGCAGTTGTAGAACAGGACCACGAACTTGGTGCCATCGAGCGCGCTGGTTATCATCGGGTCGCCCACCCCGTCCTGGGTCAGGTCGGCCTTGTAGCCCGCCTTCTTCATCGCCGTAACCACCGATGCGACATCCTGCGCGCGAACCTCGGCCGCGGATGCCGGCATTGCCGCTACAGAGGCAAGCGCGGCAAGCAGCGCGCAGACCGGTTTGAACATCGTGCAATCCCCTTTTCCGTGCCGCTGCCGGCAGGCGCCCCTGAACTGTTCTAGCGCGCATCCATCCATCGGCAACATGCCATTGGGACTCGCGCCTTTCCGGCACTGGCGCTAAGCGGCGGCCATGTCGAACAGCCCCGCCCCCATCACCCCCGAAGTCGTCGAAGCGCACGGGCTCAGCCCCGAGGAATACGACCGCGTCCTGCACGCGTTGGGGCGTGAACCGAACCTGGTCGAACTCGGCATTTTCTCGGTCATGTGGTCGGAGCACTGCAGCTACAAGTCGAGCCGCATCCACCTGAAGAAGCTGCCAACCGAGGCTCCGTGGGTGATATGCGGACCGGGCGAGAACGCGGGCGTCATCGATATCGGCGACGGACAGGCCGCCATCTTCAAGATGGAGAGCCACAACCATCCGAGCTACATCGAGCCGTACCAGGGCGCGGCAACGGGCGTCGGCGGCATCCTGCGCGACGTGTTCACCATGGGCGCGCGCCCCGTTGCCAACATGAACGCGCTGCGGTTCGGACGGCCCGACCACCCGAAGATGAAGCATCTCGTCCAGGGCGTCGTCGCCGGCATCGGCGGTTACGGCAACTGCGTGGGAGTGCCGACCGTGGGGGGCGAGACGAACTTCCACAAAGCATATGACGGCAACATCCTGGTCAACGCGATGACGGTGGGCGTCGCCGATGCCGACCGCATTTTCTACTCCGCCGCCACCGGCGTGGGCAATCCGATCGTCTATGTCGGTTCCAAGACCGGGCGCGACGGCATTCACGGCGCGACTATGGCCAGCGCCGACTTCGGCGACGATGCCGAGGCAAAGCGCCCGACCGTGCAGGTCGGCGATCCGTTTACCGAGAAGCTGCTGATCGAAGCCTGCCTCGAACTGATGGCGACCGACATGATCGTCGCCATTCAGGACATGGGCGCGGCAGGCCTCACCTCCTCCAGCGTCGAGATGGCGACCAATGGCAAGGCCGGCATCCGGCTGGTGATGGACAACGTCCCCTGCCGCGAAGAACGCATGACGCCGTACGAGATGATGCTGTCGGAAAGCCAGGAGCGGATGCTCATGGTCCTGAAGCCCGGCCGCGAGGCGGAGGCCGAGGCGATCTTCCGCAAGTGGGAACTCGATTTCGCGGTAATCGGCGAGGTCACCGATACCGGGCACATGGTGCTCGAATGGCAGGGCGAGATCGTGTGCGACATCCCCCTGGGTCCGCTCGCCGCCGACGCGCCGCTGTATGACCGCCCGGCCATGAGCCGCGAAGAGTACAAAGCGTGGGCCAAGGTTGCTCCGCTGGGCGAGGCGCCTGAAGGCGGCGACATCGCATCCGACCTCATCAAGCTGATGGCCTGCCCCGACCTCGCCTCTCGGCGGTGGATCTGGGAGCAGTACGACAGCCAGGTCGGCGCGGACACGCTTCAGCTATCGGGCGGCGACGCCGCGGTGGTCCGCGTCCATGGCTCGCGCAAGGCGCTGGCGATGACGACCGACTGCACCCCGCGCTATTGCTATGCGGACCCTTACGAAGGCGGCAAGCAGGCGATCGCGGAGGCATACCGCAACCTGTGCGCGGTCGGCGCGAAGCCCTTGGCGGTGACCAACTGCCTGAATTTCGCGAATCCGCAGCGGCCGGAGATCATGGCCCAGCTCACCGGTTGCCTCGAGGGCATGGGCGACGCCTGCCGCGCGCTCGACTTCCCGATCGTGAGCGGCAACGTATCACTCTACAACGAAAGCAAGGCGACCGGTGGCGGGAGCGCGATCCTGCCCACCCCCGCAATCGGCGGCGTCGGCGTGATCGCCGATTACGCGCAGATGGCGACCATTGCATTTAAGACCGAAGGCGAAACGATCCTGGCGATCGGTGCCCACTATCCCGAACTCGGCCAATCGCTCTGGCTGCGCGAGATCCACGGCCGCGAGGACGGAGATCCGCCGCGCGTCGATTTGAAGGACGAGCGGCTTTACGGAGAGATCGTTCGCCAACTCATCGCCGATGGCAAGGTGACCGCTGTTCACGACGTCAGCGATGGCGGCTTGCTGGTTGCGTTGGCGGAAATGGCGCTCGCTGGCGGGATCGGCGCGACTGTCGACGCTATGACCAGCGCCTTCGCCTTCAACGAAAGCCAGGGGCGCTATCTCGTCACACTCGCGCCGGGAGTCGAACTCGATCGCGCAAAGGTGCCGTTCGAGAGGATCGGAACCACTGGCGGTGATTCCCTCGTCATCGGGGAACAGGCCGTCGCGCTCAGCGACCTGCGCGAGGCAAGCGAGAGCTTCTTCCGCGACTGGATGGCGTAACTAGGCCGCCAGCTTTTCCACGGCCTGCTTCGCCAGCAGGTCGTAGGGATCGACGCCCTCGCTGCGCCAGATCTGGTGGCAGCGCCGGTACCAGACCGGCGTCGTTATGTTGAGCTTCGCGCGCGCTTCGGCGAGATCCATCGCCAGCAGCTCGCGGATCGACATGTGCACCAGCGGCGGGCACGCCTTGCCCAGGCGATGCGCTTCACGCACCGCGCGGAACACCGGCGCCTTGCTCTTGACCGTCTTCACGATGTTGAGCGCGCCTGCATAACCGAGCAGCAGGTGCCCCGCCGCCGGCTGCTGGCCGTGGGTGAACAGCAACACGCACTGTTCGCCCAAGGCGTCGCGGCCATAGCCGGTCAGTACGTGCATCAGGTCATGCGTGTCGCGTTGGCGGAAGCCGTACCATTCGATGAGGTCATCGTAATGCGGACGGCCGTTCTTCTCGGATTCGGCGACGAGTCCTGCGGCGGTAAGCCCCTCGCTCTCCATGAAGTCGCAATAGGCGTGCGCGACCGAGCCCTTGGGCAGCTTGCGCAGTGCCGCATGATCGTCGAGCAGCGGCGGCAGGAACGGCTCCTCGCGGCGAAGCGTCTCGCCGCGCTCGCTCAGGGTGAGAGCCTGCGCACGCGGCATGAAGCTTTTCGAAGGCAGTGATTCGTAAATCTCGAACACCAGCGCGGTGTTCTCCTTGTCCTTGATCAGCTCGTTGAACTTGCGCAGCGCCTTGCGCACATCGCGCTTCGGCTGGCGCCGGGCCGGATTGCGGAACAGCGTGCCGTCGGCGGCGCACGCGTGATATGGATCGGACGAAGGAAGCGGTTGCAGGTCGGTCATCGCGGCGCCTCTACTGACAGCTATGTCAATATAGCGTTATCGCTTCGCAGGGGAAGAGGTTTCACCCCGCAACCCATTCGTCGCGCGGGATGCCGAAAAGTTCGAGAACCGCGGTGAGGTCGCCCCGGTCGATCCAGCCATCGGCCACGGCCCGCGCTTTGGGCTTGGCATGGTAGGCGACGCCCCAGGTCGCCGCTTGCAGCATGGGTATGTCATTCGCCCCGTCACCCATCGCCAGCGTCGGCGCGTCCTCCCCGATCAAGGCCGCCTCGTCGATCAGCACTTGCCTCTTGACCGCACTGTCGGTGATCCCCCCGGCGAGCGTTCCCGTCAGCCGCCCATCCGCCACCGCCAAGCGGTTGGCCACCACATGCTCGAAACCGAGCTGCGCAGCGACCGGGTCGGCGAAGTGATGGAAACCGCCCGTCACCAGCACCGTGCGGCATCCTTTCGACTTGAGCGTGGCGACGAGCGTGCGCGCACCCTCCATCGGCTGGATCCGGTCGGTCAAACAGGTCTCGATGACGTCCTCCGCCATCTCGGCGAGGAGGCCCACGCGCTCGGTCAGCGCGCTGGCGAAATCGAGTTCGCCCTGCATCGCCCGTTCGGTGATGGCGGAAACCTCGTCCCGCAAGCCGGCAAAGTCGGCCAGTTCGTCGATGCATTCCTGGCCGATCATGGTGGAGTCCATGTCCGAAACCAGCAACCGCGGCACGCAGATGTCGCGCGCCGAAACTAGCACATCGGAGGGGGCGAAGTGGGCGTCCAGCACCCGGCGCAGAATGGCAGGATCGCCCTCGGGCAGTGAGAGCTGCAGCACGTCCCCGCAAAAATCGAGCATCGCCGCAGCTGCTACCCGCAGTCCCTCGCCTTCGAGCGCGGCGATCGCGGCATCGAGCCGTATGTCCAGGTCGAGCGGGTCTGCTATCAGCCGCGCGATGAGCACTGACAATCCTCCGGAATTGGGCGGCGAGCGACCGCCGGTGGCGCTCATCGCAGGGCCGACCGCAAGCGGCAAGAGCGATCTGGCAGTGGGCCTCGCGCTCGCGCGCGCAAAGCGCGGGCTCGCATCGGTGGTGATCAATGCGGATAGCGCGCAAGTGTATGCCGACCTTGCAGTGCTGAGCGCGCGCCCCTCCGAGCAGGAGATGCAAGGCATTGCGCACCGGCTATTCGGCGCCTGGGACGGGGCGACCGCATGCTCCGCCGCCGACTGGGCGGCCGCCGCGCGTGCCGAGATTACCACCGCACACGCGGTGGGGGCGCTTCCGATCCTGGTCGGCGGCACAGGGTTGTATTTGCGCACCCTGATCGAAGGCATCGCACCCGTGCCCCCCATCGATCCCGAGGTCCGAACCAGCGTCCGGGAATTGCACGTGAGCGAGGCTCATGCCTCCCTGGTGCAGGAGGACCCGGAGCGGGCCGGGGTTCTTTCGCCGAATGACACCGCGCGCGTTGCCCGCGCACTCGAAGTCGTGCGGTCGACGGGGAAAACGTTGGCTTACTGGCAGGCCCGGCGCTCCGGAGGAATAGCGAACGAGGTCACGCTTTCGCCGGTCATCCTCACTGCCGAGCGAGAATGGCTCTTCGGGCGGTGCGATCGGCGCTTTGCCAACATGGTCGATGCCGGGGCAGTCGCAGAGGTCGAGACCCTGGTGGCACGTAGGCTCGATCCGGCCCTCCCCGTGATGCGGGCGATCGGCGTTTCGGAGATCGCCGCATGGCTTGAAGGGTTGACCACGCGGGAGGAGGCTATCGCAAAGGGCCAACTCGCCACCCGCCAGTATGCCAAGCGGCAGGCCACTTGGTTCCGGAACCAGCCACCTGAGGACTGGCCAAGATTCACTGTTGATGATTCTGGTTGGGCCGACAAAATTGAAACTTTATTCCCTTTTGTCCTCTTGACATGACATAATGTGTCTCATAGGCGGATTGCTCTCGAGAGCATCTTTCGACTCGGCGCGCTCCCCCCGCGCCGGGTCGATTTTTTGAAAGAGGCGGATTAGACCGCCGACGAAAGGATTGAGCGGTGGAAGAGCGCAGCGGCGCCAACATCTTGATCGAAACCCTGGTCAACCAGGGCGTCGAGTTCGTGTTCGGCTATCCCGGCGGCGCGGTGCTCCCGATCTACGACGAGTTGTTTGCGCACAGCAGCATTCGCCACATCCTGGTCCGTCACGAAGCGGGCGCCGCCCATGCAGCGGAAGGCTATGCCCGCTCGACCGGCAAACCCGGTGTCGTCCTCGTCACCAGCGGCCCCGGCGCGACAAACGCGGTGACCGGCATCGCCGATGCCTTCATGGACTCGATCCCGATGGTGATCATCACCGGTCAGGTCGCCACCCCCCTGATCGGAACGGACGCTTTCCAGGAAGCCGACACGATCGGCATCACCCGCCACTGCACCAAGCACAATTACCTGGTGAAGGACCCATCGCGCCTTCAGGCGACGATCGAGGAAGCCTTCCGCATTGCGACGACGGGCCGCCCCGGCCCCGTGCTGGTGGACATTCCGAAGGACGTGCAGGTGGCGCTGGCAACCTGGCACGGTGGCGAGGCGGGTCCCCTACCCTCGGCCCGGTTCAATCCGCCAACCACCGCGCCCGATGATTCGGTTCGGCAGGCGATCGAGCTGATCGCGGCTGCCGAGCGGCCGGTGTTCTACACCGGCGGCGGGGTGATCAACTCCGGCCCGCGCGCCAGCGAGCTGCTGCGCGTCCTGCAGGATCGCACGGGCGCGCCGGTCACCAGCACCCTGATGGGCCTCGGGGCATTCCCCGCCGACCATCCGGACTGGCTCGGCATGCTCGGCATGCATGGCACCTACGAAGCGAACATGGCCATGAACCGGTGCGACGTGATGGTCTGCATCGGCGCCCGGTTCGACGACCGGGTGACCGGCCGCCTCGATGCATTCAGCCCGGGCTCCAAGAAGATCCACATCGATATCGACCGCGCCAGCGTGAACAAGATCGTGCCGGTGGACGTCGCGCTAGTGGGCGATTGCGCCGCCGTGCTCCAGCAGTTGCTCACCGCCTGGGGCGACCGCCGCCGGGCGAAGGACCTTGGCGAGTGGAAGGCGCGGATCGCCGGCTGGCGGGCACGGGAATCCCTGGCCTACCCGCCTTCCCGAACCGAGATCATGCCGCAGCACGCGGTCGAGCGTCTGTTCGCACTCACCCGCGACCGCGCGCCGATCGTTTCGACCGAGGTCGGCCAGCATCAGATGTGGGCGGCGCAGTACTTCGGCTTCGATGCGCCCAACAAGTGGCTGACGAGCGGCGGGCTAGGCACGATGGGCTACGGCCTGCCCGCCGCGATCGGTGCCCAGCTCGGCAATCCCGACGCGCTGGTGATCGACATCGCGGGCGAGGCATCGATCCAGATGAACATCCAGGAGCTTGCCACCGCCAGCCAGTACCGGTTGCCGGTCAAGGTGTTCATCCTCAACAACGAATACATGGGCATGGTTCGCCAGTGGCAGGAACTCACCTACGAAAGCCGCTATTCGCATTCCTATTCGGACAGCCTGCCCGATTTCGTGAAGCTGGCGGAAGCGTACGGGTGGAAGGGCATCCGCATTTCAGATGAAGCCGGGCTGGACGCCGGCATTCAGGCGATGCTCGACCATGATGGACCGGTGATCGTCGACTGCCTTGTGTCGAAAGAGGCGAACTGCTTCCCGATGATACCCAGCGGCGCGGCGCACACCGACATGCTTCTTTACGGAGACAAGGTGGCGGGGACGCTCGACGACGAAGCGAAGGCGCTGGTCTGATGCGCATCAAGCAAGCCGAAGCGGAGCGTCACGTGCTCGCCATCACGGTGGACAACGAGGCGGGCATCCTCGCCAAGATCGCCGGCCTGTTCACCGCGCGCGGCTACAACATCGACAGCCTGACGGTGGCCGATATCTCGGACAACCACGAGATCAGCCGGATCACCATCGTCACCAACGGACCGCCCGCGGTAATCGACCAGATCCGCGCCCAGCTCGAACGTCTGATCCCGGTCCACAAGGTCATCGACCTGACCGAGGAAGGGCCGCACGTGGAGCGCGAGCTGGCCCTGGTTAAGGTAGCCGGGACCGGTGAGAAGCGGGTCGAGGCGCTGCGCCTTGCCGATATCTTCCGCGCCAAGCCCGTGGATACGACGACCGAAAGCTTCATCTTCGAAATTACCGGCGCGCCGGAAAAGATCGACAGCTTCGTCCATCTCATGCGCGAGTTGGGTCTGGTCGAGGTTGGCCGCACCGGCATCGTCGGGATGATGCGGGGGGCGCAGGGAGCCTGAAGTCCAGCTGGTCGCGACTAAACAAACGTCGTCATTCCCGCGCGGCCGGGAACAGCTACGATTGCAACCGATCCCCCGCGGGGATGCGAAAGTGAGGATTCGAGAACGTGAAAGTCCATTACGAAGCCGATGCGGACCTGAACCTGATCATCGACAAGAAGATCGTCGTGCTCGGCTATGGCAGCCAGGGTCACGCCCACGCGCAGAACCTGCGCGACAGCGGGGTAAAGGACGTCGCGATCGCGCTTCGCGAAGGCTCCGCCACGGCGAAGAAGGCCCAGGCCGCCGGATTTACCGTCATGTCCAACAAGGATGCGGCGAAATGGGCCGACATCATCATGATCCTCGCTCCCGACGAGCATCAGGCCGCGATCTGGGAAGATGATCTCAAGGGGAACATGAAGCCCGGCAGCGCGCTCGCGTTCGCGCACGGGCTCAACGTCCACTTTGGCCTGATCGAGCCCCCTGCCGATATCGACGTGATCATGATCGCGCCCAAAGGCCCCGGTCATACTGTGCGCAGCGAATACCAGCGTGGCGGCGGCGTGCCCTGCCTCATCGCGGTCCACCAGGACGCGACCGGCAACGCGCACGACATTGCGCTCGCCTATGCCAGCGGCCTCGGCGGCGCGCGTTCCGGGGTGATCGAAACCAACTTCAAGGAAGAGTGCGAGACCGACCTGTTCGGCGAGCAGGCGGTCTTGTGCGGCGGCATAACCCACCTGATCCAGGCAGGGTTCGAGACGCTGGTCGAGGCCGGCTACGCGCCCGAGATGGCCTATTTCGAGTGCCTCCACGAAACCAAGTTGATCGTCGACCTGCTGTATGAAGGCGGTATCGCCAACATGCGCTATTCGATCAGCAACACCGCCGAATACGGCGACATCACCACCGGTCCCCGCATCATCACCGCCGAGACCAAGGCCGAGATGAAGCGCGTTCTGGCCGATATCCAGGCGGGCCGGTTCGTGAAGAACTTCGTGCTCGACAACCGCGCCGGCCAGCCTGAGCTCAAGGCCGCGCGCAAGGCCGCCGCGGCGCATCCGATCGAGCAGGTCGGCGCCAAGCTGCGCGCGATGATGCCGTGGATCGGCAAGAACAAGCTGGTGGACAAGGAGGTCAACTAGCACGCGGTGGACTTGGGCACGTTTCGGCGGCAATCTTCGGCCTCATTGCCGGAGATTGCCGATGCCCCGATTGCTGCCGATCACACTCCTCGCCGCTGCCGCCCTCGGCAGTGTCGCGGTCGCCCAGATGCCGACCGAAAAGCCGGGAGCGATGGATGTCTCGCGCGTGACTGGCGGGACCTACCAGGCGGATCCCAATCACACTC
Organism: Tsuneonella deserti; assembly: GCF_014644315.1. NCBI lineage: Bacteria > Pseudomonadati > Pseudomonadota > Alphaproteobacteria > Sphingomonadales > Erythrobacteraceae > Tsuneonella > Tsuneonella deserti. The sequence goes on along the minus strand of NZ_BMKL01000001.1, from coordinate 1,065,997 downwards.
TCGTCGGCTGGCGGGTCGATCACCTCGGCTTCAGCGACTATTTCGGATTGTTCGGAGACGTGACCGGCACGCTCACGCTCGATCCGGCGCACCCGGCCGCGGCCAAGGTGGACGTGACGATCCCGATCGCTCCCGTCGTCGCGAGCCAGGGTCTGCACGACCACTTGCTGCGTCCGGGCAAGGACGGCGGCAAGCCCGACTTCTTCGGCCCCTCCCCGCAGCCCGCGCGCTTCGTCTCGACCAGCGTTTCGCCAAGCGTCGACGGGCTTGGCGCATATATCGTCGGCGACCTGACGCTAAACGGACATACCCGCCCGGTGGCGATCCAGGCGCGGTTCACCGGGGCCGGGTCAATGATGGGCAAGGAGACTGTCGGGTTTTCGGGACGCGCCCTCATCAAGCGGAGCGATTTCGGCATCACCACCGGCATCCCCTTGGTATCCGATGAGGTCGAGCTGGATCTCACCGCCGCGTTCGAAAGGACGGCCGGCGAGCCTGAGCCCGCCGCCGAGCCGCCTGCCAATGCCTGCCGCGCGGACAAGGCGAACGCCTGGTTCGGCAAGAAAGCGACTCCCGAGGTGCGCGCCGCGGTCCAAGCCGCGACCGGCGCGAAGTCGATACGCTGGCTCTATCCCGACAGCGTCGTGACGATGGACTACCGCTCCGATCGTCTCAACGTAACGATGGAAAAGGGAACCGACGTCATCCGCTCCGCTCGTTGCGGCTGAAGCGGTTGCAATTGTAACATTTGCGGCGGCGCGTCTTTTCGCGCATGCAGCATGGCGTGGCCCGTCGCGCGCTAGACCTGCTTCGACTTATCCGCCCTTGGGCGTGACCTGACGCGCGGCCAAATGGGGCCCGCCGGGCGCTCCCAAGGGTAACTGGCCGATTGGCCACCCGCCCCACAGTCGAAGCGTCGCGAGTTCCGCCATGTCCATGCTCCGCAATCCGAGCGTCAAGTACAGCCCCTTCCCGCAAGTTCCGCTGGCTGACCGCCAGTGGCCGTCCCGGACGATCACCACCCCGCCGCGCTGGCTCTCGACCGACCTGCGAGACGGCAACCAGGCGATTGTCGATCCGATGGACGCGGTGAAGAAAAACCGCTTCTTCGACCTGCTGGTCGAGATAGGGGTGAAGGAGATCGAGGTAGGCTTCCCCAGTGCGGGAGCGACCGAGTTCGATTTCATCTTCGGCCTCGTCCGCTCGGGCCGCATTCCCGACGATGTGACCGTCCAGGTCCTCACGCAGAGCCGTGCCGATCTCATCCGCACCTCGTTCGAAAGCCTCGAAGGCGCGCGCTCGGCGATCGTGCACCTCTACAACGCCGTCAGCCCCGCCTGGCGCGAGATCGTCTTTCGCATGAGCAAGGACGAGGTGCGCCAGATCGCGGTCGAGGGCGCCAGGATCCTGCGCGACGAGGCGGCGAAGCGCCCTGGCACCGACTGGCAGTTCGAATACAGCCCGGAGACGTTCTCCACCGCAGAGCTCGATTTCAGCATCGAGGTCTGCGAGGCGGTGATGGAGGTGCTGCAGCCGACTGCGGACAAGCCGATCATCCTCAACCTGCCGGCCACGGTCGAGGCGGCGACGCCCAATATCTACGCCGACCAGATCGAATACTTCTGCCGCAACCTGCCCGGGCGGGAGCGGGCGGTGATCTCCCTCCACACCCATAACGACCGCGGCACGGGCGTTGCCGCCGCCGAACTCGGCCTGATGGCGGGCGCGGACCGCGTGGAAGGCTGCCTGTTCGGCAACGGCGAGCGCACTGGCAACTGCTGCCTGGTGACAGTCGCTCTCAACATGTACACGCAAGGCGTTGATCCCGCGCTCGATTTCTCCAACATCGACCGGATCATCGAGACCGTGGAATACTGCAACCAGATTCCGGTTCACCAGCGGCATCCCTACGGCGGAGAACTGGTGTTCACGGCCTTCTCCGGCAGCCACCAGGACGCCATCAAGAAGGGCTTCGAAGCGCGCCAGCGCCAGAACGACGAACGTTGGCGCGTGCCGTATCTGCCGATCGACCCGGCCGACCTGGGCCGCAACTACGAAGCGGTCATCCGGGTCAACTCGCAATCCGGCAAAGGCGGCTTCGCCTGGGTGCTAGAGCAGGACCAGGGCCTCAAGTTGCCCAAGGCGATGCAGGCCGATTTCTCGAAGCACGTCCAGCGCATGGCCGACGAACTGGGCCGCGAGCTCAACGCCTCCGACATCTGGCGGGCCTTCCGCGCCGCCTACCATGTCCAGACGCCGGGCGATCATTTCGAACTGGTCGGTTACGAGGAAACCCGCGCCGCCGACGGCACCCGAGTGTTCGCAGGCACGATCGAGGTGGCAGGGCGCGCCCAATCGGTCAGCGGGCGCGGCAACGGCTTGATCTCGTCCGTTGTGGCGACCTTGAAGGACGCCTTCGAAGTGGAGCTCGAGGTGCTCGATTATTCGGAGCATGCGCTGTCCACCGGCTCCGACGCGCGGGCGGCCGCCTACATCCTCTGCGCGCTGCCTTCCGGCGAGCGTGTCTGGGGTTGCGGGATCGACACCGACATCGCCACCGCCAGTGTGCGCGCGGTGCTGAGCGCCGCGAATTCCGCGGTGGGAGTTGAACGACGGTGATGGCTAAGCGCACGTAAGTCAGGCTGTAATCGGGAGCCTCCCCGGTCGGCTCGCCACCGGGTCAGAGGCCGCGGGGGCCACCTCCACGGGCGTTACTAATGCCGCAGCGCGGGCAACCTACCCCATGCCGCGATCGACTAGTCCGATGGCGTGACGGGCGCATGGCGCTGCGGTCCCGCTTCGCGGCGTGCAGGTCCTCGCAGGAAAAAGGGGTTCGGGCCCCTGCAGAGCAGATCCACGGCGCCGCAGCCCGCTTTCCTACCCAGCCCGTTTCTGCATAGATGTGCGCAATGACCGAATGTGATCCAATCCGCGCGCCTGAAGCGGCCAGCGAGCTGTCCTGGAAACTTTCTCCAGGACTGTGGTCCATGTGGTCCACCGATCCTACAAAAGCTTTGAACTGAGGGAGTTGTGCGCATGACCGAAGCGATCATCGAACCCGAGCTGCCGATCATCGATCCGCATCACCACTTGTGGGACTTGCGGCCGGTCATTCCCGCGTTTCCCGAGCCTCGGCACGACTTCCTCGAGGCGCTGGTCGGCGCGGCGTACTACACGTTCGACCAGCTCCACGCAGATACCCAGTCGGGTCACAACGTGGTCGGCACCGTGTTCATGGAATGCGGCGCGTTCTACGACGGCAGCCGGAGCGAGGAACTGAAGGTTGTCGGTGAGGTCGAATTCGTCAACGGTGTCGCCGCCCAGGGGGCGAGCGGACTATACGGCGACTACAGGCCCTGCGCCGCGATCGTCGGCCATGCCGATCTCACGCTCGGCGCGCGCGCGGGCGAGGTGCTCGACGCGCTGCATGCGGCAAGCCACCGCTTCGTCGGCATTCGCCATGCCGCCGCGTGGGACGCCGATCCCGAAGTGCTCGGCCCTCCGTTCCATGCACCCCAGGGGCTCTACCGCGATGCCGCATTCCGCGAAGGATTTGCCGAGCTCGGCAAGCGTGGGCTGACTTTCGACGCCTGGCTGCTCGAGCCCCAACTCGAGGACGTGCTCGATCTCGCGCGCGCCTTCCCCGATCAACCGATCGTGCTGGATCACTGCGGCACGCCTCTGGGCATCGCCAGCTATCGCGGCAAGCTGCCCGAGCATTTCGACCGTTGGCGTCATGCGGTCCGCTCGATCGCCGAATGCCAGAACGTCACCGTCAAGCTGGGCGGACTGGCGATGGCGTTCTGCCAGTTGCCCGACGAAGGCCCGGCCAAGGGCCTCGGCTCTGAGACGCTTGCCGCGATGTGGCGGCCGTATATCGAAACGTGCATCGAGGCGTTCGGCCCATCGCGTTCGATGTTCGAGAGCAATTACCCGGTCGATCGCTGGGGCGCGAGCTACCCGGTGCTGTGGAACGCCTTCAAACGCCTCGTCATCGGCGCTTCGGACGCCGAAAAGCGCGACCTGTTCGCGGGCACAGCCGCGCGGGTCTATGGCCTGGAACACCTGCTGCCCGGGTGACGCTCGACAGCCGGGGCGCGGCAGGATAGGCACGGCTCAGGTTTCAATCAGCAACCGGAGTTGCGCGCACTATGCCGACCAACCTGCCCGCCCCGTTCGATCGCCTGCGCCTGCCTGTCATCGGCTCGCCGCTGTTCATCGTATCGGGACCCGAACTGGTGATTGCCCAGTGCAAGGCGGGTATTGTCGGCAGCTTCCCGGCGCTGAACGCGCGGCCATCGGGGGTGCTCGACGAATGGCTCCACCGGATCACCGAGGAACTGGCGGCGCACAATCGCGACAATCCGGACCGTCCCGCGGCACCCTACGCGGTCAACCAGATCGTCCACAAGTCGAACAACCGGCTCGACGAGGACATGGAGGTTTGCGCCAAGTGGCAGGTGCCGATGGTGATCACGTCGCTGGGTGCGCGCGAGGATGTGTTCGCCGCGGTGGCCGGTTGGGGTGGAATCACGCTGCACGACGTGATCAACGACCGCTTCGCTCGCAAGGCGATCGAGAAAGGCGCTACGGGGCTCATCCCGGTGGCCGCCGGCGCAGGCGGGCACGCAGGCACGCTGTCGCCGTTCGCGCTGATGCAAGAGATCCGCAGCTGGTTCGATGGCCTCGTCGCGTTGTCGGGCGCGATCTCACATGGCCGATCGGTGCTTGCCGCCCAGGCAATGGGAGCGGACTTCGCCTACATCGGCTCTCCCTGGATTGCCACGCACGAGGCGAATGCCGACCAGCGCTACAAGGAAGCCATCGTCGAGGCACGCGCCGACGGGATCGTCTATTCCAACCTTTTTACAGGAGTACACGGCAATTACCTGCGCTCCTCGATCGAGGCCGCAGGGATGGACCCGGACAACCTGCCGGTCAGCGATCCATCGGCGATGAACTTCGGCTCGGGCGGCAATACCGAAGCCAAGGCGTGGAAAGATATCTGGGGCTCGGGTCAAGGTGTCGGCATGGTGCAGGCGGTTGAAAGTGTCGCCGAGCGGGTGGACCGGCTCGAAGCCGAGTATCAACGCGCCAAGGTCGAGCTTTCGGCCAGGATGATCTGAGTACCGTCCCATAGCGCGTCGGCCATCGCGTCGAGTTCGGCAAAGTCGAACCCCCGTGCCCACGGGATCGTGGCGGTTGAGAAGCAGTGGCCGGCCGGGAGGGTCTAGGAGGCGCCGGCGCAAGGTTTGCTGCAGCAATCCCAGCCGGAACAATGCCTCCTCGCCCGCCTCGCGCGACGATCGGAGTGAACGCGTGGACCATGCGGCCTCGATCTGGCCGACGCGGGCCATGACCATCGCGTTGTAATCCCGATGAGGGCCGCGATGTAAGGGCAGACCAAGCCGCCGAGCCGCCTCGCTCCGTGCCGGCAGCAGCATGCCGTTTCGGCGAAAATCGTCGAACCCCAGCCTCAGCGGATCGAGCAGGGAGAACATCTTCGTGAAACAGCCCCGGGTCCGCAGTTGGCACGGCAGCAGGTGATGCCGCTGCAGTCCGGGATCGTAACTCGCACTGTTGCGGCGGTTTACTGCACGAAAGGGAAGTCTGGCGCGGGCGCCGACTGGCCCGCTCACTGACGATTGCTTCGAACGAGACTGCAGCTTTCTCTCACCTGCGGCGCACACCGATTACGCGGTCCCTTTCCACAGGCTCGAGCGTCAGCCTCTCTCCGGCTGGTCCAAGGATGGCTTCGGCGCTCTCCAGCCTTCCTCGGCCCACAAGTTGGTTGACCAATCGAATTCCGAGCCGCGTGGCAGCCGCCTTATCCTTCGCAAGGGCGGGCTCGATCCGCAGTTCCTGTCCGGTGAAGAAAGCAAGACCTTCGCTGCGTAAGCTTCCGTCGGCATCGGCAGCAAAGGCGGTGAGCCCCAACGCGGGAAAGGCGCCCCCAGCAGTCCAGGCGGTCATGATCGAAACGAAGAAGTCGACCCCGATAACTGTTCGGGCAGCAGGCCACGAAATCGCCTGCAGGCGGGGCAAGTGGGCAACGATCATCGCCGCAACGCTCATCATCGTGCGAACGACCGGAACCGTGCGGGCGCCCGATGCAAGGTGCGGTCCCGGATAGATGCAAAGCGCCTCGGAACCCTCGATAGTAGTGTCGGGAGGCAGGCCGAACCGGTAGATGGGAACAGGAACTTCGAATGACCGCCCCGGTGATGCCCCGACAAGATCGTAGGTCATCCCGTTGCTCAGAAGCTCCAACCCCTCGAACTCGTCCGCAACCTTGCCGCCCAGCACGCCGGTCAGAGAGAGCCGCCTGCTGCCGCGGACGACTTCCCGGAGCAAGGCTACGCCCGGCCGCTCCCCGGCGGGGAACAGCAGCAGAAGAGCTCCATCTTCCGCAACGGTCGGCGCGTTATCCCTACCCGGAATCGAAACAACCCTTTTCGACTAAACCCCCAGCCAATTTTTGTGCAGTAATACAGGCGCTTCGTCGAGTCTCGTACAAGGAGATCGCTCCGATTCGGGGCAGTCCGCCTAAAAGACGCCTAACATCAGGCCTTCGGCCAAGGCACAACCCAGAACCCGACAGGCTTGCAGGTCCGGGTCCGGGATCGACTTCGGTGCAAGAATTGCCTCGGGAGTCTGGGCTGAGAGATTCACGATGATTCCGTCGGCCACCCTGCGCAGCCGCCAGCCGGTGGCGATCCGGTCGATCTGCCGCTCGGCGCCTTTGCCGTCCGATCCGGCCGCAATCATCGTAGCGTAGCCGCGTCCCTCCAACCGCCCCAGTACCGGATAATAGCAGCGGTCAAACATCTCCTTCATAAGGCCGCTCATGCTGGCCAGGTTTTCGGGGCAGGCGAACAGGTACCCGCTGGCGGACAACAGATCTTCGGGCTGCGTCTCGTACGCAGGTAGAATTCGCGCACGTCCCTCCGCAGCCTCGAATGCCGCGCGGGCCATGGCCTCCGCCGCGCCGGTGCGGCTGTGCCAGACGATCAACAAATGGCGCTCCACAGGTAACCATCGCCCCTGGGTGCCGGTTGTCAACCACGAGCGGGTTTGCCGCCCGCGCCGGGGTCGGATAGGTGAGCGGAATGCCTACTCGCTCCCTTAACCACGTCTTTGGCGTCGACCGATCTTTATCCGGAAAAGCCTGGCACTGGCGCGGCGGCAACATGGACGTGAGCGCGCAATGGGGCGCGGGGCTGCTCGACGACATCGTGACCCAACTCCTTCTCTCCCGGGGAGTGGAGCGCGATGACCTCGATCGTCACCGCAACCCGACGATGCGAGCCTTCCTGCCCGACCCTTCCCACTTTCGCGACATGGACGCGGCAGCCGAAAGGCTGGCGCAAGCGGTGATGGGCGGCGAGACCATCACCGTGTACGGCGACTATGACGTCGATGGAGCGACGAGCGCGGCGTTGCTGATCCGGCTCCTGCGGATGGTGGGGCACGGCGCCCGCTACTACATCCCCGACAGACTGCTCGAGGGTTACGGACCGAGTGGCGAGGCACTGGTGCGACTGGCGGAAGAAGGCTCCAGCCTGATCGTCACGGTCGATTGCGGAGCGATGGCGCATGATGCGCTGGCGCAGGCGCACGCGGCCGGCGTGGACGTAATCGTCGTGGACCATCACAAGTGCGCGCACGAATTGCCACTCGCGGCTGCACTGGTGAATCCCAATCGGCTGGACGAAGGCGAGATAGGCGCCGCGCATGGCCACCTCGCGGCGGTCGGTGTGGCATTCGTCCTTGGGGTCGCGCTGGTTCGCACGCTGCGCTCGTACGGCCATTTCAAGGATCGCGCCGAGCCGGATTTGATGAGCCTGCTCGACCTCGTCGCGCTCGGAACCGTCGCAGACGTGGCCCAAATCCGCGGACTCAACCGCGCCTTCGTCGCACAGGGCCTGAAAGTCATGGCCCGGCGCGGTAATATCGGGATGGCAGCGCTGATCGACGCAAGCAGGTTGAAGCGCGCACCAGTCTGCAGCGACCTGGGCTTCGCGCTCGGCCCGCGCATCAATGCTGGCGGCCGAGTAGGCGAATCGACCCTTGGCGTGAGGCTGCTGACGACGGACGATCCTGACGAAGCCTCCGCCATCGCCCAGCAGCTTTCGGCCCTCAACGAAGAGCGTCGCGCCATCGAGGCCGAAGTGCAGGCGGCGGCGGAGGCTTTGCTGGACGGGCAGCACAATCGCGCAGTGCACGTGCTGGCCGGACACGGCTGGCATCCGGGCGTGATCGGCATCGTCGCCGGCCGGATCAAGGAAAAGACCGGCAAGCCCGCGGTTGTCATCGCGCTTGATGAAGGGACGGGCAAGGGCTCCGGACGCTCGATCGCGGGCATCGATCTCGGCGCTGCGATCATAGCAGCGCGCGAAGAAGGTCTGTTGGTCGCAGGCGGCGGTCACGCGATGGCGGCGGGCCTGACGATCGAAGCGGACAAGCTCGGCGCCTTGGCCGACTGGCTTGACGCCCGCCTTGGCGCGCAGGTGGCACGGGCAATGGAGAGCGGCACGATGCCAATGGATCTGGCGCTCGCCCCGGGTGGGCTGACGCCTGAGCTGGTGGAAGCACTTGAGCGCGCGGGGCCGTTTGGAATGGGCTGGCCCGGCCCCCGGATCGCGGTTGGGCCCGTGCGGCTGGTGCGGGCGGAGGTAGTGGGTACGGACCACGTCCGGCTTGTTGCCAGCGGTTCCGATGGAAGGACCTTCAAGGCGATCGCCTTTCGCGCTGCCGAAAGCCCTCTGGGTCAGGCACTGGTGCACGGATCGAGCGGGCGAAGACTGTGGTTGGCGGGCCGCGCCAAGATCGACGACTGGGGAGACCGTCCGCAGGCGGAGCTTCATGTCGATGATGCCGCCTGGGCCGACTAGCACCCGAACAGGGGGCCCGGCCTCTGCGATATCCGGTTGTTGTGCCCCGCCGGTCGATTGACGTCGAGACAGGCTTGACCGGGCACCCCCTCCACCCTAATGCGCCCGCCACGCTTCCGGGCGTGGCCCCTTCGTCTAGCGGTTAGGACGCGGCCCTTTCACGGCTGAAACACGGGTTCGATTCCCGTAGGGGTCACCATCGGAAAGCAGCGCCGTCCAGCAGGATGGCCCCTTCGTCTAGCGGTTAGGACGCGGCCCTCTCACGGCTGAAACACGGGTTCGATTCCCGTAGGGGTCACCAACCTCCCTCCGGTAGGAGGGGATTTCTTCGAGCGATCAGAACAGCCGCGTGAGCAGGTAAAACGCCGCTCCGACCAGGCCGCTTGCCGGAATGGTGATGAACCACGCCGTGACCACCCGCGTCGCAACGGTCCAGCGTACGGCGCTAGTACGTCGCGCCGCGCCGGTGCCGACAACGCTTCCCGTGATCGCATGAGTCGTCGACACAGGAATGCCCATCGCGCTGGCGCCGAACACCACGATGGAACCCGCCGTGGAGGCGCAAAACCCGGAATGGTGGTTGAGCTTGGTGAGTCCGGTGCCCATCGTGCGGATGATGCGCCAGCCCCCTGAAAGCGTGCCGAGCGAAATCGCCGCATAGCAGCTCAGCACGACCCATTCGGGAACGTGGAACTCACCTCCAAGATGCCCTGTCGAATAGAGCAGGACGGCAATGATGCCCATCGTCTTCTGAGCATCGTTGCCGCCATGGCTGATCGAGTAGGCAGCCGAAGAGAACAGGTGCAGCACCTTGAACGTGTTGCTCGCCTTTCGCGGAGTGGAACGCTGGAACAGCACGCTCGTCAGAAGCATCAAAGCCATCGCGATGACGAAGCCGAGCATCGGTGACAGGAAAATGGCCACAAGCGTCTTGATGGTACCTTCGGCCTGTATTGCCCCAAAGCCGCTCGCTGCGATCCCGGCGCCCAGCAACCCACCGATCAGCGCATGGCTCGACGAAGAAGGGATTCCCTTGATCCAGGTGACCACGTTCCAGAACATTGCACCGATCAGCGCGCCGAACACGACTGCCGGAGTAACGATTTCCTTGTCGACAATTCCCTTCCCCACCGTCTCGGCTACGTGCAGCCCGACAATCCAGTAAGCGAGGAAGTTGCCCGCCGCGGCGAAGAGCACGGCCATCAGCGGCGAGAGGAGCTGGGTCGAAACCACCGTCGCGATCGAGTTGGCCGCATCGTGCAGCCCGTTCAGGAAATCGAACGCCAGCGCCAGAGCTATCAGCGCGACGAGCAGCGGCAAGGCGAGTTCGTGCATGTCCGGCGCCCCTTCAGGCGTAATCGATGACGATGCCGTCGATCTGGTTGGCGACGTCCTCGAACGCGTCGGCGATCTTCTCCAGGTGCTTGAAGATCTCCCGGTTGACGATGAAGGGCACCGTCTGGCCGCTGCTCATGGCGGCGGCGAAGTTGGCCTTGAGCCCGCGGGTATGAATGATATCGACCTCGCCTTCTGCTGTGACGATCTCGCCGGTCAGCTCGTGCAGTCGCTTCCCGTTCCGCGGCACGTCGCGCAGCAGCGGCAGCGCCTCGTCGATCTTGTGAAGAGCCCGGCAGATGTGGGCCGCCATCTCGCGCATATCCGGCGCGAAATCGTCGAAATCGTAAGTCTCGATGGCCGAGGCGCAGGACTGGATCTCGTCCGTCACGTCGTCCATCGCCGCGATCAGCCCGGTGATCGCACCGCGATCGAATGGGGTAAGGAACGTCTGGCGGACTTCCGTCAGCACCTCGCGGATGATGTCGTCCGCATCGTGCTCACGGTCACGAATCGTAGCGACGAGGCCCATGCGGTCCCCCTCTCCGCGAACGAGCTGCGCCAGCGCCTCGCCGGCAGCGACGGTAGCCCTGGAGTGTCGTTCGAACAGAACGAAGAAGTCGGCGGAACTCGGAACCAGGCGGCGAAACCAGTCGAACACCAGCGATACTCCGTTTGTTCTTGTTGTGCGCCTGCGCGCGGTGCGCCCGTTGCCCCATCGCGGCGCCGCACGCAAGCAGCGCAAGGATCCGGCGCCTATTGGCGCTGGCCGGCGGACGGGACGGAAGTCCAATAGCTCTGGTCGAGCTACAGGCGCGCCGGGCCGCCTCAGCGCGCTTGGGTGTTCTGCAATGGTACGAGCCTAGTGGAAATCCCGCGACGGGGGCAACGGCATGAGCTTTGGCACGATGCGGACATCGCGCGGGTGGCCTCCAGTAAAGCCGCACTCGCGGTTGTTGGGCCCCGGAGGCTGCCAAGGTTCGACCGGCCGGTGCGGGTCATCCTTGCCATCGCGCAAGTTACCGGTCGGACCGAACCCGGGGGGCAGCGGGTTGTTGCAGTGGTCGGCGCGCGCGATCGGGGTCTTGATGAGCTCGTCCGACAGACGGTGAAGCTCGTGTGTCGCATCGGTCATGTGGTGGGCGATCACGTGGATCACCTCATCGTCGTATTCGACACGGCCGCGCACCTCCATCAGGCGGGATCCCATAACCACCTTGCGCTGCTTGTCCTTGAGGTCCGGCCAGACCACCAGGTTGATCACCCCGGTCTCGTCTTCCAGCGTGATGAAGCACACGCCCTTGGCGCTGCCCGGCCGCTGGCGGATCAGCACTACGCCGGCAACCTGGACCATCGAGCGGAACTTGCGCGATCGCAGATCTGCCGCGCGCACGAAGCCCCGCTCGACCAGGCTGGCGCGCAGGAACGCCATCGGATGCGCTTTCAGGCTGAGGCGGGTGGTCTGGTAATCGGCGACGACTTCTTCCGACAGCGGCATGCGCGGGAGGGCGGTGGGCCGGACTTCGGCGCCCTCATCCCGTGATTGCGCAAAGGCGAACAGCGGCAAGTCAGGTCCGCCGACGAGACTGCGTGCGTCCCACAGGGCCTGGCGGCGCGGCAGATGGAGCGACTGGAACGCATCGGCACTGGCGAGGCGCTCGATATGGGCGGGGCTTAATCCCGCCCGGTCACGCAGGCTCGCGACATCGGCAAAAGGTCCAAGCTCCGCCCGGGCGGCGATCAGCCGGGCGGCCACGTGTTCGGGCAAGCCGTCGATCTGTCGCAGACCGAGCCGGAGCGCAATGTGCCGGTCGAGACGGCCGTTGTCCTCTGCCGAGGCGCTTCCCGCGCCAAGTCCCTCCAGCGTGCAGTCCCACTCGCTGTCGTTGACGTCCACCGGCAGCACGCGAACCCCGTGTTCGGCCGCATCACGCACGATCTGCGCGGGGGCGTAGAAGCCCATCGGTTGCGAGTTGAGCAATGCGCAGGCGAACGCGGCGGGGAAGTGGCATTTGAGCCAGCTCGAGACATAAACGAGGTGCGCGAAGCTCGCCGCGTGACTTTCGGGAAAGCCGTATTCGCCGAAGCCGCGAATCTGGTTGAAGCAGCGCTGGGCAAATTCGCGGTCATAACCGCGGTGGACCATCCGCTCGACCATCATGTCCTGCAACTCGTCCACCATCCCGCGGCTGCGGAAGGTCGCCATCGCCTTGCGCAGGCGGTTGGCCTCGGCGGACGAGAACTTCGCCGCGTCGAGGGCGATCTTCATCGCCTGTTCCTGAAAGATCGGCACGCCCAGCGTGCGTTCGAGGATGCTCGACAGCTCGTCAGGCGGCCCGTGCGCGGGACCGGGCGCGGGGATCACCACCTGCTCGGCACCTCGGCGCCGCTTGAGATAGGGGTGGACCATGTCCCCCTGAATCGGACCCGGGCGCACGATCGCGACCTGGATGACCAGATCGTAGAACTCGCGTGGCCGCAAACGGGGCAGCATGTTCATCTGCGCGCGGCTTTCGACCTGGAACACGCCGAGCGAATCCCCCTTGCGCAGCATCGCGTACGTTTCGGGATCCTCGCGCGGAACGGTGGCGAGCGTCAGGCGGCGGCCATGCGTTTCTTCAAGCAGATCGAGACACTTCCTGATGCAAGTCAGCATGCCCAGCGCGAGCACGTCGACCTTGAGGATGCCGAGCGCCTCGATGTCGTCCTTGTCCCATTCGATGAAGCTGCGATCGGGCATTGCGCCGTTACCGATCGGCACGGTTTCGGTCAGCGCTCGCTCGGTAAGGATGAAGCCGCCGACGTGCTGGGATAAATGCCGTGGCATACCAATCATTTGCTCGGTCAGCTTGAGAACGCGCCGCAGGTGCGGATCGCTCACGTCGAGGCCCGTTTCCTCAACATGGCGCTCGCCGATTTCCTTGCCCCACCCGCCCCACACGGTGCGCGCGAGCGCGCTGGTGACGTCTTCGGACAGTCCCATAGCCTTTCCGACCTCACGGATCGCCATGCGGGGGCGGTAGTGGATCACCGTGGCGCATAGGCCCGCGCGCTCGCGACCGTATTTCGCATAGATGTGCTGAATCACCTCCTCGCGCCGCTCGTGCTCGAAATCGACGTCGATGTCAGGCGGCTCCTTCCGTTCCTCGGAGATGAAGCGATCGAACAGGAGTTGGTGCTTGGCGGGATCCACGTTGGTGATGCCGAGGCAATAGCAGACCGCCGAGTTCGCCGCCGAACCGCGCCCCTGGCACAGAATGGGCGGCTGGACCTCGTGCCGGGCGTAATCGACGATGTCCTTGATGGTGAGGAAGTAGCGCGCGAGGTCGAGCTTGCCGATCAGAGCCAGCTCGCGTTCGATCGTACTGCGAACGCTGTCGGGCAAACCATTGGGATAGCGCCATTCCGCACCTTTCCACGTCTCGCTCGACAGGTACTCCTGTGGCGTCATGCCGTCGGGATAGATCTCTTCCGGATATTCGTACTTGAGTTCGTCCAAGGTGAAGGCGCAGGCATCGGCCACTTCGCGTGCCGCCACGATGGCGTGCGGCCAGCGGGCGAACAGGACCTGCATTTCGCGCGGCGATTTCAGGTGCCGCTCGGCATTGCCGAACAGCAGGTGCCCCGCCTGATCCACGGTGGTCTTGTGCCGGATCGCCACCATTACATCCTGCAACGGACGACGCTCGGGCGCGTGGTAATGCACGTCGTTGGTGGCGAGCAGCATCATCCCGTTCTCGCGCCCCATGGCGTCGAGCCGGTCGATCCGGGCGATATCGTCGCCGGTATGAAGATAGCTGGCGGCAAGATGGCGCAACGTTGGAAGGCCCGCAGCCAGGTGTCTGATAATGTGCTGGAACTCGCCGGTGACACTGTCTTGCGCCGCTCCGCCGGCGAGAGCCACCACGTTGCTGTTCCAGGCCGGAACGGTGAACGTCCGCGCCAGGTCATCGGGGGGTAGCAGGACAAGCTGCACCCCCTCCGCATGCGAGGCGAGCATGGCGAGATCGATCTCGCATACCCCCTTGCCCTGCCACTCCCCCTCCAGCGTGCGCATGCGCCCGGCGCTGATCAGCCTGCACAGACGACCGTAAGCGGCGCGGTCCACGGGATAGGCAAGGAACGCGAGACCTTCGACCGTTTCCAGCCTGCAGCCGATAACCGGCCGCATCTTCAGCGTTTTTGCCTCGGTATGCACGCGCACCACGCCCGCCATCGAGTTCACGTCTGCGATGCCGATCGCATCATAGCCGAGCGCATGGGCGGTAAGCACGAGATCCACCGCATCGGATGCACCGCGCAGAAAGCTGAAGTTGCTGACGAGGCCGAGCTCGACGAAAGGGCTGCGCGGCGGTGGGGCTATGCCATCGGGATCGAGCTCGATCCGCCGGCGCGGCATGAGGAGATCGTTTTCCGGCACGCGATCACCCAGCGAGTTCCTCGAGCCGTTCCTTCACCGCGGCCAGATCGGCATCGAACAGGCGTGCCTGTTCCTCGCGCGCCGGACCATCGAGACGCAGCAGGTAGGACGGGTGGGCGGTCACCCACAATTCGCTGCCATCTTCGAGCGGCATCGGGGCACCGCGGGCTTTTGAAATGCTCACTGTCTTGCCGAGCATTCCGCGCGCCGCGCTGGCGCCCATCGCAAGGACCAGCTTCGGCTGCACGATCGCCAGCTCGCCTTCCATCCACCAGCGGCAGATATCGATCTCCTTGGCAGTCGGCGACTGATGCAATCGCCGCTTGCCACGCTGTACGAACTTGAAATGCTTGACCGCATTGGTGACGTAAGCGCTGCGCCGATCGATCCCGGCACGTTCAAGGTGGCGATCGAGCAATTGTCCGGCCGGGCCGACGAACGGACGACCGCTCTCGTCCTCCTGGTCGCCTGGTTGTTCGCCCACGATCATCAGCGCGGCATCGCGCGGTCCTTCGCCCATCACCGCATTGTTATCGAGCAGACCGATAGGGCACATCCGGCAGGCGTGGATCGCCTTGTCGATGGCGGCGAGCGTTTCGGGCCGTTCACCCATGTCCAGCGTGCCGGCGGCGACCATCTGCGACTCCCGCGCCTGCGCCCCGGCAACCAGCTCGGGAATGAGCGCCGCCTCGGGCATGTTCTTCCAATACTTGCGGGGCATCTCCTTGAGCATGGCCCCGATCTTCAAACGCGCGGGATTGAAGATGGACGCATAATATTTGCGCCACAGGTCTTCGGCGGCATCCCCCGCCGGCGCGTCGGACCGATCGGCAGGAGGTCCTTCCTCCAGAACCTGGCCGTCCCAGTGAAGCGATCCTCTCGGCGTAAGGATCGACCATTTCATGTTGGCGAACCGCCGCGTGAAAAAACCCGCATTGGCGCGCAGGATGTGATGTTCGGGTTCGAACCACGCGACGTAATGCTCTTCGCCGTGAGCCTCTCCCTCAACCAGCCGGAAGCGCACGAAGGCGCGCATCTTGTGAATGTCGCGCCGCACCGTGCGGGCGAGTTCGTCGAGCCGCCGCACATCGGGATCCGCCCCATCCTCCAGGAGTCGCGGATTCGTCTGCAGCCGCCACAGGAGACGATAGAGCAGTGCGAAGCGTTCGGGTTCCGAATGGCAAATCGCCGATTTCGCCAGCTGGACGAACGCCTTGCTCGCGCGCACCGGTGGGGCATCAGCAGGGGGCACCGGCAGGCGGCGATCGCCATGCGAAAAAAGATCACCTGAGCTACCGGGTTCGACCCATGCGATCCGGTCGGGCGGGACTTCGCACTGGACGAGCGCACGCGCCCGCTCGCGCCAGAAATCGAAGTCGTCGGATTCGGGCAAAGTGACGTTGAAAGTATGCGCCAGGCGCATGTCGCGGAATGGCGCGCTCATGCCGCAAACAGCTCGAGCTGCTCCTGCCTGGGAGCAAGCAGCGCGCGCAGGTCCGCCCGGTCCGTCAGCAGAACGGGCCGCCAGTCGGCAGCGACGATGAAAGGCCGCACCTTGGCGATCGACACCGTCAGCTTGGCGACATCGTCGAGGCGCATCGTCCGGTGGCGACGGCTGGCAAGGATCCGCTGCACCGCCCGCACCCCCAGCCCCGGGACGCGCAGTAACGCTTCCTTCGGAGCGCGGTTGACATCGACCGGAAATCGCTCGCGAAACTTGAGCGCCCAGGCCAGCTTGGGATCGATGTCGAGCGGCAGGTTTCCATCCGCCTCGGTCGCCTGCATCACCTCGGCCGGCTTGTAA
Organism: Tsuneonella deserti; assembly: GCF_014644315.1. Taxonomy (NCBI): domain Bacteria; kingdom Pseudomonadati; phylum Pseudomonadota; class Alphaproteobacteria; order Sphingomonadales; family Erythrobacteraceae; genus Tsuneonella; species Tsuneonella deserti. The sequence goes on along the minus strand of NZ_BMKL01000001.1, from coordinate 1,049,544 downwards.
CCGTAAAACCGCATCAGCCAGTCAGACTGGTAAAGCCGGTGCTCGCGGATCAGCGGCGGGCGCTTCAAAGGCAGCACCGCGCTCGCATCGGGGATTGGCGAGAATGCGCTGTAATAGACCCGGCGAAGCCCGAAGCTGTCGTAGAGCCGGCTGGCCTTGCCCACAATGTCGGCATCGCTCGCCGCATCGGCGCCGACGATCATCTGGGTCGATTGCCCGGCCGGTGCAAAGCGCGGTGCGTGCTGGAAGCGCTTCTTCGCATCCTTCGCCTCGACGATATCACTCTTCACCTTGCCCATCGCGCCTTCGATCTGGCGCGCGCTCTTGTCTGGCGCGAGGCGGACGAGCCCGGCATCGGTGGGCAGCTCGACGTTGATGGAAACCCGGTCGGCATAAAGCCCCGCCTGGTGGACCAGTTCCGGGTCGGCCTCGGGAATGGTCTTCAGGTGAATGTAGCCGCGGAAATCGTGCTCCTCGCGCAGCATCCGCGCGACTTCGACGAGTTGCTCCATCGTGTGATTGGAGGACTTCACGATGCCAGAGGAAAGAAACAGCCCTTCGATGTAATTGCGCCGGTAGAAACTCAGGGTCAGGTCCACCACTTCCTGCGGCGTGAACCGCGCCCGACGCACGTTCGAGCTCTTGCGGTTGATGCAATAATGGCAATCGAACACGCAGTGATTGGTCAGCAGGATCTTGAGCAGCGAGATACACCGGCCATCGGGCGCGTAGGCATGGCAGATGCCCATCCCCTCGGTCGAGCCGATGCCCTTGCCTCCACTCGAATTGCGTTTCGTGGTGCCCGAAGAGGCGCAGGAAGCATCGTACTTCGCCGCGTCGGCGAGAATTCCGAGCTTTTCGATCATCGTTTGCGGGCCCATTCGTTCTACATATGTTCCTTCAACAGATTCGCCAAGAGGCAACCGCAGCACGGGTCGGGCATTTGGCCGCATATGGGATCGACCCGCATCGGCACCGCAGGATGGAGCATCGGGCGCGAGGCTGCGGACCGCTTCCCCCCGGTGGGCAGCAGCCTGGAACGCTACTCGGCCGTGTTTGACGCGGTAGAAATCAACAGTTCCTTCCACCGCCCGCATCGTGTTTCGACCTGGGAGCGGTGGCGCGACAGCGTGCCGGCGGGCTTCCACTTCTCGGTCAAAGTGCCCAAGCGGATCACCCACGAGCTCAAGCTGGCGGACCATGAGGAAGCGTTGGCCACCTTTCTTGCCGAGGTGGGGGCTCTGGGCGAAAAACTGGCGGTGCTGCTCGTTCAGTTGCCCCCGAAACTGGCGCTCGATCCACAGGTCGCGCGCGCATTCTTCACCGATCTGGCAGTGCGCAGTCATGCGGCGATCGCGTGCGAGCCGCGCCATCAGAGCTGGTTTACCGACGAGGCAGATGCCCTGCTGGCAGGTCTGCGCGTCGCGCGCGTCGCAGCCGATCCCGCACGCCATCCGGGCGCGGGGGAACCCGGCGGCTGGAGCGGCCTCGCCTACTGGCGGCTGCACGGATCGCCGGTGATGTACCGTTCGAGCTACCACGATCGCATCGCGGCATATGCGTCCACCATTGACGAAGCAGCAAGGACCGGGAGCGCGGCGTGGTGCATCTTCGACAATACGGCTTCGTCTGCCGCGATGGGCGATGCGCTGGAGCTTAAGGATGCGTCAGGCGCATAGCCCCTGCAGGAACCAGTCGGGCGGGCCGCCGCGTCCATCGCCGATCAGGCCGAGACGATAGATCCAGTAACGGCGCCCCCCCTCGTCCTCGATCCGGTAATAGTCGCGCAGGCGGGCGTTGCCTTTCTCGCGCCACCATTCGGGCGCGATCCGTTCGGGGCCTTCGACCCGGGCAACCTCGTGAACCCGGCCGCGCCAGCGAAAAGCGCGCGGGTAGCCATCGGGAGTGGAATAGAGCACCGCGATCTTCTCTGCCCGGTCGAGCAGCTTGAGAGGACGGGCATGGAACGCCAGTTCGCCCTGCGCGGCCGGCTCGGGTTCCAGCGGCGGCTGCCAACGCTGCGCACGTTCGGGGATATGGCTGGCATAGGCCACCGGCCGGCGCACCGCATTGGCCCCCAAGCGGACAGTCAGGCGGTCGATACAGGCGGCTAGACTGGTGCCATGCTCCTCCGCCGCCGCCTCGATATCGGCCTGAGCCAGCGCGAGCGGTTCCGCCCAGCTGGCGCGCAGGCGGACGGTCTCGATTCCGAAGCCTGCATCGACGTCATCGAGCCGGGCGGCGAACAGGCGGACGATATGGGCCGCCTCGCGCGTGGCGGCAGCCAGCTCCAGGCGACGGATCACCACTTCGCCATCGATCCGCCACATGCCCAGTTCCAGCCGACGGGCGCCCTGCCCCAGCCCTTCCAGCGTGCGAGCCATGTCGGCGGCGAGATCGGCGACAACGGTATCGAGCAGGGCGCGATGCCGGATGGGTTCCATCAGCCGGCGCTGGACCAGAGGCATTGTGGTCGGCACCACCGGCAGGAGCGGCTCGGGCACTTTGCCAAGCAATTGGTCGAGCCGGACAAGCGGATTGGCGCCGGGCGACTTGCGGTTGCGAAAACGGCGATGCAGCGCATCGCGCCCCGTGCTTTCGCCAAACCGATCGGTCATGTCTCCAATACGCTTGAGGCCAAGCCGTCGCAGCACCGCGAGCACGTCGCCGTCGAGCCGCAACGCCGCCACCGGCAGGTCGGCAAGGCGTGCGGCAGTGTCATCCGAAGGGGCAAGAATCGTGCCCGGCAGTCCGTAATGCGACAGCGCCCATGCCGCCCCCGCAGTCGGCGCGATGGCGACATGGGCAGCCAGTCCGCGCGAGGCGAAGCGGGCTTGCACATCAGCAACCAACCTCGCTTCCCCACCGAACAGGTGAGCGACTGCGGTGATATCGACCAGCAGCCCATCGGGCGCGTCCATCGCCGACCACGGACCCCAGCGAAGCGCCCACAGCGCCAGCTTCTCGAGGAAATCGTGATTGCCTGCCGGATCGCTTGGGCTCACCCCGATTTGCGGACACAGCGCACGCGCGTCCGCCAGCATCATGCCGGGGCGCGCACCGGCCGCGAGACCGGCATCGTTGGCGGCATCGATGCGCGGTCCGTGCGCGGTGTCGGTGATCAGCGCCAGCGGCTCGGCATCGGCGCCCTCCCCCGGCGCACAGCCTTCAGCCAGCCGCCAGCGATCGATCGCCAGCCGCGAAAGCCAGGCCGAGAGGATACGGCGCGGCGGATTCGCTGTCGGCGGTATCATCGGTGGTGACTTTGGCGGCGGCGAGACGGTCCTGCTCATCGCTCAAGGTCCATGTACCGGGGGGATGCTGACGGGCGCGGAACAGTTCGGCCTGCCAGTGGGGAGCGCCGGGAGCCTGCGCGTTCCAGCGGGGCGGCGGGGACGGCGCGGCGCGCACTTTCCACCGCATCCGCGCCGACGACAGGTCATGGGTGGCATCGAGACGCACCAGCCACAGGGGAACGCCGTGCTTTTCCGATGTCAGTGTAAGCCGGCGCGAAGCAGTGAAATCGAGCGCCCGGGGATTGCCCGCGACTTCGCCGATCACTGCGGCGACATCCCGGCAGCGCAACCCTTCCTCGAGCGCAAACAGCGCGTCCTCGGGCTTTTCGCAGACCACGTGCACCAGCCGGTGACGGAAAGCTGCCGGTAGTCCCGGTTGGTAGGGGCGCCCACCTAACCGGAGAGCGGCCTTGTCCTGCACCCACAACAGCGCGCGGCGGTCTTCCGCTTCGGCAGCAGGTCCGGCTTCGGCATGACGCAAGGCATCGATTGCAAAAGCCAGCGCGGCAGCCGCCCCCGATGCCTCACCACCCGGAGCGAACACCTCGTTGTGATAAGGGGCGGCGATCCCCGGCCGCCATCGCTTCGCACGTGAGGAAACCGCCGCAAGACCGGATCCGGAGAGAAGCGGTTGGGCAGGCTCGGCAAGCAGGGACATGGCGCGGAAACGACTCATCTGTTCCGGTTATGTTCCATCGTCGGCCGATTCGCAACGACCGGAACAACCTTTCCCTCGCTCCGTTCGCATTTCGAAAGGAGATCACGATGAAATACGACCAAGGCAATGCCGAGGAACTGAAGCAGAAATTCTGGAAAGCGTTCGCCGATTCGCCGTTCGTTTTCGTGTCCTTGCAAAGCACCGCCAACGATGCGGTGGTGATGACCGCCCAACTCGACAAGGATGCCAACAGCGCGATCTGGTTCTTCACCTCGAAGGACAATCACCTGGCCGAGATGGGCCCGGCGACGTGCACTTTCGCGAGCAAGGACCACGACATGTTCGCGCGCTTCGAAGGCAACCTGACCGAAGAAACCAGCCGCGAACGGCTGGACAAGCAGTGGTCCAATTTCGTTGAAGCCTATTTCCCGGGAGGGAAGGACGATCCCAACCTGCTGATGCTCCGCATGGACCTCGGCAATGCCGAACTATGGGCAGCGGACCAGGGAATTCTCACCACAGCCAAGATGGCAATGGGCATGGACGTCCGCGGCGAGGTTGCCGACAGCCACGCCGAAGCCGCACTCTGA